>DASREP010000046.1:0-60825 GCA_035652015.1 Bradyrhizobium sp. | reverse complement strand
GCGCGCCTCCTGCTGCCGCGCGCTCGCCAACCCCAACGCCGGCGCCAACGATTTTGCCCGCCCGGGTCATATCTTCCCGCTGATCGCACGCGATGGCGGCGTGCTGCTGCGCTCCGGCCATACCGAAGCTGCCGTGGACCTCTGCAAGCTCACCGGGCTGCCGCCGGTCGGCGTCATCTCCGAATTGATGAACGACGACGGCACGGTCATGAAGGGCGAGCAGGTGGCGCGCTTCGCCGCCGCGCACAAGCTCAAGCATGTCACCATCGCCGACATGATCGCCTACCGCCAGGCGCGCGAGAAGCTGATCGAGCGGGTCTCGACCTTCAGCATGGAGAGCCCGATCGGTCCGCTGCAGGGCTATGCCTACCGCTCCCCGTTCGACGAGATCACCCATGCGGCCTTCGTCTACAACGGCGTTGGTGACGGCAAGCGCGTGCTGACGCGGCTGCACAAGCCCAACATTGTGAAGGACCTGTTCACCGGCTCAGAGCGGATGCAGGCGGTGCTGCAGCACTTCAAGAAGGCCGGCCGCGGCGTGCTGGTGTACTTGCGCGACGGTGCCGCGGGTGTTCCCGTCGAGCCGGTCGGGCAGCGCAAGAGCGCGGAGGCCGACCGCCACACGCAATGGCGCGAGGTCGGAGTCGGCGCGCAGATCCTGCGCGATCTCGGCGTCACCTCGATCGTCAATCTCACCTCCTCGGTGCATGACTACAAGGGTCTGTCGGGCTTCGGCATCGAGATCGTCGCCAATGAGCGGCTGGAGATGTGAGCATCGGTACGTCCCGGGCGTTAGTGAAGCACCGTCATTCCGGGGCACGCGAAGCGTGAACCCGGAATCTCGCGCCACAACTTCGATATTCCGGGTTCGCGTCTTCGACGCGCCCCGGAATGACGGTGGCACGGCGATCCGGAATGACGATGGAACGGTAAGAACGCAACGCAATTGCGCTCAAGGCCCGGGCGTTCTAATTTAACTGTCAATTCCGTTTAAGTTTTGGAGCGAAAGGATAACCCATGAGTGTACGCCCTCAGGCGAAGGACAAGCCGGCCGCGGCCTCTTTCAAGTGGGACGATCCGTTCCTGCTCGACGAGCAGCTCACCGAAGACGAGCGCATGATCCGCGACACCGCGCGCGCCTATGCGCAGGAGAAGCTGTTGCCGCGCGTGATCAAGGCCTATCTCGAGGAGACGACCGATCGCGAGATATTCAACGAGATGGGCGAGCTCGGCCTCATCGGCGTCACGCTGCCGGAGGAATATGGCTGTGCCAATGCGAGCTATGTGGCCTATGGCCTGGTCGCGCGCGAGATCGAGCGGGTCGATAGCGGCTATCGCTCGATGAACTCGGTGCAGTCTTCGCTCGTGATGTATCCGATCTATGCCTATGGCGACGACAGCCAGCGCAAGAAATACCTGCCGAAGCTTGCGACCGGCGAATGGGTCGGCTGTTTCGGCCTCACCGAGCCCGATGCCGGCTCGGATCCGGCGGGCATGAAGACCCGCGCGGAGAAGGTCGCCGACGGCTATCGGCTGACAGGCGCCAAGATGTGGATCTCCAACGCACCGATCGCCGACGTGTTCGTCGTCTGGGCCAAGTCGGCCGCACACGACAACCAGATCCGCGGCTTCATCCTGGAGAAAGGCATGAAGGGCCTGTCCGCGCCGAAGATCGGCGGCAAGCTCTCACTTCGCGCCTCGATCACTGGCGAGGTGGTGATGGACGGCGTGGTGGTGCCGGAAAGCGCGCTGCTGCCCAATGTCTCCGGCCTCAAGGGCCCGTTCGGCTGTCTCAACCGCGCCCGCTACGGCATCTCCTGGGGCGCGCTGGGTGCGGCCGAGGACTGCATGCATCGGGCGCGGCAGTATACGCTCGACCGCAAGCAGTTCGGCCGGCCCCTCGCCGCAACCCAGCTGGTGCAGAAGAAGCTCGCGGACATGGAGACCGAGATTGCGCTCGGCCTGCAGGCGAGCCTGCGCGTCGGCCGTCTCATGGACGAGGGCAAGATGGCGCCGGAGATGATCTCGATCGTGAAGCGCAACAATTGCGGCAAGGCGCTCGACATCGCCCGCCAGGCGCGCGACATGCACGGCGGCAACGGCATCCAGATCGAGTACCACGTGATGCGCCATGCCGCGAACCTGGAGACCGTCAACACCTATGAAGGCGCCCATGACGTGCACGCGCTGATCCTCGGCCGCGCGATCACAGGCATCCAGGCGTTCTTTTAAGACGTGAGAGGGGCACCGCTCGCGCCGTTTCCCTCCGCTGTCATCGTCCGCGAATGCGGACGATCCAGTATTCCAGAGGCCTCCGTTACTGCGTGCTGCGGTGTTTACTGGATACCCCGCCTTCGCGGGGTATGACGAGCGAGGATGGGGCGGGCGGCTGCTCCCGTTGCAATCACAGGTATCGCGATGGCCGATAACGACGACGTCCCGTTCAACCGCAATTTCCCGCTTCTCCCCGGCGTGGTCGAGGAGGTGCGGCCGGGCGTGCGGCGCGTGCTGTGCGACAATCCGAGCCCCTTCACCTTCACCGGCACGGTGAGCTACATCGTCGGAACCGGCAAGGTCGCCATCATCGATCCCGGCCCGGACAGCGAGGCGCATGCCAGGGCGCTGCTCGATGCGGTCAGGGGCGAGACCGTGACGCATATTGTCGTCACCCACACCCATCGCGATCACTCACCGAACACGGGGCGCATCAAGCAAGCCACTGCTGCGACCGTCTATGCCGAAGGCGCGCACCGCGCTTCGCGTCCGCGCTATGAGAGCGAGAAGCACAATCCGGAATCCGGCGCCGACCGCAATTTCGCCCCCGATGTCGCCATCGCCGATGGCGACGTGATCGAAGGCAGTGGCTGGAGGCTGGAGGCGCTGGCGACGCCCGGTCACACCGCAAATCACATGGCGTTCGCCTGGCCGGAGCGGAAGCTCACCTTCGTCGGCGACCATGTGATGGGCTGGTCGACCTCGATCGTGGCGCCGCCCGACGGCTCCATGGTCGACTACATGGCCTCGCTCGACCGTCTCGCGGCACGCGAGGAGGACCTCTATCTCTCCGGGCACGGCCCGGAGATTCCGGAAGGCCCGCGCTATACCCGCTTCCTGATCCGCCACCGCAAGGCGCGCGAGGCCTCCATCCTGCATCGCCTGGCCAAGGGCGCGGCCGACATTCCGACCCTGGTGCGCGCGATCTATATCGGCATCGATCCGCGCCTGATGACCGCGGCCGGTTACTCCGTGCTGGCGCATCTGGAGGATCTCGTCGCACGTGGCGTGGTCGCGACGGAAGGCGATCCGGTGATCGGCGGGACGTATCGGTTGGTGTAGCTCCGCCATTCCGGGGCGCGCGGAGCGGCAAGCTGCATCCCGTCATTGCGAGCGAAGCGAAGCAATCCAGAGCCACGCACGCGGCTCTGGATTGCCGCGTCGCTGCGCTCCTCGCAATGACGAGCTATTTCTTCACGGTCTTCGCCGGGGCTTTCGGCGGCGGCGTGGGGGCTGCCTTCCTCGCGGGCTTCATCGCATCGGCTTCAGCGGCGGTGTTGAGATCGTCGATCAGCTTGGAGATGCGCGCCGCGTTGCTTCCGAGGTCGCTGTCGAAATAGCGCGACGAGGAGCGGATGTCGACGCGTGAGCCGTCGGCGTCGGGCTGGATGCGGATCGAGACGTCCTCGCGGAAGCCCATGATCGGCGTGCGCGCCACCGCCTCGATCACGCCGATGCGGCGCGGCGGCTGCGGCGGCCGCTCGTCGATCACCAGCCATTTGCGCTTGTTGGCGAGCCGCAGTGCAATGTCAAAGGCGCGCTCGGGCGTGATCTCAAGCTCGACCGGCTCGATGTCCGGATAGGCCTTGCGCTGCTGCTCGGCGGAATGGAGCCCGGCATAGATGGCGGTGTTGGTGCCATCGCCGGTGCGCAGGCGGCTCAAGGCATCAAAGCGCGGTGGGTCGATGGGGTCGGTGGTGATGTCGTAGATATGCGGGAGCCTGCGATATTGAACGGCCAGATAGGCAGGGTAGGCCAGCACCAGCGCGTCGATGACAAAGGCCAGGAGGATGCGGCCCATGCCGCGGGTGCCGTTCTGCCAGATCGCGGCAAAGCCCAGAAAACCGATCAGGATGGAGAGACCGGCAAGCGCCAGCGCGCCGAAGAAGGTCGCGATCGCCGGCTTCATCTCCAGGAAGCCGAAGCGGACGATGATGATCGACACCACGACCGCGACGACGGAGAAGACCGCGAGATTCCGCGCCCAGGTGGCAAGCCCCGAGACGGGCTCGGAAAGATAGGGCGCGGAAAACCTGCGGGCCATCGTCAGATCCAGTTGCGGAGAACGGCGCCCATGACACGGGGAACAGGCACCTTCGCGCAAGCTGGGTAGCGCATTTTCCGGTCCGATGTGAAGGCCTTATGCCGACCCTTTAACGTCCCGATACGGTGCGGGACGCCGGCCGTAAGGATGGGCGCGCCCGGCGCTGTGGCCGGGCGCGCCTATGCTCAATGGGAGGCCTGTGCGACCAGCGGGCAGGCCGAATCGGAGAGCTTGCCGAAGGCTTCCTCGCCGGACATGGTCTGCACCAGCTTGTAGTAGTCCCAGGGCGCCTTGGACTCCTCGGGCTTCTTCACCTGCATGATGTACATCTCATGCTCCATCAGGCCGTCGGGACGGATATGGCCGTTGGACGTGAACATGTCGTCGATCTTCGTCTTCTTCAGCTCGGCCATCACCTTGTCGGAATCGGTGGTGCCGGCGGCCTTCACCGCGTTCAGATAGGTCAGGGTGGCCGAGTAATAGCCGGCCTGGTTCATGGTCGGCTCGCGCTTGGTCTTCTCGTAATAGCGTTTTGCAAACGCACGCGTCTTGTCGTTGAGGTCCCAGTACCAGCCGGTGGTCAGGTACAGGCCCTGTGCGGTCTTCAGGCCGAGGCTGTGGATGTCGCTGATGAAGGCGAGCAGGGCGGCCGGCTTCATGGTCTTGGCGATGCCGAATTCGTCGGCGGCCTTGATCGAGTTGGTGAAGTCGTTGCCGGCGTTGGCAAGTCCCAGGATCTGGGCGCCGGAGTTCTGCGCCTGCAACAGATAGCTGGAGAAATCCGAGGTCGACAGCGGCACGCGGACCGCGCCGACCACCTTGCCGCCATTGGCTTCGACCACCTTGGAGGCGGACTCCTGCAGCTGGGTGCCGAAAGCGTAGTCGGCGGTCAGGAAGAACCAGGTTTTCCCGCCCTGCTTGACCATGGTCTTCGCCGTGCCGTTGCCGAGCGAGGTGGTGTCGTAGACGTAGTGGACCGTGTATGGCGTGCAGTCCTTGCCCGTCAGCGAGGCGCCGGCCGCGCCGATGGCGATGAAGGGAATCTTCTTCTCCTTCGCCACGTTGCTCATGGCCAGGCTGACGCCGGTGTTGGAGCCGCCGAGGATCATGGTGACGCCGTCACGGTCGGCCCATTCGCGGAATTTCTGCGCGCCGACGTCCGGCTTGTTCTGGTGGTCGGAGACCATGAACTCGATCTTGTTGCCGAGCACGCTGCCGCCGAAATCGTCGATTGCCATCTTGGCGGCCTCGACGCCGCCGGGGCCGATCACGTCGGCATAGAGGCCGGACATGTCGTCGATATCGCCAATCACCACCTTGTTGCCGGCTGCCTGGGCTGCTGGCGCGATCAGCGATGCCGCAACCAGCCACGGCAGGGTCAGCTTTACGAATTTGCTCATAAGGGCGTTTCCTCGATTGTTTCGCTCGAATTGAAAACCGGCGGCAAATTAGGGAGGCGAAGGACTTGTTCCTATTCGCCTTTCGTCTCTGTTTGCGGCGGGCGGGGAACCTGGGTTAACCGGTTCTATCGCGGGCCGGTGCTGTCGCCCCACATCAGTCGTCATACCCCGCGAAGGCGGGATATCCAGTACGCCGCGGCGTATCGGCTGAACCTCCGCCGCCTCTGGAATACTGGATCGTCCGCCTTCGCGGACGATGACGGCGGGATGCAAAGTGAAGCGGCCTCCGCGGTGGCTGGCGGAGGCCAGATCAATGGCTGGCGGCCGTCCGCCTACGCCGCCGCGTTCGGGAAGCTGTAGGCCTTGAACTGGTCGCGCAGCGCGGTCTTGAGGATCTTTCCGGTCGCGGTGTGGGGAATGCCTTCGACAAAGGCGACGTCGTCGGGCATCCACCACTTTGCGATCTTGCCTTCCATGAACTTCAGTATGTCCTCGCGCGAGGCCTGCTGGCCCTGCTTGAGCTGCACGATCAGAAGCGGCCGCTCGTCCCATTTGGGATGGTGCACGCCGATGACCGCAGCTTCCGCCACCGCGGGGTGGGCGACCGCGAGGTTTTCCAGGTCGATGGAGGAGATCCACTCGCCGCCGGACTTGATCACGTCCTTGGAGCGGTCGGTGATGCGCATGTAGCCGTGCTGGTCGATGGTGGCGACATCGCCGGTGTCGAAGAAGCCGTTCTCATCGAGAATGTCGTTGTCGACGTGATAATAGGCTTTCGACACCGCAGGCCCTGCGACCTTGAGCCGGCCGAAGGTCTTGCCGTCCCAGGGCAGCTCCTTGCCGGCATCGTCGGTGATCTTCATCTGCACGCCGAACGGCGGATAGCCCTGCAGCTGCAGCACATCGAGTAGCTCCTCGCCGGTGGCGTTCGCGAACGGCGGCTTCAGCGCGGCCAGCGTGCCGAGCGGGCTCATCTCGGTCATGCCCCAGGCATGACGCACGGTGACGCCCATGTCGACAAAGGCCTGGATCATCGAGCGCGGCATCGCCGAGCCGCCGCACACCACGAATTTCAGATGCGGCAGCGTCAGCTTGTTCTGCGACATGTAGTTGAGCAGCATCAGCCACACCGTCGGCACGCCGGCGGTGCAGGTGACCTTCTCGGTATCCAGGAGCTCGTAGACCGAGGCGCCGTCCAGCTTCGGGCCGGGCATCACGAGCTTGGTGCCCATCGAGGGCGCGGAGAAGGCGATGCCCCAGCTGTTGGCATGGAACAAGGGCACCACGGGCAGCATTGTGTCGGAGGCCGACGCGCCGAGCGCGTCCTTGGAATTGGCCATCAGCGAATGGATGACGTTCGAGCGGTGCGAATACAGCACGCCCTTGGGATCGCCTGTGGTACCCGAGGTGTAGCACATCGCGGCCGCGGTATTCTCGTCGAAGGTCTTCCAGGTGAAGTCGCCGTCGACCTCGCCGATCCAGTCCTCGTAGGCGATGGCGTTCTTGAGCTTGGTCTCCGGCATGTGCGCCCTGTCGGTCAGGATGACATAGCGCTCGACGCTCGGAAGCTTCGCGGCGATCTGCTCCAGCACCGGAACGAAGGTGATGTCGGTGATGACGATGCGGTCCTGGGCGTGGTTGAGGATCCAGGCGATCTGGTCCGGAAACAACCGCGGGTTGACGGTATGGCAGATCGCACCGATGCCCATGATGCCGTACCAGCATTCCAGGTGGCGTGCGGTATTCCAGGCGATAGTTGCAATGCGGTCGCCGAGCTTGATGCCGGCCCTGTCCAGCGCCTGCGAGACCTTCAGCGCCCGTTCATGGATCTGTTTGTAGGTGGTGCGGACGATCGGCCCCTCGACCGATCGCGTGACGACCTCCTGGTTGCCATGAATCGCCGCCGCGTGTTCGAGAATGCGGTGGCAGAGCAGGGGCCAATCTTGCATCAAACCAAGCATACGGACGCTCCTCCAAGTGTTTGCCGTACAAATTGTTCGCCGTACGAGTTTTCCCTTGACGGTATTTCCCGTGACGTGTCGGTGTTTCCTTATGTCTAGGGAATTGCCATGAACTTTAGCGCGCGCCAAGGGGCACGCAAATGGCCCCGCTTGGGCAAATTGGTTACGGCGGTAGCCGTGCTGGGCCTTATCGCTGCGCTGCCCTCACCGGGGCAGGCGCGCGGGCACGGAAGCTTCGGCCTGGAGGAGCTGTTCGGCGGGCCGCCGCGATCGCGCCACGCCTTGCATGCCGTCAAAGTACCGCTGCCGCGTCCGCGGCCGGCGGAGGCACCGCCGCGCGAGGAGACCGAGGAGGCCAGGGGCGAGCCGGAAGTCCAGCCAAACGTCGAGGCGCCGGCCAAACCGTCCGAGCAGAAGCCGGCCGAGCAGACGGCTCCCGCTGCTCCTGCTGCGCCGCCGGTGTCCGCCTGCCGCCAGGCGCTGACCGAGGACATTGCGGTCGCGCCGTCGATTCCGTCCGTGCACGGGCCCGGCGGCTGCGGCGGCGACGACCTGGTGCGGCTCGAGGCAATCGTGCTGCCGGACAAGCATCGCGTCGCCGTCACCCCGCCGGCGACGCTGCGCTGCCCGATGGCTTCGGAGGTCGCCGACTGGGTGCGCAGCGACATCGCGCCGCTGACCGCGAGGCTCGGCAGCGAGATCACCTCGCTCGACAATTTCGATTCCTTCGAGTGCCGCGGCCGCAACCGTATCAAGGGCGCGCCGCTCTCCGAGCACGGCAAGGCCAATGCGCTCGACGTGCGCGGCTTCAGGCTCGCCGACGGTCGCGAGATCGGTCTCACCGACCGCAGCGAGCCGCGGAGCTTGCGCGAGGACGTGCTGCACTCGGTCTGCGCGCGCTTTGCGACGGTGCTTGGCCCAGACTCCGACTGGTATCACGAGGACCACATCCATCTCGATCTCGCCGAGCGCCGCAACAACTACAAGATCTGCGAATGGGACGTGCTCGATCCGCTGCCCCGCGTCGCGCCGGCGGTGCCGGAAGAGCGCCCGGCCGAGGCCCCGCCGCGCGAGGTGGCGAAGGGAGAGGGGACGAAGGAGGAAGGGACGAAGGAGCAGGGCGCGAAGCAAGAGGCGCCGGCCGCCGAGGGTGACCAGCAGGAGGAGACCAAGCCGGCGGAGGCGCCATCGCCCGAGGAGCAGCACCCCAAAAGCAAGCCGCACCGCTCGGCGAAGGTCAGCAGCAAGGCAAAGCGCGAATAGTACACTGAGCAGCCGCCAACATAGGTAACCCTTACCCGCCCCCTCCAGGGGCGGGTAAGGCGTCAGCGCGCATTAAAAAAGCGCCAGCTCGCGCCGGCGCTTTTTCACCCCAGGCCCCCCAGCCGGAGTCCCCAAACTCCGGCGAACGGCGTCTCTACTGCATCAAGGACGAGCCGCCGCCCTGCAGCGCGACGGTCGAATTGTAGGGCGAGTCGCCATGGTGCGGTTCGAGCACCACCACGATGGTGCCGATCTTGACCCGGTTGTAGAGGTCGATCGCGTCCTCATTGGTCAGGCGGATGCAGCCCGACGAGATCGAGGCGCCGATATATTCCGGCTGATTGGTGCCGTGGATGCGGAACAGCGTGTCCTTGCCGTTGGCATAGAGATACATCGCCCGCGAGCCCATCGGATTGTCCGGACCCGGCGCCACGAAGCTCGGCACGCCGAGCCGCTCGATCTCGCCCGCGGTCGGATGCCAGGCCGGCCATTCGGTCATGGCGCCGACCTTGGCGACGCCGGACCAGGCCATGGCCTCTTCGCCGACAGTGATGCCGTAGCGGATCGCCTTGCCGCCATCCAGCACGTAGTAGAGATAGTGATTGTCGGAATCGACCACGATGGAGCCCGGGGCTTCCTTGCGGTGATATTCCACAATCGCGCGCCGGAAGGGTTCCGCCACCGGAACATTGGTGTAGCGGATCTTGGCGAGATATTCCTTGTCGCGCGGTTTGAACGCCGCGGTGTTCGTGGCCTCATAGGTCGTGGCCTGCATGCAGCCCGACAGGAGGAGACCGGAGGCCAGAATGGCGAGTTTCACTCTCAGCGACGACATCATGTTCTTCCGAAAGGTCTGAAAGACAAAAGCGTGCCAAGGCGTCACCTTTACGCCTCAAACGCCACGATTCAGTAAAAGCATTATCGTTCGAACACCGCCGCAATTCCAGCATTGAGAGCACACTGCCGCGCTGCGGAAGGGTACCTGTGGCATTTCTGCCGCAAGGCCTGCGCCGGCAGTCCCATTTTTGGGCAGATGGGGACACAGATGCTCGGTTTTGCCAGGCTGGAGCCAGCCGCGGCCCCGCAAACAGGCGAGGATGGTTAACGCCACTGTCATTTGCTAGCTGGCATAGTGGGGATAGATCGCGCAATTCGCCTGGCCCCGCCCCACGCCCGTGCCGCTTCGGAGTTCGTCCCCTCATGTTTTCGGTGTTTGTTCCAACCGAGTCCGCCCTGAAGAAGGCTGTGATCGAGGATCTCTCGCTTCTGCCCAACAGCGCGGTCTGGATCGATCTCGTCAACCCCACGGCGGCCGAGGACCGGGCGGTGGAGCGGCTTGCGGGTATCGCGGTGCCGACGCGGGAGGACATGCAGGAGATCGAGATCTCCAGCCGCCTCTACATCGAGAACGGCGCGCGCTACATGACGGCGACCTTGATGTGCCAGTCCGACACCGACATGCCGCGCACCACTGCGGTGACCTTCATCCTCGCCGGTCACCGCCTGGTCACCGTGCGCTACGACACGCCCAAGCCGTTTCCGCAGGTCGAGCACAAGCTCGCGCGCTCCTGCTCGCCGGCGATCTCCGGCGAGCAGATCCTGATGGAGCTCCTGGATGCCGTGATCGATCGCTGCGCCGACATCCTCGAGCGGGTCGGCATCGACCTCGACCAGGTCTCCCACGACATTTTCGAGCCTGAGAGCGAGCGCCACGGCAACGCCAGGCGCTATTCGCAGATCCTGGCCGCCATCGGCCGCAAGGGCGACCTTACGTCCAAAGTGCGCGAAAGCCTGGTCTCGATCGGCCGCCTCGTCGCCTTCCTGTCGGCGGTGGTGGAGGGCGTGAAATGGTCCAAGGACATGCGCGAGCAGCTCAAGACCATGCAGCGCGACGTGGCTTCGCTCTCCGACCACGCCTCCTATCTCTCGGGCAAGATCACCTTCGTGCTGGATGCCATGCTCGGCGTCGTCAACCTCGAGCAGAACAACATCATCAAGCTGTTCTCGGTGATGGCGGTGGTCCTGATGCCGCCGACGCTGATCGCCTCCATCTACGGCATGAACTTCAAGGACATGCCCGAGCTCGAATGGCACTTCGGCTATCCGATCGCCGTCATCGCCATGATCGCCGCGGCGATCGTCCCGTACTACATCTTCAAGCTCAAGAAGTGGTTGTGAGGGGCGCGCGCTATCTCCTCTCTCTCCCCGCCCTTCGGCTCGCGAGCTAGCGGAGCGTAGCTGTAGGGTGGGCAAAGCGGAGCGTGCCCACCAACGACGATGCAAATGGTGGGCACGGCGCAAGGGCGCCTTTGCCCACCCTACGGCAGCTGTGAAAGCAGCGAGTTTAGGCTAGCTGACGTGATGCTTCCGCCGCCGGTGTGCCGGAGCAGGATATGGCTGATAGGCGCCGGCATAATATGGATTGACCAGGCACTGCGCCGCCCGCCCCGAGGCCGACATCTGGCATTGCGCTATCGATGTAAAGCCACATGAGATGTAGTTGGCACCCCTCGTGTACACCTGGATGCAGACCGGGTAGTCCGGATCGTATGTCTGCGCACGCGCCGGCACCGCAGCTGATGTCATCGCAATCGCAACGATGGTCCAAGCCAGTGCACGCATAGGGAGAAGCCTTTCAGGTGTTGAAACTCGGGTGATGTACCTTATCAGGAACCGGCAACGCCAGTGTTCAAAGACATCATCGGGCATCATTGCTGTCACGCTTCCGTGTTATGGCAACGCAAGCGCTACTCAACCATCGCAGCAACCATTCATTAGCCTGCCGCATCACCACCGGTAAAATTTGAGCGGACTGTTGAAGCTTTGATCTAATCTTTGTCGCTAGGGTTCGCGTCCAGCATGATCGGGACGACCAAGGGACGCGCGAGCGCGGAGCGGGCCCAGGTCCTTCAGACGGTCATGCGCGAAAAGTTAAGCATGCGCGCTTCCGCAACAGCCGGAACCGCGCCAGCCGCGCGAGGATCCGATGGTTGACAAAACCGTAACGCAATCGCCCAACATCATCGAGCTGTCGCGCTACCGTGCCCGCACCGGCGCGCCCCGCGCAGCCGCGCTCTCAACGCGCCTCTGCCGCCACTGCGGCGCCAAGCTGATGGAAGGCGAACGCGAAGACGAATGCTCGGCGATGGACAACGTGGATATCGCGGGCATGCGATTGCGGTGGCAGGCGGCGCAGATTCTGCGGGGGTTGAGTTGAGGGAGCCGGGGCCGCGCGGTCCATCTCGCCATGTCGTTGCTTCGTCGCTAACGCTCCTCGCAGTGATGGTGCTGATGGGGCAATCGGAGGCATGCTAGCGGCCCATCGTCGTGGCCGCGGAGCAACAGCCGAAGGCCATGCGCGATGGCCGCAAGGAACTTTCCTTCTGCCCGAGGGTTTGCACGCCGGGTGCGGGGCGCAGAGGAGATATATCTTGGACAAGAAGATCGCCGGACTTTTGGGCGCGGTGGCCGCGCTCGGCACTGTCACGTCAACTCAGGCCGCACCGTTGCCGCCGCCGTCGGATGTTCTGCACGCCAATTCCTACGCCGACCTCCTCGAGCCGATCCCCAATGCCGGCAAGATCCTGCAGGCGATGGATGAGCAGCAGGGTGCCGTGCGTGATGAGGCGCGGGTGCAGCTTGCGCAATACCATCACCACCATCATCACCACCACCATCACTGGCGTCGGGCCCCGCGCGTCGTGATCGTGCCGCACCGGCACCATCATCATCACCACCATCACCATCACCATCATCACCACAACTATTGATGCGGTGAGGCCAGGCCGAGCGAGCCACGCCGCGGCATGTCCGCGGCGTTATCGCGTCACGGCATCAGCGCGTCACGGCATCAGCGCGTCACGACGTCAGCATTTGACGACGTCAGCGTTTGACGATCTGCGCGACCGCGACAAACGCCTCGGTGATCATGCCGTCGCGGCTGAACGGCTCAAGCCGCCGCTCGACGTCGGCGAGCATCGCCTCCACCCTGTCGCCAAGCGCATCGGGCGACGTCGAGGAGAACGTCAGCACGCGACGTGCGAGGTCGCGCACAGGGATGTCGTGCCGGTCGAGCTGCGTGATCTTCTCGGCGAGATGAAAGGCGCTGTCCTTGAAAAACGGCGCGGGATCGCGGCGGCCGGGATTGCCGGTGCCGGACTCCGCCCAGAGCCGCGGCTCCGACCAGGCGCGGCGCGCGGCGGTATATGCGTCGGCCCAAGGATTCGAGCCGTCGCTTGCGGTCGACGACGCGCAGATCAGGATGCGGCCATCGCGCGCGAGCAGCGTCTCGAATCGGGAAAGCGTTGCCGCACGATCCATCCAGTGCAGCGCGCGGCCGATGGTGATGACATCGAAAGCGCCGATTTCGCCTGGCAACGTCTCCACCTTGCCCTCGATCAGCGTGAGATCGACCTTCGCGCGCACCGCCGCCTCGCGTGCGGCCGCAAGCATGCCGGGCTCGGGATCGACGCCGACCACGCGGCCGACATAGGGCGCAAAGCCGAGGGCGAGCAGGCCGGGGCCGGTGCCGAGGTCGATCAGCGCGTGCTGGCGCGAAAGCTTGAGCTGCTCGGCGACGCTGCGGAAGAAGGCGGCCGGATAAGGCGGCCGCAGCGCTTCATAGAGGCCGACGGTCGAGGCGAAACGTCCCATGGTGCTGCCAACTCCGAACTTCGTCGTCCCGGCGAAGGCCGGGACCCATACCGCGGAATCTATCAACAGCGCGTGGTGGACGTTACCTTCGCGACAACACAACCCTGTGGCTATGGGTCCCGGCCTTCGCCGGGACGACCGTGAGAGTTCTTTCGCCGGGGCGACGGGGAGAGGCCTCACACATGCTGCCCGCCATTGATGTGAATCTCCGCGCCGTTCACATACGAGCTCGTCTCCGTGCACAGCACGTAGATGATCTTGGCGACCTCGTCCGGGGTGCCCAGCCGATGCATCGGGATCTGCTCGGCGACGATCTTCTCGGTGCCCGGCGACAGGATCGAGGTGTCGATCTCGCCCGGCGCGATGGAGTTGACGCGCACGCCGACGCGGCCGAAGTCGCTTGCCATCTCGCGGGTCAGCGCGGCGAGCGCCGCCTTCGACGTCGCGTACGCCGCGCCTGCGAAGGGATGCACGCGTGAGCCGGCGATGGAGGTGACGTTGACGACGCTGCCCTTGACCTTCTTCAGCTCCTCCATCAGGCCGCGCGCGAGCATGATGGGCGCAAAGAAATTCACCCGGAACACGTGGTTCCAGGTGTCGAGGTCGGTATCGACGGAACCGAGCCGGCCACCACCCGGCCCCTTGGGCGAGATCGCCGCGTTGTTGACCAGCGCATGCAGCTCGCCGCCTGCGAGCCGCTTCCTGATCTCGGCGACCGCGCGCAGCGTGTCCTCGGGATCGGCGAGGTCGACCTGGATGTGGTCCTCTGGGCCGGCGTCCCAGGGGCACTCCTCCGGAAAGGCATGCCGCGAGCAGGTGATGACGCGCCAGCCGGCGGAGGAAAAGCGGATCACGGTGGCATGCCCGATGCCGCGGCTGGCCCCGGTGAGCAGCAGCGTCCGCCGCGGCAGGTTGGATGAGGTCGTCATGTGTGCTCTCTAACTCTCCGACAGTCCGTCACGGCCTTGCGCGTTATCTTGCACCGTCATTCCGTGGGCGATGCGTCAGCATCGAACCCGGAATCTCGAGATTCTTTGGTGTGCAATAGCACACCAAAGTTCGGTCCTACGGACCGCCCCGGAATGACGGAGTAGACGGTTGGCACTCCCGGCCATGATGGCGCTTGCGGGTTATCACGGATACATCCGCACCTTGCTCCATGCGCCACCAGGCGTGTCGCGGCGGAACTCGATGCGGTCGTGCAGGCGGAAGGGGCGGTCGTGCCAGAATTCCATGCGCAGCGGCGCGATGCGCCAGCCGCTCCAGCCCGGCGGCCGCGGCACCTCGCCGATCACATACCTCGCGGCGACCTTGGCGATCGCCTGCTCAAAGGCAAAGCGGCTCTCGAGCGCCTCCGATTGCTTCGAGGCCCAGGCGCCGATCTGCGCCTGCTTGGGGCGGGTGGCGAAATAGGCATCGGCCTCGGAGTCGGTTACCGGCGACACAAGGCCGCGGATGCGGACCTGCCGGCGCAGCGACTTCCAGTGGAACAGCAAAGCCGCCTTGGGATTTGTGGCGAGCTCGCGGCCCTTCTGGCTCGCAATGTGGCTGTAGAACACAAAGCCCTCGGTGTCATAGCCCTTCATCAGCACCATGCGCACGTCGGGCAGGCCTTCGGGATCGACCGTCGCGAGCGCCATCGCATTGGGATCATTGGGTTCTGACGTCACAGCCTCGGCGAACCAGTCCGCGAACAGGGCGAACGGCTCGTCGGCCGCGGTAAAATCACCTGATGTTAAGGGTGCCTGTTGTTTGATGGAGGTGGTGTCGTTCATGTAACTGGAGCCGATGTTTGCGCCTCGCCGAGGCAGAGAGCCAGCCGCGGTGCCGCCAGGTCCGATATAGGGCATTCCTATATAGGGCATGGGGCGGCGTTGGCCTATTGCCGATGTCGGCCAAAGGCGCCGCGCTTGCATTGATTCTGATCGGCTTGGCGACCAGCGGCTGCAGCCTGTCGCGCTCGGGCGCCGACAACGCCTTTGCCAAATATTCCGACGACGACGTCACCGGCTCGATTCCGGCGCAAAGCCAGCCCAAGCTGCCGACCGAGACCGATCTGGCCTTTGCCCGCACCGCCGCCTCCGACGTGCTGACCAAGGGCGACAAGGATGCGAGCCAGCCTTGGGAAAATCCGCAGACCGGCGCGCGCGGCTCGGTGACGCCGATCGCCTCCGCCTACGCCGCCGAGGACGGCCGCACCTGCCGGGACTTCCTGGCGAGCTACGTCAACGGCGACACCGAAAGCTGGCTGCAGGGCGCCGCCTGCAGAGCCGGCAATGGAAGATGGGAAATTCACACACTCAAGCCCTGGAAACGGGGGTAGAAGTAAGAAGGCACGGCGTCATGGCCGTTGCAAAATTGCAACGAAATCCCCAGATGAAAACAAACTGGGCCGAAAGGCTCTCTGGGCAGTTATCATCGGGATATTCCGAGAAGGAGTTTTGAGGGATGCGCGACCCCTATGAGGTCTTGGGGGTGCCGCGGAGCGCGAGCGCTGCGGCCATCAAGAGCGCCTATCGCAAGCTCGCCAAGAAGCATCACCCGGACAGCAACAAGAATGATCCGAAGGCTGCCTCGCGCTTTGCCGAGATCAACTCGGCCAATGAGATCCTTGGCGACGAGGACAAGCGCAAGCAGTTCGATCGCGGCGAGATCGATGCCGAGGGCAAGCCCCGCTTCACCGGTTTTCCCGGCGGCGGCGCGCGCGGCCGCGCCGGTCCCGGCGGGTTCGAGACCTACACCTTCCGCTCCGGCGGCGGAGGCGCGGGCGGTCCCGACGCCAATGCGTTCGAGGACATCTTGAACAGCATGTTCGGCGGCGCAGGCAGCCGCGCCCGCCGTTCGGCAGGCGCTGGCGCGGGTCCCGGCGCGTCTCCGTTCGAGTTCGAGATGGGCGGCGGCGGGGTCGGGGTCGATCTCGACCTCAACGTCAGCATGAGCGTCTCGCTGGAAGAGGCGGTGAATGGCGGCGAAAAGCGGGTGCGGCTGCCGACCGGCAAGGAGCTCAATGTCAAGATTCCCGCCGGTGTCTCCGCGGGGCAGACCATCCGGCTGAAGGGCCAGGGCGAGACGGCGCCCGGTCATCCGCCGGGTGACCTCCTGATCACCATCAACATCGCGCCCCATCCGCACTTCAAGCTCGACGGCAATGACCTGAGGCTCGAGCTGCCGATCACGCTCTACGAGGCGGTGCTCGGCGGCAAGGTTCGCGTGCCGACGCTGACCGGGGCGGTCGAATTGTCGATCCCGAAGAACACTTCGTCGGGGCGCACCTTCCGTCTCAAAGGCAAGGGGCTGCCGAAGGCGGGCGCGGCGAATGGCGACCTGTTTGTCACGACCCGGATCATGCTACCGGACGGGAACGATGCCGAGCTTGAAGCATTGATGCAGAAGTGGCGCGATGCGCGTCCGTACAGTCCGCGCAGCGATCTCTAGAGCGTCTTCGAGCGAAGTGGAAACCGGTTCGCGTGAAGAAAACGCGTCAAAACAAGAGTCGCCGCCCCTTGAGAGCCGAAGCCCTGACGACGAAGACGAGAAGAATCGTCGAAAAAAAGGGTGCGGCCTCGAGGGGGGACCAGCGCGGTACAAAACCCCAACTCGAGGCCGCTTGCGTCGATCGGCGGATCGAACGCATGGTCATTTTCTCGTGAGCAAGCGGTGCGATAATGAGACGCACCCAAGGCTTGATTCCAGATTTTCAATGTCGGAATTGGGACGTGTCTTTTTAAACACGCGCGTACAAAGCGACATGCCATCGCGACACTTCTTGTCGTTGTGCCCTCGCCCCTTGCAGGCCCCTTGTAGGAGAGGGCAGCTCTGACGGTAGAAACGGGCTCGGTGGGGTGAGGGGTTGTCTTCGCGATTCAATTATCTCACCACTGAACTCGCGGAGAGAGACCCCTCATCTGTCGCGGACTGTCGTCCGCGCCACCTTCTCCACAAGGGGAGATGGGTTGGAGCCTGCGGCGACGTTCATTGACGCAAGCCCCTAGAGCATGATCCGGAAAAGTGTGAAGCGGTTTTCCGAAAAGATCATGCTCAATCAAAGAGCTAAAGCGCGATGACGATTCATCCTAATCTTATCGCGCTTTAGCCGCCGCTCTTCTCGACCTGGTCATAGACGGCCCGCGCCACTTGGGCGAGGCGCTCGCGGTCGTTGCCGCCGCTCACGACATAGCCGACGCCGCGGTCGGCCCAGAACATGGCGCTGTCCTTGTCGAGGGTGGTGGTGCGCATCTGCGTCGCTTCGGTCGCAGCCTTGGTGGTATAGATGGTGAAGCGTTCGCCGGAGGCGCTCTCATACATCAGGAACGATGCCGGGCCGTTTGGTCCGGGTAGCAGCCGCCCGCCGACCAGCTTCAAGCCGCTTGAGGCGAGCTCGGGCGCGCGCACGTCCCAGCCGCAGCGCTTGGTCAGCCACTGCTGCAGATGGGTGCGCTCGCTGCCAGGAACTTCGACGGGGTGGCGCACCTCGACCACATAGAGCCGGTGCGCGTCCAGCGCGTCCTCGGTGAAGCTCTGCAGCGGCGCGCGCGTCGTTGCCTCGCCGCGGGCAAACCAGCCGATGCCGCCGCCGGCGACGAAGGCGATCAGCGCCGCCGCAATCGAGCCATAGACCCAGCGCCGCGGCGCTCGCTCCAACCGCTCCAGCTCCAGCCGCTGCGGCACGGGCTCGTTGGCGACCTGGTCGTAGCGCGCGTGCAGCGCCTCGGCCATCGCGCGCCAGGACTGCACCCGCTCGGCATCCTCGGGATGGGCGGCAAGCCAGGCCTCGACGTCACCGCTGCGCTCGGCCGGCAGCTCGCCATCGACATAGGCGTGCAGCTCGTCCTCGGTGACGGGAATGGGGCGGTCGGTCATGGCCATTGTCTCATCGCAATCAAATCCGGCAAATTTTGCATCACTTCACCCTGCGCAAGGCTGGCCGTTCACCCTCGAGCGACGCTTTGACATGGGCGCGCGCCCGCGCAAGCCGGGACATTACGGTGCCGATCGGCACGCCCTGAATGTCGGCGACCTCGCGGTAGCTCAATCCCTCCAGTACCACCAGCAACAGCACCGCGCGCTGCTCCTCGACCAGCGTCGAGAGCGCACGGGCAATGTCGCGACCCTCGGCCTCGGTGCCGCTGGCATCGGGATTGTTGTCCAGCAGCGGCATGAATTGCGGCCGCCGCGCCAGGCTCCGCCTGCGGTTCTTGTTGAGATTGGTCAGGATCGTATAGAGCCAGCTCCTGATGTCGCCGCCGAGAAACAGCTTCTCCGAGCGCAGCGCCCGCACCAAGGTGTCCTGCACGAGGTCATCGGCAATGTCGGCATCGCGCGCGAGCGCGCGGGCATAGCGGCGCAGGGCCGGGATCATGGCTTCGACACTCTGGCGAAACGCGCTCATTTGCGGCTCGGTCTTAAGACTTGCGGCAGGCCGCGCTGACCGCGTGCTCGCCCCTTCATGGACAACCCCGAAATGCGCTGTCTATTCCGGCGGTTAGATTGGGACTGTACCGCAGGTAAGCGCTGGTGTACCTCCACACCTCAATCACTTTCGAAGCAGGAAGGCGTAAATGGCGCAGATTTCAGGTCTGATGCAGGGCAAGCGCGGGGTGGTGCTCGGAGTGGCCAATAATCGCTCCATTGCCTGGGGCATCGCGAAAGCCTGCCATGCGGCCGGCGCGGAGATCGCGCTGACCTTTCAGGGCGACGCGCTGAAGAAGCGGGTCGAGCCGCTGGCAGCCGAAATCGGCGCGGTGCTGCTCGGCCATTGCGACGTCACGGACGCCGCGACCATCGATGCCGTGTTCGACGTGCTCAAGCAGAAGTGGGGCAAGATCGATTTTGTCGTGCATGCGATCGCCTTCTCCGACAAGGACCAGCTCGAAGGCCGCTACATCGAGACCACGGCCGACAACTTCTCCAAGTCGATGCTGATCAGCTGCTACTCGCTGACCGCGATCGCGCAGCGCGCCGAGAAGCTGATGCCCGACGGCGGCTCGATCATCACGCTGACCTACTACGGCTCCGAGAAGTGGATGCCGAACTACAACGTCATGGGCGTGGCAAAGGCCGCGCTCGAGGCCAGCGTGCGCTATCTCGCCGCCGATCTTGGCGAGAAGGCGATCCGCGTCAACGCGATCTCGGCCGGGCCGATCAAGACGCTGGCGTTCGCCGGCATTGCCGACTCGCGCTATCTCCTGAAGTGGAACGAGGTCAATGCACCGCTGCGCCGCAATGTCACGATCGAGGAAGTCGGCGACAGCGCGCTGTATTTCCTGTCCGATCTGTCGCGCGGGGTCACCGGCGAGGTGCATCACGTCGATTCCGGCTATCACGTGCTCGGCATGAAGCGGCCCGATGCGCCCGACATGTCGCTGACCAAGGATTAGTTCGCAAGCTCTCGCAATGCCCGCGCCCACGATCTATTACCTTCGCCACGGCGAGACCGACTGGAACAGGACGGGCAGGCTGCAGGGCACGCTGGACATTCCGCTCAACGATCTCGGGCGCGAGCAGGCGGTGCATGCGGGCCGCGTGCTCGGTGGTCTGATCGCCCGCGACGGCCGCAACAAGAATGGGCTGCCCTTCGTCGCGAGTCCACTGGGTCGTGCGCGCGTCACCATGGAGCTGGCGCGAACGCAATTGCAGTTGCCGCCGTCCGATTATGCACTGGACGAGCGGTTGCGCGAGATCGGCTATGGCACATGGGAGGGGCGTACCCTGGCCGAGGCCGAGGCGCAGGACCCGGACGTCTACGCGCGCCGTCTTCAGGACAAATGGACCGTTGGCGCGCCCGGCGGCGAGACCTATCTCGACGTACAGCGGCGGATGCACGCCTGGTACGACGATCTGCGCACCGACACGGTCGCGGTCGCCCATGGCGGCACCGCCCGCGCGCTGATGGTCGTACTCGGCTTCGAGACGCCGCAGAGCGCCGCCGATCTCTATATCGAGCAGGGCGTTGTCTATGTGTTCGGCCCGGACGGGCTGACGAAATATGGTTAAGGCGGTGGCTCTATCCCAGGTGTGGCCTTGGCCCTGCAGCACACTTTCCGGGGCGGTCCGAAAGGACCGAACCCGGAATCTCGAGATTCCGGGTTCGATGCTTCGCATCGCCCCGGAATGACGTTGACAAACAGCACGCGCGCGACCCAATAACGCCCATGTCCTTCAACACCTTCGGCCACATGTTCCGCGTCACCACCTTCGGCGAGAGCCATGGGGTGGCGATCGGCTGCGTGGTCGACGGCTGCCCGCCGCTACTTGCGCTCACCGAAGCCGACATCCAGCGCGATCTCGATCGTCGTCGCCCCGGCCAATCGCGCTTCACCACCCAGCGGCAGGAGCCGGACCAGGTCAAGATCCTGTCGGGGGTGATGGCCCATCCCGAGACCGGCGTGCAGGTGACGACGGGCACGCCGATTGCGCTCCTGATCGAGAACACCGACCAGCGCTCCAAGGACTATTCCGAGATCAAGGACAAGTTCCGCCCGGGACATGCCGACTTCACCTATGAGGCCAAATACGGCCTGCGCGACTATCGTGGCGGTGGCCGCTCGTCGGCGCGGGAGACCGCCATGCGCGTGGCCGCCGGCGCCATCGCGCGCAAAATCCTGCCCGATGTGAGAGTGCGCGGCGCGCTGGTGCAGATGGGGCCGCACAGGATCGATCGCGCAAACTGGGACTGGGACGAAGTCGATCGCAATCCGTTCTTCTGTCCGGACAAGGCCAAGGCGGCCTTCTTCGAGGACTATCTCGATGGCATCCGCAAGAACGGCTCATCCATCGGCGCGGTGATCGAGGTGGTCGCCGACGGCGTGCCGGCTGGTCTTGGCGCGCCGATCTATGCCAAGCTCGACGCCGAGCTGGCGGCGGCGCTGATGAGCATCAACGCGGTGAAGGGCGTCGAGATCGGCGCTGGCTTTGCCGCCGCGGAATTGTCGGGCGAGGAAAACGCCGACGAGATGCGCAGCGGCAATGACGGCACGCGCTTCCTCTCCAACCACGCCGGCGGCATTTTGGGCGGCATCTCCACCGGCCAGCCGGTGGTCGCGCGCTTTGCGGTGAAGCCGACCTCGTCGATCCTTAACCCCCGCCAGACTGTCGACCGCGCCGGCCAGGAAACCGAGATACTGACCAAGGGCCGCCACGACCCGTGCGTCGGCATCCGCGCCGTGCCGGTGGGCGAAGCGATGATGGCCTGCGTGCTGGCCGATCACCTGCTGCGTCATCGCGGCCAGGTGGGCCGCTAGAGCATCATCCGGACAAGTGTGAAGCGGTTTTCCGAAAAGACCATGCTCAATCAAAGAGCTAAAGCGCGATGACGATTCATCCCAATCTCATCGCGCTTTAGTCGGCGCTGTTCACGCGCTGCCACAGGCGGCTATCGTGCAGCCGCGCAATCGCCTAGTCTTGCCGCCATGGACGCATCACGTCTGCAGGACACCATCGACTGGCTCATGGATGGGGCGCGGTCGGCGTCGACGCCGGTCGCGCTGATGGCGCAGACCTGTGAGCGGCTGGTCGAGGCCGGCGTGCCGCTCTCGCGCGCCGCAGCCTTCGTGAAGACGCTGCATCCGGACATGTATGGCCGCAGCTTCATCTGGCGGCCGCGGGCCGAAGTCGTCGTCAACTCCGCCGATTTCGACATCGAGGACAGCCCGGAGTTCAAGCGCAGCCCGATCGCGGTCGTGTTTCACTCGGGCAAGGAGCTGCGCTACCGGATGGACGATCCGGAGAGCCGCCGGTTTGCCTTCCTTGACGACATGCGTAGCGAAGGTGTCACCGACTACATCGTGCTGCCGCTTGTCTTCACCGACGGCTCTGTACATGTGTCGAGTTGGACCACAAGCGCTCCGGCGGGCTTCAGCGACGAACAGCTGGATGCGCTGCGCAGGATGTCGCGCCCGTTCGCCCGGCTCGGCGAAATCTTCGCGCTGCGCCGGACGGCGACCACCCTGCTCGACACCTATGTGGGCAACCGCGCCGGCGAGCGCATTTGGGCGGGCGACATTCGCCGGGGGCACGCCGAAAGCATGCAGGCCGCGATCTGGCTGTCCGACCTGCGCGGATTCACCGCGCTGTCCGATCGCCTGCCGCCGGAGATCGTGGTCGACATCCTCAACCAATATTTCGATTGCCAGGTGCCGGCGATCCGAAAGCATGGCGGCGAGATCCTGAAATTCATGGGCGACGGGCTGCTGGCCGTGTTTCCGATCGCGAAGGACGGCGGCAATCTCGGAGAGGTCTGCGCGCGCGTGCTCGAGGCGGCGCGCGAGGCGCGGGGCAATGTGGATGCGATGCGCTACCCGAGCGGGGAGAGCAGCGAGCGGTTCCGCTTCGCCGTGGCACTGCATATCGGCGGCATCCTGTTCGGCAATATCGGCGGCATGAGCCGGCTCGACTTCACCTGCATCGGCCCGGCGGTCAACCTCGCGGCGCGACTGGAAAAGATCGCCGGACAGTTGAAGCGCACGGTGGTGGCGTCCGCCGCCTTCGCCGGTGTCATGATGGATGGCTGGACCGATCTCGGCGAGTTCCCAATCGCCGGCTTCTCCAGGCCGCAACGCGTGTTCGGCTTACGCGACGAGGCGGCGCTCTAGACAGGTCGGAAGCGAATGTCAGCGGGTCTGACAAGCTTGCGCCCGCGAAGCAACGGTGAACCTTCTGGCGGCGCCGGTTACTTATTGTTATGGTGCGCGCGAACTGACGCATTACTTTGCGCGCCTGAGGGCGCACATAACAGGTTTTTGGGTCCACTTGGGCCGAGCCATCCTATTTCCAGCCGGCTAGATCAAGTCGGTAGGCGGGGCAGAGCAACGCCATGCGCGAGAAGGTTCGCGACATCAATTCTGCCAGAAAAGGCGGCGGGCCTCCGCAAGGACAATTGCCGCGTCGTCTCGCTGCGATCGTAGCCGGTGATATCACCGGCTATAGCCGCCTGATGGAGCTTGACGAAGAAGGCACCCATGAGCGCGTGAGGAGCATCCAGCGCGATCTCATCGATCCCACCATAGCGGAGCACCATGGCAGGCTGGTCAAGACGACCGGTGACGGCTTCTTTGCGATTTTCGACAGTCCGGTTGAAGCCGTGCGTTGCGGTATCGTGATCCAGCAGAACATGTTCGGACGCAACTCGCTGCTGACAAAGGAGCAGCGGATCGAATATCGCATCGGCGTGAATCTGGGCGACGTCATCATCGAGGGAGACGACATCTATGGCGATGGCGTCAACATCGCCTCGCGTCTCGAAAGCATCGCCGAGCCCGGCGAGGTCTATATCTCCGGCGGTATCTACGAGCTGATCAAGAACAAGCTGGTTTGCGGCTATGAATCGCTCGGAGATCGCAAGGTCAAGAACATCACCGATCCGGTGAGGGTCTATCGCGTGCTGGCGGACCCGTCCGCGCTCAACAGGCGACGGCGGCGCGAGAACATATTGATCTTCGTCTTGGGCCTGATCATGCTGGCGATCGGGAGCGGCGCGCTTTGGCATTGGCTGCCAGTCCTGGACGGAAAAGTGCCGAAGATTTCGACCTCGGCGTCGTCACCGGCGCCGCAGCCGCCTGCGGGGCAGCAGGCGGCGCAACCGGCACAAAAGCCTGTTCCCGCCGCCTCGCCAGCGAACAAGCAGGCTGCCTTGCCAAACGCTGCGCCAAGCCCGGCTGCCGCGCCGCAGATGCCTGCAGTGATCGAGCCCGCAATGAACCCGCTTCGGGGCGGCACCTTCATGATGGGCAGCAATGATGATCCGACCGAGAAGCCGGTTCATCAAGTGAGCATCAAGCCATTCGCCATCAGCCGCTATCCGGTTTCCGTTCGTGAATGGAATCAGTGTGCTGCGGCAAAGGCCTGCGCCTTCACGGCAAGCGGCAAGGATGATGCCCCGGTCGCGAATGTGAGCTGGACTGATGCCAAGCAATTCGTCGCCTGGCTTGCGGAATCCACGCATCGGCCCTATCGGCTGCCGAGCGAAGCCGAATGGGAATATGCGGCGCGCGGCGGAACGCAAACACGGTATTGGTGGGGCGACGAGTTTCAGCAGGGTATGGCCAATTGCAAGAACTGCGGAGAGCTCACCGTCACCGAGCAGCCGATCAACGTCGGCAGCTTCAAGCCGAATCCGTTCGGCCTGTACGACATGGGCGGCAGCGTCGACCAGTGGGTGGAGGATTGCTGGCACAGGACCTATCACGGCGCACCGTCGGATGGTTCAGCATGGGTCGAGACCGATTGCGGATCGCACGTCATCCGGTCCGGATCGTGGAAGAATGACGCGCACTACGTGCGGCCGGCCAACCGCGACAGTTACGACACCAGCGTTCGATATCCGACCCATGGATTCCGGGTTGCTCTCTCACCTTGAAGCTGTCCGAGGAGCGCGCTCATGAGCATCATCCGGCTCTTCGCGTTGGCGGTGCTGTTGATGTCCGTCCCATGTGCCGCGAACGCGCAGGGAAAGCCCGCGGGCAAGGACGCGCTTCTTTACTTCATCTCGCCGCACGACGGCGCAGTCATCAAGGGCGCATTCTGGTGTCGGTTCGGCCTGCGCAACATGGGCGTCACCCATGCCGGCGACGATTACCAGAATAGCGGCCATCATCATCTGTTCGTGGACGTCAGTGAACCGCTCAATCCCAACGAGCCGATCCCGCAGGACAAGAACCATCTGCATTTTGGTGCGGGTCAAACGGAAACGCGGCTTGAACTGCCCCCCGGCAAGCATACCCTCCAGCTGGTGCTGGGCGATGCCAAGCACTACCCGTTCAGCCCGCCGCTCGTTTCAGAGAAGATCACCATCAGGGTCAGGTAGACGCGTGTCGCAGCTGCCGCGGGCCTCTCATTCCTCCGGCTCGGTCGTGAACAGCAGCGGGTAGCCCTTGGCGCGGCCGGCGTCGGTGGCGCGCGTTGCCTTGGTCTCGGCGACGTCCTTGGTGAAGACGGCGACGACGCAGACGCCGCGGCGGTGGGCGGTGATCATCACCTTGTAGGCTTCGTCCTCGGTCATGCGGAATTCGGCCTTCAGCACCATGACGACGAAGTCGCGCGGCGTGAAGTCGTCGTTCACCAGGATGACCTTGTGCATGCGCGGTCGTTCGACCTTGGTCCGCACGCGGGTCTTGGGTTTGGTGACGGTGTCGATCATGTGCAGGAGGCACCTTTGATTGACGTCTACGCCCTAGAATAATGCCTTCAGGCCGCTTCCGGAACCGCTCGTTGCGCTTGGCTTGCCTGCATTGCAGGCGCAGGCGCCTCGCTTTCGCGCAATCACCGCGCTGCTAACTCGAATGTGAAGGCCTGCCGCCGTTCGTGCTTTGCGCGGCCGCATTTGCGTGTCACCATCCCGTCACAACATTGGAGGGCGGCTATGCGCTGGTTTGCTTCGATGGGGGCTGTGCTTTTCGCCGGTGCGCTGGCCGGCGGCGACGTGGCCAGCGTGGCGGCGCCGGGCCCGCAGTCAGAGGCGCCCCGGCAAGTGGCCGACCGGGACAACGCGCCGACCGTCGATGTCGAACTGATCCTGGCGGTCGACGTCTCCTACTCCATGGACATGGACGAGCTCGCGGTCCAGCGCGAGGGCTATGCCCAGGCGATCGCATCGAAAGAATTCCTGCAGGCGCTGAAGACCCTCCCGAACGGCAAGATCGCCATCACCTATTTCGAATGGGCCGCCTCCAACGACCAGAAGATCATCATTCCCTGGCGGATGATCGACGGCCCGGAATCCGCCGACGCCGTCGCCGACGAGATCCTGAAGACGCCGATCCGCCGCGCCTCGCGCACGTCGATATCAGGGGCGATCTATTTCGCCATGCCGCTGTTCGACGAGAGCCCCTACAAGGGGCTGCGCCGGGTCATCGACATTTCCGGCGACGGTCCGAACAACAATGGTGCGCCGGTGACGCCGGCCCGCGACGAAGCGCTCTCGAAAGGCATCGTCATCAACGGCCTGCCGATCATGGTGAAGGAGCCGTCCTATTCCACCATGGATATCGACAATCTCGATTGGTACTACGAGGATTGCGTGATCGGCGGCCCCGGCGCCTTCGTCGTATCGATCAAGGACCGCGAGAAGTTCAAGGAAGCGATCCACACCAAGCTGATCCAGGAGGTCGCGAGCCGGACCCCGGCGAGAAGGATCGTGCCGGTCGCGGACAAGGAGCCGCGGGTCTCCTGCCTGATCGGGGAGAAGATCTGGCAGGATCGCTGGGGGCGGTAGCGCCAAATCGCCGGGACGATTCGCCTCATCCCCGCCGCGGCCGCGGTTAACCGGCTATTAACCAGATGGCCGCCTTTATCGTGTGGAATTCCCCTGATCGCTCGATCACGGCCCGCGAACTCTATTCATGAATTTCTGGGCATCTGATCCGACCGCATTCGGGACCCTGGGCCGGCAATGACCACGATCAGCAGCACCACCAACCAAATCTCTCCGGCGGACGAGCGGGTTTATCACCAGAGCAACCTGGTCGGTGACTGGAAGGGGACATGGACCAAGAGCAACCAGCCGGTCGAGTTCAAGGTCATCAATATCCGCGGCAGCAAGGCGCAGGTCGAGTACACCCATAACGGCCAGACCGAACGCGGCCTCGCCGATGTCAGCGGCGCCAGCATCACCTTCGGCGATGTCACCATCGGCACCCGCAACGGATCGGTGGCGGCGATGGAGTTCTCCGTCGGCACCGCCAAGATGACGGCGATCCTCAACAAGCAGGCCTCGACCACCGATCAGAGCCAGCTGGTCGGAAGCTGGAGCGGCTTTTCGAGCGCCAACGGACAGAGCGCATTTTTCCAGGTGAAGTCCGTCAACGGCAGAGACGCGGTGGTCACCTACACGGCAAACGGCATGACCCAGCAGGGCACCGGGACCGTCTACAAAAACACGGTCATGTTCGGCAAGGCGCAGATCACGTCCACCGATGGCCAGAACGGCAACGTCATCCTTCAGGTCGGTCACAACAGCTATTCGATTCCCGTGAAAAAGCAGCAGCCGGCATCGAGCTCGTCGTCGACGGTGAACAAGCTCGCATAGTGGCACGCGCCGTCAGGCAGACGGTTGTCCGGTCATACAGGCCAATATCATAGTCGGGGTCCGCCTTATCCGTTTCGCGCGCACGCGAGCCGCCGAGCACAATCGCGGTGACGCCGGGCACATCCGCCAGCGCATAGGTGAGGCGGTCGAGAAACGGATCGGGCGGCATGGTGGATCGCTCCGCAAGGAGCAAGCATCATATGCCGCAGCTTTCACCGGCAACAACGGCTGGTTTAGCGCGCAAACCGCGCCACCAGCTCCACATGCGGCGTGTGGCGGAATTGGTCGACGGGCGTTACGGCCTCGAGCCGGTAGCCACCATCGACCAGCAGGCGGGCGTCGCGAGCGAAGGTGGCGGCGTTGCAGGAGACAGCGACGACAATCGGAACCTTGCTTGCAGCGAGTTTCTCGGCCTGCGCCTGCGCGCCCTGGCGCGGCGGGTCGAACACCACGCAATCGAACTCGCGCAACTCCTGCGGCAGCAAGGGGCGGCGGAACAGGTCGCGCGCCTCGGCCTTGATCGGCTTCAGCCCCGGTGCAGGTGCTGCCTTCTGCAACGCGGCAATCGCGGCTGCGTCGCTGTCGAAGGCCGCGATGCGCGCGCGCGCAGCAAGGCGCAACGCGAACGGGCCGACGCCGCAGAAGAGGTCGGCGATGGATTTGGCGCGGCCGCAGTGCTCGGCCACCAATGCGGCCAACGTCTCCTCGCCGGCGACGGTCGCCTGGAGGAAGGATCCCGGGGGCAAGCTTACAATGGCCACGCCCGTCTTCAGCGTTGGCGCGCTGCGCAGCAGCACCAATTCGCCGTGGCGCGTCAGCCGCGCCAGGCGATGCTTTTCCGCAAGGCGCGACAGCGACGCGACCAGCGCGGGCCTGAGCGGGCCGGAGCCGCGGATATCGACATCGAGCCCGTTGTCGGTCGCGGTGATCTGGATGTCCAGCGGCTTGCCGTTCGCGATCAACGGCTCGGCCAGCGCCCACGCGGCCTCCAGCGCGCCGTCGAGCGCGGGGTCGAGGATTGGGCAGCGGTCGATCGGAATGATGTCGTGGCTGGACGCTGCGGCGTAGCCGACCTTGAGCACCTCATGCGTGCCGACCCGCGCATGCAGCGTGATGCGGCGGCGGCCCTTGCCATGGGCATCGATCAGCGGCGCGACGGTGCAATCGAGATTCGCCTGGCTCAGGGCTTCGACCACCAGCGCATGTTTCCAGGCGCGGTACTGCTCCATCTGCCAGTGCTGGATCGCACAGCCGCCGCAGACGCCAAAATGCTGGCAGAAGGGCGCGATGCGCTCGGGGCTCGGCTTCTCCACGGCCAGGAGACGGCGGCGATCGGGATGATGGCCGAGAACCTTGGCGACCTCGACCGTCTCGCCGCCGAGTGCATAGGGCACGTAGATCGCCTCGCCACGTTCGAGGGCGACGCCGTCGCCCCGATGGCCGACATGATCGATGAGGAGACGTTCAACCACGCCGGGCGCCGAGGAAGAATTCGGCGTTGCCGTCGCCGCCGGGAATGGAGCAGGGGAACACCTCGATGTCGGTGCAGCCGAGCGAGGCGGCAAAGGTGGCGATGTCGTCGCAAACCTTTTTGTGCACGGCGGCGTCACGGATGATGCCACCCTTGCCATGCGCGCCTTGCGCCTCGAACTGCGGCTTGATCAGCGCAAGCAGATGCATGGGGGCTGCGGCCAGCGACAGCGCGACCGGCAGCACGTGCTTGAGCGAGATGAAGCTGACGTCGATGGTGACGATATCCGGGCGCACGGGGAGGCGCTTGCCCTCATATTTGCGGATGTCGGTTCTCTCCATCGACACGATCTTGGGATTGTCCCGCAGCGAATGATGCAGCTGGTCGTGGCCGACATCGACCGCGAACACCAGTGCCGCGCCGTTCGCCAGCAGCACCTCGGTGAAGCCGCCGGTGGAAGCGCCGACATCGAGGCAGACATGGCCCTCGATATCAATGGGATAGCGCTCCAGGGCGCCGGCGAGCTTGACGCCGCCGCGCGAGACGTAAGGGTGCGCGGGCTGCGCCTGCAGCACGGCGTCCTCCGGAATGGTCTCGGAGGGCTTTGCGACCGTCTTGTCGTTTGCGACCACGAGCCCGGCTTCGATCGCCGCGCGCGCCCGCGCTCGGCTCTCGAACAGGCCGCGCTCGACCAGCAACGTATCGATGCGTTTGCGCGTCGCCGCCATGTCTCGATTCCCAAGTCAGGGCCGGTTGGCGGAAAGCCGCTCGGCCGCAAGCCGCACGCATGTCTCGAACGCGGCGAAATCGTGCCAGATGTCGGCGGGGCGTTCCCGCGGCGTCACCAGCGGCGCGCCATAGAGATCGAGCGCATGGATCAGCATCAGATTGTCACTCAGGCCGAAATCTTCAACCGTCAATCCGTCGGCATCGATCAGACCGCTCTCGCCCGTGGTGACCGCGCTGAAACGTCGCACGCGCCCGGCATAGTCAACTGGATCGTTGGAATAGCCGAGGCAGAGCTTTCGCCGTCCCGCCGCATAGCCAAGCTCATAGACGGTGCCGGGATCCGCGCCGGCCCCGCGGAACGGCGTCAGGTTGGCGATGATGGCATCGGCCGCATCGATCATCGCCTCGTTGGCCTTGAAGATGGCGAGCGAGGCGTCGGCGGCCGACAGATCGATCACATTGTCCAGGGGATAGAGGCCCGTCAGCCCGTGCGCCGCGCAGATGTCGACCTTGCGGCGCCCGACAAGAAGCGCATCCGGCAGGAACACATCCGGCCCTGCCAGATAGACTTGCATGGGCCAACCTCGCCTGTTTAGGCGAGCTTGACCGTCTCGGTCTTGAAGTCCTTGCCGAGCGCCTCGAACACCTTCTTGACGATGCTCTTCGCGTCCAGCCCTGCGCGGGCATACATCGCAGCCGGGGTGTCATGGTCGAGGAACACGTCGGGCAGGACCATCGAGCGCACCCGCAGCGCGCCGCTGTCGAGCGCGCCGTTGTCCGTGAGCGTCTGCAGCACATGGGAGCCGAAGCCGCCGATCGAGCCTTCCTCGATGGTGATCAGGATCTCATGGTCGCGCGCGAGCTGCATCACCAGCTCGACGTCGAGCGGCTTCATGAAGCGCGCATCCGCAATCGTGGTGGAGAGGCCGTGCGCGGCGAGCTCGTCGGCCGCCTTCTCGCATTCGGCAAGCCGTGTTCCGAACGACAGCAGCGCGATCTTGGAACCCTCGCGGATGATGCGGCCCTTGCCGATCTCCAGGGGAATGCCGACCTCCGGCATCTCCACGCCGCGGCCTTCGCCGCGCGGATAGCGGACCGCGCTGGGCCGGTCGTTGATCGCAACCTGCGTCGCCACCATGTGCACGAGCTCGGCCTCGTCTGAAGCCGCCATGATCACCATGTTCGGCAGGCAGCCGAGGTAGGCGTTGTCGAACGAGCCGGCGTGCGTGGCGCCGTCGGCACCGACCAGGCCGGCGCGGTCGATGGCGAAGCGGACCGGCAGGCTCTGGATCGCCACGTCATGGACGATCTGGTCGTAGCCGCGCTGCAGGAAGGTGGAATAGATCGCGCAGAACGGCTTGAAGCCTTCGCTGGCAAGGCCCGCCGCGAACGTCACGGCATGCTGCTCGGCGATGCCGACGTCGAAAGTGCGATTCGGGAACGCCTTGTTGAAGATGTCGATGCCGGTGCCGGACGGCATGGCGGCGGTGATGCCGACGATCTTGTCGTCCTTCTCGGCTTCCTTGACCAGGCTCTGGCCGAACACGTTCTGATAGGCCGGCGCATTCGGCTTGGCCTTGGCCTGGGCGCCGGTGGCGACGTCGAACTTGACGACGGCGTGGTACTTGTCGGCGGAGGCTTCCGCCGGCGGATAGCCCTTGCCCTTCTGGGTCACGACATGGACCAGGATCGGCCCGGTCTCCATGTCGCGGACGTTCTTCAGCACCGGCAGCAGATGGTCGAGATTGTGGCCGTCGATCGGGCCGACATAATAGAAGCCGAGTTCCTCGAACAGCGTGCCGCCGTCCATCATGAAGCCGCGGGAAAATTCCTCGACGCGGTTGGCGCGGTTGGCGAGCACCTTGGGCAGGCGCTTGTTGATCTGCCGCGCCGCCTCGCGCAGCGTGCGGTAGGTCTTGCCGGAGTAGAGCCGCGACAGGTACGCGCTCATCGCACCGACCGGTGGCGCAATGGACATGTCGTTGTCGTTGAGGATCACGATCAGGCGGGAGTTCATCGCGCCCGCATTGTTCATGGCCTCATAGGCCATGCCGGCGGACATCGCGCCGTCGCCGATCACGGCAATGACGTTGTTCTTGCCGCCGGAGAGGTCGCGCGCCACGGCCATGCCGAGTGCGGCCGAAATCGAGGTGGAGGAGTGCGCGGCGCCGAACGGATCGTAGTCGCTCTCGCTGCGCTTGGTGAAACCGGACAGGCCGCCGCCGGTGCGCAGCGTGCGGATGCGGTCGCGCCGGCCGGTCAGGATCTTGTGGGGATAGGCCTGGTGGCCCACGTCCCAGATCAGGCGGTCGCGCGGGGTATCGAAGATATAATGGATGGCCGTGGTCAGCTCGACCACGCCAAGGCCGGCGCCGAAATGCCCGCCGGTCACCGACACGGCGTCGATGGTTTCCTGGCGCAGTTCGTCGGCGACCTGCCGGACCTGCTCCACCTTGAGCCGGCGCAGATCATCCGGCGTGCGAATGGTGTCGAGAAGCGGCGTCTTACTAAATACGGTCACGGTGCTATTCCAATTTTGCATGCCGGGCGGTTGAGCACCGGCGGGAGAAGGGTTGGACAATATCGGCGCAGCAGAGGCTTACCTCGCGTTAGTCGCGTCGGGCTCGGTCCCGATTCAAAGTCTAGCTGCGCCCCGGAACGGTCAGTGTGATATACGTCACTTTGCTTGGCTTTACCCGTCTCAGCCATTTTATCGAGCATTTGCAATGAATTAGCTTCGCCATTCGGCGGCAGCCCATCCGTTCCAAGCGCCCACACTTGGACATGCTTTACACTAAACTTGCTCCCAAAGCCAACCCGTGAGGCACGACCAGCGGTCGCCGGCTCAGGCCGGAACAGAGCCTCGGTGGGCGGAAACCTTAACGGCCGCGGCGAGCGGATGGTTCCAAAAGGCCCGGGTCGGCGGCCTCCGGGGGGCCGCTTACGGCAGATTCGAGGGTTTTCCAAGCCTCGCAGCGCGCCTCGGCGTCGCCGGCGGCGATGGCGAGCGCAGCGTCCATGTGGCTCATGCGTTCCCGCAACGGCACGGGGCCGCAAACGATCATGAAGAAATCGTACGGATGCGGCCGTTCGTTGGCCATCACAAACTGGAAGTGCACGCGGAAGAACTGCCAGCGCCAGAGATTGTAATGGTCCGGCTTGATCATCTCCCGGAACCGGATCGGGACGATGGTCGGGTTGCGCTGCGCACGGCCAAGCTCGATGCCGTGGCTTTTGATCGGATCCAGCCGGAAGAAGTTCATCACGTCCTTGCGGGCCTGGCACTCGATCCAGTCGATCGACGGCTCGAGCGCCAGCTGGCGCAAATGGTCGCGGAAATATTGCGCCGCCTTGTGGAAGCCGATGATCGGGTAGTTGCCCCCGAGCGTCAGGAGCATGATGCGCGGTCCATGCTTGCCAAGCGCGGGATCGAGCTTCAGGGCGCGCGCCAGGATCTCGGTCCCCAGGAACGATCCCGAGCTGTGGCCGACTAGGACGATCTCCTCGGCATCGCTCTCGCGCGCCACCTTGCAGAGATGGGCCGCGAAGCGGTCGATGCGCTGATCCCATTCGGCGCGCTGCCGGTGCGCGAGGTCCCAGGTCCATATCCAGTCGCACAGCAGATAAAGCACATAGGTGCGCTGTTCGGTGTATTTGAGCATGGTCCCGAGCAGGGCGATGAACAGCGCGAGCGCCGCCGCAACGCTGAGCGGTTTTGGCACGCCGAGCGCATCCAGGCCTTTCTCGAATACGAAGGCGAATGCCGCGGTGCACAGCGCTTCCAAGAGCAGCACGAAATGCGGATAGGTGATGAAGGTCGCAAATCGCCAATTGGCCCGGGTGAAACGGCCCATCGTGCCGTTGAAGACGAGCCGCCAGTAAATGAACACCGCCTGGAACACGGTGCGCCAGATCGGCTGTGCGAGATCGCGCTGGATGAAATCCTCAAAGCGCAGGAAGTCGTAGGTGGTGCGGCTCTGCCAATCCTCGGCTTTGGTCTCGATGGTCCAGGAGGCGAGCTCGTCATCCGATGAGCTCTGCGGACGGCCTATTGTGGCCGTGAGCTGATAGAGCCGCGAGAACTTGCGCAGCTCGGTGCGGAACATGCGGTAGTATTGCGCGAGGCCGCGCGGGTCATATCCCTGCACATAGATGATGTGGCGATGATGAACGCGCACGTGGCCGGCCGATCCCCCAAATAAGGCAGCCGCGGATGCCGTTCACCTCTCCCTCTGGGAGAGGTGAACGCGCCGCGACTGCTGGACCTTCTCATCAGGCCCTGGTTTTGGGGACTATAACAGGCCGCATCTTGGGCCAAGAACTAATTCGCCAATGGCGACGCGGATTTACCGCCCATACGGTTTCAAATTATCCCGCAAAGCAGCGAGGGCATCATGCGCCCTTGTTGTTCATCATTGTTACTGCACGTCCAGCGGCTCAGTGCCGCTGACCTGGCCGCTCGCGTCGGTGGTGATCTTCTCGACCCGCGCCTCGGCCTGCCGCAGCAGCTCCTCGCAGCGGCGCTTCAAGGCTTCGCCGCGTTCATAAATGGCGACCGATTCCTCCAGCGGGACCTTGCCGTCCTCAAGCCGCTTCACGATCGTTTCCAGCTCCTCGATCGCGCGCTCGAAGCTCAGCTGCTTGACGTCTGCCTGGATATTTTCGGCCATGCTGCCTTTCCCAAGGAAGAGTATTTGCCCAAACAAATAAGCGCGGAACCTGCCGCTGATGTTAAGGCGATCACTGCGGACGGAATGTGGCGGGAATCAAGCGCCCATCAAGGCCGTGACATGGGCCGCGACCGATTCCTTCAAACCCTGCAGATCATAGCCGCCCTCGAGCACAGAGACAATTCGCCCACCTGCGGTTTTGTCGGCAACGTCCATCAGCTTGCGCGTCACCCAGCCGAAATCCTCGGCCTTGAGATTGAGGGAGGCGAGGGGGTCGCGGTAATGCGCATCGAAGCCAGCCGAGATGATGATGAGCTCCGGCGCGAATTTCTCCAGCGCGGGAAGGATGCGGCGCTCGAACGCGGCGCGGAACTGTGCGCCGCCATCCTCGGAGGCGAGCGGCGCGTTGACGACGGTGTCGTACTCGCCGCGCTCGCCGCTCGCACCGGTGCCGGGAAACAGCGGCATCTGGTGGGTGGAGCAGTACATCACGCTCTTGTCGGACCAGAAGATCTCCTGGGTGCCGTTGCCGTGATGCACGTCGAAATCGACGATGGCCGCACGCGCGATGCCGTGCTTGCGCTGGGCGTGGCGCGCTGCAATTGCAACGTTGTCGAAGAAGCAGAAGCCCATCGGGCGTGCGCTCTCGGCATGGTGGCCGGGCGGGCGGATCGCGACAAAGGCATTGTTGTGCTCGCCCTTCATCACCGAGTCGGCGGCGGCGACCGCGCCGCCGACGCCGCGCATCACCGCTTCCCAGGTGCCCCGCGACATCGAGGTGTCGCCGTCGAGATAGATCAGGCCTTCGCTCGGCGCGATGTGGCGGAGCTCCGTGACATAGTCCTCATTGTGGCAGAGCGTGACCAGGTCGAGCGAGCCCTCCGGCGCCTCGCCGCGCACCAGCGCGTTGAAGCGCTCCTCCGAGAGCGCCTCCTTGACCGCACGCAACCTGTCCGCGCGTTCGGGGTGCCCCGAAGGCGTCGCGTGGTCGAGACAGGCCGGGTGGCTGAGCAGCAGCGTGGTCATGAATTATCCTTCCCGTGCAAGCGGTCCCCATGCTCGCGACAAGCGGCTAATTTAGGCAGTCAGGGCGCGCTCGGGAAGGGTTTCGGGGCGAAATCGCGGCGCGCCGCCTCAGTTGCTCTGCGTGATGCGATCAGCCGGAGGCGGCGCGATCGGGCTGCCTTTCTGGAAATAGGCGAACAGGGCCTCGTCGTCAAAGATTCCGGTCTGCGGCTTTGATCCCTGCTTGAGCACGGTAAAGCCGTCGCCGCCGAGCGCGAGATAGTTGTTGACGGTGACGCGATAGGACGCAGCCGGGTCGATCGGTTGGCCGTTCAGCTTCATTGAGCCGGCCACGACGCGCTCACCGTCGGGTTTGCTCGGATCCCAGCTGTACGCGAACCCTTTGGAAACCGGCAGCACCCGCGGCCGCGTCGGGTCGCGCCATTGCTGCTCCAGCATGGCCTTGATCTGGGCGCCGGTCAGCGTCAGCGTCACCAGCTGGTTGCGGAACGGCTGGCTGGCAAAGACGTCGGCATAGCTGACGGCGCCGTCGTCGCGCTTGTCGATATCGGTGCGGATCCCGCCGGGGTTGGTGAAGGCGATCACCGCGGCCCCGTTGGCTTCGTCGCGCGTCGCGGCAAGCTGGGCATCGGCAATGACGTCGCCAAGCACGCTCTCGCCGGCCGCATTGGGCACGCGCGACAACGTCGCGGTGACCGTGCCGGCGCGGCGGTTGGCCTTTGGCGCGGCGAGCTTCTCGTAATCGGCAATCAGCGCGGTCTGCTGCGGATCCCCAGGCAGTGTGCCGATGCGCACGATGTTGTTCTCGGCCTTGGCGCTGATGATGTCGCGCGTCGCGGGATCGAGCTTGAGATCGATGGCAGTGACCAGCGTGCCGAATTTATCCGCGGAGGTGACGAGGCGGCCATCGATCTCGCAATTATAGGCCTGATGCGTATGGCCCGAGATCACGACGTCGACCGCGCGATCGAATTTCTTCACAATGTCGACGATGGCGCCGGAAATGCCGGGACATTCATTGTAGTCGCCGGTCGGATAGCCGCCTTCGTGGATCAGCACCACGATGGCCTCGATGCCGCGCGCCTTCAATTCGGGAACGAGTGCATTCACCGTGTCCGCCTCGTCTTGGAATTCCAGGCCGTTGGATGCGACAGGCGAGATGATGTCGGCCGTGCCCTTGAGCGTCAGCCCGATGAAGGCGACGGGGATGCCGTCGAATTCTCTCACCTCATAGGCCGGGAAGACGGTCTTGCCCGTAGCCTTGTCGATGGTTGACGCCGCGAGATAATGGAACTTCGCCCCCTCGAAGCGATGGTCCGGCCGATAGCACTGGTCGACCGGGTGGCAGCCGCCGTTCTGCATCCGCAGCAGCTCGTCCTTGCCCTCGTCGAACTCATGATTGCCGACGGAGGAGATCGCAAGGCCCATCAGCGACAGCGACTCGATGGTCGGCTCGTCATGGAACATCGCCGACAGGAACGGGCTTGCACCGATCAGGTCGCCGGCCGCGACAAAGATCGTGTTCTTGTGGCCCTCGCGCAGCTGCTTGACCAGGCTCGCCATGGTCTCCGCGCCGCCTGCGGGCACGCTGATCTTCTTGCTCTTGTCGTTGGGATCGGTGATGCGGATGCCGCCGGGCGGCGGCTTCAGATTGCCGTGGAAATCGTTGATCGCAAGGATGCGCAACGCCACCGGCGCGCCGTCGGCCCGCGCGGAGGATGCGAAGGCGAGGGTGCAGGCGAGGGCGAAGGTGAGCGCGACGGCGGCCGAGGCCCGAACCAGAATCTGTCTCATCGCGCCATCATAGAGTGCCGGCGCGACGATTTCACGAAGCTTCGTGCGGTTCGCAGCGTCAGGTCGCCTTCTCTCAACCTGCTTCAGGCGGCCAAAACTATTGGTGACCGTCCGAATTCACGGGAGAGACAGGTTCGCCTTTCGGGCCGAACGCAGATACGGTGTCTCCAATGACGAACGACATCAGGTCGCGGCCGACGATCAACGGTCCGCCGTAGGTCGTCCGCGTGCGCGCAATCAGGGCATCCTCGGGAACATCAGGCACGGGCTTGAGCGTCGCGAACACGATGTGCGAGTAGACCGCGAGCTTCGGTTTGGCGAGCGAGAAGATGCGGCCTGCGTCCTCAGGCGAGGAATGATGGTTCTCGATATCGCGGTAGGACGGATAGCTCTTGGACAGCTCCGGCTCGATGATCGCGACCTCGTGGACCAATAGATCCGCGCCTTTGGCGGCGTTCGCGACCCGCTCGTCATATTTGGTGTCGCCGGAGAGCACCACCTTCTTGCCCTCGTACTCGATGACGTAGCCAAACGCCGGCTTGATCTTTTCGCCGTGATTGACTTCGATCGCCGCGACCTTGACGCCATTCCTGTCATAGACCGGTCCCGGCACGATGTCCTTTGCCGCGAATGCAACGCCCTCGGGCGGCAGATGCTCGTCATCCTCCCGGATGCGGATGTCCTCGGAGAACGCCTTCGTGAGATTTTCGGTCATCGCCACCGTCCCTTTCGGGCCGAACACCACCATCGGGGATTTGCGCGAGGCCCACGGCGTGCCGATCCAGCCGCTGAGCCACATGTCCGGCAAGCCGACCAGGTGATCGGAATGCAGATGGGTGATGAAATGCGCCGTGATCGAACCGAGCGGAATATGCTTCTGAAACAGGCGAATGGTGGAACCGCGGCCGAAATCGAACAGAAGCTTCTCCGGTCCTGCCTCGACCAGGGTGGAGGCGCTGAAGCTGCTGAGGCGGGGCGTCGGCGTTCCCGTCCCGAGCAGCGTCACCTTCAGCGGATCAGCCGCCGCGGCCGTCGTGAAAGCCAGCAATGCGGTGCTCACCAGTGCCGCGATCCATCGAGCGTTCATCGAATCCTCCCCGGATAGATACTTACTTTTTATAACTATTCTTCATATCAACCATCGCTTCCCCGATCAACCGCGATCCCGCTTGCTTTCCGGAGACGATATTCTTCGCACTCTTCTCTTGGAAACTTGCGATGCGCTAAGAGAGGAAAAACGGATATCGAGGCGCGCAAAATCGTGCTGAAGCGACGCAACAACCGACAAGAACAAGGGCGGGAACAACACATGAAAATCAAATCCATCCGCACCCACATCCTGCAGGCGGCGCTGTCGCAGCCATTCGCCTATTCGCGCGCCTGGTACGACACGCGCAGCGCCATGCTGGTGGAGATCGAGACCGATTCCGGGCTCGTCGCCTGGGGCGAATGCTATGGGCCCGTGCGCATGACGGCAGCCGTGGTCGAGAGCGTCGCGCCATGGCTCGTGGGCGAGGATCCGCTCCGCACCGACCATCTCTGGCAGACGGTTTATGCGCGGTTGCGTGACCACGGCCAGAAGGGCGTGGTGATCCAGGGCCTGAGCGGCATCGACATTGCGCTATGGGACATCAAGGGCAGGCATTTTGGCGTGCCGGTGCATCAGCTGCTCGGCGGCGCGCTGCGCAACGAGGTTGCTGCCTATGCGACCGGGCTCTACCGGCGCAGGTCGGGCAATCCGGCTGCCTATCTTGCGGAAGAGGCCGCCGGCTATGTCGCCGAAGGTTTTTCCGCGGTGAAGCTGAAGGTCGGCTTCGCCGTGGAGGAGGACGCGGAGATGACGCGGGCGGTGCGCGAGGCGATCGGGCCTGGCACGGCGCTGATGGTCGATGCCAACCACGCCTATGATGCTGTCGCGGCCATCAAGCTTGGGCGGCTGATCGAGCCTTACGACATCGGCTGGTTCGAGGAGCCGGTGCCGCCAGAGGACGTCGCCGGCTATCGCACCGTGAAGGCGGCGCTCACGATTCCGATCGCCGGCGGCGAATGCGAGTTCACGCGCTTCGGCTTCCGTGATCTCTTTGTCGCGCACGCATTCGACATTGCCCAGCCCGACACCTGTGCCGCAGGCGGCTTGTCCGAATGCAAGAAGATCGCCGACATGTCGGAGGCCTTCGGCATTCGCTACAATCCGCATGTCTGGGGCACGGGCGTTGCAATCGCAGCCTCATTGCAGCTGCTCGCCGTATTGCCGCCGCATACCCCGCTCTCCCTAAAGCCTCTTGAGCCCATGCTCGAATTCGACCGCACCGAGCATCCGATCCGGCAGGCGATCCTGACCCAGCCGATCGAACATGAGCGCGGGGTGGTTCGCGTGCCGGATGGTCCAGGGCTCGGTATCGAGATCGACCGCAAGGCACTGGCGCGGTTCGCTGCGCGCTGAGCGTGGATTGCCGGCTCTGCAAATAATTCATGCTGCCTCGAACGCGCCATTCGCGGCGCGCGACCAAGGCTGGCGGTTCGCATCTCGCTCGGTGCGGGCCGCATCACGCGCAACCTCGGGAACGAGACAATGTCACAACAATCCATCCGCCGGCTGTTCGCCATCGCGCTGACCGGCCTGATCCTGGAGACTCCGTTGATGCAGACCGCCTTCGCCGCCGACAAGGTGTCCCTGTTCAAGGTCATCACGACCAAGGACGAGATCGTGATCGGCCTCTCCGACGCCGAGCTTGCGCAAATGGAGGGCCACGATGCCGGCGCCGTCGCGAAAATGCTGGTCGGCAAGGGCACCTTGAGCGTCTGGCAATATGCCGTGCGCCATAGCCAGTTGGGCGATCTCGAACAGGCGCCGCTGCGCAAGGTCGCCCTGATCTCCAATGACTCGCTGCGCATCGAGCCCTATTCGAGTCCGCTGAAGGTGATCCCGCTCGACGAGAGCAGCAAGTAAGTCATCGCGCGTAAGGTGGCCGTCGGGCGCTGAGGCGCGCCGCAGGTCGTGATTGCACGGGCAGGTGTATCGGCGGAACGGCCGGCGCGCCTGCCCGTTATCGTTGGTGCTCTGGGCCAGCGCACACGTCTGCGTGAATGCAGGCTACCCCGCCTGCGCGTTCCGCCGAAACCGACGCCATCGCGGCCCATTTGCCGAAATTCTTGAGGGAAATCCAAGATCAACGCCGCCGAATTCCCCTTGCATCGGGCCACGCCGCGTCTATGTAGAAAAACGAAACGGTGTCGTTCTGTTAATGGAGTTGCGGCATGGCCGAACATGCAACCCCCGACAACATTGGAACTCCGGCGCCTGGTCATGCGCCGGAGGGCGCGAGGTCTGCGCGGGAGCGCGCGGTGGAGGAGTGGCGCGGCCGCGAGGGGGCCGGTGCTTCCGAGCCAGTTCCGTTCCGCGGCCGCCGAGGCGGCCCGAACGAATCTGCCGAGCGCCGGGTCGTGGAACAGCCCGCGGACCGTGAAGCTCCGCAAGAGGCCCCGCCAGCTGAGGGAACCGATAAGCCTGCGGCGCCGCCCAAGGGGCTGCTGCGGCGACATCCAGTCGCGTCCATTCTGGGCGGGCTTGCGCTCGCGCTGGCGGCCGCGCTCGGCTATCTCTACTACGACTATGCGGCGCATTTCGAGGGCACCGACGACGCCTTCATCGCTTCGCGGCAGTTTGCCATTGCGCCGAAGGTTGCCGGCTACATCGCCGCCGTTCCTGTCACGGACAACCAGCATGTCAATGCGGGCGACGTGATCGCGAAGATCGACGATCGCGACTATCGCATCGCGCTCGCGCAGGCCGAGGCCCAGGTCAACGCGGCGCAGGCCTCGATCAAGAACATCGATGCCCAGATCGACGTGCAGCAGGCGCAGATCGCCTCCGGGCAGGCGCAGGTCGAGCAGGCGCAGGCTGGGCTCGTGTTCGCGCAGCAGCAGGCGCAGCGCTATGAGCAGCTGGCCCGCACCGGCTCGGGCACGGTGCAGAACGAGCAGCAATATAGCTCGCAGCTGCGCCAGCAGCAGGCGACCCTGACCAGCGCGCAGGCCAATCTGAGGGTCGCGCAGCGGCAGCTTGAATCGCTGAAAGCCCAGCGCGAGAGCGCCAACGCCAATCTGGCGCAGGCGGAGGCGCAGCGCGATCAGGCCAGGCTCAATCTCTCCTATACGACCGTTACGGCGGCGCAGTCCGGCCGCGTCGTCAATCTGACCGCGGCCAAGGGCCAGTTCGCCGCCCAAGGCACGGCCCTGACGCAATTCGTACCCGACGACATCTGGGTCACCGCGAACTTCAAGGAAACCCAGCTCGATCACATGCGCCCCGGGCAGGCCGTGACGCTGAAGATCGACGCCTATCCGGAGCGCGAGATCCGCGGCCATGTCGATAGCGTGCAGAGCGGCTCGGGGCCGGCCTTCTCGCTGCTGCCGCCGGAGAACGCCACCGGCAATTACGTGAAGATCGTGCAGCGCGTTCCGGTCAAGCTCGTGATGGACGATCCGCCCGAGGACGTCGCGCTGGGCCCCGGCATGTCGGTGGTGCCGTATGTGCGGATCAATCCGGCCCCCTCGCTCTATGAACGCCTGCGGAGTGCGCTATGAGCGCGCGCGACGATAGCGAGGGAACGGCGGCCAGCGGGACGAATCCAGGGACAAATCCTGGCACCAATCCCTGGCTGATCGCGGTGCTGGTCGCGGTCGCGACCTTCATGGAGGTGCTCGACACCACGATCGCCAATGTCGCGCTGCCCTATATCGCGGGCGGCATGGGCGTGTCCGAGGACGAGGCGTCCTGGGTGGTGACGACCTATCTCGTCTCCAATGCCATCATCCTCACCGCCTCGAGCTTCCTCGCCAAGCGTTTCGGCCGCAAGGCGTTCTTCATCACCTGCCTTGGGCTGTTCACCGTGAGCTCGGTGTTGTGCGGCTTTGCCTGGAATCTGCAGTCGCTGCTGGTGTTCCGGATTCTGCAGGGGCTCGGCGGCGGCGGCATGGTGCCGGTGTCGCAATCGATCCTGGCCGATTCCTTTCCGCCGGCCAAGCGCGGCCAGGCCTTTGCGCTGTTCGGCGTCGCCGTCGTGGTGGCGCCCGTGATCGGGCCGACGCTCGGCGGCTGGCTCAGCGATAACTTCTCCTGGCACTGGTGCTTTCTGATCAACGGCCCGGTCGGCTTGATCGCGGTGGCGCTGATCGCCGCCGTTCTGCAGGAGTCGCGGGCGGCGAGGGAGGAGCGGCGTCGCCTGATCGCCGAGGGGCACAGCTTCGACGTCATCGGCTTCGTGCTGGTCGCGACCTTCCTCGGTGCGCTCGAGCTCACGCTCGACCGCGGCCTTGAGGACGACTGGTTCTCCTCGCGCTTCATCACCACGGTCGCCGTGATCTCCGCGACCGCCTTCGTGCTGATGATCCCATGGGAGATGAGCCGCAAGAATCCGATGATCGACGTGCGCATGGTCGGAACGCGGCAGTTCGGCGCGAGCTTCCTGGTGATGCTCGCGACCGGCATGATCCTGCTCGCCACCACGCAACTGCTGCCGCAGATGGTGCAGCAGAATTTCGGTTACACCGCGACCTGGGCGGGACTGGTGCTGTCGCCCGGCGGCGTCGTCACCATGCTGATGATGTTCGTGGTCGGCCGTCTCTCGGGCAAGGTGCAGCCGAAATATCTGATCAGTGCCGGCGCGCTGGTTGCGGCGGCTGCGATGTACGATCTCACCCGCCTCTATGCCGATGTCGGCTTCTGGTTCTTTGCAATGTCGCGCATGCTGCTCGGCATTGGCCTGCCCCTGATCTTCCTGTCCATCATGGCGGCATCCTATGAGGGCATTCCGCCCGACAAGACCGACCAGGCCTCGGCCCTGATCAATGCGGCGCGCAACACCGGCGGCTCGATCGGCGTCTCGCTCGCGGCCAATGTGCTGGCGCATCGCGAGCAATTCCACCAGACCCGGCTGATCGAGCATGCCTTGCCGTCGAGCCCGCAATATCAGGACACGCTGCAGCAGGTGACCAATTACTTCACCGCGCATGGTGCGTCGCTGGCACAGGCGCAGGGCCAGGCGCTGGCCTGGATCGGCCAGACCGTGCAGGCGCAGGCCGCGCTGCTCGCCTATGTCGACGTCTACTGGGTCTTGATGCTGGTGTCGCTCGCTGCCGTTCCGCTCGCGCTCACCCTGCGCAAGAGCAAGCTGGGCGGGGGGCCGGCCATGGCGCACTGACTGCACATCGAACTGGCACACGCCCGGGCCATGTTGCTCATGCCGTCGAGGCTGCACGCGTCACCGGCGCCGCCTGGATGGTCGGCGCGGCGGCAGCGAACAGTTCGTCGCGGCTGGCGTTGCGCGGCGGATAAATGCGCTTGTGATTGATGGTCTCCTTGGTCAGCTTGGCAGCCGCGCCGGTCGCATGCACCTGCCGGTCCCAGCCGACCGTGTACAGCGCGCCCCAGCTGCCGAGATCGAGCACGGTGACGTACCAATCGATCATGAGCGGAAGCATCGGCTGCCCGAACAGGTCGGCCATCACATTGTGACCGGCGAAGCGGCCCATCGGACGGGCGAACTGGCACGACATCACCGTCGAATGCTTGCCATCGATCAGGCAGGACGCGACATCGCCGGCGGCGAACACGTTCGCAAGGCGCCTGGCCCGCATGAATGAATCCACCGCGAGACGGCCGAGCCGGTCGTGCTCGCCGGCCAAGGTCGCAGCGAGCGGACTGGCGGCCATGCCGGCGCACCACACCACCGTCTGTGCCGCGATGACCTCGCCCGAGCTCAGCGTGACGCCGCGCGCATCGACGCCGCTGATGCTTGCGCCAAGCCGCGTCTCGACGGCAAGGCTGCTCAAGGCCTCATTGATCACGGGACGGCCGTGATCGCCGATCGTCACGCCGACCACCGGATTGGGATCGATCAGGATCACGCGCGGATCGGTGATGCCGGCCTTGGCGCATTTGGCCGGCATTTCGGTCGCGACCTCGATGCCGGTGAAGCCCGCGCCCACCACGACGATTGTGGACCGGCCGGGCGAGGGCGCCTGCCTGCCGAGTGCGGCGAGATGGTCGTTGAGCCTGACGGCAGCCTGATAGGTGTCGACGTCAAAGCTCGCCGCGGCCACGCCCGGAATTGTCGAGCGCACCAGCTCGCTGCCAAGCGTCAGCACCAGGCGGTCGTAGTGCAGCACCTCCTGTCCCTCTCTTGTCGCGACAATGACCTGCTGCTGCTCCGGCTCGATCGCATCGATCTCGGCTATGCGATGATCGACATCGATCGGGTCAAGCAGCCCGGCGAGCGGGATCGCGGCGTCGCTGATGTCGACCTCGTAATTGCGCACGCGGATGTTGTGATAGGGATTGCGGTCGACGACCAGAATGTTGGCGTCATGGCGCGACTTGCCAAGCGCCTCGCGCTGGCGCGCCGCGCCGATCGCGGCCCACAGCCCCGCGAATCCTGCGCCAAGGACAAGGATGCGTGCCATGTCGCTTCTCCGGCTGTTGTCGGAGCCCATGTTAGCAGACCAGCGCGTCCAGGGTCCACGTCGCCGGGGATGACGGGTTAGCTCGCTGCGCTACCCCCTCCCGCAGGCCGCCAGGAAGAAATCGACGCGCTGGCGGACGTAGGCCGGCAGCTCCTTCTTCAGCGTCTTCACGTCCTCGCCGAGCAGGCGGCTGATGAACATGGCGAACAACACGAGGTCGAGAAAGATCCGGGCGGTGTCGGTGATCTTGTCGGGCGCGAACGCGCCGCGGGCCGCGATGCCTTCTTCGCGCGCAAGCTCGGCGAGCAGCTTGGCGAGGTTGGCTGCCGCGCGCTTGCGCGCCATGTCGTTGATGCCGCGGGTGAGCTCAGGAAACCGCTCGGCTTCGGCGATCCCTGAACGCATCAGGCCGATGGTCTCGCCGTCGAGCGCGCGCTCGCTCAGCGCAATCCCGAGATTGACGAGCTTAGCGTGAAAGCTGCGGCCCTGCGGCACCAGGTTCTCGAAATGGGTATTCCGCGCCACCTGCCGTGCCATCACCGCCTTGAACAGCGCTTCCTTGTTCGCGTAGCGGGCATAGATGGTGGGCTTGCCGGCGCGCGCCGTCTGCGCAATCTCGTCGACGCTCGCGCCATCGAAGCCGCGCTTGACGAAGATTTCCTGGGCAGCATCGAGAATGCGTTCCTCAACCTCGCCCGCCCGCTCCAGGGGCGGCCTGCCGCCCTTGCTGTGGGCCCGCTTCAAAGCAACCATGGATCAGCCCGCGCTCAAATGGATGAATGCAACGGATCGTCATTCTCCATTCTTGGCACAGCGCGGCGAAGAGTTCAATTAACTGAACGGCCGCGTTGCGTTTCATTCGTAGCGCAACGCCTCGATCGGATTGAGATGGGCGGCCTTGCGGGCCGGATAATAGCCGAAGAAGATGCCGACCGCCGCGGAGAACAGGAAGCCGCCGGCGATGGCCGAGAGCGAGAGCGGCGCCGGCCAGCCGGTCAGCGCCGGCAGGCTGAGCGAAAATGCGACGCCGGTGAGGATCCCGGCAATGCCGCCGCTGACGGACAGGAACACCGCCTCCGCCAGGAACTGCAGCAGCACATGGATGCGGCGGGCGCCGATCGCCATGCGCAGGCCGATCTCGCGGGTCCGCTCGGTCACCGACACCAGGAGAATGTTCATGATGCCGATGCCGCCGACCACGAGTGAGATCGAGGCCACCGCCGCAAGCAGGATCGACATCGTGCGGCTGGAACCCTCCGCCGTCTCCGCGATCTGGCTGAGATTGCGGATGGAAAAATCGCTCGGCTGGCCGGGGCGGATGTTATGGCGTCGGGCCAGCACGCGGTTGACCTGAGCCACCGCGTCGGAGACGTCGCGCCCGCTGGTTGCCTGAACGTAGATCTGGTTGACGAAGCCAGTCAGCCGCGGCTGCAGATTGTAGGGGTTGGGGTAGGGTGGATAGACCCAGTTCAGCGGCGTCTGGCTCTGCGACGGCGCGGCGACGCCGAGAATCTTCCGTTCGGCGGTGGTGAACGGCACCATGATCACATCGTCCTGGTCCTGGCCGTAGGCGGTCTGCCCCTTCGGCGCGAGCAGGCCGATGATGCGAAGCGGCATGCTGCGGACCTGGATGGTGGCGCCGACCGGGCTTTGTCCCTCCGGAAACAGCTCGCGGACGGCGGACTGCCCGATCACCGCCACCAGCGCGGTGGAGCGGACGTCATCGCCGGCAATGCCGCGGCCCTCGGCGATGCGCCAGTTGGTGACCGGCGGATAGTTGGCACTGACGCCCTGGATGGTCGTCGTCCAGTTGCGGTTCATGTACTGAATCTGCCCGCTCTGCCGGATCAGATAACTGACGCTGCCGACCGACGAGGCCTCGCGGCGGATCGCCTGGACGTCGGCTGTGGTGAGCGTGGAGGCGCTGCCGAAGCCGCCGCGCGCGCCGCCAAGCGCGGTCGCGCCGGGAACGACCACGAACAGGTTGGTGCCGAGGCTTTCGATCTGCTTGCGAACCGCATCATTGGCGCCCTGTCCGACCGCAACCATGGCAATCAGCGCGGCGACGCCGATGAAGACGCCGAGCATGGTCAGCAGCGAACGGGTGATATTGCGCGCCAGCGCCTGCACGGCGGCGGCGGATACCATTCGTGCAAAGCCGAACGCCGAATGCAGCGACAGCGCGGTCTGCAATGCGACCGGCTCTGGCGCGTTCGCAGCCGCAACGCGCGCCTCCGGCGCGATCGCGTCAGCGTGACGTTCGTCCGAAATGATCCGTCCGTCGCGCATCGTCACCGTGCGGTCCGCATAGCGCGCGATGTCGGGCTCATGAGTGACCATGACGATGGTGACGCCGCGCTCGCGGTTGAGCGCCTTCAGCGTCTCCATGATTTCGTAGGAGGTGCGGCTGTCGAGATTGCCGGTCGGTTCGTCCGCGAGGATCAGGCCGGGATCGTTGATCAGCGCGCGGGCGATGGCGACCCGCTGCTGCTGGCCGCCGGAGAGCTGCCCCGGCGTGTTGGCCTCGCGATTGCCGAGATTGAGCAGCCGCAAGGCATTGCGCGCCAGTTCGTTGCGGGCGGACTGGCTGGCCGGCGCGATGTCGGAGTAGAACAGCGGCAGCGCAACGTTCTCGATCGCGGAGGTGCGGGCGAGCAGGTTGAAGCTCTGGAACACAAAGCCGATGCGCTGGCTGCGGATGCGCGCAAGCTCCGGCTCGTCGAGCCCGGCCACGTCGACACCCTCGAAGAAATACTGTCCGCCGGACGGCTGATCCAGGCAGCCGAGGATCGACATCAACGTCGACTTGCCCGAACCCGATGAGCCCATGATGGCAACGAACTCGCCGCGCGCGACGGTGAGGCTGACTTCGGCAAGCGCATGCACGTCGACGTCGCCGACGTGGTAGGTCCGGCTGAGGCCGATGACCTCTATGACGGGATCGGACATGGATTACAGCCGCGGCGGCGTTGCGGGCGCGGCTGCGCGCTCGCTGGTGATGACCTGGTCGCCCGCTTTCACGTCACCGCTGCGCACCTCGACATAATCGTCATCGTTGAGTCCGGCCGCGATCCCGACGGCCGTGGGCCCAGCGTCGCGCAGCACAAACACGCGAGGATGAGCCGCGTCAGCCCGGCCTGCGCCTTCCGGCGCATAGCGCAGCGCCTGGCTCGGCACGCGCAGCACATCCTTGTGCTGTTCGGTGATGACGCGCACCGCCGCGGTCATGCCCGGCTTCAGCGCCAGATCGCTGTTGGCGACGCCGACCACGACATCATAGGTGACGACATTCTGCACCGTCTGCGGCGACTGGCGGATTTGCGTGACCTTGCCTTCGAACACGCGGTTGGGAAAGGCATCGACGGAAAACTGCACCGGGTCGTCCAGCTTGATGCCGCCGATATCGCCTTCGCTGACATTGGTGTCGACCTGCATCTTGGTGAGGTCGCTGGCAATCAAAAACAGCGTCGGGGTCTGGAAGCTCGCCGCCACGGTCTGGCCGATGGTGATGTTGCGCGAGACCACCGTGCCGTCGACGGGCGAGACGATATTGGTGTAGTCGAGATTGACCTGCGCGGCATCGAGCTCGGCCTGGCGCTGTTCGATGGTGGCTTGATCGAAGGCAACTTGCGCCTGGGCCTGGTCGTAGACGCTCCTCGCGTTGTCCGCGGCGTCCTGGCTGACAGCGTTGCTCTTCACCAGCATGGCGTTGCGCTCATTGCTGATCTTGGCATAGGTCAGCGCGGCCTGGTCCTTCTGCAGCTGCGCCTTGCCGACGGCGAGATTGGCCTTGGCCTGGTCGACCGTCGTTTGATAGGGGCGGGGATCGATCTTCGCGCACACCTGCCCGGTCTTCACCTCGGTGTTGTAGTCGCAAAACATGTCCTTGATAACGCCGGAGACGTAGCTGCCGACGATGATGGTCAGCTCCGGATTGACCGTGCCGGTGGTCGAGACGATCCGGGTCACCGGGCCGATCGAGGCGGCGGAGGTAACATAACGCACGGTGGAGGTGGAATGGGACAGCTTCCAGGCAGCCAGGCCCGCGCCGGCAATCGCGATGGCGAGCCCCCCCAACAGGGCGAATGTCCGGCCGCGCCGTCCATGGCCTGCGGTGGGAGCGCCTGACGCTTGCGGGGACGCTGCCGCTGGTTTGGTGGGGGCCGGACTTGCAAGCTCGGTCATCATTGCTTCCTGGTTGCTCGAGACGGTCTGGCGCGTCCAGACTGGCCTGCATTGGAATCGAAGCCGCTGTTTCGGTGTTGAGGGAGATCAAGCCCGGCGGTAGCCGTAAGCCCTGGTGGCGTAACAGCTTTGCGAGCGGCGGAGCGCGATTGATCTCGCTCAACATCAGGGCCGTCCGAACCCGCACTTTTCGTCCGACCTCGCCACGATGATGAATTGCAAGAAGAATCGGGATGCACGCGCGGCAGCAACTCAAGGACAGTGGTCCGGATCTTTCCTCTGCCGCCGGCTCGACCGGCGGCGCCGTGAATTGGCAAGCCGGCCTCTCTGCTGATGAGGCCGCGCGGCGCCTGTCCAGCGTCGGCCCCAACGCGACCTCGGATGTCGAAACGCCGACCTGGCGGGTGCTGCTCGGCAAGTTCATCGCGCCGGTTCCCTGCCTGCTCGAAGCGGCGATCGTTCTGCAGCTGGTGCTCGGCGAATATATCGAGGCCGCGGTGATCGGCGTCCTGCTGGTCTTCAATGCGGTGCTCGGCCTCATTCAGGAAGGACGGGCGAAGGCAACGCTGGCGGCGCTCAAGTCGCGGCTCGCGCTCAATGCAGCGGTGATGCGCGATGGGACATGGAGGGTCGTGCCCGCCGCGGATCTCGTGCCCGGCGACGTCATCAAGCTGACCCTTGGCAGCGTGGTCGCAGCCGACGCGCGGATCGGCGAGGGCGCCGTGCAGCTCGATCAATCCATGTTGACCGGCGAGTCGATGCCGGTCGAAGCCGGTCCGGGATATGAGGCCTTTGCCGGCGCCCTGGTGCGCCGGGGCGAGGCGGTCGCCGAGGTGACCGCGACCGGCGCCCGCACGCGGTTCGGCCGCACGGCGGAGCTGGTGCGCACCGCGCGCGTCGCCAGCACCCAGCAAAAGGCCGTGTTGCGCGTGGTGCTGTATCTCGCTGCCATCAACGGCACGCTGGCCGCGGCCCAGATCGGTTATGCCGCCGCCCTTCATCTTCCCGTCACCGAGATCGTTCCGCTCGCGCTGATCGCCATCCTCGCCTCGGTCCCGGTGGCGCTGCCGGCCACCTTTACGCTCGCCGGCGCCATCGGCGCGCAGGCGCTGGGACGGCGCGGCGTGCTGCCGACGCGACTGTCGGCGGTCGACGAAGCCGCCAGCATGAATGTGCTATGCGTCGACAAGACGGGGACCTTGACCAGCAACGAGCTCGCGGTGGCCGCCGTGGTCGCACTCGACGCAGACGGCGAAGCCGAGGTCTTGATGTGGGCGCGGCTTGCGAGCTCCGATGGCGGGCTCGATCCCGTCGATACGGCAGTGCGGTTGGCAGCCGAACGTCACTCCTTTGCGGCGATGCCGGCGCGCGATCAGTTCGTCCCGTTCGATCCCGGCACCAAGATGGCGGAGGCCGCCATCATCGATCGCCAGGGTGTCAGGCGCCGCGTGGTGAAGGGCGCTTTCGGCCATGTCGCGGCGATGGCACAGACCTCGCCGGAGGCAGTGGCGAAGGCGGCCGAGCTGGAGGCCGGAGGTTTTCGTGTGCTCGGTGTCGCCCATGATGCACGCGGCAGGCTGCAGATCATCGGCCTGTTGGCCTTGAGCGATCCGCCGCGCCCCGAGGCGGCGCACTGTCTTGCGACCTTGGAGGCGATGGGCGTGCGGGTCGTGATGGTCACAGGGGATGCATTGGAGACGGCCGCTGCCGTCGCGCGCGCCGTGGGATTGCAAGGTGCTGTCGCGTCGCGGGATGCGATCACGCCGACTGTCCGCCCCGATGACTATGCCGTCTTCGCCGGTGTGCTCCCCGAAGACAAGTTCACGCTGGTGAAGGCGTTCCAGCGCGCCGGCTACACGGTCGGCATGTGCGGCGACGGTGCCAATGACGCGCCGGCCCTGCGGCAGGCCCAGCTCGGAATTGCGGTGTCGAGCGCAACCGATGTCGCAAAATCCGCCGCCGGCATCGTGCTCACCGAGCCGGGTCTTGACGGCATCGTCAGCGCGGTGACCGAGGGCCGCGTCGCTTTCCAGCGCATCCTCACCTATACGCTGCGCTCGATCGTGCACAAGGTGCGGCAGGTGACCTATCTCGCGGTCGGGCTCTGGATCGTCGGCCATGCGATCCTCACGCCCATGCTGGTCGTGATCTCGATGATCACCGGCGACTTCCTGGCGATGTCCTCGACCACGGACAACGTCCGCCCGTCGGCAAAGCCCAACAGCTGGAAGGTCGGCAACCTGACGCTCGCCGGCGTCACGTTGGGATCCTTCGATCTCGCCTTCTGCATCTGCGTGCTGCTGCTGGGGAAAAACGTGCTGCATCTCGATCTCGACACGTTGCGGACGCTGACCATGGTCAATCTCGTCTTCAACGGCCAGGCGATCTACTACGTCGTCCGCGAGCGGCGGCGCATCTGGTCGTCGCGGCCGAGCCGGATCGTGCTGTTGTGCTCGCTCGCAGATCTGCTGTTGGTTCCCGGGCTGGCGGTGTTCGGCATCCTGATGGCGCCGCTGTCGCCGTGGATTGTCGCGAGCCTGTTTGCGGGCGCGGTGGTGTTCGCGCTGCTGCTGGACGAGGTGAAGGTGAGGCTGTTCCGTGTGCTCGACATGCGATAATAGGGTCAAGCCGTGGGACGGGTAGGCGCAGCCATACCCATCGCTTTGGCGGCGATGATGATGGGTTTCGCTGCGCTCTACCCATCCTACGGAACAGGCACGCGCGCGCTTTTCACAAGCCCGGGCCGGCCCGGTGCAAGGCTCGATCCGGAAGTTCCATGGAGTTGATGAACAAAAGTTTCCGGGAATTGTGATCCTCGTTGTGTTATCGGGGAGAATGAACTCGACACCTGACGCAGCCGGACCCGTCGTTGAGGGTAAGCCAGGCAACGAATCCGAGGAATTGACCGGGCGTGCGCTGCGATCGCGTATTCGGCAGCAGGAGCTGCTCGCCGAACTCGGGGTCCTGGCCCTGCAGCGCACGAGCTTCACCGACCTGCTCGATCACGCCGCGCGGATGACGGCTGAAGGCCTGAATGCCGAGTACTGCAAAATCCTGGAGTACATTCCGCCAGACAAGCGTTTGCTTGTTCGTGCGGGCATCGGGTGGGGCGAAGGCGTGGTCGGGCGCGCGACCGTCGGAGCCGATCTGGATTCGCCGGCGGGCTACGCCCTCCACACCGGCAAGCCGGTGATCTCCAATCATCTCGAAAATGAAGAACGATTTCGAACGCCGGAACTGCTTGTCGAGCACGGAATCCGCCGTGCCATGAATGTCATTTTGCAGGGCGACGGTCTGCCATTTGGCGTGCTCGAAGTCGACAGCCGATCTGAAGGAGAGTTCGGCGAGCATGACATCGCTTTCCTGCAAGGTGCCGCGAATATCCTCGGCATGGCGATCGAGCAGCAACAGTATCAGCGCAAGCTGCAAGCTGCACTGGACCGTCATCAGATCCTGCTGAAGGAGGTCAACCACCGGGTCAAGAACAGCCTTCAGGTCGTCTCCAGCATGCTTCACCTGCAGGCGAGCGCCGCCGGCGATCCCGCATTGAGCGAACGGCTCATGGAAGCATCCACCCGGATCTCGGCGGTCGGCCGCGCTTACAGTCGTCTCGCCTACAATGCCGATTATGAGAACATAGATCTGGTTGCCTACTTGCGGGAAGTCGTCGAAGACCTGGAGCCCGCAGTCGCGCCCTCCAGGATCCAACTAGATGCACCCAGGGAAATCCAGTTCGCCGCGGACCGCGCCATCCTTGTCGCATTGATTGTCAACGAGCTGATCCTGAATGCCGGCAGACACGCCTATCCCGATGCATCCGACGGGATGATCCGCCTGCAACTCGTTCTGAGCGACGACAGAACAGTTTCGATTTCGGTCAGCGACGACGGCGTCGGACTGCCCAGCGACTTCAATCCCGCGCTCAGCAAGCGCCTGGGGACCCGCATTGCTCTGGGATTGGCAGGTCAGCTGGGTGGCGAGTTGACGCGGCAAGCGTCGACCAGAGGCACCCATTTGACGCTCGTCGTGCCGTTACATGCGGCAGCCGATTGACCGTCGCTCGCGCGAGCCTGTGGACGACACAGTCGGCCTCGCGTTCCCTTATCGGCTGAGGCGTAGACCGGAAGCGCCCGGCGGACCTCCAAAATAGCGCTATTCACCCAAAGCAGCGAACTCTCCTAGTGAATGATCTGCCGGAGAAAGCCCTTTGCTCGCTGGGTGCGGGGGGCGCGAAAAAAGGTTTCTGGATCGGCTTCCTCCACGATTGTCCCGCGATCCATGAAGACCACGCGATCGGCGACTTCACGGGCGAACCCCATCTCGTGCGTCACGCACACCATCGTCATTCCGTCGCGCGCGAGCTCGACCATGGTCTCAAGCACCTCGTTGACCATCTCCGGATCGAGCGCCGAGGTCGGCTCGTCGAACAGCATGATCCTGGGCTGCATGCACAGGGCGCGCGCGATGGCGACGCGCTGCTGCTGGCCGCCCGAGAGCTGCCCCGGATATTTGCGCGCCTGATCCTGGATGTGGACCTTGCGCAGAAAGCCCATCGCGCGCTCATGCGCCTCCGCCCGCGATAGGCCGCGTACCTTCATCGGTGCGAGCATGCAGTTCTCGACGACCGAGAGGTGCGGAAATAGGTTGAAGCTCTGGAACACCATCCCGATCTCGCGGCGGATACTGTTGCTGTCGGTCATCCGGTCCGTAAGCTCGACGCCGTCGACAATGATCCGCCCGCCGTCATGCTTTTCGATCCGGTTGATACAGCGGATCAGCGTCGATTTGCCCGAGCCTGAGGGACCACACAGGACGATCTTCTCACCCGTGGTGACGCTGAGATTGACATCATCCAAGGCTGTGAAGCGGCCAAACCGCTTCACCAAATTCTCCACGGCGACAATGGCCGATGGCCGGCTCGTCTCGTTCACGGCAGTCTCCTCAAGCATATCCGTCTCCCAAGGGAAGCGTCCTTTGGTCAATCGCCTATCGGTGCGCTCCAGCGATCGCGTAGCGCCTGCGCAGGGATGCGACGCATTGGGATGCAGCCGAGCTGATGGCGAGGTAGACCATCGCAACCACGAGATACATCTCGACCAGACGGCCGTTGAGCTGCGCAAGCTTCGAGGCGGCGCCAAGTAGGTCGGTGAGCGAAAGCACGTAGACCAGCGACGTATCCTGGAAGAGGATGATAGTCTGGCTCAGGATGATCGGGCTCGCCACGCGGAGCACCTGGGGCAGGATCACGCACCGATAGGTGTCGAAGGTGGATAGCGCGAGGGCTTGGCACGCCTCGAACTGTCCCCGATTCACGGCGCGCAATCCGACTCGGATGATCTCCGAATAATAGGCCGCTTCGAACAGGCCGAATGTGATGAAGGCCGTCCAGGTGGCGCCAATCGGAATCGGACGGCCGTTGCCGCTGAGATGACCGAGCACGATCGGCACCAGGAAAAAGAACCAGAACAGCACGAGGATCAGCGGGATCGAACGGATCAGCGCGATGTAGGCGCGCACGATCCTGCCTATCACGGGCACCTCGAAGTGCTGAATGAGCGCAAAGCAGATGCCGAGGATCATCCCGATGACACAAGCCGCGGCGGTCAGCGCGAGTGAAAACAGCAGTCCCGACCAGAGATAAGGCCACGACTGGACGACGATCGAAAAATCGAGGCTGTTCATTTTGCGACCTCCATCGCCTCGGGCAATGAATCAACCGGCTGGACGTCCTCGGAGAGACCGGGTTCGATCGCATCCTTTACAGGGGTGGTGCCCGGGATACGCACGGCCTTGTCGATCGCGACCATCATTTGATAGGCGAGCAAGGCGAGTGCGAGATAGATCAGCGTCGCGGCGCCGAAGGCCGTAAACGTCTGGAACGTCGCTTCGCTGATCTGCCGCGCTTGTGCGGTCAGCTCCATGAGGCCGATCGTCAGGGCGACCGACGTGTTCTTATAGATGCCCATGACCTCGCTGGTCAGGCTGGGCACGATCAGCCGCAGCGCCTGCGGCACGATGATGAAACGATAAATCTGATAGCCGGTGAGCCCAAGCGCTTGCGCAGCCTCGGTTTGTCCTTTCGGCAGGGCCTCGATCCCGGCACGAACCTGTTCGGCAATGCGCGCCGCCGTGTAGAGACCGAGGCACACGAGTGCAGGAAAGAAGGAGCCCCAGGGCGGCGGGATCTGCTTGATGGCGTTGCCGAGCGCCGCAGGCAGGATCTCCGGCAACACGAAGTACCAGAGAAACATCTGCACCAGCACGGGGATGTTGCGGAAGATCTCGACATAGAGCCGCGCCAGCGCCACGATGATCCGGTTCTGGACGGTCCTGCCGATCCCGACCACGAGGCCGACCGCGAAGGCGATCCACCAGCCGAAGAACGCCAGCGCGAGTGTCCAACCGAGGCCCGACAGAAGCCAGTCGATATAGCGCTGGCCATCCGCCGTCTGTTCAAAAAGCACTCCGAACATCGCGAACCTCGGGTGCGAGGGAGGATCAATGTGCGAGAACGTCTCCGCGATCGCGGCCTATCAATCGACCGCGTCGCTGGGATGGGCGATCCGCTCGATCAGCTCGTCGGTGAGCGGGAAGGCGAGATTCTCACCCTTGGGTGGAATCGGCCTCGTGAACCATTTCGTGTAGGTCTTCTCGAACTGGCCGGACGCCATCTGCTTGGAGAGAACGTCATCGACGAGCGCCTTGAAAGGCGCATCGCCCTTCGTGAACATCAGCCCATAATAGACCTTGGCATAGCTTCCCGGAAGGAAGATCAGTGCGTCCGGATTTGGCGCTGCGGCCTTCAGGCCTGCGAGGAGAATGTCGTCTTCCATGAAGGCGGCTGCGCGGCCGGTGTTCAGCATCAGGAAGGATTCCGCATGGTCCTTGGCCTGGACGATATTGAGGCCGAGCTGCTCCTTCGCATTTGCCGCTTGCGCGAATCCGATGGCGTTGGAGCCCTGGGTGACGACGATGGTCTTGCCCTTCAAGTCGCCAGCGGTCTTCACGCCGCTGTCGGCCTTGACCAGCCAGCGTGGCTGGCTGACGAAGGTCGTGACGGAAAACGACACCTGTTCCTGCCGCTTCTTGTCGTTCGCCGTGCCGCCGCATTCGATATCGACGGTGCCGCTTTGAATGAGGGGGATCCGGTTGGACGAGTTCACCGGTGTATAGTTGACGATGAGATTGGGCAGGTTGAGTTCCGCCTTGACGCGCTCGACGATTGCCGCGCAAAGGTCCAGCGAAAAGCCGATCGGCTTTTGATCCGGACCGAGATAGGAAAACGGAATAGAGGCTTCGCGGTAGCCGATGGTGATGGCGCCGCTCGATTTGATCTTGGCCAGCGTCGGACTGTCGGCTGCGCTCGACGGCCCGAGAGAGACGCCGAAGGCCACGACGCCGGACAGAATACCGAATACACGCGCAAGCCTCGTCATATGCATCTCCTCTGTTAAGCGGCCTTGTGCGACGGCTTCACGCCGCGCCGGCGGATGACGTCGATCAGGCGATCGACATCTGCGAACGTGTTGAACATTCCGAACGACACGCGAATGCCGTCGCGCTCCGGCGAGACGCGGATACCGTTCTCTTCGAAATGGCCGAGCCATTCGGCTGCGGGCAGCGCGATGACGTAGATGTGCGGCGCGCGGTGCTGCCGCTCGCGCGGGCCGATGAGGCGAATGTCGAGCATGTCGAGCAGGGCGATCAGGTGATCGCCGAGATCGAAGCAGTGGTTCTGGATGTTCTGCACGCCGATGGCGTCGATCATGTCGAGCGAGGCGCCGAGCGCGTGAATAGCCGGAAGATTGAAGTTGCCAAGTTCGAAGCGGCGCGCGCTCGCGGCCGGTTCGAGCTTGTCGGGGCGGGCGATGAGATCGGCTGGAATTTCGGCAAGGCTCGCAGCGGCGAGGTAAGCGGGTTCGAGCTCGGTCCTGGATTTGTCCCAATAGAGCAGCCCGAGTCCTTGCGGCACGAGCAATCCCTTGTGACTGCCCGACCCGATGAAAGTCGCGTTCATGGCTTTGGCGTCGATCGGCACCACACCGATCGCTTGCATCACGTCGACGACGAAATAGAGATTCTTGTCCCGGCACAGGGCGCCGATGCTCTCGACATCGAAGCGGTGACCGGCGTGGAACGTCACCAGCGACATCGAGATCGCGCGCGTGTTCGCATCGATGTAGGGACGAATGCTCTCGTCGTTGACGATGTCCGTCATCGGCACGAACTCGACCGTTACGCCCCTCCGTTGCAGATTAAGGAACGCATAGGCGTTGTTCGGATGATCGCCGTAAATCATCAGCACTTTGTCGCCGGCGCGCAGAGGCAGCGCATTCGCGGCGATGTTCATGCTCTCCGAGGTGTTCTTGGTAAAGGCGATCTCATCGGGGAACGCCCCCAGAAACCGCGCGACTTTCGCGCGGGTAGCTTCGACGCGATCGAGCCACACGTTTTTCGGCCCGGCCGTCTCCAGCCCTTCGCGGAGGAAGAGGTCCATCGCCGCCTTGACGGGGCGGGCGAGCGGCGTCTGGAAGCCGGAGTCGAGATAGGTGATGCGCTCGGCAGCCGGGAATTCCTTCCGCACGGCATCAATGTCGTAATGACCGGACAACCCATCCTCCTGTTCAGCCGCCGCCGGTGGGCCTCTATGTGCGATGCACAAAGCTTGTTCATCCGCCGGCAGCGCCAACGATATGAGCATCATGAACTATCATCTAGATCAATTGTCAGATTCCGATAGTTTTAATTCCGAAAAATGATAATTATTACGCCTATTGAAGAACGAAGGGACGCGACATGACGGAGGCAAGGGCCGGGGCCAAGAGCGACGGACCACTCGACCGTGCCTTTGCGATCGTTGGGCATGTCGCCGGCCAAACCAAAGCCGTTTCGGTTGCGGAGATCGCGAGTGCGCTTGCGCTGCCGCTGCCGACCGCGCACCGGCTGGTCGGAAATCTGGAGGAGCGGGGTCTGCTCCAGAAGGCGCTCGGCACCAAACGCTATGTGGTCGGCAATCAGCTCGTGACGTTGTCTGCAAAAGTCATCGGCGCGGCCTTTCGCACCGCGCGCCGGCATGCCGTCCTGCGCGCGGTTGCCGCCGAGATCGGTGAGCAGTGCGAGATCGGCGTGGTGCGCGATAACACGGTCGCGTACGTCGACAGTGTGCGCGTGTCGCAACCGCAAGGTCTGGAATTCAATCCGGGTGAGGCGGCGCCACTGCACTGCACGTCCACCGGCAAGATTTACATGAGCCGATTGCCGGAGCGAGTGCGTGAGAAGCTGTGTCGGGCACTCGCTCTAACCCGATATACCGAAACAACGATCGTGGAGGTCGAGAGCCTGCTGAAGATCCTCGATGAGACGCGCAAACGGGGCTGGGCCAAGACGAATGAGGAGTATGTGAAAGGGGTCGTTGGCTGCGCCGTCCCTATCCTGTCTCCGGATCGTGAACTGATCGCATGCCTGGGCGTCTCCGTCCCCGTGGCGCGGGTGAGCTTCGCCGAATTGGACGGGTTCATCGGCCCGCTACAGAAAGCCGCAGCGCTCTTGTCGGAAACGATCCTCCAGGCTGATGACGATGGGGACCACCTTTAAACTCGCTCGCGCGGTCGTCCGTTTCTATTTCGACGAGTTCTGGAATCGCGTCTCTCCGAAGCTTTAAAGTGTCGGAGTCGGGGTCAGGAGCGACAAAACTCAATCAGAGCAAATCCAGTCCGCTCTACGCCACTAAGCGGACCTCAATGAGACGTGCCGGTTCGCTGATGGGCCGCTCGTCCCCAATGCAGCACTTGCGCGCCGGACCCGGCGAAGTACGCTGTCCGTATTTGTCGCCGAACCGCTGTTGACTGTGAGGCCCAGCGAGCCCCATGACCAGGCCTGTCCCCGAACGGTACCAGCACCTTCGCTGTTTCTCTTTTGGCGACAATTCCGCGCTCGCCGATCAGCTGCTCGAACTCGTGATCGCGGGCGTCAAGACCGCAACCTGCAGCACGGAGGATGAGCCAAACACCTCTACACTTGGCGAGCGCTGGATCGTGCTCGATGGTCGCGGAGAGGCACGTTGTGTGATCGAGACGACCGAGGTGACGTATCGGCGCTTCAACGATGTCGATGCCAGCTTCGCGCAAGACGAGGGCGAAGGCGACCGGAGCTTGGCCTATTGGCGTGACGCGCATCGGGCCTATTTCGGCCGGCTCGGAAGGTTCAGCGAAGACATGAAGCTCATGTGCGAACGTTTCCGCCTGATCGAGGTGTTCGGCGATATTCCGCAGCCGGAACGTTAGATGGGCACCGGGCCCCGAAATGGAGCTGGACGCGCCGCTGTCCGAAACAGGTCAAAATGGGAAGACAGATCGCTCGATCAATTTGAACCCGAAACAAGCCGCAGGATGCGTGAAATCTGATTTGCCCGACAGGCAGGACCCGCTCGCTTTGGCTTTCCGAACAGCGCGACCTGAAAGCCAGTTCACGTGCGCCGAAGACGAGATTTGCCCAGCGGAATCAAGCATGTTGATGGGTTCAAGATCTGCGCGCAAAAATATCTCGCTTGCCAATTTCCGAAAATCAGTATTCCTTTGCGTCATCCCGCCTCGATCTTCGGAGGGGCGTATCGCGATCGTCACGACACGCGAGGCGGGGATGCGGTGGACGCTGACGTGCCTGTTGACGAGCGGCGCGGACGCGGACGGCGAAATCGCGTGGTCCTGGCGCCCCAAAGGCTGGCGCTCAAGTCCCAGCGAAGCTGAAGAGCTTCGCGAAGGGCGACGGTGGCAATCGGCAAGGTTCACCGAGGAGAGCGCGCTATAAGCCGTAAACCATCGCGCAGGGAAGGCCGGTGTGATCACCGCCGTACCTGTGGTTTTCGCGCTCGCGCAAGCCTACTTTTGCGCGGGAGCCCCGGGTGCAGCGGCCACCCGGCCTTTCCTGCGCCCTCCGATTTCGAGGGTGACAAAGAACGACGCAAAGCTCGGGCGCAATGTGCCGCGAGAACGAGGACTTATGTCTCTCCGTCATTACGAGGAGCGAAGTGACGCGGCAATCCAGAGCCGCGTGCGTGGCTCTGGATTGCTTCGCGGAGCCTGTCATCGGGCCGCGCTTTGCACGCACCCGTTGGCTCGCAATGCCGGAGTTACGTCGTTGAGACCTGAATCCGAGCGCCGCAACGAGGTCGTCCCGGCGAAGGCCGGGACCCATAACCCCAGGCCTGCGTTTTGTGATGATCGTCAGCCAACGTGCGCCGCAGATAGATTCCGCGGTATGGGTCCCGGCCTTCGCCGGGACGACCGAGAGAGGCTACCCCAGCAACACCGCGTCCGCGCCGTTCACGGTCTCCGCGCCATCGGTCACGCTCTTCTCCAGCGACGGCGCCTGCACCGAGACGTTCTCGGCAAAGAACCGCGCCAGTGCGACATAGCGCTTGTTATCGCCGAGCTGCTCCGCCCGGGCGGCGAGAGCCTCGGAAGCGAGATAGCAGCCGCCGAGCGTGGCGCCGAACAGGCGGAGGTAAGGCGTGGCGCCGGCCAGCGCATCGTTCGGCGCGGTGCCGAGGCGTTCGAGCAGCCAGCGGCTGGCGCGCTCCAATGCGCCGAGCGCATCGCGCAATTTTTGCCCGGTGGTGCCGAAGGCGGGATCGTTCGAGGCTTCGACCTGCTTGACGGTCTGGTCGAGCTCGGCGAGCAGCGCCCACACCGAGGCGCCGCCATTGGCGCCGAGCTTGCGCGTGACGAGGTCGATCGACTGGATGCCGTTGGTGCCCTCATAGATCGGCGTGATGCGGGCGTCGCGATAATGCTGCGCGGCGCCGGTCTCCTCGATGAAGCCCATGCCGCCATGCACCTGCACGCCGAGATAGGCGACCTCGCTGCCGATGTC
>DASREP010000045.1:0-118348 GCA_035652015.1 Bradyrhizobium sp. | reverse complement strand
GTGCGCACTGTCGCTGGCGAGCCTGGTGATCGGTCCGTTCGCGGCCGCGGCGAGCTTGCGCCAACGCCTGGACTAGCCGATCAACTCTCGCGGAGACGGAATTGAAAAACCGGCGAACTGCATTGTCTGGCGAGGCCGCAGCGACTATCAGGGGCGCCATGATACTGACCGATCTTGCCAATCCGACCCGGTTCCTGTCGCTGACCGCGCGTCTCTTGCCATGGCTTGCCGCAGCTACCGCAATCCTGCTGCTGATCGGTCTGTATCAATCGGCGATGGCGCCCGACGATTACCAGCAGGGCGCCACCGTCAAGATCATGTTCATCCACGTGCCGAATGCGTGGCTGGCGATGCTCGTCTGGGGCGTGATGAGCGTCGCTGCGCTCGGCACCCTGGTGTGGCGACATCCGCTGGCCGACGTGGCCGCCAAGGCCGCGGCTCCGATCGGCGCGGCATTCACCTTTCTCGCGCTGGTGACGGGCTCGCTCTGGGGACGGCCGATGTGGGGCACCTATTGGGAATGGGATGCGCGGCTGACCTCGGTGCTGATTCTCTTCCTGATGTATCTCGGCCTGATGGCGCTGTGGCGCGCGGTGGAAGATCCTGCGCGTGCGGCGCGCGCCGCCGCCGTGCTGACTTTGGTCGGCGCCATCAACCTGCCGATCATCAAATTCTCGGTCGACTGGTGGAACACACTGCATCAGCCGGCCTCGGTATTCAGGATGGGCGGCCCCACACTCGACCGCGCCTTCCTGATTCCGCTGCTGGTGATGGCGCTCGCCTTCACACTGCTCTTCATCACCTTGCATGTCGCGGCGATGCGCAACGAGATCCTGCGCCGGCGGGTCCGCTCGCTGCAGATGCTGCAGGCGCGCGCGGCATCCAATGAGATGAGCGCGGCTTCGCCTGCGTCGCAACCGGCCTGAAGGTCCCACCATGTCGCTTGGACCCTACGCCTCCTTCATCATCACCTCCTACCTCGCTGCGATCATCGTGGTGGCGCTCCTGATCGGCTGGATCGCGCTCGACTATCGCAGCCAGAAGCAGCGGCTGCGCGAGCTTGAGGAGAGCGGCGTGTCGCGCCGCTCCGGGCGCAGCGCGACAGATGTGGCTTGAGAGAACCGACGAGAGAATCCTGATATGAGCGAGCAGGTCACATCTGAAGCCCCGCCCCAGCGCCGCTCATTCCTGATGCTGCTGCCGCTGATCGCCTTCATGGCGCTCGCAGCCATCTTCTGGTTCCGGCTCGGGGACGCCGACCCGTCGCGGATTCCGTCGGCGCTGATCGGCCATCCGGCCCCGCAAACCCGGCTACCGGCGCTTGATGGTCTCACCAGCAATGGCGCGCAGGTGCCTGGGCTCGACCCCGTAGGGTTCAAGGGCAAGGTTTCCGTCGTCAATGTCTGGGCTTCCTGGTGCGTGCCCTGCCATGACGAGGCGCCGCTTTTGACCGAACTCGCCAAGGATACCCGCATCCAACTGATCGGGATCAACTACAAGGATACGGCCGACAACGCCCGCCGTTTCCTCGGACGCTACGGCAATCCGTTCGCGTCCGTCGGCGTCGACGGCAACGGCCGCGCCGCGATCGAATGGGGCGTCTATGGCGTGCCCGAGACTTTCATTGTCGGCCGCGACGGCAAGATCGCCTACAAGCTGGTCGGCCCCGTCACGCCTGACAATATCGACAGCGTGCTGAAGGCGCAGATCGACAAGGCGGTGAAGGCGGGGAGTTGAATGACTCCGTCATTCCGGGGCGACGCGTCAGCGTCGAACTACGGTGCGCAATTGCGCACCTGAGAATCTCGAGATTCCGGGCTCGCCTCTTCGAGGCGCCCCGGAATGACGGGGCATCACCTCACCCCTTGCTTACATCGCCCGCTTCCGCCTCGCTCGCTTCCAGCGACACCGGATCGATGTGATAGCGTTTGATCAGCGGCATCTGCAGGATTGCAAATCCCATGGTCAGCGGGATCACGCCGAATGCCTTGAACGCGACCCAGAAATCAGTGCTCTGGGTCCGCCAGATCACCTCATTCAAGATCGCCATGCCGAAAAAGAACAGCGCCCAGCGCGCCGTCAGGAGCCGCCAGCCATGCGGCGTCAGGTTGAACATCTGGTCGAACATGACGGCGATGAACGAGCGGCCGAACAGAAGCCCGCCGCCGAGCACGGCGGCAAACAGGCCGTAGATGATGGTCGGCTTGACCTTGATGAAGGTCTCGTCGTGCAGCACCAGCGTCAGCGTGCCGAACACCAGCACCACGGCGGCGGTGACCAGCGCCATGATCGGCACATGCTTTGTCACGACATAGGAGGCGATCATCGCAGCCACGATCGCCACCATGAAGGCGCCGGTCGCCACGAACAAATGGAATTTGGCATTGACACCGAAGAACACCAGGAGCGGGCCGAGCTCGATCGCGAGCTTGAACAGGGGATGCGGCTGAGTCTTATCCATAAAGCGCCTTCTGTTGCGGTCGTCGTCCGCGAAATGGTGATCGATACGCGCCGCTTTTTCCTCAGCCCGCGACGCGGCGTCCTGCATGCCTCGCCTGCGCGGGACATGACAAGAGAAATCTAACTTTCGATTCCAGCAATCGCCTTGGCGAAATCCCTGGCAGTAAAGGGCGCCAGATCGTCCACACCCTCGCCAACGCCGATGAAATGCACCGGCAATTTGTGCTTTTCGGCCAGCGCAACCAGGATGCCGCCACGCGCAGTGCCGTCGAGCTTGGTCATGACAAGCCCCGTAACGCCGGCGATGCGGTGAAATGCCTCAACCTGCGAAAGCGCGTTCTGGCCGACGGTCGCGTCCAGCACGAGCAGCACCGCATGCGGCGCCGTGGCGTCGACCTTCCTGATGACGCGCACGACCTTTTCCAGCTCGTTCATCAGCTCCGCCTTGTTCTGCAACCGGCCGGCGGTGTCGATCAACAGCACGTCGCGCTGCTGCTCTTTCGCCGTGCTCAGCGCCGTGAAGGCGAGGCTTGCGGAGTCCGAGCCCTGCGCGCCGGCGACGACAGGCGATTTGGTGCGCTCCCCCCAGACCTTCAGCTGCTCGATCGCTGCCGCACGGAACGTGTCGCCAGCCGCCAGCATCACGCTGCGCCCCTCGGAGGAAAATTTCGCGGCGAGCTTGCCGATTGTCGTGGTCTTGCCGGAGCCGTTGACGCCGACCACCAGGATGACGAAAGGCTTCTTCGCGGCGTCGATTGTAAGCGGCTGCGCCACCGGCGTCAGCACCTTCTCGACCTCGGTCGCAACCACGCTCTTCACCTCATCGGCACTGATCGCCTTGTCGTAGCGGCCGGTCCCGACCGCGTCCGCGATGCGCGCGGCGACCGCGGTGCCGAGATCGGCGCGCAGCAGCACGTCCTCGATCTCCTCGAGCATCGCGCGGTCGAGCTTGCGCTTGGTGACGAGGTCGGCGACTGCCGTGCCGAGCGAGGAGGAGGTGCGCTTCAGCCCATTGGAGAGCCGCCGCCACCAGCTCAATTTGGGTGTTTCTGTGGTGGTGTCGTTCATGGGGGGTGTGTTAGCCGTTCCCGGTTACAAACGAAAGTCTCGCACGTGAACGATGTTCCCGAACTGACGGCCGAGGAGATCCGGGCCCGCGTGCTCCATCGCGATGGCTTGATGCTTGTCATTGACAAGCCGGCCGGCCTGCCGGTGCACCGTGGCCCAAAGGGCGGCGCCAACCTCGAGGCCTCCTTCGACGCGCTGCGCTTCGGCCTGCCGCGGCCGCCGGTGCTGGCCCATCGATTGGACAAGGACACCTCCGGCTGCCTGGTTCTCGGACGGCACCGCAAGGCAACCGCCTCGCTCGGGCTTTTGTTCAAGCATGGCAAGATTGCGAAGACGTATTGGGCGGTGGTGGAGGGCGGCCCTGCCGCGGATGAAGGCGTCGTCGAGCTTGCGCTCGGCCGCCTCAATGCCGAGCGCGGCTGGTGGCAGAAGCCCGATCCGGACGGACAGCCGGCGCTGACGAAATGGAAAGTGCTCGGGCGCGGCAATGGCTCGGGCAGTCAATTGGCCTGGCTCGCCATGGAACCGGTCACCGGCCGCACCCATCAATTGCGCGTGCATTCGGCCTCGCAGGGGTGGCCGATCGTCGGCGACAATATCTATGGCAATGGCCCGCGGTTCGGTGAGCCCGTGCTGCATCTGCATTCGCGCGAGCTGGTGATTCCGATCTCGAAGAACAAGGAGCCGGTCCGGGTGGTGGCGCCCGCGCCGGCGCACATGCATGAGCGGCTGCGGGCGTGCGGATGGAAGGGGGAGTAGCGGCCGGCCACATCGTCCGCCGTCATGGCCGGGCCAATTGGCTTGTACCGTCATTCCGGGGCGGTCCGACAGGACCGACCCCGGAATCTCGAGGTTCCGGGTTCGGTGCTGCGCACCGCCCCGGAATGACGGAGCGTTACGTGAGCAGCCGAGCTCCATCATGGCCGGCGATCTTAAGCCGGCGCACCGTCCCCGGCGTCTCATCACAAAGAGCCACCGGCAGGTAATGCTCCGTCCGCCCCAGCTTCTCGCTCTCGATCAGCACATCACGCGTCTCGCCGACCTCCGTCTCCAACCGCCGTCGCAACGCCGCTTCGCCCGCCTCGCGCAACCGCTTCGCCCGCTCTTTGATCACGTCACCTGCGACCTGCGGCATGCGCGCGGCCGGCGTGCCGGGGCGCGGTGAATAGGGGAAGACGTGCAGGAAGGTCAGGCCGCATTCGTCGACCAAGTCCTGCGAGCGCTGGAACGCCTCCTCCGTCTCGGTCGGAAAGCCCGCGATGATATCGGCGCCCAGCGCAATATCCGGCCGCAGCCGCCGCACCTCGGCGCAAAAATCGATCGCATCCCGCCGCAAATGCCGCCGCTTCATCCGCTTCAGGATCAGATCATCCCCCGACTGCAGCGACAGATGCAGATGCGGCATCAGACGCGCATCGCTGGCGACGACATCGAGCAGATCGGTATCGGCTTCGATGGAATCGATCGATGAAATCCGCAACCTCCGCAGCTCCGGCACGTGGCGCAGGATCTGTTTTGCCAGCATGCCAAGCTTCGGCGCGCCCGGCAGATCCGCGCCATAGCTCGTGAGATCGACGCCCGTCAGCACGATCTCGGCATGGCCGCGCGCGACCAGCGCGCGTACCTGGTCGACCACCGCGCCCATCGGCACCGAGCGCGAATTGCCCCGGCCGAACGGAATGATGCAGAAGGTGCAGCGATGGTCGCAGCCATTCTGCACCTGCACGAACACCCGTGGCAGGCCGCCCTGGAAGCCGTCCAGCAGATGCGGCGCCATCGCCTTGACAGCCATGATGTCGCTGACCGCGATCTTCTCGACGGTCTCGACATCGAAAGCCGTTCGCGCCGCGCGCCAGGCATCGCCGCGCATCTTGTCGTCATTGCCGATGACGCGATCGACTTCGCCCATCCCGGCGAACATGTCGGCTTGCGTCTGCGCGGCACAGCCGGTGACGACGATGCGCGCGCCAGGCCGCTCGCGCTTCAGCCGCCGGATCGATTGCCGCGCCTGCGCGACGGCTTCATTCGTCACGGCGCAGCTGTTGATGACGATGGTGTCGGAGAGCCCAGCGCCGGATGCCTCGCGCGCAATCACCTCGGATTCGAAGGCGTTGAGGCGGCAGCCGAAGGTGATGACCTCGACGCTCATCGCGCCTCACACCGTACCAGCGAACAGTGCCGGATCGAACGTGCCCTCATATTCGAAGGTCGCCGGCCCGGTCATCAGCACGTGATCGTCGCGTTCGCGCCATTCGATGGAAAGCGTGCCGCCGGGAAGCGTTATCTCCACCGTGCGGTTGGCGCGCTTCAGCCGCGCCGCAGCGACCGCGGTGGCGCAGGCCGCCGAGCCGCAAGCCTTGGTCAGTCCGGCGCCGCGCTCCCAGGTGCGGATGGTGATGTGGTCGCGGTCGACGATATGGGCGAGCGTGATGTTGGCGCGCTCCGGGAAGATCGGATGATTTTCCAGGAGCGGCCCGAAGCGGCCGAGATCATAGGCATTGACATCATCCACCCAGAAGATCGCATGCGGGTTGCCCATGCTGACCGCCGAGGGCGAATGCAGCAGCGGCGCATCGATCGGCCCGATCTGCAGCTCGATATAGCGGGTGTCGCGAAATTCCTCGGCAAGCGGAATATCCTGCCAGCCGAATTTCGGCGCGCCCATGTCGACAGTGTAGAGATCGGGCGCAGGCCCCTGCCAGCAGTTCAACAGGCCGGCCTTGGTCTCGAAGGTGGCTGCACTCTGCCCGGTCGCCTCGAACACGCGGCGGACCACGCAGCGCATGCCATTGCCGCAGGCGCCGGCTTCGGAACCATCATTGTTGTAGATGCGGATGAACGCCTCGGTGCCGTCGAGGCGCGGCTTTTGCAGCACCATCAACTGGTCGTACGGAACATGCGCTGCAACCGCACACGCCTCCTCGGGCGTCACGGCCGCCTTGCCGTCGCGCAGGTCGACGACAACGATCTCATTGCCGATGCCGTTCATCTTGGCAAAGGCGTGATTGGCAAGCGCGCTCATCAAAATATCCAATTTCTGCCTGCCTTATATGGCGACAGACGCGGCGCTGGCCAGCCCGAATGGTGGCGAAGGCTGGATGACTCATCTGTTAGGGGACGAAATGCCGACAAGCATGTTAGACAGCAATGCTTCGCCGGCAGAGCCGCCGGTTTTGGAGAATACCGAATGAATTTCCGTATGTTCCGCCTCGCTCTGGCCGGATTGGCGCCGGCCGCGGTGGCGTTTTCGGCAGGCGAGGTGCTGGCGCAGGCGCCTTCCCCGACAGCGTCGCCTGAGGTCGCCGCAAGTCCGTCGCCCGCGCCGACGGCTAGCCCGGCCCCTGCGGCAAGCGCGAGCCCGGCCCCTGCGGCAAGCCCGACGCCGGCCGCAAGCGCCTCGCCGGCTCCGAGCGCCTCCCCTTCACCTTCCACCCCGGCCGCCGCGCAAAACCCGCCGCCCGCAGCCAGTGTGCAGACCGCCGATCCCTTTGGACAGGAGATCAAGCTCGAGGCCAAGAAGGTCGTGCTCACCAAGGGCAGCGCCAATTGGGATGCCGCCTTCGACACGCTGGTGGAGTCACTGAAGTCGCTGGATACGATGCTCGACAAGCAGGGCATCAAGCCGTCGGGCAATCCCATGATTGTCTACACCTCCACCGACGACACCGGCTTCACCTTCCTCGCCGAGATTCCGGTCGACCAGGAGCCGAAGAACCTGCCCAAGGCCATGAGCATGGGCCAGTCGCCGGAAGGCCGCGCGCTGAAATTCGTCCATCGCGGTTCCTACGACAACATGGACAACACCTACGAGGCGATCACCAATCACCTCGACGAGAAGAAGCTCGAGGCCAAGGACACGTTCATCGAGGAATATCTCACCGATCCCATCAAGACGGCTGAGGACAAGCTCGTGATCAACGTCTATGTGCCGCTGAAGTGAGTCCCAAGTGAATCCTATGAAACAACACGCTTTCGCTCTTGCCATAACCTGCGCCTCGCTGCTCGCAGCACCAGCACTGGCACAATCCGATTTCCCACCGGCAATCTCGGTGACAGGCGAAGCCTCGATCTCGGTGCCGCCTGATCTGGCCTTGCTCGATGCCGGCGTTGCCTCCGACGGCAAGACCGCGCGCGAAGCGTCCGATGCAAACAACACCGCGATGACCAAGGTGATGGCGGCGCTGAAGACCGCCGGCATCGAGGACAAGGATGTCCAGACTTCGCGCATCTCGCTGCAGCCGCAATATGCGCCCAACCGCTCCTCCGGCCCTTCGCCGATCGTTGGCTATCGCGCCTCGAACCGCGTCACCGTCAAGCTGCACGATGTCGGCAAGGTCGCGAGCGTGATCGATGCGCTGGTCGGCGCCGGCGCCAATGACATCGGCAATGTCAATTTCACGGTGTCGAAGGCCTCCGACCTGCTCGACCAGGCCCGCGAAAAGGCGCTCGCCGATGCCAGGCGCAAGGCCGAGATCTATGCCAAGGCCGCCGGCGTGACGCTCGGCGCGCCGCTCTCGATTGCCGAGGAAGGCGCCCCGATGCCGATGTTCCGCGCCAAGATGATGCCTGCCGCACCAATGGCCATGGCCGCCCCACCCCCGCCAATCGCGCAAGGCGAGGAGACGCTGTCGGTGACGGTCGCCGTGTCCTGGGGGATCAAGGCGGGGCAGTAGCACTGCCGTCGTCCCGGCGCAGGCCGGGACCCATACCGCGGAAGCTACCCGTAAGCTGCGGTTGGAGACGATCTTCGCAAGAATGATTCCCTGTGGTTATGGGTCCCGGCCTGCGCCGGGACGACCAAATCAAATCTCTACCACCTGCCCCGGCTTGAGCACCGCAAACCGCTCGCGCGGAATCCTCGCCGCATCCAGCGCCTCGGCGAGTGCCAGCGCGGGCGCGTCGATGGCTTCGTCGGTGAGCTGGAACGTGCCGTGATGATGCGCCAGCGCCTGCTCCGCCCCGCAATCGGCCAGCGCCTTCACGGCATCTTGCGGGTTCATGTGCTGGTCGCGCATGAACCAGCGCGGCTCATAGGCGCCGATCGGCAGCAGCGCGAGCCGTAACGGGGCATGTGCCTCCGCGACGCGGCGGAAATGCTGGCCACCGCCATAGCCTGAATCGCCGACGATGTAGATCTTGCCCGCCGGCGTCTCCAGCACAAAGCTTGCCCAGAGCGCGCGGTTGCGGTCGAACAGGCTGCGCGCCGACCAGTGATGTGTCGGCACCAGGGTCACGGCAACGCCGCCACCGAGCTCGACCCGGTCATGCCAGTCATAGCCTTCGGCTTTGATGGCAGCATTGGCCGCGCGCATGGTGAGGTCATTGCCGTGCGGCGTGATCACGCGCGGGGCGAAGGTCTTGGCAAGACGCGAGAGCGTCGGGATGTCGAGATGATCGTAATGGCCGTGCGAGACCAGCACGGTGTCGATGCGCGGCAGGGCCGAGAAGGCGACGCCAGGATCGTTGTGCCGTTTCGGCCCCGCCCATCTGACCGGCGACACTCGCATGGACCAGACCGGATCGACCAGGATGTTGCGCCCCGCGGTCTGGATCAGCCAGCTCGCATGCCCGACAAAGCAGAGCCGCACCTTGCCGCCATCGACCCGTGCGGGAGGCGTATCGGCGAGGGCATTTTCCACCCAGTCCGGCCATTTGGCCCGCTGGCGTTCCCCGCCCAACTGCCAGCGCAGCACCTCGCGCAGGCGCTTTGGCGGCGCGCCATGCGGATCGAAGAAGCGCTCCCCGTCAAAATGATCGGATTTCGGACCGGAATAGATCTTGTGGCGACGGCGGCTCATTTCACCTCCGATTGAGCCAAAAAGCGCTGGTTCTGCAAGGGGTCGGCTCGCATTCAGAACGGCCGCGAACCCGGTTTTTGGTCAAGTTTCCTTGACTTTTGGCGCGCCGTTCGGTTTAAGGCAGCCCGTTCATCGGAAAGTGTACTCTTTTCGAGCCACCGCCCGGTCCCAGGAGGCCGGAGGTCAACGCCCGACAGCGCTGTGCGCCCTCGGGCGCGAACGTGTTTGGCGTGGTGCTTGCGTTCTGCGCCTGGACAACTAGGTGGTCATCACCCGCGAAGGCGGGTGATCCAGTATTCCAGAGGCGCCGCGGCTAGACCCGAGAAGCCTCGGCTTACTGGATGCCCCGCTTTCGCGGGGCATGACAGCGACGAAGACAACCCTGCGCGGGCAGGACAAAGGACAACGGCATTGTTCGACAATCTGTCGGAAAGGCTTGGCGGCATCCTCGATCGTCTGACGGGGCGCGGTGCGCTGACCGAAAAGGACGTCGATGCCGCCATGCGCGAGGTGCGGCGGGCGCTGCTCGAAGCCGACGTCGCGCTGGAGGTGGTGCGCAGCTTCACCGAGAAGGTCCGCGAGCAGGCGATCGGCGCCACGGTGGTGAAGTCGGTCACCCCCGGCCAGATGGTGGTGAAGATCGTTCATGACGAACTCGTCGCAACCCTTGGCGCCGACGGCCAGACCATCGACCTCAATGCCGTGCCGCCGGTCCCGATCATGATGGTCGGCCTGCAGGGCTCCGGCAAAACCACCACCACCGCAAAACTCGCGCGGCGCCTGACCCAGCGCGACAAGCGCAAGGTGCTGATGGCTTCGCTCGACGTCTATCGTCCGGCCGCCATGGAGCAACTCGCGGTGCTCGGCCGCGATCTCGACATCGCGACACTGCCGATCGTCGAGGGACAGCAGCCGACACAGATTGCGAAGCGCGCCATGGAAGCCGGCAAGCTCGGCGGCTATGACGTGGTGCTGCTCGACACCGCCGGCCGCACCACGCTGGACGAAGAGATGATGGCGGAAGCCGCTGCCATCAAAGCAGCCGCCAGTCCCCACGAAGTGCTGCTGGTCGCCGACGCCCTCACCGGCCAGGACGCGGTCAATCTGGCGCGCGCGTTCGACAGCCGCGTCGGACTGACCGGCATCGTGCTGACCCGCGTCGACGGCGACGGCCGCGGCGGCGCGGCGCTGTCGATGCGCGCGGTCACCGGCAAGCCGATCAAGCTGATCGGCACCGGCGAAAAGACCGACGCGCTGGAGGAGTTTCACCCGAGCCGCATTGCGGGGCGCATCCTCGGCATGGGCGACGTGGTGTCGCTGGTCGAGCGCGCTGCAGCCTCGATCGACGCCGAGAAGGCCGCGCGCACCGCCGAGCGCATGCGCAAGGGCCAGTTCGACCTCAACGACATGCGCGAGCAGCTGTCGCAGATGGCGAATATGGGCGGCATCAGCGGATTGATGGGCATGATGCCCGGCATTGCCAAGATGAAGAACCAGATCGCGGCCGCCGGCATCGACGACAAGATCCTCAAGCGCCAGGTCGCGATCATCGACTCCATGACCCGCGAGGAGCGGCGTCACCCCGACATTCTCAAGGCCAGCCGCAAGAAGCGCATCGCCGCCGGCGCCGGCCAGAGCGTCGAGCACGTCAACAAGCTCCTGAAGATGCACCGGAACATGGCCGACGTGATGAAGGCCATGGGCTCAGGCAAGCGCGGTCCGCTCGCCGGCATCGCGCAGGCCATGGGTTTTGGGGGCGGCCTTGGCGGCGGCGCCATGCCCTCGCCCGAGCAGATGAAGGCGATGGCCGAGAAGATGAAGAGCGGCGGCGGGCTGCCGGAAGGCATGCCCAATCTGCCGAAGGAGCTTCCTCCGGGCTTGCGCACCGGTCTGCCCAACCTGCCGGGGCTCACCGGCCTCAGCGGCAAGCCGACCCTGCCGGGGCTCGGCGGTTTCCCGGGGAAGAAGAAATGACGACCACTCGCTCTCACACCGTCATCCTGAGGTGCGCGCGCAAGCGCGCCTCGAAGGATGAACGGCCCCACTGCGACAGCCGGGCCGTCGCCCTTCGAGGCCGTCTCTTCGAGACGGCGCCTCAGGGTGACGGATCACCTTTCAACTAATTGAACTTCAGACATTCAACAGGAGAACCACATGGCAGTTGTCATCCGCCTCGCTCGCGCGGGCACCAAGAAGCGTCCGGTCTATCATGTCGTCGCCGCCGATTCGCGCTTTCCGCGCGATGGCCGCTTCATCGAGCGTCTCGGCCATTTCAACCCGCTGCTGCCGAAGGACAACGAAGCCCGCTTGAAGCTCGACATGGACAAGGTGAAGTCCTGGCTCGCCAAGGGCGCGCAGCCCTCTGATCGCGTGATGCGCTTCCTCGATGCCGCCGGTGTTGCGAAGCGCGAAGCGCGCAACAACCCGGAGAAGGCCGTGCCGCGCAAGGAGCGCAAGGCCCAGGCCGAAGCCGCCGCCAAGGCTTAATCGCGGTCGCGTGTGACGGCGCCCGCTCACGTCTGTGTCGCCCGGATCGGCGCTGCGCATGGGGTGCGCGGCGCCGTCAAGCTTTGGACCTTCACCGAAGATCCGTTTGCGGTGAAGCGCTATGGGCCGCTGTCAACCAAGGACGGCACACGCAGGTTCGAGATTGCGAGCGCACGTGAGGCCAAGGGCCATCTGGTCGCGCAATTCAAGGGCATCGCCACGCGCGACGAAGCCGAGCGCCTCAATGGCCTCGAACTCTACGTCGCGCGCGAAAAGCTGCCGGCGACAGAGGAGGACGAATATTACCACGCCGATTTGATCGGGCTGGCCGCCGTCACCACTGCGGACGAAACGCTCGGCCGCGTCATCGCCATCCATAATTTCGGCGCCGGCGACATTCTGGAAATCGCCCCGCCGAGCGGCGCGACCATGCTGCTGCCGTTCACCAATGCGGTGGTTCCGACCGTGGATATCGCCGGCGGCCGCGTGCTGATCGAGCTGCCGCGGGAAGTCGAGGGCGATGGGCCGCATGCGGCCTAATAAGCGGACAGCTCCCGAGTAGCCAATCGCAGCCGTATTCGCGTAATCTCTCCCCGTCGTCCCGGCGAAAGCCGGGACCCATAACCACAGGAAGCAGTGAGGCAGGAAAGCGCAACCCCACGCGTCATGGCCGGGCTTCTCCCGGCCATCCATGTCGAGCCGCATGCGTTGACGGACGTGGATGCCCGGGACAAGCCCGAGCATGACGGAGCAGATAGGGACGCAACAACTTTTCCCTGGGGTTATGGGTCCCGGCTCAAGGCCGGGACGACGGAGAGTTTGGAATCGTGGCCATGACCGACACTCACAAAGCCTGGCGGCTGCACGCCCACAATGATCTGCGCTTCGATACGGTCGAAACCAAACCACCCGCGCCCGATGGCGTCTTGGTGCGCATCGAGGCCGGCATGGTGCTGTCCTATATGGGCCGCGTGCTGTCGGGCGCGCTGCCCTACAGCCTGCCGCCGATGCCTTTCGTGCCCGGCACCAATGCGATCGGACGGGTGGTCGCCACCGGCGGCAATGTCAGCCATGTGCAGAGCGGCGACCGCGTCTTCCTGAGCCCGCATCTGCGCGCCGATGTGCCCGACCGCGAGCCGGCACAGATTTTGATCGGCCTCACCGCCACTGTCATGACCGACGCCGCGCTGGCGCTGCAGGAGCGCTGGCGTGACGGCGTGTTCACGGAAATCGCGCATTGGCCGGCGGCCTGCATCACGCCGCTTGCGGGGCTCGACGACAGGTCCGCAACCGAGCTGATCGGGCTCGCAAAGCTCATCGTGCCATTCGGCGGCCTGCAGCGCACCGGCTTGCGCGGCGGCCAGACCATCATCATCAACGGTGCCACCGGCTATTTCGGCTCCGGAGCCGTGATGCTCGCTGTCGCCATGGGCGCGGGCCGCGTCGTCGCGGTCGGCCGCAAGCAGGCGGCGCTCGAGCGATTGCGTGAAGCGTTTGGTCCGCGCGTGATCCCGGCGGTTGTGACGGGAGATCCGGCCACCGATCTTCCGGTGATCCGCCGCGCGGCCGGCGGCGGCGCCGATGTCGCGCTCGATCTGCTGGGCGCCGCCAAGAGCACTTCGACCACGCTGTCAACCTTGCGCGCGCTCAAGCGCGGCGGGCGGCTGGTGCTGATGGGTAGCGCCGACGTGCCGCTGGAATTGTCGTTCCGCGAGATGCTGGCCAATGACTGGGAGGTGGTCGGGCAGTTCATGTACGAGCGCACCGCACCCGGCCAGCTCGCCACGCTCGCCGCCGAGGGCCTGCTCGACCTCAGCAAGATCGTGGTGACCAGTTTTCCACTCGCCGACTTCGAGCGCGCGGTCGAGGCCGCGGCCCTGATGCAGGGCCTCGACCTTACGGCCGTTGTTCCGTGAGCTGACATCGATGGCCGAAACTCCCACCGTCTGGCGCGCAACCGTGCTCACGCTGTTTCCGGATATGTTTCCCGGCCCGCTCGGTGCCAGCCTCGCCGGGAAGGCACTCGCCACCGGGCTCTGGGCGCTGGAGGCGCGGGATATCCGCTCGTCCGCGACCGACAAGCACCGCAGCGTCGACGACACGCCGGCCGGCGGCGGCCCCGGCATGGTGCTGCGGGCTGATATTCTCGCCGCGGCGATCGACGCGGCCGACATAGCGCCTGACAGCCCGCGGCTCCTGATGAGCCCGCGGGGTCGGCCATTGACCCAGACGCTGGTGCGGGAACTCGCCGCCGGCCCGGGTCCCCTGATTGTCTGCGGCCGGTTCGAAGGGGTCGACCAACGGGTGATCGAGGCGCGGAACCTCGAGGAGGTCTCGATCGGCGATTACGTGCTGTCGGGTGGCGAAATCGCTGCCATGGCCCTGATTGACGCCTGCGTCCGCCTGCTTCCGGGCGTCATGGGCAAGGCGGAATCCGCCGCCGAGGAGAGTTTTTCGTCTCCACTACTCGAGTACCCGCAGTATACCCGTCCGCAACTGTTCGAGGGCCGGCCGATCCCGGACATCCTCACGTCGGGCGATCATGCCAAGGTCGCGGCCTGGCGGAGGGCAGAGGCTGAGGCCCTGACCCGGGCGCGGCGGCCCGATCTTTGGGCCCAGCAGGCCAATTCCGGCCGTCGCACAAAAAACACGACAGACGGGTGACAAACGGCGGGCTTTGCCTTATACGAGCGGCCAATCCGACAAGTCACAGGATGATAGGACGCTCGCGCTGCCCGCGCTTGACATCAAAGCCGCCGGGCGCGCCGCCGATGGAGATTTAGCCGTGAACCTGATTCAGCAGCTCGAAAAAGAGCAATACGACAAGCTCGCCGCCACCAAGGACATCCCGGAATTCGCGCCTGGCGATACCGTGATCGTCAACGTCAAGGTGGTCGAAGGCGATCGCACCCGCGTGCAGGCCTATGAGGGCGTCTGCATCGGCCGCTCCGGCGGCGGGCTCAACGAGAGCTTCACCGTGCGCAAGATTTCGTACGGCGAGGGTGTCGAGCGCGTGTTCCCGGTGCTGTCGCCGATGATCGACTCGATCAAGGTGGTGCGCCGCGGCAAGGTGCGTCGTGCCAAGCTCTATTACCTGCGCAATCTGCGCGGCAAGTCCGCCCGCATCGTCGAGAAGCAGGACCGCGCCACCGCGGTCGGCGAGTAATTTTCGCCGTTATCGAATAGACGAAAAGCGCGGGCCTGCCCCGCGCTTTTTTGTTAGCCGTCGCCCCGGCGAAAGCCGGGGCCCATAACCACAGGCCGGCGTTGCGGCGCAGACTGGTCATTGCCGCTTTCTTCGCGCGAACTGCACGCTGGGGTTATGGGTCCCGGCTTTCGCCGGGACGACCGCGAGTAGATCTGTTTCGCTTCGACTGCAATTACCGCGGTTGCAGACGCATATCGCGCTTCCCGAACCACGTGCTATATAAGCCTCAAATGGTTCTAAGCCCCACCAGCATGGCCTGCCGGCGCGTCGTGATCGACGATCGCTCGCGCCTGCCCGGCCGCTTCTTCGGCCGCTTTGCGACGTCGGCGACGTCGGAGCTTACGCGCGCGTTCTGACGCTGCGCTTGTTCTTTCATTTGTCGGCGCCCTCGCCGCCAATCCGATCACAGAATGTCCCGCCTGGAGCTTACGCTCATGTCCAAACCGACCACCCTGTACGACAAAATCTGGAACGACCACCTGGTGCACGAAGCCGAAGACGGCACCTGCCTGATCTATATCGACCGCCATCTGGTGCACGAGGTGACCTCGCCGCAGGCCTTCGAGGGCCTGCGCGTTGCGGGACGCAAGGTGCATGCGCCGGAGAAGACGCTCGCCGTCGTCGACCACAACGTGCCGACCACCGATCGCACCAAGCCGAACCCCGATCCTGAGAGCATCGAGCAGATCAAGGCGCTCGCCGACAATGCGCGCGATTTCGGCATCGAATATTACAACGAGTTCGACAAGCGCCAGGGCATCGTCCACGTGATCGGTCCCGAGCAGGGCTTCACGCTGCCCGGCACCACCATCGTCTGCGGCGACAGCCACACCTCGACCCATGGCGCGTTCGGCGCGCTGGCGCATGGCATCGGCACGTCCGAAGTCGAGCATGTGCTGGCGACGCAGACGCTGATCCAGAAAAAAGCGAAGAACATGCGCGCCATCGTCGACGGCAAATTGCCCGAAGGCGTTACCGCGAAGGACATCATCCTCGCCATCATCGGCGAGATCGGCACCGCCGGCGGCACCGGCTATGTGCTGGAATATGCCGGCGAGGCGATCCGGTCGCTGTCGATGGAAGGACGCATGACCGTCTGCAACATGTCGATCGAAGGCGGCGCCCGCGCCGGCCTCGTCGCGCCGGACCAGAAGGCGTTCGACTTCCTGCGCGGCCGTCCGAAATCGCCGAAGGGCGCGGACTGGGATGCGGCGATGCGCTACTGGGAGCAGCTGCGCTCCGACGACAATGCGCATTTCGACCATGAGATCCGGCTCGATGCCGCCAAGCTGCCGCCGATCGTGACCTGGGGCACTTCGCCCGAGGACGTCATCTCCGTCACCGGCGTCGTGCCCGACCCCGACAAGATCGCGGACGAGGCCAAGCGGCTGTCAAAGCATCGCGCACTGAAGTACATGGGCCTGACCGCGGGGACCAAGGTCACCGACATCAAGCTCGACCGTGTCTTCATCGGCTCCTGCACCAATGGCCGTATCGAGGATCTGCGCGCCGCTGCCAAGATCGCCGAGGGCAAGACGGTGAATGCCAATGTCAACGCCATGATCGTGCCGGGCTCCGGCATTGTGAAGGAGCAGGCGGAAGCCGAGGGGCTGGACAAGATCTTCATCAAGGCCGGCTTCGAATGGCGCGAGCCCGGCTGCTCGATGTGCCTGGCCATGAACCCCGATAAGCTCAAGCCCGAAGAGCGCTGCGCCTCGACCTCCAACCGCAATTTCGAGGGCCGCCAAGGCTTCAAGGGCCGCACGCATCTGGTGTCGCCGGCAATGGCCGCGGCGGCGGCGATCGCGGGTCACTTCGTCGACGTGCGGGACTGGCGGTAACGGGCTTTTTGCTAGAGCTTGACGAGCTCCGGCAACGACCCGTTAAAGATCGGTCGTCAGACTCCTCCTTGCGCGAGAGCCCCTTCGCGCAAGGGAGCGGTCATGGCCAACAAGCCTGAATATGTCGACCTGATCAGCGACGCGACGCGGCAGAAGCGCCGGCGTCGCGAGGAAGCCCATGTCGTCGCCAAGACCGTGTTCGATGATCCCGAGGAAGCGCCGCAGCCCGAGCGACGGCTCAGCAACTGGCCTCCGGGCCGGATTGCGCAATGGCGGATGGAAAATCTGTCGGCCTGGAAGATGAAAGTGAAGGGTTGGAAGCTCAAGGACTGGACGTGAGCTTGGCGTAGCACACTCTGTCATTCCGGGGCGCCTCGATAGAGGCGAACCCGGAATCTCGAGATTCTCAGGTGCACAATCGCGCACCGTGGTTCACGCTTCGCATGCCCCGGAATGACGAAGCAAAAATCAAAGGGCGCCGCCCTCGTCACGTTCTCAGATCGGTCGGCTAAAGCGTGAAGCTGTCGACTCGCTCAGTACCAGTGCCGGTGGTGCCAGTGCCGATGGCGCCAGTGATGGTGATGCCAACCGCGGTGATGCCAATGGCGATGATGCCAGTGATGATGCCAGGCAACTTCGGTGGTCACCTTGGCGGTGTCCTGCACCGCAGACGCTGCCGCCGGATTGCTCAACGAAACCGCCGCCGCGCGTTCGACAGGCGCACTGAGCACGAACGCCGCGGCGACCGCGGCAACACCCAAAACTTTCGTCCCGTTCATTGCATTCTCCAGAATGTCACGCCGGCAACGCGCGCCCACCGCTCGCTTCCGGCGCGGTCAAGCTAGAGCCGACATGAGTTGAATGCGGTCTGAACGGTGTTGCCGCAAAGATGAACGACGACGGAACTCCGCGCCTTCTTCGCGCGAAGCCTTCACCCACTTCGCTCGAAAAACGCGCTAGCCCGGTCGCCAGAAGCAATGCATGCGCGGCACGATGACAGTGCCGCTCGGCCGATATTCCTGCACATAGGTGGCATTGCATTCGCGCACGGCGTTGGGGCCGGGATTATAGCGCGGATACACCTCAGGTATGGCTTCGTCGTTCGGATAGATGCGCAACCGCGGCACCCGGCGGAGGCGCGGCGGCGTGTCCGCCGGCCCCGCCTGGGCCACGCGCACGCCCGCAGAGGTGCCCTGCGCCCGGCCGGGTCCTCCCGGCAGCACAAGCGCGCCCGCGAGAACCACCGCAACGACCGCCCCGATTGCCTTCATCACGCCCACCCGAATTAATCCCCGGTTAACTTCTAGCATCCGGCATCGGCTGCAGCCAGCCCCTCGAGCCCTCGTCATAAAAGCGAGATGCAGAGTTGCGGCAGCCGCGCTAAACAGGGCCTGCGGAGGAAACATGTGGACCGACCTGAAAGCGCCCTCGCTCGCCGAAATGGAGGCGATGGCCCACGATGTCTTCGAACGCCTGCCCAAGCGCTTTCGCGACCTGTGCGAGGGCCTGATCATCCGCGTCGACGATTTTCCGACCGACGAGGTGCTGGACGAGATGGAGTGCGAGAGCGAGTTCGACCTGCTCGGCCTGTTCCAGGGCGTCGGCCTGCCCTTCCAGAGCACCGGTGATGTCGCCCGGCTGCCCAACATGGTCTGGCTCTACCGCCGGCCGATCCTGGACTATTGGGCCGAGCACGAGGAAAGCCTGGGCCACGTCGTCCGCCACGTGCTGGTCCACGAGATCGGCCATCATTTTGGCCTGTCGGACCAGGATATGGCCGGCATCGAGGCCGGGGCGGAGTAGAGCGAGGGCCACATACGACCCGGTCGGATTTGCGCCTTTATTGTTGGCGCTATTCGCGTTACACAACCCACCCTGCCCCAAGACCTCCCCTATCCGGACGGGACGTGCACCGATGGAAAAATTCACCAAGCTGGAAGGCGTCGCGGCGCCCTTGAAGATCATCAATGTCGACACCGACATGATCATCCCCAAGCAGTATTTGAAGACCATCAAGCGCACCGGCCTCGGCAAGGGGCTTTTCTCCGAGCAGCGCTACAAGGATGACGGCAGCGAAAATCCTGATTTCGTGCTCAACAAGCCAGCCTATCGCCAGGCCAAGATTCTCGTCGCCGGCGACAATTTCGGCTGCGGATCGAGCCGCGAGCACGCGCCCTGGGCGCTCTTGGATTTCGGTATCCGCTGCGTGATCTCGACCTCGTTCGGCGACATCTTCTACAACAACTGCTTCAAGAACGGCATCCTGCCGATCCGCGTGTCGCAGGAGGACCTCGACAAGCTGTTCGACGACGCCGAGCGCGGCGCCAATGCGACGCTGACCATCGACCTGCCGAGCCAGGAGATCCGCGGGCCCGACGGCGGCACCGTGAAGTTCGAGATCGATCCGTTCCGCAAGCACTGCCTGATCAACGGGCTCGACGACATCGGCCTCACCATGGAGAAGAAGGCCTCGATCGACACCTATGAGGAGAAGCTCAAGCGCGAGCGCGCCTGGGCCTGAGCTTGCTGGTCAATTTTGACGCGTTTTCTTCACGCGAACCGGTTTCCCCTTCGCATGAAAACGCTTTCCGCGCGAAGGTGACGCATGTTGCCCGACATCGTCACCTTTTGGCACGGCAGACTGGACCGGCTGCGGCAGGTCTGTTTGCGCTCGCAGGTCGCCGCCGGCCACAAGGTCACGCTCTATAGCTTCGATCCGATTCCCGGCTTGCCCGACGGCGTCGGCAATGCCGAGGCCGAGGCTATCCTGCCGGAGGCCTTCTCGGAACGGTTGCGCCCGGCGCAGCCGGACGGCAGCTGGCGCGACTGGACGCTCCTGCAATTCTCCGACTTCTTTCGCATGCGGCTGATGGCGGCGCGCGCCGGCCTCTGGCTTGATGCGGACGTGCTCTTGCTCAGGACAATCGAGCTCGATCCCGCAAAACCATATTTTGCCTGGGAGCGGCGGCGCCAGCTGGGTAATTCCGTGCTCTATCTGCCTGGCGATGACGCCATCGTCGCGGCTTATACCAGGCTGCTGGCGAGCGACGATCTGGAGCCGGACTGGCTTTCGGTACGTCATCGCCTCCTGGTCGCGCTCCGTCCCCTGATCGGGCGGTCCGGCCGCGCGGCCGATCTTCGGGTGGCGATCTACGGCCCCGCCTCGCTCACCGCGCTGGCGCGCCGCCATGGCGAGTTGCAATACGCATTGCCGAAGCGCTCATTCTATGCCGTGCACGCGGAGCCGAAGCGGTTTTTCCAGCCTTCGGATTTCTCGGCGTTGATCACGGATCCCGCCGTGATCGGGCTGCACCTTTCCCCCAAGGGGCGCAGCAAGCAGCCGCCCGTTCCCGGAAGCCTTTACGCCTGGGCGATCGAGCGCTTCGGCGGCTAGAGATCGTTGTTTTGACGCACTTTTCCTCGCGCCAACCGGCATCCCCGAAAACGCGTCAGTCGACCTTTGATCCAGCGCAACGTGGCCCGCCCCGATCCGTGGTCATTTGCGAGGAGAGGAGGTGCTCCATGACCGCCCACGCCAAGCCATATCCTCGCGTCGAGCAGCTGATCAGTACATTTGCCGAATGGCTGAAGCACCGCCGCGAGCTCAATGAGATGCGTCAGCTCGACCGCGTCGAGTTCGACCGCATCGCCAGTGATCTGCGCATCTCGCCCGACGATCTCGACGAGTTGGTCCGCCATGGCGCGCATGGCGCCGACGAGCTGCCGCAGCTCTTGAAGGTGCTCGGCATCGACGAGGCCGACCTCGCCAGCGCCCAGCCGCTTCTGCTCCGCGACATGGAGCGCGTCTGCGCGCTGTGCGCCCACAAGCGCCAATGCGACCACGATCTCGCCGACGGCTCCATCGCCGAGCACTACAAGGAATATTGCCTGAACGCGCCGACCATCGAGCAGCTCAAGGGCAACTAGTTGCCCATTGCCGCGATCGCATCGGCGATCGCGATGGTGCGCCGGGCCATGTCCGCATGCAGCCGTTCGACCATCCGGCCCTCAAGCTGGATCGCGCCGCGCGATGCATTCTCCGGCAATTCGAAGGCCGCGATGATCTTCCGCGCCTGCGCCACCTCATCGGCGGGCGGCGTGAAGATGATGTTGCAGGCCTCGATCTGGCCGGGATGGATCAGCGTCTTGCCGTCAAAGCCGAGATCAAGCGCTTGGCGGCACTCCGCGGCAAAACCTTCCGGGTTTGAAAAATCGCTGTAGGGGCCGTCGAGCATCTCGAGGCCATAGGCGTGCGCAGCCAGGACGCAATGGGTGATCATCGGGATCATGGTGGCGCGGCCAGGCACCATCCTGATCCGCGTCTCCCGCGCGATGTCGTTCGGTCCGAAGACGAAACCCGCGAGCCTGGTCTTCTGGTCGCGGACGGCTGCGGCCAGCGGCTCCGCATCCAGGATCGCACGCGCGGTCTCGATCATGGCCCAAACCTTGAGCGAGCCGGGCGCACCGGAATCCGCAAGCTGGGCGCCGACCTTCTGAAGATCGTCAACACTGGAAATCTTGGGCACCAGGATGCCATCGGCGCCGGACTTGGCGGCCATGGCGGCATCGTCCCGCCACCACGGCGTATCGAGCGCATTGATGCGGATCAGCACCTCGCGCTGGCCGAACGGTTTTGCGGCGACCGTTTGCGCGATCTGGTTGCGGGCTACGGCCTTGGCATCGGGCGCTACGGAATCTTCGAGGTCGAGGATAAGCCCGTCGGCCGGCAGGCTCCGCGCCTTCTCCAGCGCCCGCGCATTGGACCCCGGCATGAACAAGACGCTGCGGCGCGGACGGATCATGGCGTGGCTTCCTCTTTTTGGCTTTTGTCGGATGTTGGGCCGGAACCGAGCCGATACCACTTCGGTTGCCCAATCGAAAGGCTTGTTCCCGCACACAGCCTGTGATTAGGCATATCCATCATGATCACGTTTCCCAAGAGCCTGCTTGAGGGCTACCGGAGCTTCCGGACCCAGCGGTTACCGGTTGAGCAATCCCGCTACCGCGAGCTGTCGGTGCACGGCCAGTCACCCGAGACCATGGTGATCGGCTGCTGCGATTCCCGCGTCTCGCCCGAGGTGATCTTCGACGCCGGACCCGGCGAATTGTTCGTGGTGCGCAACATCGCGAACCTGGTTCCGGTCTACCAGCCCGACGAGAACGCCCATGGCGTCTCGGCGGCGCTGGAATTTGCCGTCAACGTCCTGCACGTCAAACATATTGTCGTGCTCGGCCACGCCCAATGCGGCGGCATCCGCGCCTTTGTCGACAAGGCCGCGCCGCTGTCGCCGGGCGACTTCATCGGCAAATGGATGGCGATGTTCGTCAAGCCGGGCGAGGTGGTCGAGCAGCGCAGCCACGAATCCATGCAGGATTTTGTCACCCGGATCGAGAAGGCGGCGGTGTTCCGCAGCCTGGAGAATCTGCAGACGTTTCCGTTCGTGCGCGCGCGGGTCGAAAGTGGCGAGCTGCAGCTGCACGGGGCCTATTTCGGTGTCGCCGAGGGATCGCTGTTCGTGCTGGACAAGCAGACGAAGCAATTCAAGATGGCGAATAGCGAGTAGCGAATGGCGAATGGAAGATTGCTACTCGCTATTCGCTGCTCGCCGTTCGCTTATTCCTCTTTATCCGACGTCCAGTCTTGTAGGGTGGGCAAAGGCGCGCAGCGCCGTGCCCACCAACTTTCTCACTCCTTGATCTGGACGTGGTGGGCACGCTGCGCTTTGCCCACCCTACAATCTCTACCCACCAGACGATTCCAACAACTACTCTTCCTTTTCCGACGTCCAGCGGTCCGACAGCGCGAGCAACAGCGCCGAGATCACGAACACCAAGTGGACGCCGACCAGCCAGGTCATACGGGTGGCATCGAAGGCGTGATCGATGTTGAGGAACGCCTCCAGCACGTGGATCGCGGAGATCGCGACAATGGAGGCGAGCAGCTTCTGCTTCAACCCGGCAAAGTCGATCTTGGTCATCCAGACCGGCCAGTTCGGATAGTTTGACGTATCGATCCGGGAGACGAAATTCTCGTAGCCCGAGAACACCACGATCAGGATCAGGTTGGCGACCAGCACCACGTCGATCAGCGACAGCACGCCGAGGATGGTATCGGTCGACTTGGCGCCAGGAGCTTCGAGAATGAACTCCCAGAGCATGCGGACGAATTTGAGCAGCAGCACGAAAATCGCGACGATGAGACCGACATAGAACGGCGCCATCAGCCAGCGGCTGTTGAACAGCGCCGTTTCGGCGCCGCGCGCCATCGCCTTGCGCATCCGGTCTGGTTGCGACGGAGCCGGGGTCTCGGACATCTGCGCCGACTCCCTTCGAGCGACCGGCCTCAGGCGGCCTTTTTCTTAGCCGTGAGCAGCTTGCGGTTGATCAGGACTTCCGCGATCTGCACCGCATTCAGCGCCGCGCCCTTGCGCAGATTGTCGGACACGCACCACAGCGCGAGACCGTTCTCCACGGTCGCATCCTCGCGGATGCGGCTGATATAGGTCGCGTCCTCGCCGGCCGCCTCGTAGGGCGTGACGTAGCCGCCCGGCTCATGCTTGTCGATGACAAGGCACCCCGGCGCCTTGCGCAGGATGTTGCGCGCCTCGTCCGCCGTGATCGGCTTCTCGAACTCGATATTGACCGCTTCCGAATGGCCGACGAACACCGGCACGCGCACGCAGGTGGCGGAGAGCTTGATCTTGGGATCAAGGATCTTCTTGGTCTCCGCCATCATCTTCCATTCTTCCTTGGTGTAGCCGTCCTCCATGAACACGTCGATCTCGGGGATGACGTTGAAGGCGATACGCTTGGGGAATTTCTTGTTGACCAGCTCGTCATTGGTGTAGACGGCCTTGGTCTGCGAGAACAATTCGTCCATCGCGTCCTTGCCGGCGCCCGACACCGACTGATAGGTCGCAACCACCACGCGCTTGATGGTGGCGGCATCATGCAGCGGCTTGAGCGCGACCACGAGCTGCGCGGTCGAGCAGTTCGGATTGGCGATGATGTTCTTTTTGGTGAAGCCCGCGGTCGCGTCGGCATTCACCTCGGGCACGATCAGCGGCACGTCCGGATCCATGCGCCAGGCGGAGGAGTTGTCGATCACGACGGCGCCTTGCGCAGCGATCTTCGGCGACCATTCCTTGGAGACCGAGCCGCCGGCCGACATCAGGCAGATGTCGACATCGGAGAAGTCGTAATGCTCGAGCGCTTTGACTTTCAGCGTCCTGTCGCCATAGGACACCTCGACGCCGACGCTCTGGCGCGACGCCAGCGCCACCACCTCGTCGGCAGGGAATTTGCGCTCGTCCAGGATGGTGAGCATTTCGCGCCCGACATTGCCGGTCGCGCCGACCACTGCGACTTTGTAACCCATCGTTCACTCTCCGACGAAAAATGCCCTCGTCCCGGACGGCCCGCGGGTAGAGAAGCGCAGCGCTTCTATGCGAGAAACTCGGCCCTGACAACGTTACCATGGGTGGCGGGCGTAGAATGCGACCGTTTTGGACCGACTCCACCGAGTACTCCCCGAAGTACTCCTCCAAGTACTCCCCGAAGTCCCTGGCCCAGTCCCCGTTTTCGACGCACATCCATCCCGCGCTGACCAGCTTTGCCGATGAAGTCTGCGCCACGATTGCGCGGCTGTTTGCCTATGTGGGGACGCTGGCGCTGATCGCCATTCTTTCCGTGCATTTCTGGAACCAGCTGCCGGCCCTCACAGCCGATGGTGCCCTCGCGGCGGACTGGAGCCTGGCTGACCACAGCCAGCCTGCGTTTGCCCTTGGGGCTGAGAATCATACAGATAAGTCAATCGCTTACACCATCCTCCGGCACCCCCAGGGCGGCCGCAAGGACATCTTCACCTGGCCAGGCCAGGGGGAGCGGGCGATCGCGGAACTCGAAATCTACTGCATGGGCGATGAGGCCGCGTCCGCGTCGCCGCCGCAACAGGATCTCGGCTTGAGGATGCCGCCGGGTGGAGAATTGGAAGCCGCCGGCGTGGTCGACAGCAAATTCGGCACGGTGGCGCTGCTCTGGCGCGCCTCAGCCACGGCCGGCTCCAGGCGGCAGCATGGCGCGGCGGGCTGCCTCGGCTTTTTCAGGACGATCGACGATCCGGCCATGCGCATCTCCGGCTGGTCCTGCGAGGGCGACGGCCTGCCGGCCCAGCGCAGCGCTGTGGCCTGCATGCTGGACCGGCTGACGCTGCTCACGTCAGGAAATGAGCCCAAGCTCGCCGAATTGTTTGCCCGCGCCGAGCTGAACCGGCGCAATTGCGGCGGCGCCGGACCGGCAGCCTCCGGCGATTGGATCAGCCAGGCGGACAATCCGCATCTGCGCGGGCCGCTTTAGGCGGACGGCCAACGGTTTACCCTCACCGCAACCCCTTGGTCCAAGAGCGAATTATGTTTGCGCATTATGTTTGGAGGTGTGGCCGGATTGACCTTGTCGGGGAACCGGCCACGCGGGTAAAGTACCGGCCAATCAGCTGAGTGGCGGGCCCTGCCAAGAGCTCGGCAAGCCTGCCACCTCAAGGACGTTGTTATGACAATGAAATTCTCCGCCGCTGGTCTTGCGCTGGCCCTCATTGTGCCCGCCCTCGTCGCGAGCGTGCCGGCGCAGGCTGAGCAGCTCAAATACGACAAGCACGGCCGCGTTGCCTACCAGGGCGGCCCAAACGTCGTGGTCCAGCAGGGTCCGCACACCCGACTCTATATCAGCAAGCGCTCTTGGCTCGATGCCGGCACCGAAGTGCTGCCCGGCGACCGCAAGTTCACCGATTACGCCTTCCCGCCCGCGATCGGCTTCCCAAGCTTCGCGCGCGAGAACAACAACCGCCCGATCGATCGGCAGCCGCTCAACCCGCCGTCCGATCTCGGCGGCGAGCCGACCCGCTTCCCGCTGTACTGATTTGGCGACGACGTGATTGCAATGGCCGGGCCCGTCCCGGCCATTTGCGTTTGGGCGCGCTGTCGTCCCGGCAAGTTACTTCCTGTTCCGCCGCTCCTGCTTCCGCCATTCCCCGACGAACGCCACGAATGCCGCGAGCGCGGGCGGAGGCTGGCGGCGGCTCGGGTAGTAAAGGAAGGGCCCGGGGAACGGCGGACACCAGTCGTCCAGCACACTGACGAGCTTTCCGGCCTTCACCGCCTCGCGCACATAGCCCTCGAAGGTCACCCAGAGCCCGACGCCATCGAGCGCCGCCTGCATGGCCAACCCCACATAGCCGCCGATCAGCTTGGCCGGCGGTGATACCTTGACGATGCGGCCGGCCTTTTCGAATTCCCAGTCGAACATGAATCCGTTGGAGAAGCGGGTACGGATGGCACGATGCTCCAGCACATCCTTGGGCTGGGTCGGACGGCCGTGCTGCGCAAGATAGTCCGGCGAAGCCACCACTGCGTAGCGCTGCGGCGGGCCGAGTGAGACGGCAATCATGTCCTGCGCCAAGTGCTCGCCATAGCGCACGCCGGCATCGAAGCCCGCGCTGACAATATCGACAAAGGAGCTTTCCGCGACGATTTCGAGGTCGATCTCGGGATGGGCTTTCAGGAATGGCGCCACCATCGGAGCCAGCACCAGATCGATGGCCGGCGGCGGCGCGTTGATGCGCAACCGCCCCGAGGGCACCTCGCGCAAGCCGCGCACCCGCTCCAGCGCCTCCGTCACCTCGCTCATCGCGGGCGCGACACGTGACAGCAGCATTTCGCCTGCCTCGGTCAGGGCAACGCTGCGGGTGGTGCGGTTCAACAGCCGGACGCCCAGCCGCTCCTCCAGCTCGCGCAGGCGTTGGCTGAGGCTCGACGTCGAGACCATCTGCTCGCGCGCCGCACGACGGAAATTCTTGGTGTGTGCCACCGCTACGAAGGCGGCGAGATCGCGGTAATCGATGTCGGCCATTGTACGATATGGTGAACAAGGCTTTCGCAATTGTCCAGCTTATCGTCGCAATCAGGAACGGTCATATCTGTCCCGTCACTAACAGCGCGGCTTGGCCGCCAGCACGCAAGGAAAGATTCCATGGACACACGCAAGCTTGGTTCCACCGGCCCCACTGTCTCGGCGCTCGGCCTCGGCTGCATGGGGATGTCCGACTTTTACGGCCCAACCGACCGCAGCGAGAGCATCGCGACCATTCATGCCGCGCTGGACGCCGGCATCAACCTGCTCGACACCGGCGATTTCTACGGCATGGGCCACAATGAGATGCTGATCGGCGAGGCGATCAAAGGCGTCAGCCGCGACCGCTTCCAGATCTCGGTCAAGTTCGGCGCGCTGCGCGGGCCCGACAAGAGCTGGCTCGGCTATGACGGGCGTCCGGCCGCGGTGCGCACGTTCCTTGCCTACTCGCTGCAGCGGCTCGGCGTCGATCACATCGACATCTACCGGCCGGCGCGGCTCGATCCCTCCGTTCCGATCGAGGAGACGGTGGGCGCCATCGCCGATCTCATCAAGACCGGATATGTCAGGCATATCGGCCTCTCAGAGGTCGGCTCCGAGACCATCCGCCGTGCGCACAAGGTGCATCCGATCTCGGATCTGCAGATCGAATATTCGCTGGTCTCGCGCGGCATCGAGAGCGATATCCTCAAGACCTGCCGCGAGCTCGGCATCGGCATCACCGCCTATGGCGTGCTCTCGCGCGGTCTGATCAGCGGCCATTGGAGCAAGGATGGTGCGCGGCCGGGCGATTTCCGCGGGGCCAGCCCGCGCTTCCAGGCTGGCAATGTCGATGCCAATCTGGCGCTGGTCGAGAAGCTTCGCGCGATCGCACAGGAGGTTGGTGCCACGCCGGCGCAGCTCGCGATCGCCTGGGTGGCCGCCCGAGGCAATGACATCGTGCCGCTGGTCGGCGCCCGCCGCCGCGACCGGCTCACCGAAGCACTCGGCGCGCTCAAGGTGAAACTCTCGCCCGCAGATCTCGCCGAGCTCGCAAAGGCGTTCCCGCCCGGCATCGCCGCCGGCGAGCGCTATCCGGAATCGCAGCTGGTGCACATGGACAGCGAACGAAAGCTCACGGCGTAGTCGACCATAAGGAAATTACGACGGCTGCCGCTTCGCCTCGCTCCGCCTGCGGGGAGAGGCCGGATTGCATCGCAAGATGCAATCCGGGTGAGGGGCCATCCGCGCATTCCTTAATGACCGCATTTGCGGACGCAGCCCCTCACCCCGACCCTCTCCCCGCGAAGAGCGGGGAGAGGGAGCAGTCACACATGCGCGCTCAAATCGGTGATCGTCAGCCCATCGCCATTGAGCGGATTGCCCGGATCGCGCGCGTAGCGCAGCGTCTCAAAACGCATGGTGCGGGCATCGACCATCAACAGGCGGCCGACCAGGCCTTCGCCAAAACCGACAATCTCGCGGATCGCCTCCAGCGCCATCATCGAGCCGAGCACGCCGGCGAGCGCGCCCATCACGCCGGCTTCCGCGCAAGGCGGCACGGTGCCGGGCGGCGGCGCTTCGGGAAACAGGCAGCGATAGGTCGGGTTGAACTCACCTTGCTCATTCTTCTCATGGGCGCGAATCGTGGTCAGCGAGCCGTCGAAAGTGCCGAGCGCCGCCGTGATCAGCGGCTTTGCAGCAAGGAAGCAGGCATCGGAGACGAGATAGCGCGTCTCGAAATTGTCGGAGCCGTCGAGCACGAGGTCGTAGCCGCCGATCAGCTCCAGCGCATTATCGGCCTTGAGCCAGGTGGCGTGGGCGGCAAAGCGCACATGCGGGTTCAGTGCATGGATGCGCTCGGCGGAGGTGTCGACCTTGCGCCGGCCGATATCGGGCGTGGTATGGATGATCTGGCGCTGCAGGTTCGACAGCGACACCACATCGTCATCGACCACGCCCAGCGTGCCGACACCAGCCGCGGCGAGATACATCAGCGCGGGCGCGCCAAGGCCGCCGGCGCCGATCACGAGGACCGATGCGTCCTTCAGCGCGGCCTGGCCGGGTCCGCCGACCTCGCGCAGCACGATGTGACGGGCATAGCGTTCGAGTTCGTCTTCGCTGAACATGTCACGCTTTCCTCTAAACGTTTCGCTGAACCACGGCGCTGCTGTTGCCGACCAAGCAGATGTGCTTAAGCTCGGGTAACGTCAATTGCCTCGCGGGATTTGTCATGAGAGCGATGCTCGGTGCAATGATCTTGCTGATATCGGGGGTCGCGGCGCAGGCGCAATTGACCCAGCCGACCACCGCCGGCGCCAAGCCGAAACAGGTGGTAACCGCTCCGATCCGCCCGGCCGTGCAGGCCCCGGCTGATACCGCCAATGCCATGGCACAGGCGGACCGGCTGGCGCTGCAGTCCGACCTCGCCTGGGTCGGCGAATATAATGGCGCCATTACGGGCGACGTCAGCGAGCGCATGGTCGCTGCGATCAAGGAATACCAGAAGGTCAAGGGCGGCAAGCCGACCGGCGTACTCAATCCGCAGGAACGCAGCGTGCTCGCCGACACCGCGCGGCGGCGCCAGGAGAATGTCGGCTGGAAAATCATCACCGATAACGTCACCGGCGCGCGGCTCGGCATTCCGACCAAGCTCGTGCCGCAACAGGCCAGCGATGCCAATGGCACCAAATGGTCCTCGCCAACCGGCACGATCCAGATCCTGTTGTCGCGACGCAAGGAAGCCAGCCCCACCACGGCCAAGCTCGCGGACGAGGAGAAGAAGCAGCCGGGCCGCAGCGTCGACTACACCGTGGTCAAGCCGGACTTCTTCGTGCTCTCGGGGCTGCAGGGGCTGAAGAAATTCTACATCCGCGGCACCTTCAAGGGCGACGAGGTCCGCATCATGACCATCCTTTATGACCAGGCGACGGAAAACACCGTCGAACCGGTGGTGATCGCGATGTCGAGCGCGTTCACCGCGTTTCCGGCTGGGCCGCAGGCTGGTCCACCGCCGCGCAAGGCCGTCGATTACGGCACCGGCATCGTGATCGGCGAGGACGGCACGATCCTCACCGATCATGAGGTCACCGAGGCCTGCATCGCCATCACCGTTCCGGGATTTGGCAACGCCGATCGCGTCGCCGACGACAAGGAGCATGGACTTTCGCTGCTCCGCGTCTATGGCGCGCGCGAACTCAAGCCGCTTTCGCTGGAGAGCGGGGCGCCGGCCACGAATGTCGACGTCACCGGCATCGCCGATCCGCAAGCCCAGGGCGGCGGCAGCGCTGCATCGAGCGTGAAGGCGCAAGTCGCGCAGCGCGGCGGCGATGGCGACGCCGCGCTGGCACCCGCGCCCGGCCTCGGATTTTCGGGCGCCGCCGCGCTTGATGGAAACGGAAAATTCGCCGGCATCGCCCTGTTGAAGCCCACGATTGTCGCGGGCACCTCGACGACAACCGCGACATCGCAGGCCCTGCTGGTCTCACCCGCCATCGTGCGCGAATTCCTCAAGGCGAATGGCGTGGTTGCCAACGGAACATCGACAGATGCCAAGACCGCCGTCGTGCGCGTGATCTGCGTGCGGAAGTAACTCCTCTTCCGCGCGCGAGACGCGTGTCACGCCGCCTTGATGTTGCGCAGGAAACTTTCGACCTGGCCGCGCATCATCTCCGATTGCTGCGACAGCTCCTGCGAGGCCTGCAGCACCTGCTGCGCGGCGGCGCCGGTGTCGCCGGCAGCCTGGCGGACGCCCGACACGTTGGACGAGATTTCGGTTGTGCCGGCCGCGGCCTGCTGCACATTGCGCGCGATCTCCTGGGTCGCGGAGCCCTGCTCTTCCACGGCGCTGGCAATCGCCGCGGCGATCTCGCTCATCTGGTTGATGGTCGCGCTGATCCCCCGGATGGCGTTGACGGCGCTCGCCGACGAGGTCTGAATCGAGCTCACCTGTGCGCTGATCTGATCGGTTGCCTTCGCAGTCTGCTCGGCGAGATTCTTCACCTCGGCCGCGACCACCGCGAATCCACGGCCGGCTTCGCCCGCACGCGCCGCCTCGATGGTCGCGTTGAGCGCGAGAAGGTTGGTCTGGCTGGCGATCTCGGTAATTAGCTTCACGACGTCGCCGATCGCGGCGGCATCGTTGCAGAGGCCTTGCATCGTCGTGTTGGTGCGCTCGGCCTCGACGACGGCCTTCTGCGCAATGTTGGTGGATTGCGCGACCTGGCGGCCGATCTCGGTGACGGAGCTTGCCAGCTCCTCTGATGCGGCAGCCACGGTCTGCACATTGGCGGACGCCTCTTCGGTCGCAGCCGCAACCGCCGTGGCCTGGCTGGAGGTCTCTTCTGCAGTCGCCGTCATGGCGGACGCCGTGGCCTGCAGTTCAGTTGAGGCAGATGCCACCGTTCTCAGCACCGACGAGATGCCGGCATCAAAGCCGTCCGTCAGCTCGTTCACCCGCGCCGCCCGCGCCATCCGCTCCTTCATGGCCTCGGCCTCCTTGGCGGCGAGCTCCTTCGCCCTGATCATGTTCTCCTTGAACACCACGACGGCACGCGCCATCAGCCCGATCTCGTCGTGCTTCTCCGTCGCGGGAATCTCGACAGCATGATCGCCGCCCGCGAGCTGGCCCATGGCCTCGACCATGCCGACGATCGGCGGCACGATCGACCTCGCCGTCAGATAGACGACGGTCGCGGCGATGCCGAGGCCTGCTCCCAGGAGGATCCAGAGCAGTGTGGACAGGAAGCTGGTTTCGGCGAGCACGGCCGCAGAGTCCTCCCGCAGCATGTCCTGCTGCCGGCTCACCATGCCCCCGGACCTCGCGCCCTCGGCATTTCTGGCACCCGCAAAGATGTCGAGCAGCTTGTTGGCGCGCGGCGCGGCTTCGTTGGTCAGGAACCATTGCGCCATATTCCAGCGGTCGGAGGCGCGGATCTCGAACATCTTCGGCGGCAGCGGCGAGAATTTCGCGCGCGCCTCGACCAGCGAGTCGAACTGCTTCTGTTGCCCTGGCGTCATCTCCGGACGGCGCCCCGCGAGCGCCTCGAATTTCTTCTGGTTGAGCGCCCAGAGCTCCTCATATTCCTTCTTGAAGGCGGGGTCGGCGGTCAGTAGATAGGCGCGGACCGCCCCGATCGCCATTGCCATGCTGCCGCGCAGGTCGGCAAAGTCGATCAACAGGCTCTTGCGCGAATCCGTCGAGGGAATGCTGCCTTCCTCGTTGATGATCGCGGTTGCCTTCTGCAGCATGATCTTGGCCAGCGGCGCGGCTTCGGTGGCGAGCATCTTCGTGGCCGGCTGCTCGTCGATGGTGTGTGCGATCGCCTCGGCCTTGTCCTGGGCGCTGCGCAGCTCATCGAGCAGCGGTTTTGCACCCTTCCAATCCGCCTTGTTGTTTGGATCGGTCCATTGCGACGCCAGATGATCCATGTCCGATGTCCCGGCATGGATCCGCTTCCACAGACCGGCACGCTCGGCCTTGAAGGCTTCGTTGCCGGTGAGCAGCCAGCCGCGCAGTGCGGCGAGCGAGGCGTAGACGCTCGACACCAGATCGCCCGCCGCCATTGCGGTCGGCATGCGCAGATTGACGTTGCGCGCGGTGGCCTCGTCGATGGTGCGAACCTTGACGATGGTGGTTGTGACGGCGCCCGCCAGCAACAGGCACAGAATACCGAAGCCGAGGATCAATCGGCCCCGGATACGCAAATTCCAAGATGCCATGGAAACCCCCTCGAAGCAGCGCTCAAATATGAATTTGCTTAGAGGCTGGGCATTAACCCTAAAGATTGGGCAAAGATGTCGTGAGTACTAGTACGGACCGCCGCTCCGACGCGAATTCACGCGCTGCACGATACCGCTCCTGATGTCGTCTACCCAGGCGCGCGGTTTTCAAGCGCCCCAGATTCCTGATTGCGTTGGCATCACCTCAAGCCAAAACGAACCCCCGCACGCGCAAGCCCGCCGGCGATTCCGATCGGCGTTCCGTCGGCGCGCCAGCAGGCGGCGCCTTCGAGCGAACCATCGTCAACAAACTGAATTGCATTCATGCCGCCGGCAATCGTCGGCATCACCACCACGTCATGGCCCTTGTCGCGCAGCGACGCGCGGACGCTTTCGGGAATACCGCCTTCAACCTCCAGCGCGTGGCCCTCGGTCCACACCCGCGGCGCTTCGACCGCCTCCTGCAGGCTCATGCCGTGGTCGATGAGATTGATCAGCGCCTGCATCGCGCTCGGGAAGATGCGTTTTCCGCCGGGCAGCCCCAACGCATAGACGAGCTTGCCGTCGCGCAGCGCCATCATCGGCGACATCGAGGTGGTGACGCGCTTGCCTGGCGCAAGCGACAGCGCATGTCCCGGCCGGGGATCATAAAGGTTCATGTAATTGTTCGGCACGGCGCCAAGGCCCGGGATCAGGATTCTCGCGCCGAACAGATTGTTGATGGTCTGCGTGGTCGCGACCACGTTGCCGAACGAATCCGCCGCCGTCATGTGCGTGGTGTGGGCGCTCTCGAGCTGCGTCACTCCCGCGCTCCAGCTTTTCGCACGGCTCAGGTCGATGACGGCACGGCGCTCGCGCGCGTAGTCCTTTGACGTCAGCCGCTCCACCGGAACGCCGACATAGGCGGGATCACCGGAGGCTGCGGCGCGATCGGCGAACGCGATCTTCAGGACCTCTGCGATCAAATGGATGGTCTCGGCGCTGCCGAAGCCGAGTGCCGCAAGGTCGTAGCCTTCGAGAATGTTCAGCATCTGCGCGATATGAACGCCGGAGGCCGCAGGCGGCGGCGGTCCCAAAATCTCCCAGCCGCGATAATCGGCACGGATCGGCGCGCGCTCCACGGTCCGGTAGCAGGTGAGGTCCTCCCTGGCGATGAAGCCGCCATGCGCCGTCATATAGTCGACCAGGATGTCGCCGAGCGCTCCATGATAGAGCGCCGCCTCGCCATGTTGCGCGATATGGCGCAGCGTCTCCGCATATTCGGCCTGCACCACGCGCTCGCCCGGCTTGAGCGGCTCACCCTTTGGCAGATAGATCGCGGAGATCGCCGCGTCCTTGCGCATCTCGGGCGCAGATTCGGCGATGCATTCGTGCAAATACGGCGTCGCGGCATAACCGCGCGAGGCGTGCTTGATCGCCGGCTGCATGACATCGGCAAGGCTCATGGTGCCGAAGCGCTGCAGCGTCTCGCACCAGGCCTTCAGCGAGCCGGGCACGGCGACGGCCTTCGGTCCGTTCAGATTTTCGTCGTCGACCGTGTCGAATACATGCGGCGCGGAGCCCGGCCTGGAGCGATAGGTGTCGGGCTTGACGGCCTTTGGCACCGTGCTCTGGCCGTCGATGAAGCGATGGCTGCCATCGGCAAGGCGGATATGCGCCATGCCACCGCCGATGATGCCGACCATCATCGGTTCGACCACAGTCAGGGTGAAAAGCGTGGCAATCGCAGCATCGATGGCGTTGCCGCCGGCGGCGAGCATTTCCGCGCCGGCGCTGGAAGCCAGCGGATGGTTGCTGACCACCATGCCGCGACTGCCGCGCGCAGGTTGTCGTTCACAGGTGAATACAACCTCGGTCCGATTTCGCCAATCAGTCCTCATACTTGCTCCAGTAGTCGCACGGTATTGCCACAATTGTGGCGATCCATCATGATGGTCAGCGATTCGGACCACCGCGATTTCCCTTTTGTCCTTGGGATCGGGCCGGAACGTCCTGGGCCAGAACCGCCCAGCACCGCGAGAGGCGGTGCACCCAGTGTGGCGTATCCAAAAAATCCCGTAAACTCCTCGAGGATCTCTTCCATGCTGACGATCGTATTGGCCACCCAAAAGGGCGGCAGCGGCAAGTCCACGCTTGCCATTGGCCTCGCTTTGGCAGCCAAGCAGGCCGGGCACACGGTCCGCCTCATCGAAACCGACCCGCAAGCCACGTTGATGAACTGGCAGACCCGCCGCGGCCTCGCCGAGCCCCTGGTCGAACCCGTCCATGACGCCGCCGCGATCGAGCCGCGCCTGGAAGCGCTTGAGAACGGCGGCGTGACGCTTGCGATCATCGACACCGCCGGCGGCGTCAGCGCGGCAACCACCGCGGCGATCCGCCACGCCGACCTCTGCCTGATCCCGGCGCGGCCGAGCGTTCCCGATATCGAGGCGACCGCCGCCACGCTTGCGCTCGCGCGGGCCTGGAAGAAGCCGTTTGCCTTCATCCTCAACCAGACGCCGATGCGTGGCGCACGCATCGGCAATGCCGCCACCACACTCGGTGAGCAGGCGGCACTCGAGCTTGCGGATGTGCTGGCGCAGCCCTTCATCGTGATGCGCAACGATCACCAGGACGCGCTCGCCGCGGGGCTTGGCGTCTCTGAATATGCGCCGAGCGGCAAATCGGCCGCGGAAATCCGCGAGCTCTGGCAGTGGACCGAGGCGAAGCTCAATGGTCGCAACGCGGCCGCAGACGTTGCCGAGGAGCGGACGGACTCGTCATTCCCGATCATGTTCATCGAGCAGCCTCCACAGGAGGAGAAGCCGGTGATCCGGCTCGCAACCCTGCGCGACAGCGGCCCGAACTGGGACGCGTGCTTGTAACGCGAATCTCATCTCAACCCGTCATCCTGAGGCGCGAGCGCAGCGAGCCTCGAAGGATGCACGGCCCGGCTCTCGCAGCGGGGCCGTTCGCCCTTCGAGGCTCGCTTGCGCGAGCACCTCAGGGCGACGGAATAAGCTTACCCGACCTGCTGTGAGTTGAGCTCCTCACTTCTGGCACTTCGGGCACCAGAAGGTCGAGCGGCCGTTCTGCGTGAAGCGGCGGACGGTGCCGGTGCAGCCCTTGGTCCGGCAGGGCTCACCCTCGCGGTCGTAGACCTGGAACGAATGCTGGAAATAGCCGAGCTCGCCCGAGGCCTGGCGGTGGTCGCGCAACGATGAGCCGCCCGCCTTGATCGCCTCGTTGAGCACCGCGTGGATCGCCTCGACCAGGCGCCTGGCGTGGTCAGTGGGCTCACCCTTCTTTGTAGCCAATGTCGCGGCCAGCCTTCGCGGCGACAGATGCGCGCGAAACAACGCCTCGCAGACGTAGATGTTGCCGAGGCCGGCGACCACGCGCTGGTCGAGCAACGCCGCCTTGAGGCTGGTCTTCTTGTTCGCGCAGGACCGCGCCAGCATGTTGGCGTCGAATTCATTGCCGAGCGGCTCGGGGCCGATCCCCCGCAGCAGCGGCTCCTCATCCATCGCCTTGCGGGCGATGATCTTCATATAACCGAAGCGGCGCGGATCGTTGAAAACGACATCGGCGCCCGACGACATGTGAAACACCACGTGATCATGCGCCTCGTCCTTGTCGCGCGGATGGTGAAACTGGCCCGGCGTGTCCTCCTCACCATGTTTACGGATTCGAAACGAGCCCGACATGCCCAGATGCATCAGGAGCACGTCGCCTGAGGCGAGGTCGGCCAGGAGATATTTGGCGCGGCGGCCGAGGCCGGTGACGGTCTGGCCGTTCAGGCGAGCCGAAAAATCCTTCTGAAAGGGAAAGCGCAGGTCCTTGCGGCGGGCTTCCGCCTGGACGATCCTGGCGCCTTCCATGACCGGCTGCAGGCCGCGCCGGACGGTCTCGACTTCAGGCAATTCGGGCATTTTGGTCATTCACCTTGGCGGGGTGACGTGATAGCGCCATTGCGGCCGGCGCGCTATGGTCCCGGCCCGTCCGTCGTACCCTCGTCATTGCGAGGAGCGCAGCGACGAAGCAATGACGGACGAAATGCCTATCCAGGACCCTGAAAAGTATGAGTCAACCGGACCAGACCACGCATTTCGGCTTCCGCGACGTGCCCTTGGGCGAGAAGCAGACGCTGGTGAACGAGGTGTTTCACAGCGTCGCCTCGCGCTACGATCTGATGAACGATCTGATGTCGATGGGCCTGCACCGGGTCTGGAAGGACATCATGATCAACACGCTTAATCCCCCGAAGGGCGACACCCCCTTTGCCCTGCTCGATGTCGCCGGCGGCACCGGCGACATCGCCTTCCGCGCGGCCGAGGCCTCGGGCGCGGGATTTCAGGCGACGGTCTGCGATATCAATGAGGACATGCTGCGCGTCGGGCGCGAGCGCGCCGTCGCACGCCATCTCGACGACCGCGTGTCCTTCGTCGAGGGCAATGCCGAGTCGCTGGCCTTTCCCGACCGGCATTTTGACGGCTACACGATTGCGTTCGGCATCCGCAACGTACCGCGGATCGATCTTGCGCTGAAAGAAGCGTATCGGTGCTTGAGGCCCGGCAGCCGCTTTCTGTGCCTGGAATTTTCCACCGTCGAAGTCCCGGGGCTCGACCGGCTCTATGATCTGTTCTCCTTCAAGGTGATCCCGCCGCTCGGCCGGGCCGTGACGGGCGACGCCGAATCCTATCAATATCTCGTGGAATCCATCCGCAAATTTCCCAAGCCCGCCGCGTTCGCCGACATGATCCGCGCGGCCGGGTTCTCGCGCGTCAGCTGGCAGATTCTCTCTGGCGGCATCGTGGCACTGCATTCGGGCTGGCGTTTGTGATCTCTGCTGCAACCCACATCCTGCGGCTGACCCGGGCCGCCTTCGTGCTGGCGCGCGAAGGCGTGTTCGGCGTCGTCGATCCTTCGCTGGTGCCGCCGCCCGGCCAGCTCGCGATCAAGATCGCGCGGCTGATCGAGCGGCGTGGCGCCAAATCCGGCCCCCGGCTGTCGCGTGCGCTGGAGCGCATGGGCCCGGCCTATCTCAAGCTCGGCCAATTCCTCGCCACGCGACCTGACGTGGTCGGCGTCAGCCTGGCGCGCGATCTCGAAAGCCTGCAGGACCGGCTGCCGCCGTTCTCGCAGGCCGAAGCGGAAGTCACCATCGCGACCTCCCTGGAGCGGCCAATCCATCAGGTCTTCGCAAGTCTTGGGCCGCCGGTTGCGGCCGCGTCGATCGCGCAAGTGCATCGCGGCGAGGTGCTGCGCGATGGCGTTCCGCATGCGGTGGCCATCAAGGTGCTGCGGCCGAACGTCGCCGCGCGCTTCCGCCGCGATCTCTCCGACTTCTTCTTTGTCGCGCACAAGGCGGAGGCGCATTCCGCCGAGGCGCGGCGGCTGCGGCTGGTCGAGGTCATCAACACCATGTCGCGCTCGGTCGCGATGGAAATGGACCTGCGGCTGGAGGCAGCCGCGCTCTCCGAGATGGCGGAAAACACGGAGAGCGACCCGGATTTCCGGGTGCCGACGGTCGACTGGGACCGCACCGCGCACAATGTGCTGACCATGGAATGGATCGACGGCATCCCGCTGTCCGACCATGCGCGGCTGGAGCAGGCTAATGTCGACCTGCCGGATCTCGGCCGCAAGGTGATCCAGAGCTTTCTGCGCCATGCGCTGCGCGACGGCTTCTTCCACGCCGACATGCATCCGGGCAATCTGTTCCTCGGCGAGGACGGCAGGCTTGTCGCGGTCGATTTCGGCATCATGGGCCGGCTCGGCGCCAAAGAGCGGCGCTTCCTCGCCGAAATCCTGCTCGGCTTCATCACCCGCAATTATCGCCGGGTCGCCGAGGTGCATTTCGAGGCCGGCTACGTGCCCTCGCACCATTCGGTGGAGAATTTCGCGCAGGCCATCCGCGCCATCGGCGAGCCGATCCACAACCGCACTGCGGAAGAGATTTCGATGGCGCGGCTGCTGACGCTCTTGCTCGAGGTCACCGGCCTGTTCGACATGCGTACGCGGCCCGAGCTGATCCTGTTGCAGAAAACCATGGTCGTGGTCGAGGGCGTGGCGCGCAGCTTCAATCCACGGCTGGACATCTGGCGGGTGGCCGAGCCCGTGGTACGCGAATGGATCGAGCTCAACCTTGGCCCGGTCGGCCGGCTGCAGAGTGCAGCGACGGGCGCGGGCGAACTCGCGAGGGTGCTGGCGGGGCTGCCGACCATCGCGCTTCGCGCCGTGGCCGTGCTGGAGCAGCTCGAAGTCCTGACCCGCGAGGGCGTCCACATGTCGCCGGAGACGATCGCCGCCATGGGCCGCAGCGAGGGCAAGAAGAGCCGCTGGCGCACCATCGCGCTCTGGATCATTGCAGCGACCTTCATCGGCATCCTGATCGCGGTGACCAAGCTATGATTGCCAAGCCATGATTGCATTGCAATCACGTCAGTGATAGCATTGCTAGCACTGGTTCCTCCGGGAGCGCCGCCATGGCCAGCCTGACCATCCGCAAGCTCGACGACGCCATCAAGTCCTACCTGCGGCTGCGCTCGGCTAAGAACGGCCGCTCGGTCGAGGAGGAAGTCCGGGTCATTCTTCGGGAATATCTCGAAGGAAGCCCACTGCCATCGGGCGCGCCGCTGGCAAGCGCCGCCGAAGCCTCGGCAACGGCCCCGCAGCCCGCGCGTGATGCGGGCGAGGCCCGCATCACCCTCATCATCGGCGGCGGCATTGCCGCCTACAAATCGCTGGACCTGATCCGGCGCCTGAAGGAGCGGCGGATCCAGGTCCGTTGCGTGCTGACCAAGGCCGCACAGCAATTCGTCACGCCCTTGGCGGCCAGCGCGCTGTCGGGCGCGCGCAGCTATACGGATCTGTTCGATGCCGAGAGCGAATTCGACGCCGGCCATATCCGACTCGCCCGCGACTGCGACCTGATCGTGGTCGCGCCTGCGACCGCCGACCTCATGGCCAAGATGGCGAACGGCCATGCTGACGACCTCGCCACCGCCATCCTGCTCGCCGCCACCCGTCCCATCCTGCTCGCGCCGGCCATGAACCCGGCGATGTGGTCCAACGCGGCGACCCGCCGCAATGCCGAGCAGCTGCGCCGCGATGGCATCCATTTTGTCGGGCCCAATGCCGGCGAGATGGCGGAAGCGGGCGAAGCCGGCGTCGGCCGCATGGCCGAGCCGCTGGAAATCGCGGCGAGCGCCGAACGTTTCCTGCGACCCAAGCCACCGCAGCCGCTCGCGGGAAAACGCGTGCTGATTACCGCGGGCCCGACGCAGGAAGCGATCGATCCAGTGCGCTACATCTCCAACCGCTCATCGGGCAAGCAGGGTTTTGCGATAGCCGCCGCAGCGAGAGCCGCCGGTGCCGACGTCACCCTGATCACCGGCCCCGTCGAGCTCGACGATCCCAAGGGCGTCGCTGTCATTCATGTCGAATCGGCGCGGCAGATGCTCGACAAGGTCGAGGCGATGCTGCCCGCGGATATCGCGATCTTTGCTGCGGCCGTGGCCGACTGGCGTGTGGCGCATGAGGGCGGCCAGAAAATGAAAAAGACCGCCGGTCAGTTGCCAGCGCCGCTGCAGCTGGTCGAGAACCCGGACATCCTCGCGACCATCTCCAGGCTGAAGGAGAAGCGGCCGGGCCTTGTCATCGGCTTCGCCGCCGAGACCGAGCATTTGATCGACAACGCCAAGGCCAAGCTGAAGCGCAAGGGCTGCGACTGGATCGTCGCCAATGACGTCTCGCCCGCGACCGGCACCTTTGGCGGCGATCGCAACACCATCCATCTGCTGCGCCGGGAGGGCGGCGAGATCAGCGTCGACGACTGGCCGGTCATGACCAAGGACGAGGTCGCGGTCGCGCTGATCGCCCAGATCGTGGAAGCCTTGAGGACACCGGCATGAGCGCAGTCAAAGTCGAAGTCTTGCAACTGCCGCATGGCGCGGGCCTGCCGCTGCCGGCCTACCAGACCGCACATGCAGCGGGCCTCGATCTGCTGGCGGCCGTTGCCGAGGATGCGCCGGTCGTGCTTGAGCCCGGAAGATACGCGATGGTGCCCACGGGCCTGTCCATCGCGCTGCCCGATGGTTTTGAGGCCCAGGTGCGGCCACGCTCCGGGCTCGCCGCCAAACACGGCGTGACGGTGCTGAATGCACCGGGAACGATCGACGCAGATTATCGCGGCGAGGTCGCGGTGCTGCTGATCAACCATGGGAGCGCCCCCTTCACCATCCGCCGCAGCGAACGCATCGCGCAGCTGATCATTGCGCCTGTGGCGCAGGCGGAGCTTGTGCCGGTCGACGTGTTATCCTCCACCGAACGCGGCGCCGGCGGCTTCGGCTCGACGGGGCGCTAGACGCCCCGGCGGGTGGGTCAGTCTGCGGCGAAATCGATTCGGGCAAAACTACGGATTCATTTTCGTCGAAATGGAGCGTTTCTCGTTCCACTTTTTGCACAACAAGATTCACGTTCACGGTCTGGACTCTTACCCCTGGAGTCCCCCGGGCGATATTGTTCTCTGATTCGCGGGCTACGCGCGCGCACCACGCCACCCGCGACGGTCGCGGAATTTTTATCGTTTTGGGGCAATGATGTCAGGCGTAATCGCGGCGATGCGTCGGACGTTGCTGTCGTGCACGACGCTTGCACGCAGCAGCCTGATCGGCCTTGCCGCCGCAAGCCTGCTGCCGGCGGTCCCTGCGATGGCGGGCGACTTGCCCATCCTCCACGAACTTGCAGGCCTGTTCGGCTTCAATCGCCAGGAGATTGCGGTGCTGGCCACTGCGCTCGCGCTGCTCGGCTTCTCCGTGGTCTCGGCCATCCTCCTGATGCGCAGCCGCTTGTCGGCGGCACGCAACGAGGCGCGGCTGAAGGGCCGGATCAGGGAGCTGCAGGTACAGACCGACAGCTATCGTGCCCTGCTCTTTGCCGAGCCGCAGGTCCTGATCTCCTGGGCGGCCGGCGACAACCGCCCGCAAATCTCCGGCGACGTTTCGCTGCTCGTACAGCAAGACTCGCCGCAACGCCTGCTCGCCTTCGGAACCTGGCTGCCGCCGGAGCCGGCGCTACAGATGGACCATGCGGTCGACGCCTTGCGCGAGACCGGCGAAGGCTTCCTGCTCAATCTCACCACCAGCACCGGCCGCGCCATCGAGGCAATGGGCCGCGCCATTGGCGGGCAGGCCATCCTCCGCATTCGCGAGCTCTCGGGGCTCCGCCGCGAGCTTGCCGAAACCAATTTCCGCTTCAAGCGGCTTGCAGATGAGACCGAGATGCTGCGCGGCTTTGTCGCCGCCTCGCCTTGGCCGATCTGGACCAAGGGCGCCAAGGGTCTCACTTACGTCAACGAGGCCTATGCCCGGGCGACCGATGCCGCCAATGTCACTGACGCGATCAGCCGCAACCTCGAACTGCTCGACACGGCCGATCGCAGCGACATGGAGCGCACGCTGCATGGCGGCGCGGCTTTTACCGCGCGCCTGCCGATCGTCGCGAGCGGCGAGCGGCGCATCTATGACGTACGCGCGGTCAATATAGGCGAAGGCAGCGTCGGCATCGCCATCGATGCCAGCGAGACGGCTGCATTGCAGCAGGCCCTGGTGCGGATGGCGGATGCGCATCGCCGCACGCTCGACCAGCTCTCGTCAGGCGTCGCCGTGTTCGACGGTCAGCGCCGGCTTGCGTTCTACAACGACTCGTATCGGCGCCTCTGGGATCTTGAGACCAGTTTTCTCGATAGCCATCCCGACGATTCCAGTGTGCTCGACCGGCTGCGCGCATCTCGCAAGCTTCCCGAGCAGGCGGACTTCCGCGCCTGGAAAGCCAAGCTGCATGAGGCCTATCGCGCGGCCGAGACCGCCAAGGACACCTGGTTCCTGCCCGATGGCCGCGCCCTCTCCGTCGTCACCACGCCAAACCCGGAAGGCGGCGTCACCTATCTGTTCGATGATGTCACCGAGAGCCTGGATCTGGCGCGCCGCTTCGACGGCCTGATCCGCGTCCAGCGCGAGACGCTGGACAGCCTGGCCGAAGGCGTCGCCGTGTTCGGCAGCAATGGCAAGGCGCAATTGTTCAATCCGGCCTTTGCCAGGATGTGGAAGCTCTCGGCGGAGTCGCTGCGCGAGCAGCCGCATATCGATGCCGTCGCCGGCTGGTGCAAGCCGCTGTTCGACGAGGCTCGCACATGGCAGATCATCCGCGAGGCCATCACCGCGATCGAGAATCGGATCGACGTGCCGCTCAAGCTAGAGCGCAAGGACGGCAGCGTGCTCGATTGCATGCTCCGCCCGCTGCCTGACGGCGCGACCATGGTGACGTTCCAGGACATCACCGATACCGAGAATGTCGAGCGCGCCCTGCGCGAGCGCAACGAGGCGCTGGAAGCCGCCGGGCAGATGAAGATCGACTTCGTGCACCATGTGTCCTACGAGCTGCGCGCGCCGCTCACCACCATCATCGGCTTTGCGCATTTCCTCAGCGATCCCTCGACCGGGCCGCTGACGCCGAAGCAGGCCGAGTATCTCGACTATGTCACCAAATCGACCAACGCGCTGCTGGCGCTCACCAACAACATTCTCGATCTCGCCACGATCGATGCCGGCGCCATGCGGCTGGAGCTTGGACCTGTCGACGTCACCAAGGCAATCATGGCAGCGGCAGAAGGCATCCAGGACCGGCTCGCCACCGACCGCATCCACCTCAAGGTCGAGGTCGATCCCAAGATCGGCAGCTTCACCGGCGACGAGCGGCGGGTGGTGCAGGTGCTGTATAATTTGCTGGCCAATGCGGTCGGCTTCTCGCCACAGGACGGCACGGTCGTGGTCAGCGCTGCCAGGACCGAGCGCAGCGTGGTGTTCTCGGTCAGCGATTCCGGCCCCGGAATCCCGCCTGACATGAAGGACAAGATGTTCGACTGGTTCGAGAGCCGCTCCCATGGCTCGCGGCACCGCGGCGCCGGGCTCGGGCTCTCGCTGGTGCGCTCCTTTGTCGAGCTGCACGGCGGCAAGGTGCGGGTGGATTCGGTGGTCGGCAAGGGCACCATGGTCACTTGCGACTTCCCAACTGATCAGGCACAGCGTAACGCTGCGGAATGACGGAAACTGCCACTTTCTCTGTAACGCTGCCCAACGAGGCTGCGACCGCGCATCTGATGGCCGACCTGGCGCTGCTGGTGGGCGCCGGCGACGTCATTACCCTCACAGGCGATCTCGGCGCCGGCAAGACCACGGCGGCGCGGGCGATGATCCGCTATCTCGCCGATGACGAGGAGCTGGAGGTCCCGAGCCCGACCTTCACGCTGGTGCAGGCCTATGACCTGCCGTCGTTCCCGCTGCTGCACGCCGATCTCTATCGGATCAGCGATGCTTCCGAGCTGGAGGAGATTGGGCTGTCGCCTTTCCCCGACGGCACTGTGGTGCTGATCGAATGGCCGGAGCGCGCCGGCAACGCGCTGCCGTCTGATCGCATCGACATCGCCTTCAGCCACGCCAACGAGCTTGGCGCCGAGGCGCGCATCGCCGAGATCAGCGGCCATGGCAAGGCCGCGGCGCAAATCGCCCGGCTGCAATCGCTCGGACAATTCCTCGGCAGCGCTGGCTTCGGCGACGCCGCGCGCCGGCGCATGGCGGGCGATGCCTCGATCCGCTCCTATGCGCGGCTTGCCAAGGACGGCACGAGCTTCATCCTGATGAACTCGCCGCGGCGGCCGGACGGGCCGCCGATCTATGACGGCAAGCCCTATAGCGCGGCCGTGCATCTCGCCGAGGACGTCCGGCCCTTTGTCGCCATGGATACAGGCCTGCGCGCGCGCGGGCTCTCCGCGCCGGAGATTCATCACAGCGATCTTGAGCACGGCTTTCTGATCACTGAAGATCTAGGTCAGGCCGTTTTCTACGAGGGCGATCCGCCGCAGCCGATGCCGGACCGCTATGAGGTGGCGACCGACATGCTGGTGGCGCTGCATCGCGAGCCGCTGCCGCAGACCCTGCCGCTCACGGGTCACGCGGATTACGCCATTCCCGTGTTCGACACCGATGCATTGCTGGTCGAGATCGGCTTGATGCCGGATTGGTATCTGCCCGACCGCGGCCTGACACTGAGCGCATTGTCGCGCGACGAGTTCGTCACGATGTGGCGCGAGCTGCTGGATAAGTCGATCGAACCCGCGCGAACCTGGGTGCTCCGCGACTTCCACTCGCCCAATCTGATCTGGCTCGAGCAGCGCGACGGCATCAAGCGGGTCGGCCTGATCGACTTTCAGGATGCGGTGCTGGGCCCGCCGGCTTACGATTTGGTGTCGCTGCTGCAGGATGCCCGGCTTGACGTGCCGGAAATGCTCGAGCTCACGCTGCTGTCGCGCTACATCAAGGCGCGGCGCGCCGCGGACGAACGTTTCGACGCCGGCGCGTTTGCCGCGACCTATGCCATCATGTCGGCGCAGCGCAACACCCGCCTGCTCGGCACCTTCGCTCGCCTCAACCGCCGCGACGGCAAGCCGCAATATCTCCGTCACCAGCCGCGGATCTGGACCTATCTGACACGCTCGCTGGAGCACCCTGCGCTCGCCTCCATCAAAGCCTGGTACGCCACCCACGTCCCGCCGCCGGGTTCGTGAGTTTTACGGCCTGTTAGCCATCGCCCCGGTAATCTTTGCCCGGCGCCCATCTCGATCCGTCATTCTGAGGTGCGAGCGGAGCGAGCCTGGAGGGAGGAACGGCCCAGATCTCAATTGCGGGACCGTCGGCCCTTCGAGGCGGAGCGAGCGGCCTCCTCAGGGTAACGGAGATAGTCGGGCGGCTAATTCCTTGGGTTCCGGAGCGGATGATGGCGAGCAGTGATCAGCGCAATGACGGCCGCGTCAAATTCGAGCGCGGCATCCCGGCGTTCATGATGGCGATCGACGGGACCTGGCGGCGCAACTGCATCATGGAGGACATCTCGGAGATCGGCGCCAAGCTGACGGTGGAAGGTTCCGTCGAGGGCCTGCATTTGAAGGAATTTTTTCTGCTGCTGTCCTCGACCGGACTCGCCTACCGCCGCTGCGAGTTGTCCTGGGTCAATGGCGACCAGATCGGCGTGAGCTTCATCAAGCAAGGCGGAAAGAAGAAAAAGACCGCGCGGCAGACAGCGGCTGACGCGTAACGGCCGGTCTTACAACCGTCATCTCGGCCCGTTAAGGCAGCGCGAATCGGACCGTTATGCGAATCAGCGTGTTATAGTCGATCGAATCGCAGATCCCGTTCAAGACATCCCGCCAACCACCCCGGAGAGCATCCCGAATATGCCGGTCAAGCCTACCAAAGCCATGGTCCTCGCCGCAGGTCTCGGCCTGCGCATGCGCCCGCTCACCGAGCGGATGCCGAAGCCGCTGGTCGAGGTCGCGGGCCGGCCGCTGCTTGATCACGTGCTGGACAAGCTGACCGAGGCTGGTGTCACGGAGGCCGTGGTCAATGTGCACTATCTGCCCGACCAGATCATCAGTCACCTCGCCTCGCGAGAGCATCCGCGCGTCATTATCTCGGATGAGCGCGACAAGGTGCTCGGCACCGGCGGCGGCGTGGTCAAGGCGCTGCCCGAGCTCGGAGACACGCCGTTTTTCCACGTCAATTCCGACACGCTGTGGATCGACGGCGTGCGCTCCAACCTGACGCGGCTCGCAGAAACCTTCGACCCCGCGCGCATGGATATCCTCTTGTTGATGGCGCCGACCGCGAGCAGCATCGGCTATAACGGCAACGGCGACTACGCCATGCTGCCGGATGGCGCCTTGCGCAAGCGGCGTGAGAACCAGGTGGTGCCGTTCGTCTATGCCGGTGCCGCGATCATCTCGCCGGCGATTTTTGCCGATGCCCCCAAGGGCGAATTCTCGCTGACGAAGATGTTCGACCGCGCCAATGAAGCCGAGCGCCTGTTCGGCCTGCGCCTCGACGGCGTCTGGATGCATGTCGGAACCCCTGACGCCATTGCCGCCGCCGAAGAGGCGTTCCTGGAGAGCGTGGCGTAAGAGGTCTGTCGCCGCGCCAGACCGATCCGATGAGCGCCGATACCGAACCCACCGGCTCCGAGACAGGCCTCACCGCTCAGCTTTGCCAAGCGGCCGTCGCGCATCTTCGCGCCGGTCGCCATCAGGATGCCGAGTTTTGTTGCCGCCGCGCGCTGGCGCGCGACAGTGAGCATGCGGATGCGCTCCACCTCCTGGGCGTTGTCGCCGCCCATGCCGGGCAGCACGGCGAGGCCGTGGACTTGATCTCACGCGCGATCCGGCGCGAACCACGTCATGATTATCTGCGCAGCCTTGGCACTCTGCTCCTGCAGCAGGGCCGACAGACCGACGCGCTGGAGCTGTTCGATCGGTCGGTGCAGCTTCACCCGGACAGCGCAGAAGCTTGGCGCGATCTCGGCAACGCGCTGGTCAGGGTCGAGCGCCGCAGCGATGCGCTCGGCTGTTTTCGTGAAGCCGTGCGGCGCGACGCCGGCGACTGGAATGCCGCCAGCAAGGCAGGCGTCCTGCTGTACGAGGCCGGGCAGCTCGATGACGCCCTCGCCTATTTCAACCTCTGCGACGGCGTGCAGCCAAACCACGGTCCAACACTCTACATGCGTGCGCGCGCGCTGCACGATCTGCAGCGGTTTACCGAGGCGCTGGCCGACAATGAGCGCGTGTACGCGCTCGAACCCGACAACGCCATCGTCTGTCACAACGCCGGCAACATCCTGCGCACGCTCGGCCGCGACGCGGAGGCGCTGATCTGGCTGGACCGATCGCTGGCGCTGCGCCCAGGCTCCGCGGCGACCCTCGCTGAAAAAGGGCTTGTGCTTACGGCGCTGCATCGTTTCGAACAGGCGATCGCTGCCTTCGAGCAGGCGATCGCCCTCGATCCGAACCATGTGGCGGCGGAATGGAATCTGGCGCTGCTGCAGCTCTTGCTTGGGGATTTCAGGGCCGGCTTTCGCGGGCGTGAGGCGCGCTGGAGGATTCCTGCGTTTTCCCATATCTACCCGTCGCTGTCACAACCGGTGTGGCTGGGCGAAGGCGACATCGCGGGCAAGACCGTCCTGGTCTGCGCCGAGGAAGGCTTCGGCGACACCCTGCAATTCGTACGCTATGTGCCCCTGCTGGCCGCGCGTGGCGCGCGCGTCGTGCTGGTGGTGCAGGATGCACTGCATCCGCTGCTGAAGAGCATGGCGGGCGCCGCGCAATGTCTGCCGCGCTCGGCCGTTCCATTGCCCGCCTTCGACCTGCATTGCCCGATCTCGAGCCTGCCGCTCGCGTTCGGAACTACGCTCGATACGATCCCGTCGGAGCCCTATCTGCAAAAGCCGGCAAGCGAGCGCGTCCGCAGCTGGGACGAGCGCCTCGGCCCACATGAGCGCTTGCGCGTCGGCCTGGTGTGGTCCGGCAATCCGAACCATGGCAACGATCGTAACCGCTCGATCCCATTCCCGATGCTGGCGCGCATCCTCAATGTCGACGCCACATTCATCAGCCTGCAAAAGGACGTGCGCGCGGAGGACCAGGCGGGCCTCGCGCGAAGTGGGGTCATCGACCTCGCAGCGCATCTCACGGATTTCGCCGACACCGCAGCGTTGATCTGCTGCCTCGATCTCGTCATTTCAGTCGACACCAGCGTCGCCCATCTCGCCGGCGGATTGTCGTGTCCGACCTGGATCCTGCTGCCCTACACGCCGGATTACCGCTGGCTGCTCGACCGCAACGACAGCCCCTGGTATCCGAGCGTGCGCCTGTTCCGCCAGGACGAGAGCCGCGATTACGGGACTGTGCTCGAGCGCGTACGCGCCGAGTTGAGCGAGCTTTGTAGGATGGCTAGAGCGCTGTAAACCCATCAAACTCTCCCCACAGACCGTCATTCCGGGGCGATGTGCAGCATCGAACCCGGAATGACGGCGTATGCGGAAGCGCGATGGGTTTCGCTCCGCTCTACCCATCCTACACCGTGCGACAAACATCCCCGTTTTCCCCGATGGTCATGGTCGCCCGACCATGACCAATCCGCGATCCATCCCTATATTCGCGACGACATCGAATCAGGTTCCTCATGCGCGTCTTCAGCGTTCCCTTGTCCGTGCCGTTCCTGCGCAGCGTCATTGCGGCGCTGATCGACGGCCGGCTGGTCGAAGGCTTCGAAGTGCGCAACGATCCGGCGCGGCTCGCAGAAGCGACGCTGTACCTGCCGACCCGCCGCGCGGTGCGGGTGGCGCGCGAGGTGTTCCTCGACGAATTGGCAAGCGATGCGGCGGTGCTACCGCGCATCGTGCCGCTTGGCGATATCGACGAGGACGAGCTTGCCTTTGCCGACGAAGCCGCCGCGCTCGGCGGCGCGCCGCTGGAGATCCCGCCGCGGCTCGGCGAGCTGGAGCGGCGCCTGACGCTCGCGCGGCTGGTCGCGGCCTGGGCCAAGGGTGAGGTGCTGGCTCCGCTGGTGGTCGGCGGCCCCGCCTCGACATTGTCGCTCGCGGCCGATCTCGCCCGGCTGATGGACGACATGGTGACGCGCGACGTGCCGTGGGACGCCCTCGACGCGCTCGTGCCTGACAATCTCGATCAATATTGGCAGCATTCGCTGCAGTTCCTGCAGATCGCACGCAAGATGTGGCCGGATTATCTCGCCGAGGTCGGCAAGATCGAACCTGCCGCCCGGCGCGATTTCCTGATCGCCGCAGAAGCGAGGCGGCTGAGCACGCATCACGCCGGCCCGGTGATCGCGGCAGGATCGACCGGCTCCATGCCGGCCACCGCGAAATTCCTGCATGCAGTGGCGAAGCTTCGCAATGGCGCGGTGGTGCTGCCGGGGCTCGACACCGACCTCGACGAGGAGGCCTGGACAACCATCGGCGGCGTGAAGAATGCGGCTGGAATGTTCGAGCTTCATCCCGCCTCCAACCATCCGCAATTCGCGATGCATGCGCTCTTGCGCCGCTTCGGCATTGCGCGAGGCGACGTGGAGATCCTGTCTTCGCCTCGACCCGCCGGCCGCGAGATGCTGCTGTCGGAAGCAATGCGCCCCTCGCACGCGACCGACCATTGGCACGAGCGGCTGCAGCAGCCGGACGTGGCCGCGCGCATCACGGCCGGCATACAGAAGCTCGCGGTGATCGAAGCTCCAAACCCGGAAATGGAGGCGCTGGCGATCGCGGTCGCGATGCGCGAGGCACGGCATCTGCAGAAATCCGCGGCGTTGGTGACCCCGGATCGCGCACTGGCGCGACGCGTCATGGCGGCGTTGTCGCGCTGGAATCTCGATTTCGACGATTCCGGCGGCGAGGCGCTGATCGAGACGTCGGCCGGCATCTTTGCCCGCCTTGCCGCCGAAGCGGTCACGCGCGGCCTCGAGCCGCCGACGCTGCTCGCGCTGTTGAAGCATCCGCTGTGTCGGCTCGGCGCTGCGGCGGCCAGCTTTGAGCCCGCGATTGAAGCGCTGGAGCTCGCGGTGCTGCGCGGCACGCGGCCGCAGCCTGGCAGCAGCGGGCTCGCAAGAGAGTTCGATCGCTTTCGCGGCGAGCTCGGCAAGCTCAACCGCGAGGAACCCTCCGCGCTGCATCGCGCCGAGCAGCGGGCCCGGCTGAGAGACGACCAGCTCGATGGCGTCAGTGCGCTGATTGCACGACTCACGGCGGCGCTGGCGCCATTGGAGGGCTTGGGAGGCCAGAAGCCGCCCAGACAATATGACTTCGCCGAGCTGGCCCAGCGCCATCGCGACATGCTGATCGAGCTGTCGCGCGACGAGAACGGGGTTGCGCTTGTCTTCGAGGGGCAGGACGGGCTCGCGCTCGCGGCCGCTTTCGACGATCTGCTCGCCGAGCAGCGCCGCAGCGGACTGACGCTGCAGCTGCCAGACTATCCGGAGGTGTTCCAGACCGCTTTCTCCGATCGGGCAGTCCGCCGTCCCGAGAAGATCGGCGCCACCCTGCATATTTACGGCCCGCTGGAATCGCGGCTGATGCAGGCCGACCGCGTCATCTTGGGCGGGCTGATCGAGGGCGTGTGGCCGCCGGCGCCGCGGATGGATCCCTGGCTCAGCCGGCCGATGCGGCACGAGCTCGGCCTCGATTTGCCGGAGCGGCGCATCGGCCTCTCCGCGCATGACTTTGCGCAGCTGCTCGGCGGCGAGGAGGTGATCCTCAGCCATTCCGCCAAGGCGGGCGGCGCGCCGGCGGTCGCGTCGCGCTTCCTGCACCGGCTGGAGGCGGTCGCAGGCCAGGCGGCATGGGACGCGGCGACCGTAAGAGGCGCGCACTATGTCCGCTTTGCCGAGGAGCTCGACCGGCCGGAGAGAGTGTCGCCGATCGGCCAGCCCGAGCCAAGGCCGCCGCGGGCGACGCGGCCGCAAAAGCTGTCGGTCACCGCAATCGAGGACTGGCTGCGCGATCCCTACACCATCTATGCCAGACACATTCTCCGGCTTGAGCCCCTCGATCCCGTCGACATGCCGCTGTCGGCGGCCGACCGCGGCTCGGCCATCCACGATGCGATCGGCGAGTTCACCCGCGAATTCGCGACCCAACTTCCCGACCGGGCGGCAGACATGCTGCGCCAGATCGGCAACCGATATTTCGCGCCGCTGATGGAGCGCCCCGAAGCGCGCGCGCTGTGGTGGCCGCGCTTTCAGCGCATCGCGACCTGGTTCGCCGAATGGGAGAGCGCGCGGCGCGACAACATCGATAGCATCGATGCCGAGATCATGGGCGAGATCACGATCCCCCTCGACAATGACCGCTCATTCCGCCTCATCGCGCGCGCCGACCGCATCGAGCGCCGCCGTGACGGCACTTATGCCATTCTCGACTACAAGACCGGCCAGCCGCCGACGGCCAAGCAGGTGCGGATGGGCCTGTCGCCGCAGCTGACGCTGGAAGCCGCGATTTTGCGCGAGGGCGGCTTTCCGAACATCGCAGGCGGTGGCTCGGTTGGCGAATTGGTCTATGTCCGCCTCTCCGGCAACAATCCACCGGGCGAAGAGCGGAGCCTCGAGCTCAAGATCAGGCCGAGCGACACGCCGCAGCCGCCCGACCAGGCCGCCAATTATGCGCGCGAGCAGCTCGAAATTCTCATCCGCAGGTTTGAGGATGAGAACGAGCCCTATCGCTCGCTGAACCTGCCGATGTGGAGCAACCGCTACGGCAGCTATGACGACCTCGCCCGCATCAAGGAGTGGTCGGCGGCGGGTGGACTGGGGATCGAGGAATGGTGAAGGCGCCGCGTCCCATCCCCGATGCAGTCCGCGCCGCACAGAAGCGCGCCTCGGACCCCGAAGCCTCGGCCTTCGTCTCGGCCAATGCCGGCTCGGGCAAGACCCACGTTCTGGTGCAGCGGGTGATCCGGCTGTTGCTGTCGGGCGTGCCGCCGGAAAAGATCCTCTGCATCACCTTCACCAAGGCCGCCGCCGCCAATATGGCCGAGCGCGTGTTCTCGACCCTCGGCCATTGGGTGAGGCTGGACGATGCCGCGCTTGATGCCGCGATCCGCGAAGCCGGCATTCCCCATCCCAATGCGCGGCTGCGCAACGCCGCCCGCAAATTGTTCGCCAGCGCGCTGGAGACGCCGGGCGGATTGAAGGTGCAGACGATTCACGCGCTCTGCACCCGGCTGTTGCAGCAATTCCCGTTCGAGGCCAACGTCCCGGCGCGCTTTGCCGTGCTCGACGACCGCGACCAGGCTGAAATGATGGAGCGCGCCAATCTTGCCGTGTTTCTCGATGCCTCCCGCGATCCACAGAGCGCCACCGGCCGTGCGCTGCTGACGGCCATGGCGAGCGCGGCCGACGTCACCTTCAAGGACGTGGTGCGCGAGGCCTGTCTCTCCCGCGATCATTTCATGCGCTGGACCGATGCGGCTGGCAGCGCTGAAGCGGCGGCCGCGCAGGTGGCTGCGGCGCTTGGCGTCACGCTCGATGACTCGATCGAGGACGTAGAGCGCGAGATTCTGGATGGTCCCTATCTGCCGCGCCGGCGCTGGCAGGACATCGCCGCCGCGCTTGATACCGGCAGCAGGACCGACCAGAAACAGGCCGACCAGCTGCGCGAGGCGTTGAAATTCTCCGGCGCCGCGCAGGTCGACGAATATCTCTGCGTGTTCCTGACCGACGAGCGCGCGCCACGCGCCTCCGTCATCACCAGGAAATTTGCCGATGCGAACCCCAGCGTCGCCCGCCTGTTCGAGGCCGAAGTGCAGCGCCTGCCGCCCTTGATCGAAACGCGCCGAGCGATCGCGGTGCGCGACCGCACCTCGGCGCTGCTGCATATCGCGACCGCCGCGGCCGCGCATTACCGGCGCGAGAAGGACGAGCGTGGACTGCTGGACTACGAGGACCTGATCGACAAGACCCTCGCCATGCTCGGTCGCTTCTCCGCAGGATGGGTGCATTACAAGCTCGATCGCGGCGTCGACCATGTGCTGATCGACGAGGCGCAGGACACGAGCCCCAAGCAATGGGACATTGTGGCGCATCTGATCGACGAGTTCACCTCGGGCGCGGGCGCCCGCGAGGGGCTCACCCGCACGATCTTTGCCGTCGGTGACGAGAAGCAGTCGATCTTCTCCTTCCAGGGCGCGGCCCCGCGCGAATTCGCCGAGCGCCGGCGTGAGCTGAAGAAGCGGTTCGAACATGCCGGCCTGAAGTTCGACCCGGTGTCCTTCACCTATTCGTTCCGCTCGGGGCCTGCGATCCTGCAATCCGTCGATCACGTGTTCCGCGATCCACAGATCTACGGCAGCATTCATGCGGAGAACGCCTATCCGGTGCATGAATCGCTCGGCGATGCCGGGCCCAGCCTGATCGAGTTCTGGGATCTGGCTGAAGCCGACAGACGCAACGAGATCGAAGGCTGGCGCGCGCCGTTCGACGGCGTCTCCGCGACCAGCCCGGAAGTGAAACTCTCGCGCCGCATCCAGGCCGAGATCAAGCGGCTGATCGCGAGCGGCACGCTCACCGGCCATGAAGGCGCGCGGCGCCCGCTGCGCTACGGCGATGTGCTGATCCTGGTGCGGCGCCGCGGCAACATTTTTGATGCGGTGATCCAGGCGCTCAAGCACGCCAATATCCCCGTCGCCGGCGCCGACCGGCTGAAGCTGACCGAGCACATCGCGATCATCGACCTGATGAACCTCGCCGACGCGCTGCTGCTGCCACAGGACGATCTGGCGCTTGCGGTGGCGCTGAAGAGCCCGCTGTTCGGCCTGTCCGATGACGACCTGTTCACGCTCGCCCATGAGCGCAAGGGATCGCTGCGGCAGGCGCTGTCGCAGCACGCGGCAGACAACGCCAAGATCAAGGAGGCGCTCGACCGGCTCGAGCAATGCCAACGCCGCTTTGTGCAGGACACGCCATTTGCGTTCTATGCCTGGCTGCTCGGCGGCGATGGCGGCCGCAAGCGCTTCCTGCGGCGGCTCGGGCACGAGGCCAATGACGCGCTCGATGAGTTCCTCGAACTCGCGCTGAACTATGAGCGCAAGGCGCCCGCCTCGCTGCAGGGATTTGTCGCCTGGCTGCGCGCCGCCGACACCGAGGTGAAGCGCGACATGGAGATCTCTCGCGACGAGGTGCGCGTGATGACCGTGCACGGCGCCAAAGGGTTGGAAGCCAGCGTCGTCTTCCTGGTCGACACCACCTCCTCGCCGTCAGACACCCAGCGGCTGCGGCTCATCCATCTGTCGGATGGCAGAGGCGGCAAGGTCGTGGTCTGGGCTGGCCGCAAGGCCGAGGATCCCGCGCCCGTGGCACAGGCCCGCCAGGCGATGCTCGCCGACACGGAGGACGAATATCGCCGCCTGCTCTATGTCGCCATGACCCGCGCGGCGGACCGCCTGATCGTCGGGGGCTGCATGCCCGGCAACATGAACAGCGTACGCCGCAACTCGTGGTACGACCTGATCGAGAAGGGGCTCAGCCAATCCGGCTTGACGGAGCAAACGATCGAAACGCCGGATGGTCCGGTCAAGCGGTTTTCGCGCGCGGCTGACGAGCTGGCCGTGGCAGGCGCGCCGGCCGTCGCGGCGCGGAGCGCGGCGAGCGCGTTGCCTGACTGGCTGCTGACGCGGCTCCCGACGCGCGCCTCCTCCGACAATCTGCTGCGTCCCTCGGATGCAGGTGGCGCAAGCCGCGGTGTCAAGGCCGGCGAGTCGCTGCTGGAGCGCTCGCGTGCCATGGAGCGCGGCACCCTGGTGCATCGGCTGCTGCAGTCCCTGCCCGATCTCGCCGCGACCAGGCGCGGCGACGCCGCGCGCACCTATCTCGCCCGCAACGCCATTGGCTGGAGCGAGGCCGAGCGCAACGAGCTGGCCGAGAACGTGCTGGCGCTGATCGATAATCCGCGTTTTGCAGCCGTGTTCGCAACGGGCAGCCGGGCCGAGGTCTCGATCGTCGGCCGGCTGGACCTGCCGGGACGGCCGCTGGTCTCCGGCCAGATCGACCGGATGGTCGTGACGGACGGTGAGGTCCTGATCATCGACTTCAAGACCAACCATGCCCCGCCAGGCAACGCGGCCGACGCGCCGCCGGTCTATGTTCGTCAATTGGCGCTTTACCGGGCCGTTCTGGAGAAGCTTTATCCCCAGCGAACCGTCCGGGCAGCGCTGCTTTGGACCGAAACACCTGATTTCATGGAGATTTCTGCTCCCGCGCTGGACGCGGCACTGGCATCCCTGGATCGCGGTGGGCAGCCCGCTTGACCCGGCAACACCCCGTTCATAGGTTTCAACCCATGATCCCGGGCGCGATTCTTCCTCTCCAAACGCCCTCTCTCCAACCAAACGAGGTATTGCCATGGCCGTTGGTAAAGTTTCTGACGCCGATTTCGAAAGTGAAGTGCTCAAGGCGTCCGGCCCGGTGGTTGTCGATTTCTGGGCCGAATGGTGCGGCCCCTGTCGCATGATCGCACCCGCGCTCGACGAGATCGCCGGCGCCATGGGCGACAAGGTCAAGATCGTGAAGCTCAATGTCGACGAGAGCCCGAAGACGGCGTCGAAATACGGCGTGATGTCGATTCCGACCTTGATGATCTTCAAGGGCGGCGAGATGGCCTCCCGCCAGGTCGGCGCCGCGCCGAAGGCGAAGCTGCAGCAGTGGATTTCCGGCGCGGTCTGAGCCCCCACTGCCAAAGCTGCAATAAATTCGAACAACGGCCGGCGAACAGCCGGCCGTTTGCGTTGAAAGGACAGGTCTCGCGTTTCAAAGAGTTCCGTCCTTGGCCCGCGCCCGTCGCAAAACCTCTCTCCCGCAAGCTGTCCATGAGGCGATGGAGGCCCGTTCCGTGGACGCGATCCCGAAGGGTAGCGATTGGCAATACGAGCCGAAATGGGACGGCTTCCGCTGCCTGCTCACCCGGCATGGCGACGTGGTCGACCTCTGCTCCAAATCCGGCGAGGAGCTGACGCGCTATTTCCCCGAGCTGGTGGAAGCAGCGTTACGCCTGAAGACCACCTCGTTTGAGCTCGATGGCGAGATCGTCGTGCCGCATGGCAACAGCTTTTCGTTCGACGACCTGTTGCAGCGGATTCATCCGGCCGCCAGCCGGGTGGAGAAGTTGTCGCAAGAGACACCCGCGTTGTTTGTCGCGTTCGATCTGCTCGCGAACGGCAGGCAGGACATCGCCGCCGAGCCGCTGAGCGAACGGCGGCCGGCGCTGGAGGCGTTTGCGAAGGCGAGTTTCAAAGCCAATCCGCGCTTCAGCCTGTCGCCGGCCACCACGAGCTACGCTACTGCGCAAAAATGGCTGGCGCGTTCCGGCAACGGCTTCGACGGCGTGATTGCCAAGCGCCGCGACCTGCCCTACCAGGCCGGAAAACGCGACGGCATGCAGAAGATCAAGAAATTCCGCAGCGCCGATTGCGTCATTGGCGGCTTCCGCTACGCGACCCACAAGATCGGAGACAGAAAGGTCGTCGGCTCGCTGCTGCTGGGCCTCTACGACAACGCCGGCCTGCTGCACCATGTCGGCTTCACCTCCGCCATCAAGCGCGACGAGAAGCTTGCGCTTACCGACAAGCTGGAAGCGTTGATCGCCTCGCCCGGCTTCACCGGCAATGCGCCGGGCGGCCCCAGCCGCTGGTCGACCGAGCGCTCGGCGCAATGGTGTCCGCTGAAACCGAAGCTCGTGATCGAAGTCTGCTACGACCATTTCTCCGGCGAGCGCTTCCGCCACGGCACATCCATCCTGCGCTGGCGCCCGGACAAGGCGCCGAAGCAATGCACCTTCGAGCAGCTGAAGCAGAAGGCCGCCGATCCGATGAAGCTGCTCGCCGCCTGACCATCCCCGCTGCCTCTGCGCAAACGCTCCGCCATTTGTGGCCGAAGGCATGCGCGACAGCGCTGCCGGGGGGGGCGCGAATAGGAACCAATGCGGCCGGCTCGGATTGAAGCCGCGTATCGCCGCAACCGTTCGGCGCAGCGGGAGACGAGGTCAGTGCCTCGAGCAAAATGAGTGCGGAGCTGTTCCATGTGGATTCGTAGATTGCACGGTTCGGATTTGTTCGTCGGCGCGGCGGCTTGCGCCGTTTGTATCGGCTTGACGCTCTCGGCTTCTGCTGCGGCGCGCCATGGAAAGTCAGCCAATGCGAACCAGCAGTTCATGACCGAGGCGATCCAGGGCGATCTGGCGGAGGTCAACATGGGCAAGCTCGCCCAGCAAAAAGGTCAGTCCGATCGCGTCAAGCAGTACGGCCAGATGCTTGAACAGGACCACTCCGAACACCTGCAGAAGGCGCAGCAGATCGCCAGCCAGGATGGCCTCAAGGCCCCGTCGGAGCCGAACGCCATGCAACAGAGCATGTATCAGAAGCTCAGCAGCATGCCGGCCGGTAAATTCGACGCGGCCTTCTCCCGCGACATGGTGCGCGACCGCGAGAAGGATATCGCCAAATATCGCAAGGAAGCGAACTCCGGTTCGCCCCTGGCCGATTTTGCCAAGCAGACCTTGCCGGTGCTGCAGAAGCATTTGCAGAATGCCGAGGCCCTGACGTCCAACCGCGCGGCCAGCAAATAGAACCGATGCACCGAATGCCGGCCCGCGGTCGCTTCACACGGGCGGCGTGCCGTTGATCGCGAGCACGGGGCCGGCGAGATAGAGCGAGCCCGTGATCAGGATGCGCGGCGGCACCTCGTAGGCGAGGCGGGCGATTGCGCGGAGTGCAGCTTCCACCCCCTCGGCAATGTCCACGCGCATGCCGAGCGCGCGGGCGGCATCCGCGAGCTTCTCCGGCGGCATGGCGTTGTCCTGGTCGGGGATCGGCACCGCGATGATGTGCCGCGTCAGCCCGGCGAAATTGGCGAGAAACGCGCTCGCATCCTTGTTCGCCATCATGCCTGCGATCACCACCAGCGGGCGCGACACGCGCTCCTCGAGATCGCCGAGTGCGGCCGCCGCGACGCGGCCGCCTTCGGCATTGTGGCCGCCGTCGAGCCAGATCTCCGAGCCTTGTGGTCCCTGCGCCACCAGCGCGCCCGAGGACAGGCGCTGCATCCGCGCCGGCCATTCGGCATTGACGACGCCGATCTCGAATGCGCGGTGCGGAATCTTCAACCGATCGATCGCGCGCAGCGTGGCGATCGCCAGCCCCGCATTGTCGAACTGATGCCGCCCGAACAGCTTTGGCGCGGCGAGATCCATCAGGCCGCGCTCGTCCTGATAGACCAGCCGGCCATGCTCCACGCTGACATGCCATTGCTGGCCGGCGGCGTATATCGGCGCGCGCATCAGCCGCGCCTGCCTCTCGATCACCTGCATCGCGTCCGGCTGCTGCTCGGCGCAAACGACCGGCACACCGCGCTTGGTGATCGCCGCCTTCTCGCCCGCGATCGACGTCAAGGTCGGCCCCAGGAAATCCATGTGGTCCATGCTGATCGGCGTCAGCACCGACGCAAGCGGCTGCGCGACGACATTGGTCGCGTCGAGCCGCCCGCCGAGTCCGACCTCCAGCAGCACCACGTCAGCCGGATGCTGCGCAAACAGATGGAAGGCCACTGCGGTCTTGGCCTCGAAAAAGGTGATCGGTGCACCGGCATTGACGGCCTCGCAATGCGCAAAGGCGGCGCACAACTCGTCATCCGTGGCGAGCCGTCCGCCGCCGACCCGACCAATGCGAAAGCTTTCGTTGATCCGCACCAGATAGGGCGACGTGTAGGTGTGGACGCGCAGGCCGGCTGCTTCCAGGATCGCGCGCAAATAGGCCACCGTCGAGCCTTTGCCATTGGTCCCGGCGACATGGATCACCGGCGCCAGCCTGGTTTCGGGATGACCCAACCGCGCCAGCAGGCCCTCGATCCGACCGAGGGTGAGGTCGATCTTTTTCGGATGCAGCGCGGAGAGCCGCGCGATCAGTTCGCCAAGCGGCGCCCGCGGGGGTTCGGCGGCTACGTTCACGCTTCGTCGTCGGCTGGCGCGACATCGGGCGCCGCTACGATTGTGGCCGGCTCCGGAACCAGCGGCGCCGCCTTCGGCGTGCTCGGCGCAGCCGGCGACTTGGTCAGAAGGCGGAGCAGGCGGGCCAGCGTCGGCCGCAGATCATGGCGATGCACGACCATGTCGACCATGCCATGGTCCTTGAGATATTCGGCGCGCTGGAAGCCTTCCGGCAGCTTCTCACGGATGGTCTGCTCGATCACGCGTGCGCCGGCAAAGCCGATCAGCGCGCCCGGCTCGGCGATCTGCACGTCACCCAGCATGGCGTAGGAGGCGGTGACGCCGCCGGTGGTGGGATTGGTGAGCACGACGATATAGGGCAGCCGCGCCTCGCGCAGCATCTGCACGGCCACCGTGGTGCGCGGCATCTGCATCAGCGACAGGATGCCTTCCTGCATCCGCGCGCCGCCGGATGCCGCAAAGACGATGAACGGCGATTTCTTCTCGACCGCAAGCTCCATGCCGCGGACGATGGCTTCGCCAGCGGCCATGCCGAGCGAGCCGCCCATGAAATCGAAATCCTGCACGGCGATCACCACCGCCGCGCCTTCCAGCTTGCCGTAACCGACTTTCACGGCGTCGTTGAGATTGGTGCGGGCGCGGGCATCCTTAATGCGGTCCGCATAACGCTTCTCGTCGCGGAATTTGAGCGGATCGGGCGTCACCTCCGGCAGCGCGACGTCGAACCAGGTCTCGTTGTCGAAGATCGACTTCAACCGCGCCACGGCGCCCATGCGCATGTGGTAGTTCGATCCGGGAATGACGAACTGGTTGGCCTCGACGTCCTTGTAGAACACGAGCTGCCCGGAATCGGGGCATTTGATCCACAAATTCTCCGGCGTTTCCCGCCGCAGCATGTTGCGGATTTTCGGCCGGACCACATTGGTGAGCCAGTTCATGTCTTGCTCCGGTTCGCGATTCGCGAAGCGATCGCTCCTGACTATATGGCGGCCGGGCTCAAGCCCGGCAAGCCGCCCCTAACGTCGCATATAGCCTATTCTGCGGCCTGTTGCGCGCCCCTGACACCTTGCGCCAGCGCCGCCGCCAGATCGGCCACGGCGTTCACGGTCCCGGCCGTGGCGCGGCCGTCGGCATCGAGGCTGCCGCGCAACGCGTCGACCAGCGCGGTGCCGACCACCGCGCCATCGGCACGCTCGGCAATGGCCCGCGCCGCCTGAGGCGTGCGGATGCCGAAGCCGACGCAGACCGGCAGGTTGGTATGCCGCTTGATGCGCGCCACCGCCGCGCCAACGGCGTCGGAATCCGCCGCCGCGGCGCCGGTGATGCCGGTGATGGAGACGTAGTAGACAAAGCCCGAGGTGTTGGCGAGCACCGCCGGAAGCCGCTTGTCGTCGGTGGTCGGCGTCGCCAGGCGAATGAAATTGAGCCCGGCTTTCAGCGCGGGCACGCAGAGCTCGGTGTCTTCCTCCGGCGGCAGATCGACGATGATCAGCCCGTCGACGCCGGCGGTCCTGGCGTCAGCCAGAAACTTGTCGACGCCATAGATGTAGATTGGATTGTAGTAGCCCATCAGCACCAGCGGCGTCGCCTCGTCGTCCTTGCGAAAGCCGCGCACCAGCTCCAGCGTCTTCTTCAGCGTCATGCCGGCATTGAGCGCGCGCAGGCCCGCGGCCTGGATCGACGGGCCATCGGCCATCGGATCGGTGAAGGGGATCCCGAGCTCGATGATGTCGGCGCCCGCCCTCGGCAGCGCCTTGATCAGCTCAAGCGACGTCTCCGGATCGGGATCGCCGGCCATCAGGTAGGTCACGAAAGCGGAGCGGCCCTCGCGCCTGAGCTTCTCAAACCGTGCACCGATGCGAGTGGCCATCACGTCTTCCCCCGCAGGATGTCGCCGACCTGCGGGACGTCCTTGTCGCCGCGGCCGGAGAGATTCACCACCATCAAATGATCCCTGGGCCGCTTGGGCGCGAGTTCCGTTACCTTGGCGATCGCATGCGCCGGCTCCAGGGCCGGGATGATGCCTTCGAGCCGCGACAGCAGCTGGAACGCGGCCAGCGCCTCGTCATCGGTTGCCGACAGATAGTTCACGCGGCCGACTTCATGCAGCCAGGAATGCTCCGGGCCGATGCCGGGATAGTCGAGGCCGGCCGAGATCGAATGCGCGTCCTGGATCTGGCCGTCGTCGTCCATCAGGAGATAGGTGCGGTTGCCATGCAGCACGCCGGGCCGGCCGCCGGCGATCGAGGCCGCGTGCAATTGCGTCAGGCCATGGCCGGCGGCCTCCACGCCAAAGATCTCGACCGAGGGATCGTCCAGGAAGGGATGAAACAGCCCCATCGCGTTGGAGCCGCCGCCGATGCAGGCGACCAGCGAATCCGGCAGACGGCCCTCCGCCTCCTGCATCTGCCTTTTGGTTTCGATGCCGATCACCGACTGAAAGTCGCGCACCATCATCGGATAGGGATGGGGACCTGCGACCGTGCCGATGCAGTAGAACGTATTCTCGACATTGGTGACCCAGTCGCGCAGCGCCTCGTTCATGGCATCTTTCAGCGTCTTCGTGCCCGACTGCACCGGTATCACCTTGGCGCCCAGCATCTCCATGCGGATCACATTGGGCTGCTGCCGCGCCACGTCGACCGCGCCCATATAGACGATGCATTCAAGCCCGAAGCGCGCGCACAGCGTTGCGGTCGCGACGCCATGCTGGCCCGCGCCGGTCTCGGCGATGATGCGCTTCTTGCCCATGCGCCGCGCCAGCATGATCTGGCCGAGCACGTTGTTGACCTTGTGCGAGCCGGTGTGGTTGAGCTCCTCGCGCTTCAGATAGATCTTGGCGCCGCCGAGATGTTCGGTGAGCCGCTCGGCGAAATAGAGCGGCGAGGGCCGGCCGACATAGTGGCTCAGATAGCCGTTCATCTCCGCCTGGAAGGCCGGGTCGGCCTTGGCGTCGGCATAGGCCTTCTCGAGTGCGAGGATCAGCGGCATCAACGTTTCCGCGACAAAGCGCCCGCCGAAAATGCCGAAATGGCCGCGCTCGTCGGGGCCGCTGCGGAAGGAGTTTGGTTTTGCCAAGGTCATCGGATGGGCAGCTCTTGTGTGGCGCGCGCAGCGCGGATGAAGCGTTCGATCAATTGCGGATCCTTGACGCCGGGCTCGCGCTCGACGCTGGAGGAGACATCGACGCCGCCGGCGCGGGTGACGCGCAGCGCCTCCGCGACATTAACGACGGAGAGCCCGCCGGAGACCATATAAGGACGCTTCAGATCGAGATTTTCCAGCACATGCCAGTCGAATGTCGCACCCAGCCCGCCCGGCCGGGTCGCGTCCTTGGGAGGCCGCGCATCGAACAGGATGCGGTCAGAGACCGAAGCATAGTCGGGCAGGCTCGCGAGATCGGCTGATGTCTCAACCGACAGCGCCTTCATCACCTCGAGGCCGAATCTCTGCTTCAGTTCCACAACCCGCGAAACGCTCTCATGACCATGGAGTTGGAGAATGTCCGGCTTGAGCGCTGTGACGATCGCCGAGAGGGTGGCATCATCAGCATCGACGGTCAGTGCGACCTTTTTTGCCTGACCCTTGACGATTGCACCGAGCTCGCGCGCGAGATCGAACGAGACATGTCGCGGGGAGGGCGGGAAGAACACGAAGCCCACCATGTCCGCGCCCGCGCCAAGCGCCGCGCCGAGCGTCTCGCGCGTGGACAGGCCGCAAATCTTCACGTCTAGGGACATGGCTCGGATCAGGTCGGGTTTCGTGAAACGGGGCGGAAAGCCCAAGCTTCCGTTTGGGCGCTTCTACAACGTCGCGCCCTGCTTGTCTCGCCCGGAAACCCCATAAAATCCGCCATTTGCGGGCGCCGGAAGCCGGCCGGTGCCGGTCCGCGCGGTGCTGGCGCGATAGTCCGCCAGCTCAGCCCTGGCGGCCCTTGCATCCGCCTCATGCCGGCGTGCCGCCCGCCGCCAGTGCCGCTGCCCCCACCAGCTGGCGATGCCGCCTACGATAACCCCCAGCGCCGCGACCGCGACGATCAGAGCGAACAGCGGGACCTCGCTCGAGAGCGCGGGGTCGGTGGAGTTGAAGGGATCGAATGACACCGTGACAAAATGCCGGTTCGCCACCGCAAAGGCGACCAGGATGACGAACAGCGGAATGATGATCAGGTAGGTGAGGAATTTTCGCATCAGACGCGCTCGCAGTCGATCGCCACCGACGCAGGCATAGCATGCGCAAACGCCCAAGACAGTCCCTTAAAACAAGACAGTCCCTGAAAAGCAGCCTTTGAAGCGGACCCTGGAAATGGACTCAAGAGGCCGGCTTCTTCAATCAGGCACGCGCGACATCAGTCGTCGTCGCCCTCGTCGGCTTCGGCCGCCCCGGGATTGTCGCGGTTCAGCCGCTCGCGCATTTCCTTGCCGGTCTTGAAAAACGGCACGTTCTTCTGGTCGACGGGCACATGGGCGCCGGTGCGCGGATTGCGTCCCGCGCGCGCCGGGCGATGCTTGACGGAGAAGGCGCCGAAGCCGCGCAGCTCCACCCGATCGCCGCGGGCCAGGGCGGCCACGATCTCGTCGAGAATGGCATTTACGATGTTCTCGACGTCCCGCTGATAAAGGTGCGGGTTGTGCTCGGCGATGCGCTGGACCAGTTCGGATTTGATCATGAAGGAGTGGACCCGGGGGCGTCGGCTCTCATTTCCGTGAAAATGCCTAGAACTGTCAAGACGCTAAATCAATTTTGGTCGGCGCGAAAAGACGTGACAAACGGCTAAAAGCCGGCTTGTCACGCCACAAGCAGCACGCGAACCCCTGTCACAGAGCGGGCGCGGAGCCCTCAATTGCTCCCCGCGGGCTCCCAGAGTGCGAGCATTCCGTCCAGGCTGAGGCGATCCGCCGCCTGCGCCATGCCGGTTTGCTCGAGCTTGTGCGCGATGCCGCCAAAGCCCAGCGCATCGAGCGTAATGGATGCAGCCGTGCGCAGGAAAGTGAGGTCGCCGAAGCGCGGCGCGAGCTTGTAGTCGCGCACCGGCAGATCCTTCTTGACCTTCTTCTGCTCGACCAGCCAGTTCACCGCGGTCTTCTCGTCACCGAGCTCGTCAACCAGCTTGAGCTCGACGCCCTGGCGTCCGGTGAAGACGCGTCCATCGGCGACTTTGTCGAGCTGTTCGTCGCTCATGCCGCGGCGGGTCTTCACGAGATCGCGAAACCACGCATAGGAATCCTTCACGAGCGCATCGAGCGCTGCGCGCGCCTCGGGGCTGGTCGGCTCGAAGCCGTTCGGAGCTGCCTTCAGCGGCGAGGATTTCACCTCCTCGACCTTCACACCAAGCGTTTTCAGGAGATCCGCGACATTGGGATATTGAAACAGCACGCCGATCGAGCCGACCAGCGAGGTCTGCTGGGCCACGATATGATCAGCCGCGATCGCCGTGATGTAACCGCCGGACGCGGCCAGGCCTTCGACGACCACAACAAGAGGCTTCTTCGCCTTCAGCTGCATCAGCGAATCATAAAGCTCCTCGGAGCCCGCGGTGGTGCCGCCGGGCGAATTGATATGCACGATGACGGCCGCCGTGCTGGAGTTCCCGAGCCGCTCCAGCGCCTCGACGCGCTCGCGATCGCTGCGGATCAGGCCGTCGATATTGATTCGCGCAATCGAGCCGGCGGTCGTGAATGTCGAGCGCCCGCGCGGCGAGACCACGAGGCTGATCGCAACAACGGCCGCGATCGCAACCACCGCCGCCGAGACGCGCCAGAAGGTGAGCTTGCGCCGCATCCTGCGGCGATCGACGATCACATCCGAATCAAGCGACATCGATAGTGCTCCTAAAAAGCTTCCGCCGGTTTTGCATCGGCAGCGTCAACGAGGCGTTACCTGAATACATCAATTGCCATGCAATATGAAGAAAACGTGGCTCGGCACATGGTGGTAGCCGTGTGATAGCCGTCGCCCCGGCGAAGGCCGGGGCCCATACCGCGAGGTCTATCCTTGGGCCTGGCTGGCCGACCACCTTCGCGCCACGAACACCTGTGGTTATGGGCCCCGGCCTTCGCCGGGGCGACGGATAGAGCGAATAAAAAAGCCCCGACTTTCGTCGGGGCCTTTCTCGCAGGCGGAAGGAAACTTCCGCTTACTTGTCCTTGTCGCGGTTCTTGAGCGCGGTGCCCAGGATGTCGCCCAGCGTAGCGCCCGAATCGGAGGAGCCGTACTGCGCGATGGCCTCCTTCTCCTCGGCAACTTCCAGCGCCTTGATGGAGACCTGCACCTTGCGGGCCTTCTTGTCGAACTGGATCACGCGGGCATCGACCTTCTCGCCGACCGCGAACCGGTCGGAGCGCTGGTCGTTGCGGTCGCGCGCGAGCTCGCTGCGCTTGATAAAGGTGGTGAAATCGGTGCCAACGATCTTCACCTCGATGCCGGCCTCCTTCACCTCGAGCACTTCGCAGGTCACGACGGCGCCCTTCTTGACGTCGCCGGGCTCGGCGAAGGGATCGCCTTCGAGCTGCTTGATGCCGAGCGAGATGCGCTCCTTCTCGACATCGACGTCGAGCACCACGGCCTTGACGTGATCGCCCTTCTTGAAGTTGTCGATCACCTGCTCGCCCGGAAGCTTCCAGTCGAGGTCGGACAGATGCACCATGCCGTCGACATCGCCCTCGAGGCCCAGGAACAGGCCGAACTCGGTCTTGTTCTTGACCTCGCCATCGACCACCGAACCGACCGGGTGCGCCTCGACGAACACTTCCCAGGGATTGCGCATGGTCTGCTTGAGACCGAGCGAGATGCGACGCTTGACCGAATCGACTTCCAGAACCTGCACTTCGACCTCCTGCGAGGTCGAAACGATCTTGCCGGGATGCATGTTCTTCTTGGTCCACGACATTTCGGAGACGTGGATCAGGCCCTCGATGCCCGGCTCCAGCTCCACGAAGGCGCCGTAGTCGGTGATGTTGGTGACGCGGCCGTGGAAGCGCGCACCCAGCGGGTACTTCGCCTCGATGCCCTGCCACGGATCGTCCAGCAGCTGCTTCATGCCGAGCGAGATGCGGTGCGTCTCGTGGTTGATCTTGATGATCTTGACCTTCACCGTCTGGCCGATGGTTAAAACCTCGGTCGGATGGTTGACGCGGCGCCAGGCGATATCGGTGACGTGCAAGAGGCCATCGATGCCGCCGAGATCAACGAACGCACCATAATCGGTGATGTTCTTGACCACGCCGTCGATCACCTGACCCTCTTCGAGGTTCTGCACCAGCTCCTGGCGCTGCTCGGCGCGGGTCTCTTCGAGCACGGTGCGGCGGGAGACGACGATGTTGCCGCGGCGGCGGTCCATCTTGAGGATCTGGAACGGCTGCGAGTTGTTCATCAACGGCGCAACGTCGCGGATCGGGCGGATGTCGACCTGCGAGCGCGGCAGGAAGGCCACGGCCCCGTCGAGGTCGACGGTGAAGCCGCCCTTGACCTGGTTGAAGATGACGCCATTGACCTTTTCGTTGTTCTGGAACGCCTTCTCCAGCTTGCCCCAGCTCTCCTCGCGGCGCGCCTTGTCGCGCGACAACACGGCTTCGCCGAGCGCATTCTCGATGCGGTCGAGGAACACCTCGACCTCGTCACCGACCTTGATTTCGCTGTCACGGCCGGGGCCGGAGAATTCGCGCAAGGCCACGCGGCCCTCAGTCTTCAGGCCGACATCGATGACGGCCATGTCCTTTTCAATCGCAACCACCTTGCCCTTGACGACAGAGGATTCCTGCAGGTTGCCGCCGGCAAAGGACTCGTCGAGCATCGCGGCGAAATCGTCGCGGGACGGGGAATAAGTATTCGCAGAAGTCGAAGCCATATGTTCTCCAATGCGGGATCTTGCCGGCCATTGCGGTTAAGGGGCGCATCGCACGTGAAGTGATCCAAGGTCCGCAAAGCCCTCGGACGACCGCGGATCGCGCCGAAAAGGGCGCGGCAGCGGGCCGGCAGAGCCTGCACGTTCGATACGTTGATTAAAGTCCGGGATCGGGTAGGACTCGCGGGATCGACTGACCTCGGGAGATCGACCTGACTAGGCTCGGGAGCGGGCGTTCCTCCAGTGACGGCAGGGGGTCAACCCCGCTGCCGGCCCGCTCGGACGGCCTCGACAATGTCGATGGCGGCCCGGACGCCCGCCTCTATATCGAGATTGGTATTATCTAGCAAGTAAGCATCTTCGGCTTGTTTTAAAGGAGCGGAGGCGCGGTTCTGGTCGCGTTCGTCGCGCTGGATGATGTCCTCCAGGATCTTCGCCTCGTCGGCATCCTCGCCCCGCGCCCTCGCCTCCAGGGTGCGGCGGTGGGCCCGGACCTTGGGGTCCGCAACCACGAAGATCTTAACGTCCGCATTGGGGCAGATCACGGTTCCGATGTCCCGGCCGTCGAGCACGGCGCCGGGCGGGCTCGCCGCAAACTGGCGCTGAAAGTCGAGCAGGACCTCGCGGACCGCGGGGATGGCCGACACCACCGAGGCGGCGGAGCCGACGTCATGGCTCTTCAGAGCCGGATTGCTGAGGGCCTCGGGATCGAGTTCCATGGCGGCCTTGACCGCGAGCCGCTCGTCCTGCAGGTCGGCGCCCCGCTGCAGCAGCGCATGGGCAACGGCGCGATAGATCACGCCGGTGTCGAGATGGCGATAGCCGTAATGCTGGGCGAGGCGCCTGGCGAGCGTGCCTTTTCCCGAGGCCGCGGGTCCGTCGATGGCAATGATCATGAAAACTCCGCGCCCAAAGCGCGCATCATGGGAATGAAGTCGGGGAAGCTGGTGGCGATGAAGGCGGTGTCGTCCACCGTCACGGGCTTGTCCGAGGCGAGCCCCATCACCAGCGCCGACATCGCGATGCGATGATCCATGTGGGTCGCAACGAGCCCGCCGCCCGGCACATGGCCCCTGCCCTCGACGATCAGATCGTCGCCGGATATCTCGACCCTGACGCCGTTGACCCGCAGCATGGCGGCGGTCGCCTCGAGCCGATCGGATTCCTTGACCCGGAGCTCCTGCAGGCCGCGCATGATGGTGGTGCCCTCGGCGAACGCGGCCGCAACCGCCAGCACCAGATATTCGTCGATCATCGAAGGCGCCCGCTCCGGCGGGACGTCGACCCCGCGCAGTCGGGAGGCCCGCACACGCAGCTGCGCCATCGGCTCGCCCGCATCGCCGCGCACGTCCGCCTCCTCGATCGAGGCGCCCATTTCGCGGAGCGTGGTGAAAAGGCCCGTCCGGAGCGGGTTGGTCATGACGTCGCAGAGCACGACGTCGGAGCCTTGGACGATCAGCGCCGCGACCAGCGGGAACGCCGCGGACGAGGGATCCGCCGGCACCACGACCTTGGCCCCATGCAGCTCCGGCTGTCCGGTGAGCGCGATGCGGCGGCCATGGCCGCCTTCAGGCGTCGAGACGATCTCGGCGCCAAAATGCTTGAGCATCAATTCGGTGTGGTCGCGGCTTGCCTCCTGCTCGATCACAGTGGTGACGCCCGGCGCCGCGAGCCCGGCGAGCAGCACGGCCGACTTGATCTGGGCGGAGGCGACCGGTGTGCGATAGCTGATCGGAACGGGATCGCGCGCGCCTCGCAGCGTCAGCGGCAGCCTGCCCCCCTCGCCGCCCGCGGTCACCCTGGCGCCCATCAAAGCGAGCGGATCGAGCACGCGGCGCATCGGGCGGCTGCGCAGCGAGGCGTCGCCGTCGAACACCGCATCGATTGGGCAGCCCGCGACCGCGCCCATCACCAGGCGGCAGCCGGTGCCGGAATTGCCAAAATCCAGGGGCGTTCTGGGTTGGGCAAAGCCGGAGACGCCGGTGCCCCAGACTTTCCAGGCAAAATCACCGGTGCGCTCGACCCGGGCGCCCAGCGCCTGCATGGATTTGGCGGTGTTGAGGACATCCTCGCCCTCCAAAAGGCCCGAAATCGTGGTCTCCCCGACCGAAAGAGCGCCCAGAATCAGAGCCCGGTGCGAGATCGACTTGTCGCCGGGGACGCGCGCTTGGCCCGAAAGCGGACCGGAGGCACGTGATTCAAGGGGCGTGGGCTGGCTGGACTGGGTCAATTTGGGCGTTCCCTTAAGCGAGGGCGCAGGTAACACAGGGAGCGGGCGGCGTCACGAGCTCAGGCGTGCGGGCGTCGAAGGACACCCATTTCTTGCGAAAACCGCTATTGACAGCGGCCCCTCAACTAGCCAAGTGAAGCTCCGCTTTTCCGACATTGCCAGGATTTCGCACGTGGCCAAACCCGATCTTGGAACCAAACGCATTTGCCCGACCACGGGCAAAAAATTCTATGACCTGAACAAGAACCCCGTGATTTCACCCTATACCGGCGAGGTCGTGCCGATTGCTCCCATCGCTCCGGCCCGCGCTCCGCGCGGCGAGGCCGCGCGTGCCGCCGCAGCAACGGAGACGCCGGAGGTCGTGGAGACCGAAGAGTTGGTCTCGCTCGAGGAGGCCGATGCCGAGGAGAACACCGGCAAGGTCAAGGCTGTCGTTCCTGAATCCGAGGACGATATCGAAGTCGACGAGACGCTCGAGGACGATGACGACGACGATTCGACCTTCATCCCCGACGAGGAAGAGGGTGACGAGGACGTCACCGACATCATCGGCGACGTCGGCGGCGATGAGGAGACTTGAGCTTCGCGCCGAAGTGTGATCAACGGTCGTTCCTGATTTCCCGGTGCGTCGCCCAGACGCGCCGGAGGGCCTGATCCGGATGAACCATCCGGAAGATCATCGGGCCCGGTAAGCCTGAACGGGGCCATAGCTCAGCTGGGAGAGCGCTTGCATGGCATGCAAGAGGTCGGCGGTTCGATCCCGCCTGGCTCCACCACGCTTCGCCTTCGGCTACGCGTGGCGCAGCCACCGGGCCGAAGGCGAAGCGTGCCCGGCGTAGCCCAAAGGGCGAAGACGGGCTTTCTCAAGCAGCCCTCAGTCCCGTTGTCACCGGAGACAAGGCAGGGTGGTGCATAATCCCGATGATGCCACGGCTCGGAGGCGGCGGTGTGGTACGTCTACATCATCCGGAGCGTTGATTTTCCCAACCAGGAATACACAGGCGCGACTGAAGATCTGAAAACGCGCATCCCCGATCACAACGCCGGCAAATCAGCCCACACCGCCAAATACAAGCCCTGGAAGCTGGTCTGGTACTGCGCCTTTCCGGACAAGCTGAAAGCTCTGGAATTTGAAAAATACCTGAAATCTCATTCCGGCCGCGCATTCGCAAAGAAGCGCCTGTTGGTCACCGACTAGCCTGCCCTCCTCACTCCCCCACAGCAGCATTGAGCTGATCGCGCAGCGTGACCAGGTTCTTGCGCAGGCTCGAGAGTTCCCCGATCGAGCATCCCGACGCCGACAGGATTGCCGCGGGCACCTTTCGTGCCTTTTCCTTCAGCGCATGGCCCTGGGCGCTCAGCGCGATCAGCACCTGGCGCTCGTCCTCGCTGGAGCGGGTGCGGCGGATCAGGTGCGCCGCCTCCAGCCGCTTCAAGAGTGGCGTCAGCGTGCCGGAATCGAGGAACAGCCGCTCCCCGATCTCCTTCACCGCGATCCCGTCACGCTCCCATAGCACCAGCATGACAAGATATTGCGGATAGGTCAGGCCGAGCCGATCCAGCAGCGGCTTGTAGACGCGGTTGAACGCATGGGCGGTCGAGTAGATCGCAAAACAGAGCTGGTTGCCGAGCATCAGCTGGGCTTCCGCCATGGACTTCTTTGCCATTCCTGCCTCTTCGGGACGCGCGGACACGTGCGCATTCTGCGCCAAGGGGCACGGGCCAATCAATTGCACGCAATGTAATCACGAAAATTCGATCGTCAATTAGATTGCGCGCAATACAATTGCGTTCAATATACGCGACATCGAAATCGCCAGCCCACAGGGAGAACCGCGATGTCCGTGAACGTGCTCTACAAGACCTCCGCCAAGGCCACCGGCGGCCGCGACGGCCATGCCGCAACGCTTGATGGTGCGCTCGACGTCAAGCTCACCACCCCGAAGGAACTCGGTGGCCCCGGCGGCGCCGGCAACAATCCGGAACAGCTTTTTGCGGCGGGTTATGCCGCCTGCTTCATCGGCGCCATGAAGTTCGTGGCCTCCCAGGGCGGTCCGAAGGTTCCACCCGACACGTCCGTCACCTCGACCGTCGGCATCGGGCCGCGCTCGGCCGGCGGCTTTGGCCTCGACATCGAGCTCGCTGTGTCGCTGCCGGGCCTTGCCCGCAATGACGCCGAAGCGCTGGTCGAGAAGGCCCATCAGGTATGCCCCTACTCCAACGCCACCCGCGGCAATGTCGACGTCCGCCTGAAGGTGGTCTGATCGGTAGGGGCATAACGGAAGGCCCGCGGATAAGTTCAGCGGGCCTTTCGCATGACGGAATTTTTCATGCATCCACGAGGGAACCGCATGGCGGCGGCGCATTTGCGTAGCCGCAGCGCGGATGCTTAATGGTTGGGACTTCAACACCAACCTCGCGACCTCATTGATGACCCCTCAATTTGCTCCCGGCGCGATGGCCGGATTGCGCGTGATCGACCTGACGCGCGTGCTTGGCGGCCCCTATTGCACGCAGATTCTCGCCGACCACGGCGCCGACGTGATCAAGGTCGAACCGCCCGCGGGCGACGAGGTGCGCGACTGGGGCCCTCCCTTCCATGACGAGGACGCCGCCTATTTCGTCGGCATCAACCGCAACAAGCGCTCGATCGGCATGGACCTCGCCTCTGAAGGTGGCCGCGCCATCCTGATGAAGATGCTGGAAGGTGCCGACGTCCTGATCGAGAATTTCAAGCCGGGCACGCTGGAGAAATGGGGCATCGGCAGCGAGGTGTTGCGCGAGAAATTCCCGAAGCTCGTGCATTGCCGGATCTGCGGCTTCGGCGCCGATGGCCCACGCGGCGGCAACCCGGGGTATGATGCCATCATCCAGGCCATGACGGGCATGATCGCCGCTACCGGCTCGCCCGAGAGCGGCCCGATGCGGATCGGCGTGCCCTTGGTCGACATCACCACCGGTCTCTATGCGGCAATCGGCATCCTGATGGCGCTGTCGGAGCGGCAACGCTCGGGCAGGGGACAGTTCCTCGAGGTCACGCTGTACGAGACCGGGCTTGCCATCATGCATCCGCACACCGCAAATTACTTCATGCATGGCAAGCCGCCATCGCTCACCGGCAATGAGCATCCGAATCTCGTGCCTTATGCGATCTTCCCGACCAGGACCGACAACATCTTCATCGGGGTCGGCAATGACGGCGCCTTCCGCAAGCTTTGTAAGGAGATCGGCAAGCCCGAGCTCGGCACCGATCCGCGCTTTGCCCGCAACAAGGACCGCATCGCCAACCGCGAGGCGCTGCGTGCCGAGCTCGCCGCGGTGTTTGCGCAACATGAAGCCGAGCCGCTCTGCAACCGCCTGCTCGCCGCGGGGCTGCCGGCGGGTCCAGTGCAGAAGATCGACCAGGCGCTGACCAATCCGCACACCATCTACCGCGGCGATGTGATCGAGAAGGATTGGTACAAGGGCGTGGCCTCGCCGATCCGCCTCGACCGCACCAGGCCGAGCTTGCGCAGCACCCCACCGAAATTCAGCCAGCACGCCCGCGAGGTGCTTGCCGAGTTCGGCTACTCCGACGGCGATGTTGATGCGATGATCGCCGAAGGGGTGGTCTGCGAGGAGCGGAAGCGGTAGCGCACCGAAAACAGCATAGGCCGGGGCCCATAACCCCAGGGTGTGGATGATACGCGCCCTCTCTCCTCCGTCGTGCCCGGGCTTGTCCCGCCTGCGCGGCCGAAGCCGCTTCGGCGAGGCGAAGGCCCGGGCATCCACGTCGTTCCTGGTACTCGGCTTTACGTGGATGGCCGGGACAAGCCCGGCCATGACGACTTGGGGTTAGCATTCTCCTGCTTTACTCGCGCTTGTGGTTATCGGTCCCGGCCTTCGCCGGGACGACAGCGAGTATGCCGCCCTGCCCCCACCCAATTTCCCGCTTCCCACAGCCGGCTTGTCCCCCGTATCGTCTCCCTTGTCATAAAGTCATTTGCACGTCATTGAGCGCTGATAACGCGCCACGGGCATTGTCCAATGGGAGGGGTTTTGATGACATTTAAGGGGTTTACTGCGGCCGCCGCCGGTGCGGTGTCGCTGGTCTTTGCTGCGTCGCCCGCGTTTGCGGTGACGGAAATCCAGTGGTGGCACGCCATGAGCGGCCCGAACAACGACGTTGTGGTCAAGCTTGCCAACGACTTCAACGCCTCGCAGAGCGAATACAAGATCATCCCCTCGTTCAAGGGCCAGTATGCCGATACGCTCAACGCCGGCATCGCGGCCTTCCGCGCCGGCAACGCGCCCGGCATCATGCAGGTGTTCGAGGTCGGCACCGCGACCATGATGGCCGCCAAGGGCGCCATCAAGCCGGTGTTCGAATTGATGAAGGAGCAGGGCGAGAAATTCGACCCGCAGGCCTACCTGCCGGCGATCACCGGCTACTACTCGACCTCCAAGGGCGAGATGCTTTCGTTTCCGTTCAACTCCTCCAGCATGGTGATGTGGGTCAATCTCGATGCACTGAAGGAGGCCGGCATCGCCGAGCCGCCCAAGACCTGGCCGGACGTATTTGCCGACGCCAAGAAGCTGCATGCAACGCACCCGACCTGCGGTTTCTCCTCCTCCTGGGTGACCTGGGGCTTCATCGAGCAGTTCTCCGCCTGGCACAACCTGCCGATCGGCACCAAGGCCAACGGCCTCGACGGCTTTGACACGGTGCTCGAGTTCAACAACCCGACGGAAACGAAGCTGCTGGAAAACCTGGTCGAGTTGCAGAAGGACAAGAGCTACGACTATTCGGGGCGCACCAACACCGGCGAGGGCCGCTTCACCTCGGGCGAATGCCCGCTCTACATGACCTCGTCGGCGTTCTACCCGAACGTCAAGGCCAACGCGAAGTTCAGCTACACCGCGGTGCCGATGCCCTATTTCCCCGACGTCAACGGCGCGCCGCAAAACTCCATCATCGGCGGCGCCTCGCTGTGGGTGATGGGTGGCAAGTCGGCTGACGAATACAAGGGCATCGCCAAATTCTTCACCTTCCTGTCCGATACCGACCGCCAGGTCTATCTGCACGAGGTCTCCGGCTATCTGCCGATCACCAAGGCGGCCTATGAGAAGACCAAGGAAAGCGGTTTCTACGACAAGAACCCGATCCTGGAAGTACCGCTGAAGGAATTGACCAACAAGCCGCCGACCGAGAATTCGCGCGGCCTGCGCTTCGGCGGCATGGTGCAGATGCGCGACGTCTGGAGCGAGGAGATCGAGGCGGCCCTGGCCGGCAAGAAGTCGGCCAAGGAGGCGCTGGACGCCGCGGTCTCCCGCGGCAACCAGATGCTGCGGCAGTTCGAGCGCACCGCGACGAAGTAATCTCGGCTGAGCGTGGCCGTCGGGAGCGGCCACGCTCGAATATCTTTTCGCGGCACCACCGGGGGCGTGATGGAAAACCGCGCGATCTTTTCAGGCAAGCTGCTGGCGTTCCTTCTGGTGGCGCCGCAGCTCGCGGTGTCGCTGATCTTCTTCTATTGGCCGGCGGCGCAAGCCGTGTGGCAATCCTTCCTGGTGCAGGACGCATTCGGGCTCTCGACCGAGTTCGTCTGGTTCGAGAATTATGTCGAGCTCCTGAAGACGCCTGAATACTACCAGGCGATCGGCGTCACCTTCCTCTTCTCGAGCCTCGTGGTGGTGTTCTCGCTCGCGATCGGGCTCCTGCTCGCCGTGATGGCCAATCGCAACATCAGGGGCGTGCAGATCTACCGCACCTTCCTTATCATCCCCTATGCGGTGGCGCCGGCAGTGGCGAGCGTGCTCTTCATCTTCATGTTCCAGCCCGGGCTTGGCATGTTCGCGCGTGCCCTGCAGCGCTGGGGCATCGACTGGAATCCGGTTCTCAATGGCACGCATGCGATGATCCTGGTTATCGTCGTCGCGGTCTGGAACCAGATCAGCTACAATTTTCTGTTCTTCCTCGCCGGGCTGCAGGCGATCCCCAGAAGCGTGATCGAGGCCGCCGCGATCGACGGCGCGCGCCCGATGCGCCGCTTCTGGACCATCGTGTTCCCGCTGTTGTCGCCGACCACCTTTTTCCTGATCGTGGTCAACATCACCTACGCCTTCTTCAACACGCTCGGCATCATCGACACCGCAACCGGCGGCGGGCCGAACGGGGCCACGCAGACACTGGTCTACAAAGTGTTCCTGGACGGCAAGGGCGGCTCCGATCTCGGCGGCTCGGCCGCGCAATCGGTGATCCTGATGATCATCGTGGTGATCCTCACGGCGATTCAATTCCGCTATGTCGAGAAGAGGGTGCACTACTAGCCATGGTCGAGCATCGCCGCTTTGGAAATCTGCTTCCGCATCTCGTGCTGTTGATCGGCGTCCTGATCGTCGCCTTTCCGGTCTATCTCGCGATTGTCGCGTCCACCCATACCGACACGCTGATCGCCAATGGCCAGATGCCGCTCTATCCCGGCACGCATGGGCTCGAGACCTATTGGCACACCATCGTCTCCGGTACCGGGAAGACCACGCGCCAGCCGGTCGGCGGCATGATGCTGGCGAGCCTGGTGATGGCTGTCGGCATTGCCATAGGCAAGATTGCGATCTCCATCATCTCGGCCTATGCCATCGTGTTCTTTTCCTTCCCGCTGCGGATGACCACGTTCTGGATCATCTTCATCACCCTGATGCTGCCGGTCGAGGTGCGCATCTTCCCGACCTACAAGATCACGTCCGATCTCGGCATGCTGGATTCCTATTCGGGCCTGATCCTGCCCTTGATCGCATCCGCCACCGCGACGCTTCTGTTCCGGCAATTCTTCATGACCATCCCCAAGGAGCTGGTCGAGGCGTCCAAGATGGATGGCGCAGGTCCGATCCGGTTTTTCTTCGATACGCTGTTGCCGCTGTCGCTGACCAACATCGCCGCGCTGTTCGTGATCCTCTTCATCTATGGCTGGAATCAATATCTCTGGCCGCTGTTGATCACGACGCGCGACGACATGCAGACCATCGTCATCGGCATCAAGAAGATCATCGACGTGCATGACGCGCTCACCGAATGGAGCGTGGCGATGGCGACCGCCGTGCTTGCGATGCTGCCGCCCGTCGCAGTCGTCGTGTTCATGCAGCGCCTGTTCGTCAAAGGCCTGATCGAGACGGAGAAGTAGATATGGCGAGTAGCGAATGGCGAATGGCGAATAGTGGACCGAGCAATCTCCGCGACCTCCGTCCCCCTATTCGCCACTCGCTATTCGCCATTCGCCCTCTTGGAGATATCAATGGCTAACGTCGCGCTGCGGAACGTCCGCAAGGCCTATCCCAATGGGTTCGAGGCCATCAAGGGCGTCAATTTCGAGGTCGGTGACGGCCAGTTCTGCGTGCTGGTCGGCCCGTCCGGCTGCGGCAAGTCCACGCTCTTGCGCATGGTCGCGGGCCTCGAGACCATCACCTCCGGCGAGATCGATATCGGCGGACGCGTGGTCAACGGAATCGAGCCCGCCGACCGCGACATCGCGATGGTGTTCCAGAACTACGCGCTCTACCCGCATATGAGCGTCTACAACAACATGGCCTATGGCCTGCGCAATCGCGGCATGCCCAAGAATGAGATCGAGACCCGTGTGCAGGAGGCCGCGCGCATTCTCGAACTGAGCCTCCTGCTCGACCGCAAGCCGGGGCAATTGTCCGGCGGCCAGCGCCAGCGCGTCGCCATGGGCCGCGCCATCGTGCGCCAGCCCAAGGTGTTCCTGTTCGACGAGCCACTGTCCAACCTCGACGCCAAGCTGCGCATCGCCATGCGGGTCGAGATCCGCAGACTGCAGCGCAGGCTGGCGACGACCTCGATCTATGTCACCCACGACCAGCTCGAGGCGATGACGCTGGCCGATATTCTCGTCGTGATGAATGGCGGCCAGGTCGAGCAGATCGGCAATCCGCTCGATATCTACCAGAAGCCGGCGACGACCTTTGTCGCCGCCTTCATCGGCGCGCCGCCGATGAACCTGATTCCCTTGCGGGATTCGAACATCCATCTGCCCGGCCGCAATGCCGAGGCCGGGATCCTCGGCATCCGTCCCGAAGACCTGCAGATGGTGAATGGCTCCATGCCGGATGGTGGCGTCGTGCTCGACCTCACGGTCGAGGCGATCGAGCGGGTCGGCGCCGAGACCTATGTCTACGGCCAGCGCCCGCAGCAGCAGGGCGGCACTGCGATCAGCGCCAAACCGGGAGAGCTGCCGCCTGGCGAAATCCTGGTGCGCATTCCGGGCCAACAGGGGCCAGCAATCGGGGAAAAGATCCGCGCCGCCGCAGTGCGCGACAAGCTGCATCTGTTCTCAGCCGACGGGCGCAAGCGGATCGAGAGCTAGAATCCGGAGCGCGATTGCGTTGCGCGCCAGACATTTGCCGGACCCTGTGGACGGTTCCGGACGCGCTTGAACGCTCGCGCGTTCATGCCCATATTGCTTGGCAAGGGGTGCCACTAGGGCCCTGAAACATCAAAGTCGCTTCCGCGAGGACTTTGTAAACGATGTCGCGTGTTCCGACGTTATCCAGTCCGTTCCTGCTGGGCTTTGACGAGATCGAGCGTGTGCTCGATCGGGTGGTCAAAGGGGCTGACGGTTACCCTCCGTACAATATTGAACGGTGCGACCGTACCAACGGCTCACCAGAACGGCTGCGTATCACGCTGGCGGTGGCGGGCTTCACCCGTGACCAACTCGATGTAACCATTGAGGAAAACCAGCTCGTGATCCGCGGGCGGCAGCAGGACGACAAGTCCCGGCAATACATCCATCGCGGCATTGCCGCGCGCCACTTCCAGCGCACCTTTGTGCTGGCGGAGGGGATGCAGGTGCTGGGGGCGGATCTGAAAAACGGGCTGTTGTCGATCGACCTTTGCCGGCCTGAACCGGAGCGGGTCGTTAAGACAATCGCTATCAATGAACACGAATAATGGAACGAGTAGCGGACTCGACCGCTTGAGGCTCAGAAGGAGTCGAGACCATGACTGAAGTGAATGTTGCGTCAGAGAGAGTTTCCCTGGAGACGCTGGAACATCTCGGCGAAGGTCACATCGCTTATGTGAAGCAGATCCGCTCCGAGGACGTACCGGACCTGTTTCCGCAGGCGCCCAAGATCGCGCCGGGCCTGAAACTGTTCGCGCTGCACGCCGCCGACGGCACACCGATCATGCTCACGGACAGCCGTGAAGCCGCCATTGCCAACGCCTGGAGCAACGAATTGCAGGCCGTCAGCGTGCACTGACGCACGCGCCGCAAGGCGAATTCAACACCGGCGGGCTTGCCTCTCAAGAGGCGGCCCGCCGTTTTCATTTGATGATGGGCTCGAGCTGCAGCAGCAGCGATGATCCCCTCTCCCGTTGGGAGAGGTCGATCTGCGCAGCAAATCGGGTGAGGGGTTACGGTTCCAATGAGAGCTGCGGCCCCTCACCTGGCGCTGTGCGCCGACCTCTCCCCTCCGGGGCGAGGTGGACCGAGACTGCGGCTTGATCGGAACGTCAGGCCGCGCTCGCTGGCGGCAGCGCCAGCACGGAATAGATCGCCTGGGCGTCGCGGGAGGCGCGGAGTTTCTTGGCGATGTCCTGGTCGCGCAGGAGTCGGGCAATTCTCGCCAGCGCCTTCAGGTGATCCGCGCCGGCGCCTTCCGGGGCGAGCAGCAGGAACACCAGGTCGACCGGCTGGCCGTCCATGGCCTCGAAATCGATCGGCCGTTCCAGCCGCGCGAACAGGCCGAAGATCTTTTCCAGCTTGGGCAGCTTGCCGTGCGGAATGGCGACCCCATAGCCGACTGCGGTGGTGCCGAGCTTCTCGCGCTGCAGCAGGACCTCGAAAACCGCCCGTTCGTTCTGTCCCGTCAGCTCGGCCGCCTTGGCCGCAAGCTCCTGCAGAGCCTGCTTCTTGCTGTTGACTTTCAACGCCGCGAGAATCGCCTCGGGTGCGACCAGATCGGTAATCGTCATGGAGCGTTCCGAGGGTGAATGAAACCGTCAGGTTGCGAAATAGACCGTTAGCGGCCCGCGTCAAGAAGGTGAGGTGGGAGGCGGGTTTATCCCGGCCCCGGGTCCCTGATGTGGGGCGCTTCTACTCCAACGCAATGGCCATGCCAACTCCCCCAATGCGTTTCCTGCAATCTAACCTTAAAAGCGGTGGACGACGGCGACAGCCGCCAAACCGCCGGGTTTGACCCCGTTTTGCTACGGCTTTACGGCCGGCGGGTCGACCCAGCCGACATTGCCGTCCGCCCGGCGGTAGATGATGTTCACCCGGCCGCTGGAACCATGCTGAAACACCAGGCAAGGAGCGCCGGTCAGGTCCAGTTCCATCACCGCCTCGCTCACCGAGAGCCGCTTCAAGGCCGTGGTCGCCTCCGCGATAATGACGGGGCTATAGCCGGTGACCTCCTCCTCGCCCTCGCCCGGGGCCTCGATCACATAGCTCGACGCATCGAGCCCCGCGAAAGCCGCGGCCTCGGCTGCCGCCTTGCGGGCCGAGCGATCCTTCAGCCGGCTCTTGTAGCGGCGCAGCCGCTTCTCGATCATGAGCAGCGCCTGATCGGCGCTGGCATAGGCATCAGGCGCGTTCGAATCGGCCTCCAGCGTAATGCCGGAATCCAGATGCAGTGCGCAGTCGGTACGGAAGCCGAAGCCGTCCTTGCTCAGGGTGATGTGGCCGGAAAAATTGCCGTCGAAATATTTCCTCAAGACCTCCTCGGTGCGCTCGCCGATGCGGCCACGCAGCGCCTCGCCGACACTGATGCTTTTTCCTGAAATCCGAAGAGTCATGCAAGCCTCCCTTGGGACCCGACCGGGGATCCGCGATGGATGATCAGGGAAAACCAACACTAACGCAATCTGAGGCAAACCCGCACTGCGCTTCTGTCGCACCCGGACAAATACGGCAACTTTACATCAGGCCTACATCGGCAGCACGAGCGCGCTCTGCTTCTCGCGACGCCGTTGCACCGAGGAGGGGATGCGCATCGCCTCGCGGTACTTCGCGACCGTGCGGCGGGCAATGTCAATGCCGGATGCGCGCAGGCGTTCCACGATGGTGTCATCGGACAGGATCGCGCTCGCATCCTCGGCATCGATCAGCTGCTTGATGTGATGGCGAACGGCTTCGGCCGAATGCGCTTCGCCGCCATCGGCGGAGGCGATCGATGCGGTAAAGAAATATTTCAGCTCGAAGGTGCCGCGATTGGTCGCCATGTATTTGTTCGCGGTGACGCGCGACACCGTCGATTCGTGCATCTGGATCGCATCCGCAACCGCCTTCAGATTCAGTGGACGCAGATGCGCGACGCCATGAGTGAAGAAGCCGTCCTGCTGGCGCACGATTTCGGTTGCCACTTTAAGGATGGTGCGGGCGCGCTGATCGAGCGCGCGCACCAGCCAGGTCGCGTTCTGCAGGCAGTCCGTGAAATAGGACTTGTCGCCGTCCTTCTTGATGGTCTTGGACAGCTCCGCATAATAGGTCTGGTTGACCAGCACGCGCGGCAGCGTGTCGCTGTTGAGCTCGACATGCCAGCCGCCATCAGGGCCGGGACGCACATAGACGTCGGGCACCATGGCCTGCAGCCGCGAGCTGCCGAATTTCAATCCCGGCTTCGGGTCGAGACGCCTGATCTCGCCGATCATGTCGGCGATGTCTTCATCGTCGACCCCGCAGACCTTGCGCAGGGCGACGAGATCGCGCTTGGCGAGGAGGTCGAGATGCTCGACCAGCGCCTGCATCGCGGGATCGTAGCGATTGAGCTCACGCAGCTGAATCGCCAGGCACTCGCTCAAATTCCGTGCACAGATGCCGGGTGGATCGAAGCGCTGCAGCACCTCAAGCACGGCATCGACATCGGCCTGCTCGGCGCCGAGACGCTCGGCGGCCTGGCCGAGATCGGCGGGCAGGTAGCCGGCCTCGTCGAGGAGATCGATCAGGTATTTGCCGATCAGGCGGTCGGACTGGGCGGTGAAGGCGACCGAGAGCTGCTCGGCGAGATGATCGGCCAGCGTGGTCTCGGCGGCGACGAAGGCCTCGAGATTATATTCCTCGTCATTGGAGGCGCCGCCGCCCCATTCCGTATAGGCGGTCGGCGCGGCATCCTGGGCCGTGCGCGCCGCTGCCTCCGCCGGCTCCTCGGAAAAGACATTGTCGAGGCCGGTGTCGAGCGTCTGCTCGATCTCGGTGCGGCTACCGAGATCGCGGCTGAGCCAATCCTCTTGTCCCGGCTCCGGCGCCCCTTCGAAGCCCTCGCCGGCACCGCCCGACAGCTCGGACTGGCCGGAGGTGAAATCCTCCGCTCCGCCATGTTCGGAATCGGACATGTCGGCGCGTTCCGGGCCCTGCTCGCCGGAGACCGGCGGCTCAGGGGTCTCGGCGGCGCGCTCCAGCAGCGGATTGCGCTCCAGCTCCTCTTCGACAAAGGCGGAAAGGTCGAGATTGGACAGCTGCAGCAGCTTGATGGCCTGCATCAGCTGCGGCGTCATCACCAGTGACTGTGACTGGCGGAACTCTAATCTCTGCGTCAGCGCCATGGAGGCAAGACCGTCCCCGAATGCTACTTGGTCCGATTCTTGCTTATCCTACTCTGCGCCCGATGTATACGCCTTGACGCAGAGCAAAAAATATCTAAAGGCGGAATTCTTCACCAAGGTAAAGACGGCGCACATCCGGATCGTTGACGATCTCCTCCGGGCTGCCTTCAGTCAAGATTTCTCCGGCATAGACGATATAGGCGCGGTCGGTCAGGCCGAGCGTTTCGCGGACATTGTGGTCGGTGATGAGAACGCCGATGCCGCGATTGGTGAGATGGCGGACCAGGTCCTGGATGTCGCCGACCGCGATCGGGTCGATGCCGGCGAACGGCTCGTCAAGCAGCATGTAGTTTGGACGCGTGGCAAGCGCGCGGGCGATTTCGACGCGGCGCCGCTCACCGCCGGACAGTGCGATCGAGGGTGATTTGCGCAGCCGCGTGATGTTGAATTCGTCGAGCAGCGAATCAAGCTCATGCTCGCGCTTCTTGCGTGACGGCTCGACCACCTCGAGCACGGCGCGGATGTTCTGTTCCACGGTGAGGCCGCGAAAGATCGAGGCTTCCTGCGGCAGATAGCCGACACCAAGGCGCGCGCGCTGATACATCGGCAGCTGCGTGACGTCATGACCGTCGAGCTCGATGGCGCCGCGGTCCGCCTTGATCAGGCCGGTGATCATGTAGAACACGGTGGTCTTGCCGGCGCCGTTCGGGCCGAGCAGGCCGACGGCCTCGCCCCGTCTCACATAGATCGAGACGCCCCGCACCACCTGGCGGCTGCCGAAGCTCTTTTCCACGCTATGCACAGCCAGGAAGCCGGGCCGCCGCAACAGCCGAACGCCTGGACCCGGCTTGGCTTGCGGTTTGGCCGCCAGCCGCGGACGCGGGCGCTGAGCCGGCGGCGTCTCGGCATGCTGGGGAGGCCCGCCGAAGTCGAAGCCCGTGGCCTGTCCATCGCGGGCGATCGATGGCGCGTCGCGCACCGCGCTTGGCACCATCTCGCCATAACCGTCGTCATAGCCGGCGACGTCAACTGCGATGCTGTCGCGCGCGCGGCCGAACCCGGTCCGGCCGCGCTTGGCGGGGCGGCGACGGAACATGCTGAGGAAATCGACCATCCGCGCTTCGCTCTCAACGCCTTTCAAAGCTGTTCGGTAGCCGGCCGCCCGCGGCTTGATTCGTGTGCCCAAGATGAAGGATTGGATGCCCCTTGCCCAGCGGAACACCCGATTTCGGCGTCACAAAGGTGCGCGCTTCGATCCCAAGCTAAATACAGGCTTGCGCCGCCAGCTTCAACCGCGGCCCGGATGCTGTCAGCGGAAGTGATTGAAGTTATTTCGGTTTGTTGGGATTGAGGATGGACAATGGCGCCCCTGTGCCCGGCTTGGAGCCGGAATTGGGCAAGGTGGAGGGGGTTTGACCAGGGGCTTGCCCGGCGCAGCCACCACCCTCGCTGCCTCCGCTGTTGATGAACAGGCCCTGCACCTTGCCGCTGTCGGACTCCACCCTGGAGACGCCGGTGGTCATGTCGACGAACAGGCGGTCGCCGCGCAGCACGTTCTTGCACTGGGTCAGGACCACGCCGCCGACCATGGTGATGAGGTTGGCCTTGGTGTCGAACACCGCAGTTTCGCCGGTCACGACCTGGTCCTTTTGCGTGACCACGACATTGCCCCGCGCCTCGAGCCGCTTGATCGAGGAGCTCCCGCCAGGACCCGGCGTTGCCGACTGCATCGGCGCGCTGGGCGCGGCGGCGGCCGTCTTTGTGGCCTTGGCCGGCGCCGGCGGCTGCGCCTGTCCCTGCCCCTGCGCCTGTCCCTGATCTTTCGATTCATAAAACACGACCAGGGTCTTCGAGGTCATGGTGGTGTCGCCCTGCACCACCTTCACATTGCCGGAGAAGGTCGCCTCCTTCTTCTTGTCGCGCATCTCGAGCGACGCCGCCTCGATCTGGATCGGCTGGTCGCGATTCTGCGCAAAGCCCTGCATCGCGTTGGGCACGTTCGTTGCCGTGCTCTGCGCATGCGCCGCCAAGGCCGGGCCGAATACAAACGCAAGCGCAACAGCGGCAAGCTGTCCGCGGGCGCGGCAAAACTGCAGGAAACAGGCCATGCTCGTCATCTCGAATTGGTTTTGCCGGAAGCCGCGCGCGTTCGCGCCGGCGCAGCCGATGCAGGCTGCGGCTCGGCCGGCGCGGCATTCGCTTCCGTGGTGGCGGAATTGTCGGTGTCGAGATGGTCGAGATGCATGACGACATTGCCCTCGAAGCGGACCACCCCGCCGCCATCGCTGATGTGCAGGTGGTCGGCACTGAGCGTGCCGTTGGTCAGCTTGACGTCGACATGCTCCTCGGAATCAACGGTGCCCTTGCCCATGTCGACAAAGGCGTGGCTGAGCCAGGCCTCGTAACCGCCTGATGTCACAAGGTGGACATCCTTGTGCAGGTCGATGGTCTGCTGCTTGTTGTCGAGCAACCCGGTGATCGCATCGAGGGTCACGATCGATTGATCCTCCATCAGCACTTTGGAGCGCAGCGTATGCAGCTCGACATGATCAGGGTCGGTGACGTCCTGGGTCGCGGTCTTGGCCCACAGCTCATAGGGCCGCCGGTCCTCGCCGGAGTAGCCGGACAGATGCGGCGATTCCATGGTGATCTTGGTGCCTGATACCACGAGGTTGCCGAGGTCGAATTTCGGCATCGGCATCCGGAACGGATTGAACAGCGAGATGCCGATCACGGTGGCCATGGCGAGGCCCACCGCAGCGGGCACGGCAATGCGCAGCACGCGCACCATGCGGCTGTGGCGCGCGGCGATCGCAAAGCGCGCCTCGAGGCTCGGATAGGCCGGGTTCTGGACCGAGTTCACCGCTGCTCCTGATGGCGAGGGACCATCCTCACCGAGGATGCTCCCATTCTACCCCGCAATAGCCGACAATGCAGTCGGGAACTGGGTCGATGACTGTGTCCGAAACGGGGCGGGGAGATTAACATTGTCGCGCCGTTTGGTCTGCACCCGCCCCTGGAGGGGGCGCGTCGATCGTGCATGAAATGCACGATCGGGGTGGGGTGACAGTCCATCCGCGAAGGTGGTGTCTATGAGAGACCCGCCTCAACGACAGACCATTTTTGCGGCTTCACCCCACCTCGATCGCATTTTGCTTCGCTTCATGCGATCGGTCCTCCCCCTCCAGGGGAGGACAAGGGAACGTCACGAATGCGCGAAAATGTCTTCGAGCTCCCAGCCCTGCAGATCGAGCCTGGCGCGCGTCGGCAGGAACTCGAAACAGGCCTGCGCAAGCTCGGCGCGGCCCTCGCGCGCCAGCATGACGTCGAGCCGCTCGCGAAGCGCGTGCAGATGCAGCACGTCCGAGGCCGCGTAAGCGAGCTGCGCCTCCGACAATTGCTGCGAGCCCCAATCCGAAGACTGCTGCTGTTTGGACAGGTCGATGTTGAGTAGCTCGCGCACCAGATCCTTCAACCCGTGACGATCGGTGTAGGTGCGCGTCAGGCGCGAGGCGATCTTGGTGCAGTAGACCGGCTGCGGCATCACACCGAGGGTGTGATAGAGCACGGCAATGTCGAAGCGGGCGAAGTGAAAGATTTTCGTGATGGCGGCATTGCCGAGCAGCGCCTTCAGATTCGGCGCCTCGACGTGCCCCTTCGGGATCTGCACCACATCGGCGCTGCCGTCGCCATTCGACAGCTGCACGACGCAGAGCCGGTCGCGGTGCGGATTGAGTCCCATGGTCTCGGTGTCGATCGCCACCGATGAGGTGTAGCGGGAAAGATCGGGCAGGTCGCCGCGGTGCAGGCGTACAGTCATGAAAAGTCTGGCCTCTGGTCGATTCGGTGCTGCTTATCAGCCTAGCGCCCTGGGAGGCCAGAGGCGAGTCGATGCGGTCTTGTGCTTCGATGCTGACGGATGATCCACGCGGTGCCATTCCGGGGCGCCCGGAGGGCGAGCCCGGAATCTCGCGCCGCAATCTCTAGCTTCCGGGTTCGCCGCGACCGCGGGGCCCCGGAATGACGGAATGAAGTGTCCGAGGCAGAACACTACAGCGGTAGGATCCGGTTAAGCATCTTGATCAGCGTGTCCTGCTCGGCCTCCGAGAGCGGCGCAAGCATCCTGCGCTCGTAGGGCTCCGAGACCTTTGCGGCTTCCTGGATCAGCTTTGCGCCCTTTGGTGTCAGGGCCAGCTCGACCGCACGACGGTCCGCCTTGGAGCGATTGCGCTTGATGATGCCTGACGATTCGAGCTCGTTGAGCATCTTGATCAGGTTCGGCAATCGCAGCCGGAGCAGGCTCGCCACCGTGCTTGGAGGAATGCCCGGATTGTCGCGGATCAGGGCGAGTATCGAAAAGCTCGCGGGCGTGACGCCCATTTCCGCGAAATGCTCGTAAAACCCCTCGAAGAATTTCAACTGCACCAGCCGGATCATGAATCCCGGCGTGTTCTGCAGCGCCGTCAGGTTGAGCGTTTTCTTCGATCCCGGCTGCTGATTGGCTCGCACGTGCCCCAACTCCCTCTTTGCCGCGGCAGTCTGGCCGAATCCCGTCGAATTGACACGCGCAGAAATAGTTATAGAATATAATTATATTTTAGCGGCACTAGACCGCAAGCCTTTGGCCCCTGAGGAAGCGACGAGGAGACGAAAGCGTGAGCCCCAAATTCCTGCAAAGCCTGTTGATGTGCGCCGCGCTCTCGGTGGGAGCGCCGGCACTGGCCGAGGACAGCATCAAGATCGGTGTCCTCAACGATCAGTCCGGCCCGTTCGCCGCCTATCAGGGCATCGGCTCGGTGATCGCGGCCAAGATGGCCGTCGAGGACTATGGCGGGAAGGCCGCTGGAAAGCCTGTCGAGGTCGTGGCCGCCGACCACCAGAACAAGACCGATACCGGGATCGGCATCGCGCGGCGCTGGTACGAGAATGAGGGCGTCGAGGCCATCTTCGACGTGCCGAATTCCGCGATCGCACTGGCGGTCGCCGCCATGACCGCGGAAAAGAACAAGGTGTTCGTCGGCTCGGGCGCCGGCACTGCGCTGCTCACCGGCGAGAAGTGCACGCCGAACACCGTGCACTGGACCTACGACACCTATGCCTACGGGCGCGGGCTTGGAAAGGCGATCGTCCGCCAGGGCGGCAAGAAATGGTTCTTCCTCACTGCCGACTACGCCTTCGGCCATGATCTGGAGAAGCAGGCCACGGAAGCGGTGAAGGCTTCTGGCGGCGAAGTGCTCGGTGCGGTCCGTCATCCGCTTGGAACCTCGGACTATGCGTCCTATCTGCTGCAGGCGCAGGCCTCCGGCGCCGACGTGATCGGCATCGCCAATGCCGGCGACGACACCATCACCTCCATGAAGCAGGCCGCCGAATTCGGGCTGACGCAGGACCACAAGCTCGCCGGGCTGATCCTCGGCATGAACGGCATCCCGGCGCTGACCTTGCGCTTTGCGCAAGGCGCGCAGATCATGAATCCATTCTATTGGGACCTCAACGACGGCACCCGTGCCTTCGCAAAACGCTTTGCCGAGCGCATTCCGTCAAAGGCCTATCCGAACGACATGCAGGCCGGCGTCTACGCCTCGGTCCTTCATTACCTCAAGGCGGTCGACAAGGTCGGCAGCGCTGCGGATGGCCGAGCGGTGGTCGCCGCGATGAAGGACATGCCGACCGACGATCCCCTGTTCGGCAAGGGCTATATCCGCAAGGACGGCCGCAAGATCCATCCGCTCTATCTGTTGCAGGTGAAGACGCCCGAGGAATCGAAATCGACCTGGGATCTGCTCAAGATCGTCGGCACCATCAAGGGCGAGGACGCGTTCCGGCCCGAGAGCGATGGCGGTTGCCCGCTGGTGAAGGAATAAGCGGAGTCGAGGCAGCTTTAGATTCCGCTCGTTCCAAGGCGAATAGGGTTCAGATTCGCTAGAGTTTTCGGCGGTCCGGTAGGATATTGTGTACCGGCGTCCTGTACCGATGATCCGTGTGGGAGTAGCCGAGGACCCAAGTTGATCAGTCTGAAGCGATCAATTCAAAAGCTGATGTGGCGGCTGCAGTGGACGCCCGATCGCGCGGGCGTCTTGTGGCTGTTGGTATCCGCAATTGTTGCCATCGGCTTCTTTGCGGCGGTGATGATCCGCTACCCCTATATTCAGCAACGCAATGCCAGCGCCGGCTTCAGCGCCGACTGGGATTGCACGCCGCAGCCCAAGGGCGAGCCCATCTGCATCAAGAGAATTGGGCGATGAGGACGGGTCGGGTGGGCGGCAGGGAAGAGTGGGAGAAAAGATTGGCCGCGCTGGATACCGCGATTGCGCGGGGCCTGGCTGATGCCGATGGCGGCCGGATGAGGCCGAGCGCCGATGTGTTTGACCGCTTGGAAGCGGAATTGGCGGCCAAGACGGACCGCAGTTGATCGCTCACAGCGGTGGCCGGGGCCGGTTACGAAGAGTCAGGCCGCACAAGCCATACGCGAGGGCGATGGGCAAAATGGTGCCCAGGAAAGGACTCGAACCTTCACGGCTGTTACACCACTGGCACCTGAAGCCAGCGCGTCTACCAATTCCGCCACCTGGGCCCGGCGCGGTTACTAAGGGGCCGTCGCGCGCTTGTCAAATTGCGATCACGGCACCCAGATCGCTTGATCCCGGACCCGGGGGACCGCGCAGCGAAAAATGGCGCCGGTCTTCCCTCGCGACAAACGCGAAGCGTTTGCGCAGGGATCAGGCTCGAACAAAACCCAAAGCGCGGCCCGCGCTTTAGGCTGTACAGAAATCGCCTGATGGCGTATCGCGAAGCCGCCAAATCGCAGCCAATCCCTCGAATTTGCCCTGCAGGACATAAAAGCCATGCCCTCCAATCTGGACACCCTGGTTACGGTCTTCGGCGGATCGGGCTTTGTCGGGCGCAATGTGGTGCGGGCGCTGGCCAAGCGCGAGTACCGCATCCGGGTCGCGGTGCGGCGGCCGGAACTGGCCGGATACCTGCAGCCGATGGGCCGGGTCGGCCAGATCCACACCGTGCAGGCCAATATCCGCCATCAGGGCTCGGTCGAGGCGGCGATTCGCGACGCCCATGTGGTGGTGAACCTGGTCGGCGTTCTCGCCGAGAGCGGCGCGCAGACCTTCGAGGCGGTTCAGGCGGAGGGCGCGGCCACGATCGCGACCGCCGCAGCCGCCGCGGGCGCGCAGATGGTGCATGTCTCGGCCATCGGGGCCGATGAGAAATCCGAATCGGCCTATGCCCGCTCCAAGGCGGCCGGCGAGAAGTCGGTGCTGGCAGCGGTGCCCTCGGCCACCATCATGCGCCCGTCGGTGGTGTTCGGGCCTGAGGACCAGTTCACCAACCGCTTTGCGGCGCTGGCGCGGATTTCGCCGTTCCTGCCGCTGATCGGGGGTGGCGCGACGAAAATGCAGCCGGTGTATGTCGGCGACGTCGCCAATGCGGTGGCCGATGCCGTCGATGGCAAGGCGAAGGCGGGCGCCATTTATGAGCTCGGCGGGCCCGAAATCCTCTCCATGCGCGAGATCATGACGGCCATTCTCGAAATCACCGACCGGGATCGCATGTTGGTCTCGCTGCCGTTCGGGCTGGCGAAATTGCAGTCCTATTTCCTGCAGTTCGCGCCCGGCGCGCTGAAGCTGACGCCCGACCAGGTCGAACTGCTGCGCCATGACAATGTGGTGTCACAGGCGGCAAAGGATGCGGGCCTCACGCTCGAAGGCCTCGGCATCACGCCGGATTCGCTGGAAGCCATCGCCCCGCAATATCTCTGGCGCTTCCGCCCAGCCGGACAGTTCCAGCGCAAGAGCGCCTGAGAGTTGGCAAGAAACCGAGCGTGGCTCCGGAGCGCTTGGGGGTTTGAGTGTGGAGCACTGTTGCCCGGGTTCAAGCCTATCACCGTCACCCTGAGGTGCTCGCGGTACGCGAGCCTCGAAGGGCGACGGCCCAGCTGCCGCGGCGGGGCCGTTCATCCTTCGAGGCTCGCTCCGCTCGCGCCTCAGGATGACGGATCAACCAAAGGCCTGCCGAAGTTCACCGCCCCATCGCCAGCGCCACAAGCCCGAGCGTGCCGACGATGACGCGCCACCAGGCAAACAATGCAAAACCGTGGCGGGTGACGTATTCGAGGAACGTCTTCACCACGATGATCGCGACCACGAAGGACACCACAAAGCCGATCGCGATGATGCCGAGATGATCCGTCGTCATGTCGGCGCGGTTCTTGTAGAAATCATAGGCGAAGGCGCCGATCATGGTGGGGATCGCGAGGAAGAAGGAGAACTCGGCGGCGGCGCGCTTGTCGGCCCCTAACAGCATCGCGGAGACGATGGTGGCGCCGGAGCGTGACACGCCGGGGATCATGGCAAGGCACTGCGCGATGCCGATCCACAGATACATCGGCAGCGGAAACCTGGTCGCGTCGTGCTCACGCGGCTTGTGATCGATCTGGTCGACCCACATCAGGATGGCGCCGCCGACGATCAGCGAGAAGCAGACGATCCAGGGATTGAACAGATATTCCTTGATGTATTTGCCCGCGGCGAGGCCGATCACCACCGCGGGCAGGAACGCGATCAAGACGCCGATGATGAAGCGGCGGTCCTCGCTGTCCTCGGCATTGGTCACCGCGCCGATCAGGATCCGCCACAGTTTGACGAAATAGAGCGCGACGATCGCAAGGATCGCACCCAACTGAATCAGGATATCGAAGCTCTTCCAGAAATCGTCTTCGCCGAGGTTGAAGAAGCGGCCCGCCAGCAACAGATGGCCGGTCGAGGAGACGGGAAGGAACTCGGTTACACCCTCGACGACGCCAAGAATCACCGCACGCAGTGCATCCGAGACCATGCTTCTCACCTCTCCGGATCGATTTCGGCCAAATTTGCGCGCTCTTCTCGCTTATTCGCCCACGGGGAGCAATCGCAAAAATCGCGAAAACTTCGGTTGCTTCATGCGTTTGCATGGGTAGTTTGGCCGCGCCGCCGGAATTGGTGGTTTCTTAAGCACAAGGCGCATATTCAAAGGCTGCATGTACACGCTGTTCCATCACCCGTTCTGCCCGCATTCGCGCTTTGTCCGCCTGGTGCTGGGCGAATATGGCTGCGAGATCAAGCTGGTGGAGGAGCGGGTCTGGGAACGGCGCGAGGGCTTTCTGGCGATGAACCCCGCGGGCACGACGCCGGTGCTGTTCTCCGACGGCCAGCCGGCGATCCCGGGGGCGGCCATCATCGCCGAATATATCGACGAGACGCTGGGCGCCGAGATGGGCGACCGCAGGCTGTTGCCGACCACCATGGGCGAGCGCATCGAGGTGCGGCGCCTGATGGCCTGGTTCAATGAGAAGTTCTTCGAGGAAGCCGCCAATCCGCTGGTCACCGAGCGCATCTACAAGCGCTTCATGAGCGAGGAGGATGGCGGCGGCCCGCCGGCGTCCGACGTCATGCGCGCGGCACGGGCCAATGTGCGCTATCATCTCGCCTATATCGGCTGGCTGGCGCAGCGGCGAAACTTTCTGGCGGGCGAGCGGCTGACCTATGCCGATCTCGCCGCCGCCGCGCATCTGTCGGCGATCGATTACCTCGGCGACGTGCCATGGATCGAGAACGACGCAGCAAAAGCCTGGTACGCGCGGATCAAGTCGCGCCCGTCGTTCCGCCCGCTGCTCAGCGAATGGCTGGCGGGCGTGCCGGCGTCGCGGACCTATGTGGACCTGGATTTCTGAGCAAGAGCGCCGCGCCTGATCTCGTCGAGCTGAAGTCAGCGCTTGCGGACGAGGCCCGCAAGCTCGGCTTCGATTGCATCGGCGTCACCACGCCCGATGCGATCGGCGAGGCGGGACAACGCTTCTACGAATTCCTGGAAGCCGGCGCGCATGGCGACATGGATTGGCTTGCCGCCAGTCCGGAGCGCCGCGCCGATCCGCGCGGACTCTGGCGCGACGTCCGCTCCGTCATCATGCTCGGGGTCAATTACGGGCCGGATGAGGATCCGCTCACGATCCTGAACGAACGCACGCGCGCGGCGATCTCGGTCTATGCCAAGGGAGACGACTATCACGACATCATCAAGAAGCGGCTGAAGTCGCTCGCGCGCTGGCTGGTCGCAGCAGTGCCTTGCGAGGTCAAGGTGTTCGTCGACACGGCCGCGGTGATGGAGAAGCCGCTGGCGCAGGCCGCCGGGCTCGGCTGGCAGGGCAAGCACACCAACCTGGTGTCACGCGACTTCGGCTCCTGGCTGTTCCTTGGCGCGATCTACACCACGCTGGAGCTGCCATGCGATACGGCCGAGATCGATCATTGCGGCTCGTGCCGGGCTTGCCAGGACATCTGCCCAACCGCCGCATTTCCGGCGCCCTACCAGCTCGATGCGCGGCGCTGTATCTCCTACCTCACCATCGAGAACAAGGGCGCGATCCCGCGCGAATTCCGCAAGAGCATCGGCAACCGCATCTATGGCTGCGACGATTGCCTCGCTGTGTGCCCATGGAACAAGTTCGCGCAAACCGGCCGCGAAACCAGGCTTGCCGCACGCGACGAATTGCGTGCACCTGATCTTCAAATGCTGGCAGAGCTGGACGACGCCGCGTTTCGGGCGCTCTTTACAAAATCACCCGTCAAGCGCATCGGCCGCGATCGCTTTGTCCGCAATGTGCTGATCGCGATCGGCAATTCGGACAATACTGCGCTGGCAGACAAGGCGAGGCGGCTGCTGGGCGACGCGAACCCATTGGTGCGGGGCGCGGCGGTGTGGGCGCTGTCGCAACTGCTCGATCGAGGCGCGCTCGCGGCGCTCTCCGGATCGCGCGACGTCGAGACGGATGAGGATGTGCTGACGGAATGGCGATACGCGCTTGGCGAAGCTTGATTCAGAGGCGCAAATCCCGCCATCGTAGCTTGCCATGACACGCGCAATGACAAACCAGCCCTTCTTCCGTCGCGACGGCGACGGCTTCCTTGCCAATCCGATCGCCAATGGCCCGTGGGACCCGAACTCGCTGCACGGCCGCGTCGTCATCGGCCTGCTCGCCTTCGTCATCGAGCAGCGTCATGGTGGCGATGATTTCGTGCCGGCGCGGCTGACGGTCGACATGTTTCGTTTGCCGAACATCACGACGCCGATCGAGGTGAAGACGCGCACGGTGCGTGAAGGCTTGCGCATCCGGGTGATCGAGGCCGATTTTCTCTCCGGCGGTGTCGCCATGGCGCGCGCCTCCTGCCAGCTGTTGCGCCGGACGGAAAATCCAGACGGCAACATCTGGTCGCCGCCGAACTGGGATGTGCCGAAACCTGCGGACATTCCGGTGCCGACCGATGCCCGGCTCGGCATGCACGGCAAATGGGCGACGCGGCCGATCGTCGGCCATATGGGCTCGCTCGGGCCGCGCCGGCTCTGGATGAGCGAGGTGCGCGAATTGGTCGATGGGACAGCGCTGACGCCATTTGTGCGCGTCGCGCTTGCCGCCGATTTCGCGAGCCCCTTCGCCAACGCGGGCGACCAGGGGCTCGCCTTCATCAACAGCGACGTCACGGTCTATCTGTATCGCCTGCCGCTCGCGGACTGGATCGGCTTCGAGGTGGTGAACCATCATTCCGCCGACGGCATCGCGATTGGCGAATGCTGGCTCTATGACGAAGCCGGCCCGATCGGCACTTCGACGGTCGCCGCGCTGGCGCAGCGCAAGCCCATGCCGAGGCTTTGAGCCGCCAATGGCGCCTCAGCCCATCTCGGCGACGGCTGCGATGATCCGCGCAATGTCCTGCGGGCGCGACAGGCGGTGATCGCCGTCCTGGATCATGGTCAGCACCACGTCCTCCGCCGGCAGCCGGTGCGTCAGCCGCATCGCATGCTGCCAGGGCACGTCGGGATCCTGCGCGCCCTGGAGGATGCGGACCGGGCAGCCGACGTCGATCGTCCCGCCGAGGATGAGGTGGTTGCGCCCCTCCTCGATCAGGTTTTTCGTGATCGGATAGGGCTCGCCATACTCCGAGGGCCGGTGCCAGACGCCGTTGTCCTCGATCTCGCGCCTGGCCTCGCGCGAAAAGCCCTTCCACATCAGTTCTTCAGTAAAGTCCGGGGCCGGTGCGATCAGGACCAGGCCGGCGAGCGAGCCCTTCAGCTGGCGCCGCTTGACCTCGCGCGCCAGCAGCAACGCCATCCAGCCGCCCATGGAGGAGCCGATCACCACCTGCGGCCCGGTGCAGAACTGCTCGAACACCGCGAGCGCCTCCTCCAGCCAGCGCCCGATGGTGCCCTCGACGAAGTCGCCGCCGGATTCGCCATGGCCGGAATAGTCGAACCGCACGCAGGCGCGGCCGTGCTCGGCCGCCCAGGCGTCGAGCGCCAGCGCCTTGGTGCCCTTCATGTCCGACTTGAAGCCGCCGAGCCAGAACAGCCCGGGTGCGCCCCCGGGGCGGGTGCGTACCGCGATACGCCGGGCGGGCGCGCTGCCGACGTTGATGAAGACAGGCTGATCGGATTCGGCAGGATTGGTCATGGCAGGATCGGTCACCGCAGGATTGGTCATGGCAGGTTGGCCTGGAACGTCGGCTCGGCTCTCGAATTGGCATGGGCAGCGCGCTTTACGTGGGCCTAACCAGGCCTTAAGGCTTTCCATGCGCTTGCGGAACAGTTCTTCCCTCGCTATCTCATCCGGCCGTGGCCCAAAAGCCGCGCGAGGGTGGGTTTTTCGTCACACCCGGCCCGAGTGTGCTTGCCCGGTCGGCCTTATTACTTCAAAATATCGACATCGTTCACAACGTTGGAGAAGGACCCATTCGCCGTCCCAATAGAGCCCCGCCCGCTGCCGCCAAAGACGGGCCGCGCATCAATGATGATATCCGTAATGCGCAGATCCAGCTGATCGATCATACCGGTCTCAACCGCGGAACCGTGGAAACCGTGGTCGCGATCAAGATGGCCGCTGAAGCCGGCATGGATCTGGTCGAGATTTCACCGAACACCAGCCCTCCCGTCTGCAAGATTATGGACTACGGGAAGTTCAAATATTCGGCCCAAAAAAAAGCCGCTGAAGCTCGCAAGAAGCAGAAGACCGTCGAAATCAAGGAGATTAAGCTCCGCCCGATGATCGACGATCATGACTATGACGTGAAGATGCGCGCCATGCAGCGCTTCTTCGAGGAAGGCGACAAGGTCAAGATCACCCTGCGCTATCGCGGCCGCGAAATGGCGCACCAGGAGATCGGCACCAAGCTCTTGGACAAGATCAAAGGCGACGTCGCCGAGATCGCCAAGGTCGAGCAGGACGCCAGGTTCGAGGGCCGTCAGGTCGTGATGGTGCTCGCACCGCGCTGATCGGCAAACGTCCGTGCCAGAGAAGCAAAAGTCCCCGCCACGCGGGGACTAATGCTTTTTCGGGCAGTTGGGTCGCGAGGATCTTCAGCTGCGCGTCGCCTGCCAGGTTCCGCTGCAGCGGTCACCGGAAATGATGCCGCTCCACGAGCCGGCGCCGGCGCTGCCGACGAGCTGGCCGCCGCCGGAGGCATGCGACGCGCCGACCTTGACCCGGACTGCCACGGAGCCGGCCCGGTTGATCTGGCCTTCGACCTTGCCGCCACCGGCCGAGGAAACCCGGCTGCCCGTGACGGTAAAGGGAACGCTGTAGCCGGAGCTGCAAGTGCCCCGGGTGGTGGCGAAAACCACATTCCAGACGCCGTCATAGCTGCCCGGCGCGCGCGCTTCGGAAGCCGCAGGCGCAAGCACCGCGATGAGAGCGGCTGTGGCCAAAAGCCGGGGCGATGACCTAAAGCGGAAACAAGCAGGCCGCTTGGTATAATTTCGCATTGAAATGCTCATTGTCGGGGGTCCGATCGGGATCTACGAGAGGAATACCGAAATAGTCGGGGCAGGGCCTTTCGCGGTTCATCGTTGCCATTTCCACCGCGCTCTGCCATAAGACCGCCTTCGATCGCCCGGCTGATTAAGGGCTGCCGTGGCGGTCATTCGTGCGAGCGCGCTTCCCCTTGTGGAAAACCCTCGTACTTTCAACGCTCTAACGAGCAATTTAGCCGGCCGGCGCTCCCCGCAAGGGGCGCGTTGGTGTTGCGGCCACCATTAGGAGAGCCAAATGCCCAAGCTGAAGACCAAGTCGGGCGCCAAGAAGCGCTTCAAAGTCTCTGCGACCGGTAAAGTACTGCATGCCCAGCGCGGCAAGCGCCACGGCATGATCAAGCGGACGAACAAGCAGATCCGTCAGCTGCGCGGCACCCGTGTGCTGTTCAAGACCGACGGCGACAACATCAAGAAGTACTTCCTGCCCAACAGCTGATCGTACTTTTCGTCCGCACACGGGCCGCGAAATGCGGCCTCCGCTTCACCGATTCGCATTGAAGGATATTCGTCATGTCTCGCGTCAAACGCGGTGTGACCGCCCACGCCAAGCACAAGAAAGTCTTCAAGGCCGCCAAGGGCTATTACGGCCGCCGCAAGAACACCATCCGCACCGCCAAGCAGGCGGTCGAGAAGGCCGGCCAGTATGCGTTCCGCGACCGCAAGCGCAAGAAGCGGACCTTCCGCGCGCTCTGGATCCAGCGCCTCAACGCCGCCGTCCGTCCGTTCGGCCTGACCTACAGCCGATTTATCGACGGGCTCGCCAAGTCGGGCGTCGTCGTCGACCGCAAGGTGCTGTCTGATCTCGCCATCCACGAGCCCGCAGCGTTCCAGGCCATTGCCGAGAAGGCCAAGGCCGCACTCGCCGCCTGATCCAGGCCGGCCTGTGTAAACCGGCGGCCTTCCAGATTCCAAAGCGAATGCGCCGGGCATCCCTCGCCCGGCAAGAGGCCGCGACCGAAAGGCGAGCCTTCCGTGGCGCGGCGATAACCAGCCCGCGTTTGAAGGAAGGGACTATCGTGTCCGACCTCGCCACTCTCGAACAGACCATCCTTGGACAGATCGCCGCGGCAACCGATGAGGCGGCGCTTGAAGCCGTCCGCGTCTCGGCGCTCGGCAAGAAGGGCTCGATCTCGGCCCTGCTCGCAACCCTCGGCAAGATGTCGCCGGAGGAGCGCAAGACGCAAGGCGCGGCCATCAACCTTGCCAAGGACAAGGTCACGCAGGCGCTCACCGAGCGCCGCGACGTCCTGAAGTCGGCCGCGCTCGACGCGCGGCTGGCCAGCGAAACCATCGACGTCACGCTGCCGATGCGCGAGCCGCCGGTCCAGGCCGGCCGCATTCACCCGCTCAGCCAGGTGATGGACGAGCTGACGACGATCTTCGCCGACATGGGCTTCTCGATCGCCGAGGGCCCTGACATCGAGACCGACGACTACAACTTCACCAGGCTCAACTTCCCGGTCGGCCATCCCGCGCGGGAAATGCACGACACTTTCTTCTTCAATCCGAAGGAGGACGGCTCGCGTCTTCTGCTGCGCACCCACACCTCCCCGGTCCAGGTGCGCACGATGCTGAGCCAAAAGCCGCCGATCCGCGTAGTCTGCCCGGGCCGCACCTATCGCATCGATTCCGACGCCACCCACACCCCGCAATTCCACCAGGTCGAGGGGCTCGTGATCGACAAGGGCTCGCATCTCGGCCACCTGAAATGGATCCTGCACGAGTTCTGCAAGGCGTTCTTCGAGGTCGACCACATCAACATGCGCTTCCGGCCGTCGTTCTTCCCGTTCACCGAGCCGTCGCTCGAGGTCGATATCCAGTGCCGGCGCGACAAGGGCGAGATTCGCTTTGGCGAAGGCGAGGACTGGCTGGAGATTCTCGGCTGCGGCATGGTGCATCCGAATGTGCTGCGCGCCTGCGGCATCGATCCCGACGAGTACCAGGGCTTTGCCTGGGGCATGGGCATCGACCGCATCGCCATGCTGAAATACGGCATGAGCGACCTGCGCCAGCTGTTCGACAGCGACGTGCGCTGGCTCAACCATTACGGCTTCAAGCCGCTTGAAGTGCCGACACTGGCGGGAGGCCTAAGCTCGTGAAATTCACCCTCTCCTGGCTGAAGGACCATCTCGACACCGACGACTCTGTCGAGAAGCTTGCCGACAAGCTGACCATGGTTGGCCTCGAGGTCGAACACCTCGAGGACAAGGCGAAGCTGCTCGCGCCGTTCACCATCGCGCGCGTGATCTCTGCCGAGCAGCACCCGAATGCCGACCGCCTGCGCGTCTGCATGGTCGATACCGGCAACGGGGCTGCGCCGGTGCAGGTCGTCTGCGGCGCGCCGAATGCGCGCACCGGGCTTGTCAGCGTGTTCTCGCCCCCGGGCACATTCATCCCGGGCAAGAACATCACCCTTTCGGTCGGCACCATCCGCGGCGTCGAAAGCCGCGGTATGCTCTGCTCCGAGGCCGAGCTCGAGATCTCGGAGAACCACGACGGCATCATGGAGCTGCCGGCCGATGCGCCGCTCGGCAAGAGCTACGCAGAATGGGTCGGCCTCGGCGATCCCGTCTTCGAGATCAACCTGACGCCCAACCGCCCCGACTGCACCGGCGTGCACGGCATCGCGCGCGATCTCGCCGCGGCCGACATGGGCAAGTTCAAGGACCCCACGATCAAACCGGTCAAGGGCGAGTTTCCCTGTCCCGTCCAGGTGAAGGTCGAAGACGCCGATCTTTGTCCCGGCTTTGCGCTGCGGCTGGTGCGCGGCGTGAAGAACGGCCCATCGCCGAAATGGCTGCAGCAGCGGCTGACGGCGATCGGCTTGCGCCCGATCAACGCGCTGGTCGATATCACCAACTTCATGACCTATGACCGCGCGCGGCCGCTGCATGTGTTCGACGCGAAGAAGGTGAAGGGCAATCTCGTCGTGCGCCGTGGACGCGAGGGCGAGAGTTTGCTTGCGCTCGACGGCCGCACCTACAATCTCGACAGCGCGATATGCGTGATCGCCGACGAGCACGGCGTGGAATCGCTCGCCGGCATCATGGGCGGCGAGGCTTCGGGCTGCGACGAGAATACCACCGACGTGCTGATCGAATCGGCGCTGTGGAACCCGATCAACATCGCGCAGACCGGCCGCAAGCTCGGCATCAACACCGATGCGCGTTACCGGTTCGAGCGCGGCGTCGATCCGGCCTTCATGGTGCCCGGGCTCGAGCTTGCGACGCGGATGGTGATGGAGTTGTGCGGCGGCACGCCGTCGGACAACGTCGTGGTCGGCAAGACCTTCCCCGAGGACCGCATCATCGATTTCCCGCTGTCCGAGGTGAAGCGCCTCGCCGGCCTCGAGGTACCGTTCCCGGAGGTGCGCAGCATCCTGACCCGGCTCGGCTTCACGATCGCCGGCACCGGGCCCGTGGTGAAGATCGCGATTCCGACCTGGCGCTCGGATGTCGAGGGCAAGGCCGACATCGTCGAGGAGATCGTGCGCATCGTCGGCGTCGATAAGGTGCCGGAGACGCCGTTCGGGCGCGGCGACGCGCCGCGTAAACAGGTGCTTACGCCAATCCAGCTCCGCAAACGCCGCGCCAAGCGCGCCGCGGCTGCCCGCGGCATGGTGGAAGCGGTGACCTGGTCGTTCATTTCCAAGCCTGCGGCCGAATTGTTCGGCGGCGGCAAGGCCGAGCTGGCGCTCGCCAACCCGATCGCGGCTGATCTGTCGGACATGCGGCCCTCGCTGCTGCCCGGCCTGATCGCCGCCGCGCAAGCCAATGCTGACCGCGGCTTCCAGGATGTCGCGCTGTTCGAGGTCGGCCAGATCTTCCGTGGCGACCGCCCCGAGGACCAGTTCGTTGCCGCCGCCGGCGTGCGTCACGGTTTTGCGACCTCGCAAGGCATCGGCCGGCACTGGTCGGGCTCGCGGACGGCCGACGCTTTCGACGCCAAGGCCGATGCGCTCGCGGTGCTGGCGGAAGCCGGCGCGCCGATGCAGGCGCTGCAGATCGTGCCGGGTGGACCCGCCTGGCTGCATCCCGGACGATCCGGCACCATCCAGATCGGCCCGCAGAATGTGCTCGGTTACTTCGGCGAGATGCATCCGCGCACGCTGGAAGCACTGCGCGCCGATGGTCCCCTGATGGCCTTCGAAGTCATCCTCGACCGCATCCCGATGGCCAAGCAGCGGCCGACCCGTGCAAAACCGGTGCTGGAGCTGTCGGCATTCCAGCCGGTGTCGCGCGATTTCGCTTTCATCGTGGACCGTACCGTGAAAGCCGGCGACATCGTCCGTGCCGCCCAGGGCGTCGACAAGAAGCTGATCACCGATGTCACCGTGTTCGACGTCTATGAAGGCAAGGGCATCGACGAGGCCAAGAAGTCGATCGCGATTGCCGTCACGATGCAGCCGCGCGAGAAAACCATGACCGACGAGGAGATCGAGGCGGTCGCGGCCAAGCTGGTTGCCGAAGTCGCCAGGAAGACCGGCGGCACGCTGCGGGGATGATGATCCTCGGGCTGATCCCGCCCGAGGTCGGCTTCCGCGCGGCCGTCGCCGTCTGTGCCATCGCCTTCGTCTCAGGGCTGGCCCGCGGCTTTTCCGGCTTCGGCTCGGCGCTGATCTTCATGCCGCTCGCGAGCAGCATGGCAGCGCCGCGCCTGGTCGCGGCGCTGCTGCTGATCATCGACTTCATCGCGGCGACGCCGCTGATCCCGAATGCCTGGAAACATGCCGATCGCAAGGCGACCGCGATCATCGTCGCCGGCGCGCTGATCGGGGTGCCGCTCGGGACTTATTTCCTCAGCCGGCTCGACCCGGTGACGACGCGCTGGATCATCTCCGCCTTCGTGGCTGCATTGCTGTTACTGCTGCTGTCGGGCTGGCGCTATCGCGGCAAGGACCATCTCGCACTCTCGATCGGCATCGGCGGCCTCTCGGGCTTTTGCAGCGGGCTCGCACAGACCGGCGGGCCGCCGATCGTCGGCTACTGGCTCGGCCGTCCCACCAAGCCGGACGTCGCACGCGCCAACATTGTGCTGTTCTTCGCAGGCTCGGATTTCTTCTCGCTGGTCAGCTATATCGCGGCCGGCCTGATCAATGCCGATGCCATCCGCTTCGCACTCCTGGTCGGCCCGGTCTACGCCATTGGACTCGGCGTCGGCGCCTCACTGTTCGGCCGCGCCAGCGAGCGGATTTTCCGGGCGATCTGCTACGCGCTGATCGCGCTCGCGGTGATCGCGGGCCTGCCGATTCTGGACGGCGTGCTGCGTTGAAAAGCCTCGACAGTAGATTGAAGCCTCGTCAGCTGTCGTGAACGAGGAGATCTAGCGGAACATTCAGCGCGTTCGCAATCGAGCGCAGGGCCGCGGCCGTCCCTTTTCGACGTCCATTCTCAATGTCCGAAATGTACCCTTGGCTGAGGTTCGTCTTGGACGACAGATACATCTGGGTCATGCCTTCAGGGGAGTCGCGCTCGCGCCGCTCACGTAAGACCCGTACCGGATTCTCACCGTTAGCTAGGCGATCGACGACATCCTTCGGCAGCAAGGGGCCACCTTCAGAGACTTCCTTGCGCGCTCGAGCAACAGCACGAGCAGTACCGGCGTCTTCATCGGCCTCGGCAGCCTTTGCCGCCAAGCGCTCGTATTCTTCCCTCGGGAGGATCGCCACCTCACCATGAGGTGTCTTCCGGTATTTCACGCTCATGTTTGATCTCTCAGTCGTATATGTCTCGTCGATGCCCGACCGCCGCCACTATGACCGCCTGCTCTCGATGATGCGTTGCGCGAAGGCTAGAGTGCCAAGGCTGCTTCCTCAATAGAATGGAGAAGTCCTGCGCGGCGGCGCGCGACGATGCGTCCTCGCCGGCCGTGCCGGAGCCTCGACAGGTTCCTCCCTGATCGCACCGATCTTGCGGAGCGCGGCCTCGGCGGCGCGCTCGCCGCTCTCCCAGGCACCGTCGACGGTGCCCCACAGCGTCTCATGGGTCGCTTCGCCCGCAAGAAAGATGCTGCCGACCGGCTCGGTCAGGATTTTTCGCGAGGGCTGCGCACCCGGCGTCGCGACCGACATGGCGCCGAGCACGTATGGCGAGGCATTCCAGCGCGTCACGCTGGTCTTCTTCACCATCGCTGCCGTCTCGCTGCCGAACAGCTTTGCCAGCCATTCCCTGGCAAACGCCGCCATCGCCTGCTCGCCCTGCGTCGACAGATCGCTGCCGAAGGAGCCCGCAACGTCGATGACGCAAAGCGAGGAACCGCTGACGTTGCCGAGCATGACAGCGGTTCGCGTCGAGCTGCTCTGCTCGATCAGCATCTCGTCGCGGGCAAGGCCTGTGGGATTGCCCGGCAGCTGCAGCGCGATCCGGTCGTAGCTGCCAAGGCTCAATTTGCCGGCCGCATCGAGCTGGCGCCTGGGGAAATCGGGTGTGAACTTGATGGCGCCGCTCGTCAGAACATTGCTCGACACCGTGATGATCGCGGCGCGTGCGGCGATCTTTCCCGACGGCGTCTCGACAGCCACGTCACGGTTGCTCCAGATCACGCGATTGGCGGGGGTCGACAGCGACACCGGCAGAGACTCGGCGAGCTTTGCGATCAGCGTGCCCAATCCTTCCCGACACGCGACCGTGGGCGAGCGATCCTGCGCATGGGCCTTGTCCATGGCCGAGATATCCTTGAGGTCCTTGCCATAGGCGCTCGGGCCGAGCACGAACTCGGCGGTGGCGGTCCAGTCGCCGAGATCTTTCGGCAGGGCGGACGCACAGGACGTATCGAGCCTGCCATGCGCAGCTTCGTCGATCGCGCGGTTGGCGCGCACCAGGATTGCGAGCAATTCCTCGGTCTCGCCGGGGCGGGCAAAACGCCGGCCGATGCGGATTTTCTGCCCCACTGTAACCGGCGCAACATCGAGGCCTGCGGCACGGCCGAGCTTGAGCAATGGATCGCTGTCAGGATTGTGCAGCCAGCGTGCCCCGCGATCGAACGGCACCTCGAACGAGGTGCTATCCGTCACACAGCGGCCGCCGATGCGGCTGTCGGCCTCGAGCACGATCACCTTGCGGCCGGCCGCCGCGATGCGCCGCGCTGCGGCAATACCGGCCGCGCCCGCACCGATCACCACAATGTCCGCCTCGCGTGGGGGCGGCGCCGCAGCAAGGACGCGCCCGGGGAACGCAGGCAGCGCCGCAATCGCCGCGGATGCCGACAGGAAGCCGCGGCGCGTGATTGTCATGGCATGGTTTCCGAAAGCTTTGCAGAGGCGGACATTGGCCCGTTGAACTTGCCGCATCCGATGCGGCGCGGCAACCATCACGGTGAATCAATCATGATTGATCCACCCGGCGCCATGAACGAAATTGCAACAGCTTTCGACCATGGTATGAGAAGGGAAAAAGGGCGGCCGGCAAGGCCCCACGGGGGGAATTCATGGGCGTCATGCTCGATACCATCGGCAAGCTGATTGCTGGCTATCTCCAGACGGAGCTACCCGGCTACGAGCCGTTCACGCCGAGCGATCCGGATTACCTGCGGAGCAGCATTGCGCCGGGTGACGTGCTGCTGGTCGAGGGCAACAACCGCATTTCCGGGATCATCAAATATCTGACGCAGTCTACCTGGTCCCATGCGGCGCTCTATGTCGGCCCAGTCGACGGCGCCCAGGAGCCGGAAGGCGAGCCGCATGTGCTGATCGAGGCCAATGTCGGCGAGGGCGTCACGTCCGCGCCGCTGTCGAAGTACTTCAGCTATCACACAAGGATTTGCCGCCCCGTCGGCCTGACCTATGAAGACCGTACCACGGTGTGCCGCTACGCCATCAACCGGATCGGCTTCGGCTACGACACCAAGAACATTCTCGACCTGATGCGCTATCTGATCCCGATGCCGGTCCCCCAGCGCTGGCGGCGGCGCATGATCGCGTTCGGCTCGGGCGACCCGACCAAGATGATCTGCTCGGCGCTGATCGCGCAGGCGTTCGATGCCGTGCGCTACCCGATCCTGCCCAAGATCACCCGTGCCGGCTCGCGGCAGGCGCGCCGCGAGATCCTACACATCCGCGATTCCTCGCTCTACATGCCGCGCGATTTCGACATCTCGCCCTATTTCGAAATCGTCAAACCCACCATCGTGCACGGCTTCGACTACACGGCCCTGCACTGGGCCGACAAGCAGAAGCCGCTCCCGGAGGTAGCGGGCGAGTTCGGTGTGTTTCCAGAAGCGCTCGGATCGCCGCCGCTTGTTCCTGAAGCGGCTGACCAGGAAACGGCGCTTCCGGCTGAAGAAGTGATGCCCGCGGACCACGCGCCCACACTGATGGAGCGTGTTACCGTGGAAGAGCACTTCCTGCGCGCCGACTATGTCGAGATGCGCCGCCCCGTTCGCCGCGGGGTCGCGGCATAGGATTTCGTTCAACGGCAGACCCGTCATCCTGAGGCGCCGGAGCGCAGCGGAGGCCTCGAAGGATGAACGGCCGCCGCTGCCAAAGCCGGGCCGTCGCCCTTTGAGACGGCGCTGGCGCGCCTCCTCAGGGTGACGGTGATAGGTTCGTGCACATGGCGCGCGAACACCCTCACCGATCCGAGCGCCCGATCACTGCCATCAGCTCCGCGATCTTCTGCCGCTGATCCGTCTTGTCGCCGCTCGCGATCGCGTGCTCGACGCAATGGGCGACGTGGTCGCGCAGCACCTCCTCCTCGACACGCCTGAGCGCCGCGCGCACCGCCGCGATCTGGGTGACGACGTCGATGCAATAGCGATCCTCCTCAACCATTTTTGCGAGGCCGCGGACCTGGCCCTCGATCCGGTTCAGGCGTTTCTGCACGGATGCCTTGATGTCTTTTCGCATGCGGCCTATATACCCCTACCGGGTATGGGTTTCAAGTCCAGGAGTGCTGCATGACAGGCGTTGCCGGCGATCACTCAGGCCACAAGGGACATTCCGGCTGCGGCGGCAAGACTGCAGCGAAGGCCGAGGCCTCGGCATGCTGCGGCGGACACGGCGATCACGCCGGCCACACGCACCATCATCACGGAGATGGTGCGGGCAAGGTTCGCGATCCCGTCTGCGGCATGAGCGTCGATCCGGCGACGTCGAAGCACCGCTTCGAGCATCACGGCGAAACGTTCCATTTCTGCTCGGCCGGATGTCGCACCAAATTCGCGGCAGATCCTGCAAAATATCTCGACAAGCCAAAGCAGCCGGAGCCTGCGCTGCCCGCAGGCACCATCTACACCTGCCCGATGCATCCCGAGATACGTCAGGTCGGCCCCGGCAGCTGTCCGATCTGCGGCATGGCGCTGGAGCCGGAGGTCGCGAGCCTGGATAGCGGGCCGAACCCCGAACTCGCCGACATGACGCGGCGGTTCTGGATCGGGCTTGTGCTGACGGCACCTGTCTTTGTGCTGGAAATGGGCGGACATCTCGCCGGTCACGGTTTGATCGAGCAGACGCTGTCGAACTGGATCCAGTTCGTGCTTGCCACGCCCGTCGTGCTGTGGGCCGGCTGGCCGTTTTTCGTGCGCGGCTGGCAATCGCTGCTCACGCGCAATCTCAACATGTTCACGCTGATCGCGATGGGGACGGGCGTGGCCTATGTCTACAGCGTGATCGGCACCCTCGCGCCGCAAGTCTTCCCAGCGACATTCCGCGGGCATGACGGCGCCGTCGCGGTGTATTTCGAGGCGGCATCCGTCATCACCGTGCTGGTCCTGCTCGGGCAGGTGCTGGAATTGCGCGCGCGCGACGCGACCTCCGGCGCGATCAAGGCGCTCTTGCAGCTCGCCCCGAAAACGGCGCGCCGCATCGATGCCGACGGCAACGACCACGAGGTCGAGATCGATGCGCTCGCCGTCGGCGACCGCTTGCGTGTGCGGCCGGGCGAGAAGGTGCCGGTCGACGGCATCATTCTCGAGGGACGCTCCTCGCTCGACGAATCCCTGGTCACAGGCGAGTCCATGCCGGTGACCAAGGAGTTGGGCGCCAAGGTGATCGCCGGGACACTCAATCAGTCGGGCGGCTTTGTCATGCGCGCCGAGAAGGTCGGGCGCGACACGCTGCTGTCGCAGATCGTGCAGATGGTGGCCGATGCGCAGCGTTCGCGCGCGCCGATCCAGCGGCTGGCCGACCAGGTCGCGGGCTGGTTCGTGCCGACGGTGATTGCTGTTGCGATCATCGCCTTTACTGCATGGAGCTGGTTTGGGCCGGAGCCGCGCATGGCGTTCGGTCTCGTCGCGGCCGTCAGCGTGCTCATCATTGCCTGTCCGTGCGCGCTCGGGCTTGCCACGCCGATGTCGATCATGGTCGGTGTCGGGCGCGGCGCGCAGGCCGGCGTCCTGATCAAGAACGCCGAAGCACTGGAGCGGATGGAGCGGGTCAACACGCTGGTGGTCGACAAGACCGGCACGCTGACCGAGGGCAAGCCGAAGGTGGTTGCGATCGTCGCTGCCGGGGACCTCGCCGAAAACGATCTGCTGCAGCTTGCCGCCAGTGTCGAGCGCGCCAGCGAACATCCGCTGGCGGACGCGATCGTGCGTGTGGCGAAGGAGCGCAATCTTGCGCTGAAGCCGGTCGACGCATTCGATTCGCCGACGGGCAAGGGCGCGACCGGCAGGGTCGATGGCAAGACGATCGTGCTCGGCAACGGCGCCTATCTCGAGTCCCTAGGCATCGCAACCGCCGCACTGGAGGCCGACGCCGAGCGGCTGCGGCAGGATGGCGCGACCGTCATCAACATGGCGATCGACGGCCAGCTCGCCGGCTTGCTTGCGATCGCCGATCCGGTCAAGGCCTCGACGCCGGAGGCGCTGCGCGCGCTGCAAGCTGACGGCATCAAGGTGATCATGCTGACCGGCGACAACCGCACCACGGCGAAAGCGGTCGCGACCAAGCTCGGGCTGAACGAGGTCGAGGCCGAGGTGCTGCCGGATCAGAAGAGCGCAGTGGTGACCAAGCTGCGCGATGCCGGCTGGGTCGTCGCCATGGCCGGCGATGGCGTCAACGACGCGCCGGCGCTGGCCGCAGCCGAGGTCGGCATCGCCATGGGGACGGGGACCGACGTTGCGATGGAAAGTGCCGGCGTGACCCTGCTCAAGGGCGATCTCACCGGCATCGTGCGGGCGCGCAAACTGTCGCAGGCGACGATGCGCAACATCCGCCAGAACCTGTTCTTCGCCTTCATCTACAATGCAGCGGGCATCCCGATCGCCGCCGGCATTCTCTATCCAACGTTCGGCGTCCTGCTATCGCCGATCATCGCCGCTGCCGCGATGGCCCTGTCGTCGGTAAGCGTGGTCGGCAACGCGCTGCGGCTGCGGGCGGCGAAGTTGTAGCAGCACGGGCGCCAGATGTTTCACCGTCATCCTGAGCGCTCGCGTCAGCGAGCCCCGAAGGATGCACGGCCCCGCTGCCGCATTCGGTCGTCGCCATTTGAGACCGCCGCGGAGCCCGTCCTCGGGTCGGGCTCTGCGCGGACACGGTGGTCCCGGCGCCTCAATCACGCCTGGGGCGAGGCGCCGATTGGTGAAGCTTGATGCAAGTCAAGAGCAATATAAGCTGACAGCTACACCCTTCGGCGCGGGCTATACATTTCAGCGACGTTGTCGCCGAATACGGGAATGGTGGCGACTGGTGCCGAGGCTCGGGCGGGAAAGATGGCAAATTCAACGGCGGTAAACCCGTCTCGTGGAGAACGTATCCAGGCTGAATTGCGCGAATTCGCAATTCTTGCGACCTATCTTTTTGTTTGTTTCAGTGCGCTCGCTGCATTCAAGGCCTCAATCTTGAGTGCCGAAGGGATAAGTTTCGCGCCTTGGCTGTTCGCCTTGATCAAGGCTCTTGTCTGCGCGAAGTTCTTGCTGGTTGGCCGCTGGTTCGGACTTGGCGATGGTTTGGCGGAGAACTATCCGCTCATCGTCTCGACGATCTTCAGGTCGCTGGCATTTCTGCTGGTACTCGGTTTGCTGACTGTCGTCGAAGAAGCGATTGTCGGGCATCTCCATGGAGAGGCATTGGGCGCTTCAATCGGCAAGATTGGCGGCGGCACGCTTGCGCAATTTGCTGCGACAAGCGTTATTCTCCTGCTGATTTTGATCCCATTCTTTGCCGCTCGCGCTCTTGGCGAAGTCGTCGGTGAAAAAACGCTGTTCCGGCTGTATTTCGAGCCCCGCAACAAGGCGCTGCGTAAGGTGGATTAGCGAAGCCTAGTCCGCCGACAAGCTGCGCAGCAGCGGGACAGCAGGATCCGTGCGATGCGGAATGCGACTGCTTCAGAGCGCTGAACCAAAGCTCTTCATCGCCTCCCTCACAATGATTTCGCCGGCCTCCTGCACGAAATGACCTGCTTCTGGAAGTTCGAGCGGCGGCGGACAATTCCGGACAAGCTGACGCAGAGCCGTCATCACCGGAGGCCCGAGTACGGGGTCTTTCATGCCCACGACCATGAAGCTCTTTCCGGTCCACGCTGTCGACCAGAAGTCTCGCGCGCGACGCGAGACGGCGGCGCCATCGGCCTCTGCGCGATCCGGCACCAGGTTCGGAAACCGTCGCACGCCGGCCTTGTATCGCGCATCCGGAAAAGGCGCGGCGTAGGCGGCGGCTTCGACATCTTGCAGATCGGGCACCGCCCGTTTCATGAGTGCAGCGATGTCCATATCCGGATTGCGGTTGGAGAAGGCTCTCCAGGCGAGAAAGCCCTCGCTCAACGGCACGTCACCGGTACCCAGCATGGTATTCATCACCAGCAATCGCTCGAACCGATCAGGCGTATCCATTGGAATTGTAAGTCCGATCAATCCCCCCCAATCCTGACACACCAGCATGATGCGGCGGAGGTCGAGGGCCTCGAGCAGGGAAACGACGGAGGATCGATGGAAATCGAAGGTGTAGATGTGCTCGTCCACCGGCTTGTCGGAACGACCAAAGCCGAAGAAATCCGGAGCGATGACGCGGTAGCCCGCAGCGAGAAGCGCCGGGATCATCTTTCGGTACAGGTAAGCCCACGTCGGCTGACCATGCAGGCAAAGCGCTACCGGCGCGGCCTTCGCTCCTTCGTCGAGATAGTGCATTCGCAAAGGACCGATATCGGCGTAATGGGGCGCGAAAGCGTAGCCCGGCAATCCGACGAACCGCTCGTCCTCAGTTCGAAGCGTCTGCATGTCGCTCCCTCCCTCGACGTTCGAGCCGCGCGCGATATTGCGCCGTGGGTTACCATGAGGAACCGCGCGTGGTCATGTGATCAGACAGGCTGTCAGGGTATGGATCGCGTTGCAAGCCGCGCGACCACGGACTGGGCGAGCCATCCCGATGTCAAGCGACTCGCCGCACCTATGCCGCCCTCGCTTTCGCAGCTCCCGGCAGGCCAGCGCGGGCGAGGCCGCCATAGAGGGCTTCATCGGGCATTTCGGCGCGCAGGATGGCGCGCACCTTGACCAGCTTCTCGATATCGATGCCGGTCGCAAATCCCTTGCTCTCGCACAGGAAGACCAGATCCTCGAACACGACATTGCCGGTCGCGCCTGGCGCGAACGGACAGCCGCCGAGGCCACCGAGCGAGCCGTCGAGAATGCGCGCGCCTTCATCGAGCGCGGCCGACGCATTCGCAATGCCCATGCCGCGGGTGTCGTGCAGGTGAACGCAGATCGGCTTTGCTCCCGCGAGCTTCACCGCGGCACGCGTGAGATCGCCGACCTGCTTCGGCCCCGCATAACCGACGGTGTCAGCGATGCCGACGGCGTCGACGCCGGCGGCAAAGCATTTTTCCACCAGCCGCAGCACCTCGTCCGGATCGACCGGGCCGGTGATGGAGCAGCCCAGCGCCATCGAGATCGCCGCATGCACGATCGGCTTGTGCGCGCTCGTATCGCGCAGCTCGCACAGCCGGCGGATATTGGCGATCGCCGCCTCCCGCGAGCGGTTGGCATTGGCCTGGCTGTGCTCCTCGGTCGCCGAAACCACCGACGCAATCTCGGGCACTTCGGCAGCCAGCGCCTCGTTGGCGCCGCGCTCGTTCAGCACCAGCGCGATGCCATGCGCGCCCGGCAGCGAAGCCACGGTCGCTGCGATATCGCGCACATCGGCAAACTGCGGAAAGGTCTTTGCCGGGAGGAACGAGCCGACCTCGAAATGCCGCACGCCGGCCGCATATTCCTCGCGCACCCAGCGCTGTTTTGCGTCGGTCGACGGAAATTTTTTCACGAGCTGCAGCCCGTCGCGCAGGCCCACTTCGCGGAGCGTGATGCGGCTATTCGGATAGATTTGTTCAACGCGGCTCATGCGCGCCTCCCTGCGGCTTTGGTCGTTGGCGTTTCTGTCTCGAGCTCGGTGCGTACCGCCGCGGTGTCGGCGCCAAGCGGAGCGACTCTCAGGCCTTCGCCGAGATTGGCGCCATTCCATTCGATCGGCAAAGCCGGCACACGGAACGGCGCGCCATCGGCGTCCACATTGTTGACGAGGCCGCCCGGTCGCAGCACATGCGGATCGTCGAACAGATCCTCGGGACGGTTGATCGGCGAGAAGCAGATGTTGAGCGCATCGAGCTTTGCGGAGAGCTCTTTCACGTCCCAGCGCTTGATCTCTTCCGCCACCCGCGGAATGATCCGGCCGCGCGCGAAAATCCGGTCGGTCGTGGTGCGCAGTGTCGGATCGTCCAGGAATTCCTGCAGGCCGAATTCGCGGCAGAAGCTCTGCCAATGGCCTTCAGTGACGACGCCGATGAAGATGCGGCCGTCGCCTGCCGCATCGAAAATATCGTAGATCGGCCAGGCGTGCTCGCGCTCGGGCATCGAGCGCGGCTTGTTGCCGGTCATCTCATATTCGACCATGTGCTGGGCGACCAGGAACAGGCAATTCTCGAACAGGCCGATGCGGATATCGGCGCCCCGGTTGGCGCCGTCCTTGGCCGCCGCGCGCTTCTGGTACAGCGCCGCCAGGATCGAGATCACCCCGAACATGCCGCCCATGATGTCATTGGCGGAGGAGCCGACGCGCTGCGGCTTCTCCTTGGTGCCGGTCATGGCGGCGAGCCCCGACATCATCTGCACGACTTCGTCAAGCGCCGGGCGATGCTCATAGGGGCCGGACAGAAAGCCTTTGTGGCCCGCGATGATCAGATGCGGGTGACGGCGGCGCAGCTCATCGCTACCCAATCCTTGCTTCTCGAGCTGCCCGTCGCGGAAATTTTCCAGGAATACGTCGGCCGTCGCGAGCAGGCGGTGCATTGTGTCGCGATCGTCCTCGCGCGCGAAATCGAGCACGACGCTGCGCTTGCCCCGGTTGAACAGCGGGAAGAACGCCGTGCCCATGCCGCCGAGCGAGCGCGTCTTGTCGCCTGCGGGCGGCTCGACCTTGATCACCTCGGCCCCCAACTGGGCGAGGATCATGCCGCAGGTCGGGCCCATGACCATGTGGGTCATCTCCACGACCCTTACGCCCTCGAGCGGCAATCCGGTTGCGGGCATGTCGGCTCTCCCTGAATTTACCGGAGAGACTAGGCTTTCGCGCGCCATCTGAAAATTATAATCTGTCGAAAGGTGCATTCGTGGATTTCGAACGCTTGTAACCCCACGCTAGAGATCATGGACTCGCGGCAGCTACGCTATTTCATCGCCGTCTACGAGCAGCGCAACCTGTCCCGGGCCGCGGATCAGGCGAGCGTGGCGCAGTCCGCGCTCAGCCATCACATCTCAAATCTCGAAGCGGAGTTCGCAACGCCCTTGTTCGAGCGCAAGCCGCGCGGCATGGAGCCGACAGCGGCGGGCGAACGGCTCTATGAGCATGCGCGCATCATCCTGCGGGCGATGGCGGCGGCCGAGCGCGAGATTCGCGAAGGCAGCCGGAGCGTCGCCGGCGACATCTCGATCGGCATGGCCAATTCCGGCGTCAAGGCGATCGGCGTGCCCCTGATGCGCGCGGTGCTCGGCAAATATCCCGATCTGAAGCTGTCGCTGACCGAGAGCCTGTCCGGCGCAACGCTGATGCACCTGATGGCCTCCGAGGTCGATCTCGCGCTGGTCTATAATCCGCCGTCGGAAAAGGACCTGGTCGCCGAACCTGTGCTGGAGGAGCAGATGTTCTGCGTCGGCACGCCGAAACTGATCGGCAGTCGCGAGGCGCCGATCAAGTTCGAGGAACTGACCGGGCTACCGCTGATGACGCTGGTGCATGGGCTGTCGTCACGCGCGCTGCTCGATGACCCCGTGCTCTTGAAGCGGCTGGAGGCCAACGCGATCCTGCACCTCAACTCCATCACCGGCATGACCGGCGCGCTGCTCGCGGGCCTTGGCTGCGCCGTCGCAACCAAATTGTTCGCGAAGGAGCATCTGGCGACTGGCAAGCTGATCGCGCGCGAGGTGATCGAGCCGAAACTCACCCGCACGCTCTATCTCTGCCATTTGCGCAACCGTCCCATGACCTACGCCATGGAAGAGATGCGCCGGCTGATCCTGGCCCTGATCGCGGACCAGGTCGGGCAAGGCGCCTGGGAAGCGGCGCTGTTGATCTAGCTCCCGGTCAGCGGGATACGCTGCACGCCCCACGTCGTCCCGGCGAAGGCCGGGATCCATAACCACAGGCTTTCGTTATTGCGAAGATCGACTGCTACCGCGGTCCACAGATAGATTCCGCGGTCTGGGTCCCGGCCTTCGCCGGGACGACAACGACGCGTTCACCGCGGCCCGATCATGCGGGCGACGAAGCCTTCCCACTGCTTCAGGCGCTGCTTGGCCAGCTGGCTGTGCAGTTCGCGGATCTTCAGCGATTCCGCGACGAAGCCGTCATAGGCCTGCCTGGCAAATTCGCTCTGCAGCTCGAACGCCTTGTCGAGCGAATACACGCCTGCAAGCCGGCCGAAAAAGGTTTGTGTCCTGTCGAGCGACTCGGTCGTGTATCGGCGATATTCGTCCGCGATGGCCTGATAGCTGACGGGCGCGGCTTCGGCTGCGGCAACCGGCGGGGCTGGGCAGATCTCGGCCGGCGCAGTCTCGGCCGGCGAAGTCTCCACCGGCGAAGTCTCGATTACGACAGGCTCGATCGGCGTCACAGCCGTGCTGATCAGCTCCGCAGCCTCGGGCAATTGCCCGACCCGCGTGTCGGGACCTTGATCCGCTTCTGCCGGTGCAACCTCGGCGACCGGAGCGAGCTCGCTGTACGCGATGTCGGTCACGCCAGTGTCAGCCGACGTAACCGGCGCGCTGGCTGCGTCTCCGGCTTGCAGCACTTGCTCCGGCTGCTCGTCCTTGCGTGGGGCAGGCTTTCGCTTGCGCGGCTCGGCCTTGTTGCCGGCCTGATCCGCCTTGCCCTTGCGCGCGGATTTCTTCACCGGCTTGGTCTCATTCTCGTCCCCACTCAACATAATTCAAACACTCCTTGGTTCCTTATCGAATCGCCTGGCAGTTTCTGCCACGTTTGCGCTTGAATCTGGGTTACCGCCTGTTCATGGCGCGGCAGAGGCGTGTTCGCATTTGGAAGGTTGAACCCGCCAGCCCGTACAATTACGGGGTTACCTTCGGTGACCAGTTGTACGCCTTGGCGCAGGCACCGCCCATCAACATGGCGCGCTCGCTCGCACTCAGCCGGTCCGTCTTGAGGAACGGCTCGACCGCCTGCTCATAGTTGACGACGGCAAAGGCTCGCGTCCAGTCCGTGCCCCACAGGCAGCGCTCGAAACCCCAGGCATCGAAGATGCGCGCCAGCGGATCCCAGATGTCGGTGAAAGGGTAGGGCTCGCGCGACAGCGTGCAGGCGCCGCTGACCTTGATCACGACGTTCGGCCGCTTGGCGAGCGCGAGCACCTTTGGCAGGTCGGCCCAGGGATGTTCCGGCGCCGGCGGCGTGCGCGGCTGCAGGATGCCGAGATGATCAAGAATGAATCGCGTGTCGGGATGGCGGTCGATCAGCGCCGTGCCGGCATCCAGATTGCCCCAGCACAGCATGTTGAGCGGAAAATCGTAACGCACGGCGGCGCGAGCGATGCGATCGAGTCCCTCGTCAGAGGCGCGCTTGTGCTCCCTGGTCAGCATGATGCGGATGCCAACGGTGCCTGGCGTCTTCTTCCAATCGGCGATGACATCCTCGACAGCGGGATCGTCGGGGTCGACCGGCTTGACGATGCCGAAACGCCCAGGATGCGCCCGCTGCACCTCGACGGCGTAGCTCGCGTCATAGCGATACATCGAAAAGGCCGAGATGAAGATGGCACCGTCGACGCCGACCTTGTCCATCGCCGCCACCATCTCGTCGCCGGTGACATGGTCGGGCCAGTTCGGCACCGTGGCCCAGGGCCGCTTCGGTGTGTTGGCCTCATAGGCATGGACCTGGGAATCGATGATCGGCGTATCTGTTGTCATGGGAGCATTCCTCCGTATTGGCCGATTTGTTTCTGAATGTTGTCCGCGATATTCATCGACATCCTGATCACATTGCGGCGGCCTCGATTTGAATCGCCTTTGGATGGAAGACAGTCTAGCCTGCCGCGATGTCGCGCATATTATCCCTGTCCTTTGCCCTTCTGCTGTCGGTCGCACCGACCATCGCGCTCTCCGCGTCCACCCAGAAGCAGCATCTGCATCGCTGGCATGGCTACGGCTTCCTGCCGGGCTACCATCAGCCGCCGAACCCTCACATCCCCGTCTACGGCCCGAACCGCGGTGAGCCGGACTATACGCCAATGTACTGGTACATGGGCGACTGGCACTATTTCGGTCGTCCGGGCTTTTACCGCGGGCGCTACAATGGCGGCAGTTTCGGCCCGTGCTGGACCTGGACGCCGATCGGGCCGGCCTGGCAATGCGGCTACCGCTGACCGGGGTGCGGCGGCAAAAAAGCCGTGGATGGCCGGGCTGCACCAGCGCCCGATCGTAATCGACACCCGTTCCATCCGTGCTATGACGCAAGCTCCATGCGTCTTTCCCTGACAACCTGGAACATCAACTCGGTGCGGCTGCGCATCGACCTGGTCGCCAAATTCATCAAGTCGGTGCGGCCGGATGTGCTGTGCCTGCAGGAGACCAAATGCATCGACGATGCGTTTCCGCTGAAGCGGTTCAGGCGGCTCGGCTATGAGCACGTCGCGCTGAACGGACAGAAGGGTTATCACGGCGTCGCCATCATCTCCAGGCTGCCGTTCGACTCGCGCGACGTCCGCACCTTCTGTGACAAGATCGACTCCCGCCACATCTCGGTTTCCTTCGGCGAGAAGGCGCAGCTTGCGGCGCCGCTGGTGTTGCATAATTTCTACGTTCCCGCCGGCGGCGACATTCCGGATCCGGCAACCAACCCCAAATTCGACCACAAGCTCAAATTCCTCGACGAGATGAAGGCCTGCGAGCCCTTGCATCCGCGCGGGCAGGATCGCCACATCCTGGTCGGCGACCTCAATGTCGCGCCGTATGAGAACGACGTGTGGTCGCACAAGCAGCTCTTGAAGGTGGTCTCGCACACGCCGATCGAATGCGAGAAGCTGCTGGCCGCGCAAACCCATGGCGAATGGTTCGATGTCGCGCGCGAGCGCATTCCGCAGTCGGAAAAAGTCTACACTTGGTGGAGCTACCGCGCCGCCGACTGGACCGTCGGCGACCGCGGCCGCCGGCTTGATCACATCTGGGTGTCGCGCGCGCTGAAGGATCGCGTCAGCGATTTCCAGATCCTGCGGGCCGCCCGAAGCTGGGAGCGGCCGTCCGACCACGTGCCGGTGACGGTGACGCTCGAGGTGTAGCGGTTGCTTCTGGTTCCAGTCGGGAACGACTCAGGTAGAATTGCGGGGCCCCTGTGGGATGGGTAGAGCGCAGCGAAACCCGAGCGAGGCGCTCGAGGGGGTTAGCTTCGCTCTACCCATCCTGCGGCGCCACCGCGCTCGCGCATCGCTTGGAGCCGGCAAAATCAGGGAGGCACGCATGACAATTCGGACTGCGCTGGCGCTTGGACTTTGGCTCGCCTTTGCCGCGGCGTCACTTGTCCTGGCGCAACCGGCGGCGTTGTCGGCAACACAGGCCGATGCGCTGGCCGCCTACAATCATGCCCTGAGCGACTTCAAAGCGATCCTCGCCGAGCGGCGCCGCCAGATCGATGCGCATGAACAGCTTCCGAACCTGCCCGGACAGGCGCTGTACCTCGCCCGCATCGAGATGATGAGCACCTACAAGGACCTCACGGACGCGATGCCGTCCAAGATCGGTCGGCCCAACAAGTTCAAGATCCCTCCGCAATATTTCGACGCCGCCAACGAGCCGCTGGTCGATGAGTATCGTGCCTTGTTCGAGATCATGGAGGCTCCGCCGTCCTACGCGCAGAAATCGGTGACACCGTTCAAGGATGTCGTCGACCTCGGCACCGCGATAGCACGGGCCAGGGGACTGAACGCCGCCGACTCCGCGGTGGCAGGCCGCATCAGCCTCGGATTGTTCTATGCGGAAACCAGCGGCACCCAGAATGCCGGCAATGCGCGCTCCAACAGCTACAAGGGAAGCTTCCAGACCTCACCATCCGAAGACCGCAACGGCCGCAGGAAGTGGGACGCCATCAGGCCGTCCATCGCCGCCTTCGATCCGCAGCTGATCGCGCGCGATGACAAGGAGGAGCGCCGCGCCGCCGGGATCGACGAGCGCTACAATCATTGGACCGCCGTGCGGAACGGCTTGATGAACGCCCATGCGGAGCTGTTCGGGCAGATACCGTCGATCACCAAGATAGTGCCTGATACGATCGACCAAATGAAGTTCTTCGAGCTGATCCAGATCATTCCAAGCCCGACAAGATCCGCGCTGCAATCCGGCGACCTGCTCGGCTATCGCATCTCCAACCCGCGAATCATGAAATATCTGCGCAACAATGGCATCTTTGCGCTTGGAAAAGCCGAGAGGGCGAGAGCCTCCGCAAGCTTTCGCGAAATCCTCGATGCGATGTGGCTGTTCAACATCAAGTTCGAACAGGCCCGCGCGAAATTCGAGGAGATCAAGGCCGGTAAGACGTAGAGAGTAGGGCGGATTGCCCTGGCGCTAGTCCGCGGTCAGGTTCTCCGCACAACGAGCGCGCAATTATTTCACCGTCACCCTGAGGAGCCCGCGCAGCGGGCGTCTCGAAGGGCGACGGCCCGGCTCTCGCAGCGGGCCGTTCATCCTTCGAGGCCTGCGCGGAGCCTGTCATCGGGCCGCACTTCGCGCGGACCCGTTGGCTCCGGCGCCTCAGGATGACGGATGAAGAGCCCGACGCTCCCAGAGAAAGAACCACAACGTCGCGGCGGATTACGCTAGCGCTAATCCGTCCGACGCACTTTCACCGCGGCGGCTTCTATCCTAGTGTGAAAAATTCCTTCCCGAGGTCGCAAAAGAATCATGAGCCGTTTCTGGAGTCCTGTCGTTAACAACCTGTCGCCCTACGTGCCTGGCGAGCAGCCGAAGCAGGACGGCGTCATCAAGCTCAACACCAACGAGAATCCGTACCCGCCGTCGCCGCACGCACTGGCTGCAATCGCGGCCGCCGCCGAGCGCCTGCGCCTGTACCCCGATCCTCGCGCAACCGTCTTGGGCGAGACGATCGCGACCCATTACGGCGTTGCGCCCGACGAGGTGTTCGTCGGGAATGGCTCGGACGAGGTTCTCGCCCACACCTTTCAGGCCTTGCTGAAACACGATGCGCCGCTGCTGTTTCCTGATATCACCTACAGCTTCTACCCCGTCTATTGCCGCCTCTATGGGATCGCGTTCGAGGAGGTGCCGCTTGATGCCGCGATGAGGGTACAGCCTGCCGATTATCGGCGGCCGTGCAGCGGCATCATCCTGCCCAATCCGAACGCGCCGACAGGCACTGCGCTTGCGCGCGCGGAGATCGAGGCGTTGGTGGCGGAACATCCGGACCAGCTGGTGGTGATCGACGAGGCCTATGTCGATTTCGGTGCCGAGAGCGCGGTGCCGCTGGTCGCGCGCCACGACAATCTGCTGGTGATCCAGACGCTCTCCAAGTCGCGCGCGCTGGCCGGCTTGCGCGTCGGCTTTGCCATCGGCCAGCGCCCCCTGATCGAGGCGCTGGAGCGGGTCAAGGACAGCTTCAACTCCTATCCGCTCGACAGTCTCGCGATTGCCGGCGCCGTTGCGGCCATCAAGGACGATGCCTGGTTTGCCGAGACGCGCGGGCGTATCATGAGAGATCGCGACGCGCTGCTGCGGGCGCTCTCCGAGCTCGGCTTCGAGGTGCTGCCGTCACATGCGAACTTCGTGTTCGCGCGCCACCCGGCCCACCGCGGCGGAACGCTGGCGGCGGAGCTTCGCCAGCGCGGCGTTCTGGTGCGGCATTTCCAGAAGCCCCGCATCGAGGACTTCCTGCGCATCACGGTCGGAACGGAAGAGCAATGCGGCCGCTTGATCGCGCTGCTGCGCGACCTGGTATGACCCGCCGTCGCCCCGGCGCAGACCGGGGCCCATAACCAAAGGACACGATGAGCCGGGAAATCGCCAGCCCCACGCGTCATGGCCGGGCTCGTCCCGGCCATCCACGTTTCACCGCGTACACCAAAGATGTGGTTGCCCGGGCCTTCGCCTCGCCGAAGGGGCTTCGGCCCCGCAGGCGGGTCAAGCCCGGGCGTGATGAAGGAGACAGATTCGCGCCGCAACTTCTCCCTGTGGTTATGGGTCCCGGCCTTCGCCGGGACGACCGCGGTGCAAGCGGCGTCGTCCTGCAGGTGATTTGCCCGACGGGTCGCGATCCGGAATACCTGTCAAGTCCAACTGCGCAAAAATATTTCGATTTACAGAATTTCGGATTTGACGCATGATGTCGTCATCCCGCCTCGATTGACTGAGGGACGTATCGCGGTCGTCACGACATGTGAGGCGGGGATGCGGTGGACGTGAGGGCGCCGTCCGACGAGCGGCGCCAACACGGACGGCGAAGTGGTGTGGTCCTGACGCCCCAAAGCTCTGGCGTCAAGTCTGGCGCAGGATGAGCGCGAGGCGACGGTGGCAAACGAGAGGGTTCACCGAGGAGAGCGCCTATAAGCCGTAAACCATCGCGCAGGGAAGGCCGGTGTGATCACCGCCTGTACCTGTGGACTCGCGCTTGCGCAGTTTTTTTCTGC
>DASREP010000044.1:0-42772 GCA_035652015.1 Bradyrhizobium sp. | reverse complement strand
TGATTGGAATTCGGTCCGCGATCTCCATCAGGGCCCGCGGTCATTGGCCGCTTCTCGAGGCCGTATACATGACCGCTCCCCGATCCGCTTGCCAAAACACAAAAAAGCCCTTGCCGAGAGGGGGCCGTCCATACATGACGGCGGAGAGTTCAAGACAACAACCAACAACAACGAAAGCAACATCCCATGAGCACCAACGACATGGTCCTGCAGCATCTCGAATCCGGGCTCCTCACCATCACCATGAACCGCCCGGACCGGCGCAACGCGCTCAACCCGGACATGGTGGTTGGCCTGGTCGCCGCCGCGCGGCGTGCGGCCGAGGATCACGAGGTGCGGGCGGTGCTGTTCAAGGGCGCCGGTGGCACCTTCTGCGTCGGTGGCGACGTGAAGTCGATGGCGGAGGGACGCGCGCCGCTGCCGTTCGAGGCCAAGCTTGCCAACCTGCGCCGCGGCATGGAGGTGTCGCGCATCCTGCACCAGATGCCGAAGCCCGTGGTGGCGCAGCTCGACGGCGCGGCGGCCGGCGCGGGGCTGTCGATGGCGCTGTCCTGCGACCTGCGCGTGGCGAGCCAATCCTGCAAGATCACCACCGCGTTCGCCAAGGTCGGTTTCTCCGGCGATTATGGCGGCACCTATTTCCTCACCCAGCTGCTCGGCAGCGCCAAGGCGCGGGAGCTCTATCTGCTCTCGCCCGTGCTCTCTGCCCAGGAAGCGCTGGCGCTCGGAATGGTGACCAAGGTCGTGCCGGATGCCGAGATCGATGCGGCCGCGCGCGAACTTGCGATGTCGCTGGCGCAAGGGCCCTCGATCGCGCTCGGCTATATCAAACGCAACATCAACAATGCCGAGACGATGTCGCTGGAGGCCTGTTTCGACGGCGAGGCGATCCACCACACCCGCGCCGGCGAGACTGCCGATCACAGGGAAGCGTCGAAAGCCTTTGTCGAGAAACGCAAGGCCAATTTCCGGGGGGAGTGAGCCATGTCCGGCTATCTCCGGCTGCGGCAGATCTGCCTCGTTGCGCCCGAGTTCGAGCCCGTGATCGCTGATATCTCCGAGATCATGGGCCTTGCCGTCTGCTATCGCGACGGCAATGTCGAGAAATATGGCCTGGTCAATGCGCTGATGCCGGTCGACACCATCCTGCTCGAAGTCGTGTCGCCGTTCCGCGAGGGCACCGCGGCGGGCCGCTTTATCGAGAAGACCCGCGGCCACGGCGGCTATATGGCGATCTTCGCTTGCGACGATCCGGACGCCCGCGCCAAAGCTGCCAACGCGATCGGCGTGCGCACCGCGAACGTGATCACGCATCCGCCCTATCACGGCGTGCAACTGCACCCCCGCGACTGCCGCGCCGCCTTCATCGAGTTCAACCACACCGACGGCAGTGACGACGTGCTCGGCGCCTATCCGCCGGCCGGGCCGGACTGGCAGAAATGCATCCGCAACGATGTCACGCAGGCGCTGACCGGTGTGGAGATGCAGAGCCCGGAACCGGCGGGCTTGGCGGCGCATTGGGGGCGGATCCTCGGGTTGACGGTATCGCGCGGGGAGGGCGGCGCGGTGGAATTGCGATTGCCGAATGCGGTGTTCCAGTTTGTGGAGGGCGAGAGCGAGATCATGAGCGCGCTCGATTTCCGGGTCGCGGATGTGGACGATGTGTGCGAGGCAGCGCGGGCGAGAGGCTATGATGTCTCGGACAATGAATTCCTGATTGGCGGAGTTGAGTTCAGGCTGACATAGTTGAGCCGCTCGACCATTGGCATTGCGACAGGGCGAGCGAGCTGCGCATCCATGTGCCCTCGTCCCTTGTGGGAGAGGGCATGTACGCCGGTCGACACAAGCGCGTTCGGGTGAGGGGTTCTCTCCGCGAGCAAATGTCTGGCGGTTGAGTTCGCTGAGGCAGACCCCTCACCCGAACGCGCCCGTGTCTATCACCGGAGCTGCCCTCTCCCACCGCAAGTCGGGCCTGCCCGACTTGCGCATTCAACGATGCGCAACCGGGGTAAACCCCGGTTGCGATGGGCGAGGGCACTACAATGGGCAGTGCGCCGCTGGCTGAATTCATCGAGAAGAAAGAATAAGAGAAACCCTCTATGCCCCACCCGCTCGACTCCTTCTTCGCGCCGCAGAGCATCGCGCTGGTCGGCGCCTCGCGGGATCATGAGAAGATCCCGGGGCGGCTCCTGGCGATGCTGCGGAAGAACGAATTCGCCGGAAACATCTATCCTGTCAATCCGAGCTACGGCGACATCGACGGGCTCGCCTGCTTCAGATCCATCTCCGACGTCGCCGCCCCGATCGATCTCGCCGTCATCATGATCCCCGCGCGCGGTGTGCTCGCGGCGCTTCAGCAGTGCGCCGAGGCGAGGGTGAAGAATGCCGTGATCATCTCCTCCGGCTTTGCCGAGGAGGGCGGCGACAGCGCCGCCATGCAGGACGAGATCGCCGCGCTTGCCAGGCGGACCGGCATGCGCATCTCGGGCCCGAATGCCGAGGGCTTTTTCAGCAGCCGCGCGCATGTCGCCGCGACCTTCAGTCCGGCGGTCGACGTGAAGCCGGGCGTGGTACCGCTGGTTGCGACCCAAAAGCGGATCGGAGTGGTCGCGCAGAGCGGCGGGATCGGCTTTGCCTATCTCAACCGCGCCAAAGCGCTGGGCATTGCCGTGAGCCATGTCGTCTCGACCGGCAATGAGAGCGATCTCGGCGCCGGCGAATTTCTCGATTACATGGTGCAGGATGCCGAGACCGACGTCATCATGCTGTTCATCGAGGGCATTCGTGACGTCGCGAAATTTCTCGGTGCCGCGCAGCGCGCCGCAGCGATGAAGAAGCCCGTGATCGTGACGAAGGTCGGCCGCACCGGCGCGGGCGAACGCGCGGCGGCCTCGCACACGGCGAGCATGGCGGGCTGGTCGGCGGCCTATGATGCGGTGTTCGCCAAATACGGTTTTATCGTTTGCAATGATCTCGACGAGGCGATGGCCATTGCGGCCATCCTGACCTCCAATCCACTGCCGAAGGGCGATCGCGTCGCCGTGCTCACCGTCTCCGGTGGCGCCGGCATCTGGGGCGCGGACACGGCTGCGCTGCAGGGGCTGCAGGTGCCGGAATTGTCGGCGTCGATCCAGGACGAGATCAAGCAATTGATGCCGTCATATGGCAGCGCGCGCAACCCAATCGATGTCACCGCGCAGGGCGTCCACAGCGGCGGATTGCAGAGGAGCATCGATCTGCTCAGCGTGTCGAGCGAGGTCGACTCGATCCTGGTCGTGCTCTCGCTGTCGAGCGAAACGCGCATGCCGTTCAAGGAGGCCGAGCTGAAACCGGTGCTGCAAGCCCAGCACAAGCCCGTTGTATTCTATTCCTACACGCTGCCCTCGGAGTTCGCGCGGCGGGAGCTGGCGAAATCGGGCGTGGTCGTGCTGTCCGGCCTGACGCATGCCGGCATGGCGCTGCGGCGGCTGGTGGATTTTGCGCGGATGAAACCGCCCGCGCCGGCGCAAGCCGCGAGCCTGCCCGAGCGTGATCTCTCGGCGTATCTCAAGTCGCGGCTCCTCTCCGAAGCCGACAGCAAGGCGCTCTTGCGCGCCGCCGGGATCGCGCTGCCCGATGAGGTGCTGGTCACGGACAAGGGCGGACTCGACGCGGCCATCGCACGCGCGGGTCTTCCACTGGTGATGAAGATCCAGTCGCCAGATGTTCCGCACAAGAGCGAGGTCGGTGGCGTGCGGGTCAATATCGCCACCAAGGGCGAGGTTTTCCTGGCCTATGAGGGGCTGCTTGCGAATGTGCGCAAGGCGCGCCCCGATGCGCAGATCCAGGGCGTGCTGGTCGGGCCAATGGCCAAGCGAGGCGTCGAGATCATCATCGGCACGCTGCTGGATGCGACCTTCGGTCCGATGGTGATGGTTGGGCTCGGCGGCGTCACCACCGAGCTGTTTCGCGACGTGGTCTACCGCCCAGCGCCGGTGAGCGCCGCAGAGGCGTTGGCCATGCTGGATGCGCTCAAGGCCGCGCCGCTGCTGCACGGCTTCCGCGGCGCGCCGAAGGCCGACGTCGCGGCGCTCGCGGAGCTGATCGCGCAGCTGTCGCTGTTGGCCGCGCGGCTGCGCGAGGACGTCGCGGAGATCGAGGTGAATCCGGTGCTGGTGCATCCGGAGGGACGGGGCGTGACCATCGTGGATGCGCTGGTGGTGAAGCGGAGATAGCGGCGCGAGGCCAATTGATGTGCCCTCCCCCTTGTGGGAGAGGGCAGCTCGCAGGTGGACGCAAACTCACTTGGGTGAGGGGTTCGTATCCGCGAGTCCAACTCCGAGAGTAACGCGCGGAGAGAGACCCCTCACCCAAGCTCATCTGTATCTACCAGCGGAGCTGCCCTCTCCCACAAGGGGCGAGGGCACTATAACGCGCAGGGCGTTTGTCACCGCCCCTTGAAATTCGCAACCCTGCGCTCCGCGGTGGCCTTGACGCCTTCCTTGAAATCCTCCGTGGCGCGGAGCTTTGTCTGCTCGGCCAGCTCGTGATTGGTGGCGGCCAGCACGCGGTCGGCGAGTCCGGCGCGCATGGTGGCGCGGGTCGACACCAAACCGAGCGGGGCGCATTCGGCGATCTCGCCGGCGAGCTTCATCGCTGTCTCACGCACCTTGTCCTGCGGCACCAGCTCGTTGGCGAGGCCCCAGCGATAGGCTTCGTCGCCGGTGACGCGGCGGCTGGTGTAGAACATCAATTCCGCATTGTTCTTGCCGATCAGCTCGGGCAGCGTTGCGGTGAGGCCAAAGCCCGGATGGAAGCCGAGCTTGGTGAAATTGGCCGAGAAGCGCGCCTCGGGACAGGTGACGCGGAAATCCGCCGATACCGCAAGCCCGAGACCGCCGCCGATGGCCGCGCCATGCACGGCGGCCACGATCGGCTTCTTGTTGCGGAAGATGCGCACGGCCTGAACGTAGAGATGGTTGATCGGCAGGTTGGCGGCGGGATCGCTCTCTGCGCGGGCCTCCTGCTCCTTGCGCGCCGGATCATTGAAATTGGCGCCGGCGCAGAACGCCTTGCCTTGCGCGGCGAGCACGGACGAGCGGATCTCGATGTCGCGGTCGAACTCCTCCAGCGCATCCGCAATCTGGTTGATCAGGGTGACGTCGAAGAAGTTCAGCGGCGGCCGGCGGATTTCGATCAGGCCGACATGGCCGTGCCGCTCGACCCCGATTTCAGTGTAGCTGCTCATGCGTTCCTCGTTGGATCAGCGCAGACCAGTCCCGCGCGGCTAGCGCAAGCCAAGTCCGCGCGCGATGATGCCGCGCAGCACTTCGGTGGTGCCGCCCTGGATGGTGAGTTTCGGCGCCGTCTTGATGGCGAAGGAGAGCTGGTGTTCCAGCGTCTCGCGGTTGCCGGCGTCTTCCTCGACAAAGGCTGCGAGCTCGCGCACCCGGTGCGGCAGCTGCTGCTCCCACACCGTGCCGATGTCCTTGACAATCGCAGCCTCCACCACCGGCTCCTTGCCGGCATGCAGCATGCCGGCAACCGAGACAGACATGCGCCGCATGGTGTGGACCTGCGCCACCAGGCGGCCGATGCCTTCGGCCGAGCGGGTATCCGGATTGTTGCCGACGGCGCGGACGAGCTCGGTCAGCACGTAATAGGTCTCGAGGAAGCGCTCGGGGCCGGATCGCTCATAGGCGAGCTCGCTTGTCGCCTGCTTCCATGCGCCGTCGATCTCGCCGAGCACATGATCGTCGGGGATGAAGTGGTCGGTGAACACCACCTCGTTGAACTCGAACTGGCCGGTGATCTGGCCGATCGGGTTCACCTTGATGCCCGGCTGCTTCATCTTGACCAGGAACTGCGTCAGTCCATGACGGCGGTTTTCCTTGGTGGGCTGCGAGGTGCGGAACAGCGCGATCATGTAGTCGGCGATGTGGGCCGAGGAGGTCCAGATCTTGGTGCCGTTGATCAGCCAGCCGCCCTCGGTCTTGGTCGCCTTGGTCTTGGCCGCGAACAGATCCGAGCCCGAGTTCGGCTCGCTCATGCCGATGGCAAAGCACAATTCGCCGCGGCAGATGCGCGGCAGGATGTCCATCTTGATATGCTCGGGCGCGTATTTCAAAAGGATCGGTCCGCTCTGCCGGTCGGCGACGAAGAAGCGCCGCGTCGGCGCGTTGGCGACGCGCATCTCCTCGGTGACGACATAGCGCTCCAGGAACGAGCGCTCGTGGCCGCCATATTTCTTCGGCCAGGTCATACCGATCCAGCCGCGCTCGCCGACCTTGCGCGAGAATGCCGGCACGTCGGTGTCCTCGCGGTTGGGCTTGAACGGGGTGAAGGTGCCGGCGGCGATTTCCTCGGCGAGGAAGGCGCGCACTTCACGGCGCAGCTCCTCGCATTTGGGCGGCAGGCGGATCGGATCGAAACGGAGCGCTGCGGTCATCTCAAGACATCCTTTCTCAGCGCGAGGCCACCAGCGGCCACAATTCGTCGGCGCCGCGGCTGGCGACACGCTTGCCCAGCTCGACCGCCCAATGGCTCTCCGAGCCAAAATCGTCGCGCCAGGACAGCGCACGCAAGGAGTAGCGGTGCAGGATGTGCTCGATGGTGAAGCCGATCGCGCCGTGCACCTGATGCGCAATCGCGCCGCCCTTTTCGGCGGCTTCCGCACAGCGGATCTTCGCCGCGACCGCTTCGAGGAACACGGCATCGCCCTCGAAGGAGGGGCTGTCGCTGAGCGTGTCCGCCGCCGAAGTGGCGGCGGCGAGCGCAGCGGCCGACTCGCCGGCGAGGCGGGCGAGGTTGTGCTGCACCGCCTGGAACTTGGAGATTTTCTTTTCGAACGCCACGCGCTCGTTGGAATAGCGCACGCTGATCTCGAGCATGGATTCCAGCGCCCCCGCGATCTGCAGGCTGCGCACCACGCCGCCCATCAGCATCAGCGCGGTCTGGTCGAATCCCTTTGGCGCGGGTCTGATGGTGATGGGCGCAACCTTGTCGAAGCTGACGGTATCGCTGTTGTCATTGGCAAGGTTCAACCCGGCCTCGATCCGCAGCTTCGCCGCGTCGACCAGCGCGATCGACCAACCGCCCGTGCGGCTCGCGAGCACCGCGACATGTTTTGCCACTTTCGCAAATGGCACGCCGCGGGCACGGCCGGATAACGTCCCATCGGCACTCAGCGTCACGCGATCCTTCGGGCTTGCGGGCGCAACCGTCATCTCGCCATCGGGCGAGGCGATCTTCGCCTGCGCGAGCAGCCAGCCGGCGAGCATGGTCTCCGCCAGGGGCACGGCGATGGCAAAGCGGCCGGCGGCGCCGAGCACAGCAAAGCCATCGGCGAGCGAGGCGCCTGCGCCACCGCACTCCTCCGATACCCACGACAGCGGCAGGCCGGCCTCGCTCAGCGCCTGCCACAGCGGCGCCTTCCAGGCCCCGGTCTTGTCGCTGGTAACCGTTTGCACATCGGCGAGATCGGCAAAGATCTTCTCCGCGGTCTCGACGACGATGTTCTCACTGTCCGCCACAGCGTTCCTCGCTTGAAAATATTCGGACGTGCCGGCCCCGGTGGGGCTGGCGTGCAATCCGTTCTTCTTCCAGATTTCTTGCACCGGATGATGGGGAAAAGCCATGGCCCTGACAAGCGCTGTCCGCAGGGGCGCCTGCGGTGCCGGCATATGAGGCGCAGCCTTCGCAGCTTGCGGAAATCCTTATTCCGCGCAATGGAGTTTGGATGAGATGGCGCTGCGCGATATGGTCAGGCGGCACGGCCGCGAGGTGCAGCTTTCAAGATAACCAGTGAGGCAACGATGTCGAAGGATGGTTTGTACGCGATCGTGACGGGTTCGGCGTCGGGATTGGGCGCGGCGACTGCTACCCTTCTCGCCCAGGGCGGCGCGCGCATCGTGATCAATTATTCGAGCAGCAAGGCCGAGGCCGAGGCAACCGCGGAGGCCTGCCGCAAGGCGGGCGCGGCGGAGGTCCTGGTGGTGCAGGGCGATGTCTCGCGCGACGAGGACTGCAAGAGAATAGCCGCTGCGGCCGCGCCCTGGGGGCGGCTGGACGTGCTGGTCAACAATGCCGGCACCACCAAGCATGTGGCGCATCACGATCTCGACGGACTGTCGGCAGAGGATTTTCAGCGCATCTACGCCGTCAACACCATCGGGCCGTATCAGATGATCCGCGCCGCGCGATCGGCTCTGGAGGCGGGCTCGAAGGCCTCGGGCCGGCCGTCGGCGGTGGTGAACGTGTCGTCGGTTGCGGGCATCAGCGGCGGCGGCTCGTCGGTCGCTTACGCCGCGAGCAAGGGCGCGCTCAATTCCATGACGCTGTCGCTGGCGCGCGCGCTGGCGCCGGCCATCCGCGTCAACACCGTCTGCCCCGGCTATATCGATACGCCCTGGTTCACCAAGGGCCGCGGCGAAGCCGGCGCCAAGCAGGTGCGCGACGCGGTGGTGGCGCGGGTGCCGCTGAAGGTTGCCTCCACCGCCGAGGACATTGCACAGCTCGTCTGCTTCCTGGCGAGCCCGGCCTCGAGCAACATGACCGGCGAATGCGTCCGCATGGATGCGGGGATGCATTTGATCTTGTGATGCGGACCACCGTCATTCCGGGGCGATGCGAAGCATCGAACCCGGAATCTCGAGATTCCGGGTTCGCCTCGTCGAGGCGCCCCGGAATGACGAAGCACGCTTCAGCGATTGTAATCCTTGATCACGCCGCTCGCCACCAGCCGGTTCCAGATGAACAGTACGACCAGCGCGCCGATGGTGGCGGTGATGAAGCCTGCGCCCTGATTGGGGCCGTAATGGCCGATGGCCTGGCCGATCCAGGTCGCGAGGAATGCACCGGCGATGCCGAGCACGGTGGTCAGGATGAAGCCGGACGGATTGTTCGGTCCCGGTGACAGCAGGCGGGCGATCAGGCCCGCAATGAAGCCGACGACGATGATCCAGATCAGGCCGCCTATGCTCATGGCCGTCCTCCCCTTGACACTATGCGCTAGAGACGTTGCGACAATTCATCCCCGGTCGGCACGCGTCCGTCGGGCGTCAGATGGTCGACCACCTGCGGCAGATATTGGCTCAGACCATTCAGGAGCTCGTCGCGCGACAGGCCGCTCTGCGAGGAGAGCTGGTCGATCTGATCGGCACCAAGTGCATTGGCGAGATCGCCGGGCGAGATCTGCTGGTTCTGTCCACTGCCGACCCAGGAATTGGCCTTCTCGCCATGCCCGGCGTCCTGCAATTGCTTGAGCAGGTCATTCAGCCCGCCCGACAGCACGGTGCCTGCTGCGGCGCCGCCAAGCAGGCCGCCCAGCGGCCCCTTGAGCACGTCACCAAGCCCACCACCGCCGCCAAGTCCACCACCCATGCTGCCGCCGCTCGGGACTGACGGCGGCATCTGCGGGGGCACCTGTCCGGACGGTGGCACGGAAGCTGGACTCGCTGCAGGCGAATTGGCCGTGAAATGCTTGAACGCCTTCCAGGCGAGCAGCCCGAGGATCGCCATGGTCATTGGCGACATGCCGCCGGAGCTCTGCTGGCTCGGTGTGGAGGGGCCGCGCGGACCTTGCTGCATGCCGTTGAGAACGTCCAGTAAACCCATTGTTCGCTCCTGGCGCTGCTGCCCCACTTTGGGTAGAAAACATACCGGGGGCTGATGACGGTTACAAGGCGGCCTTGAAATCGCTGCCGATCGCCGCGACGATGAACGGGATTGCGACCGTGGTGTCTGGGATGAAAATGGATCGACCAACCAAGTTCATGATTGTCGGCTTGATTGCCGTCGCGGCGGCGTGCCTTTGCGGGCCGGCGCAGGCTGCGCCGCCGACCGTCACACCGTCGCCGGGCTATGACGCGCGGCTGCAGGAGAGCCGCAAGGCAACGGCCAACCCGGTTGCAGCTCAATCGGACCAATCATCGACGCCGGCCGGTGCGCAGGTGGCGCCGCACCATGCTGTGAGGCGCAAACATGCCCATTGACGCAGAAGCGGGCAGCTGATCGAGCATTCCTGCGAACCGCAGTCGAGCTCTGCAATTCGGCTCCGCGCTCAGCTCTTCTTGGCCTTGTCCTTGTCCTTGGCCTGGCTGCCGCCGAAAATTTTCTTCAAGTCGTGGATGGTTGCCGAGAGGTGAGGCCATTCGCACGAGAATGAATGCGGCCGTACGCAGTGCGGATGGCCGTCGATCAGCTTGTAGGGGCGGGCCAACGGGATCGGCACCCGCTCGCCGTCAGTTTGCAGTGAGGCCGGCTGCACCGGCTGCGGCTGCTCCCCCTGGACCTGCTCTCGTAGCTGCTCCTGCTGCTGCTTGGCCGAGATCGCAGCCTCGACACTGTTTCGCCGCTGCTTCTCAAGATAGAGCGTATATTGCTGGTCGATATATTTCTGTTCTTCGGGCGTCGGATTGGGAGCGGCGATATCGAAGCTGCGGTCCTGCATGAAATCGTAATAGGTATAGCCGCCACCGGGCTTGCGACGGCCGGCGAATTTCGCGTTGCAGTCGGCAAGCGCTGTGATCTTATCTTCCTTGCTGGCCGCGTTATTTGCGGCCTCCGCGCATTCCTCGAAATCGGTCGGCGCGCGCTTCCACCACTCTGCAGGCGCACGCGAAGGCTGCAGCAAAGCCATCACAGCCAATGCTGCTACGATCAGCGCAGCACGACGCATTCCACACACGGACAATTTTCCCAAACTCTACCCCGGACACAATTGGGTTTCCGATTGTCGCCATTTTGTGGCGATGGGTTCCACCATGTGGGAGCTGATCCGGCAGAGCCATGACCGCATCATGTCGACCACTGCTAAGTCAATCTAGAATTTGACGTTTTCCTGCTCACGGTGTGGAGCAAATTTTTTTCACCGCAATCTTTGCGCCAGTCTTGTTTCCGCATGGAACCTTCGTGGAACCCACTCAGGCGCGCATTCGTGCGGGATTCGGGCTCGCTGCGATGGCGGCCCGGCGATCGACGATCGCATTGTGGAACTGGTCGAGCACGAGGCTGTAGGCGAGCAGATCACCCTCCTCGATGGCCCCGTCATCGTAACAGGTGAGCGTCTCGCGCAGGATCCCGTCAGCCTCGCGCTGCAGCGTGTCGAGGTCCTCGATTGTCTCGATCTGGCGCAACAGGCCGATCGCAAGCAACAGCTTCTCGCGGTGCGCGGTGTTCAGCCTGCGTTCGTCGCGCTTGATGTAGTGACGCAGCCACGCGGTCGCCGAGCCGAACACGGAGAGCAGCAGCACCACGCCCCAGATGTAGTCGCTATATCTCTCCATGAAGGTGCGCTCGGTGCCGTCGATATAGGCCGCCGCACCGGGATGCGCGGGCAGCGCCGCGTCCTTGTCGGTGTTGGGCTTCTCGATCTTGGCGGCACCCGGAATTTCGCGGATCAGCGCAGGCCGCGCGGCGAAGATCTGCCGGGTCAGCGCGCCGACGGTGGATTCCGACAGGCTGCTCGGCGCGATGAGGAGATGGCTGACGCTGACGGTCTCGACCTTGTCGTCGGGACGGGCGGGCGAGCTCGAGAACGCGCTTTCGGGAATTTCTTCCGACTCATAGGCCGGGTGACGGGAGGCGATCGCCTCCGACACCTCGATCGGCAGGAATGTCGGCTCGCCGCGCAGCTTCGCCGTGGTCGCAATCGCTTCGGCCGTGGGCTTGCTGTCGACGGGCGCGACCGTCATGAATGCATCGAGGCTCGCGTCCCGCACCATGTCTGCGATCTGTCCGACATTGAACTGCGCGATGCCGACCTTGTCGGGGCTTATGCCCGCAGCCGTGAGGATGACGCGGAACAGCCTGATGTTGACCTCCGTGCGGCCGACCACGCCGACACGTTTTCCCGCGAGATCGGTGACGGCCTTGATGCTGCTCTTGCCGCCCTTGCCCGATCCTCTCGGTCGTGCCGCGGCCCACAACACCACGACATTCTTGCGTAGCACGGCGACCGATGTCGCTCCCTCGGGCATCTCCTCGTCGGCGCGCGCGACCGCAAGATCAGCCTTGTCGCCGGACAGCGCCGCAATGCTGTCGACGGGACCAGCGGTCGGAACCAGCGCCAGCCGAACGCCCAGGCCTTCGCGGGAGAAATTCTGCGACATCGCCTGAATGATGCTGTGGTCCTCGCTGCCGACCGGTCCGACTGCAATCCGCAGCGTGGTCGGACGCAGGACCAGAAAGGCCGCGCCGCCAACGGCCGCGAACAGCGCCAGCACTGCTGCCAGGATCAGAAACGGCGAGCCCTTCCGGCGCCTTCCGCGCAACGGCAGGTCTCGCATCCCGTTCAGGAGGTCAGACAAGGACTCTGTCGAAGACATGCCGCCGCCACCTCGCATGCGGTAGGGTCGAGCCAAAGGATAGCACGCTTTGCGGGGAGGGGCTGTGAGAAACGGCAGCCGAGCCGCCCGGATCGCACCCCGCGGCAGCGGAGCCGTGTCGTAAAGCTGTTATCTTGACGATGTAAAGATTTCGCTTGACGGACGCTGGTTTCGTGCTCTACCGATATCTTTACGTTGGAAAGATTGCGTTGGATCAGTGATTTTGTCGCAGCGACGCTCTAATCCTTCGTGACCTGTTGCGACAGCCGAGAAAATTTTCCGAGAAAACTGCATCGGATCAACGCCGGAGGCGATGATGAAGATCTTTCTCACCGTCAAGCTCGCGCTCATTCCCTTCATCCTGTTCTGGGCACTCCTCGGTGCCCATCACGCGGATTGGGCGATCTGGCTGGGCCTGGTTCTGTCCCTCGCCGGCAATGCCTGGCGTGTATGGCGTCGCGACATCGTCATGTTGGAAGCGGGCGGCCTCGTGCTGTTTTCCGTGCTGGCTGCGCTGCAACTCGCTGCGCCCGATTGGACCGCGACGAACGCACTGTGGCTGTCTTTTGCCGGCCTGGGTGCAATCAGCCTGTTCAGCGTGCTGATCGGCCGTCCCTGGACCGCCGACTATTCGCGAACCGCCTATTCCGCTACGGCAGGCACGCCGCAATTTCGCGCCGTCAATGCCGCCATTTCGCTGTTGTGGGGCATCCTGTTTCTCGCCATCGCTGCTTGCCGCGCCTTCGCTGTCTCCGCCTGGGTCACGACGGCGATCGTCGTGTTCGGCGCGCTGGTCTCCATCCTTGGCCCCCGGCTTGCGATCCGCTATGCGCTCCAGCGGCTGCGCGCCGCGCGTGAAACTTTCGATTGGCCGGCGCCGTCCTTTGCTAGCAATCATAACAAGGATTGCGACGTTGCCATCGTCGGCGCCGGCATTGGCGGGCTGACCGCCGCGGCGCTGCTTGCTGATGCGGGGTTGAAGGTCAAGCTGTTCGACCAGCATGTCGTGGCCGGCGGCTTCTGCCACACCTATCTGCGCAAGGCGCACCACGACAACAAGCCAGTGGTGTATCGCTTCGACGCCGGTCCGCATGATTTCTCCGGACTCGCGCCCGACGGCACCATCTCCGGCGTGCTGCGGCGACTTGGCATTGATTCCAAGCTGAACTGGCAACGCGTCCGCCACAGCTACCATCTGGCAGGCAGGCGCATCGACGTCCCCGACGACTGGCGCGACTATGTGGAATTGCTCTGCGCGCAATTTCCCGGCAGCGCGCAGGGTATCCGCGGCTTGTTCGAAACCATTCACGCGATCTTCGAGGACATGTTCTCGACCGGACGCGACCGCTCCGGCATTCCCGGCATGCCCGAAACCGTCGATGCGATGCTGGCCTTTCCGAAGGAGCATCCGCAGGCGTTTCGCTGGATGGATCGGCCGTTCGACGAGCTGGTCGCCCATCATGTCAGCGATCCCGACCTGATCCGCCTCATCAATGCGCTCTCGGGCTATCTCGGCGACGGTGGCGAGCGGCTGAGCTGCGCGCAGATGGTCCCGATCTTCGGCTATTATTTCAAGGGCGGATATTATCCGCTCGGCGGCTCCGGTGCCTTCGCCGACGCGCTCGTGGAGGCGATCGAGCAGCGCGGCGGCGAGGTGCATCTGAAGACCAGGGTCAGCCGCATCCTCGTCGAGCATGGCCGCGCCACCGGCCTTTTGCTCGGCGATGGCAGCACGATCCGTTCAACGGCGGTCGTGTCCAACGCCGATCTCAAGCGCACCTTTCTCGAACTGGTCGAGGCCGATCAGCTGTCGGCCGACTTCCGCACCCGGATCGCCGCGGCCGAGCCGGCGAATTCCGCCTTCTCCGTGCATCTCGGGCTGGACTTCGATCCTGATATCCGGACGGCCGTGCATGTCGACAAGCCGCTCGGCGTTGGGCTTGCGATGCTGTCCAAGCTCGATCCGTCGGCCGCCCCGGTGGGACATTCGACGCTGATGCTGATCTCGATCATGCCGCATGCCGCCGCGCAAGACTGGTTCCCACCGCAAGGCGGTCAGGACTGGAAGGACTGGCGCCGTTCCGATGAATATGAAGCGCGCAAGCAGACGCTTGGCGACGCCATGATTGCCGCGGCCGAAACCGTGGTCCCCGATCTCAGATCGCACATCGTCTATCGCACCGATGCGAGCCCGGTGACCTATGCCCGCTATGACTGGGCGAGTTCCGGGGCGATTTACGGGGTGTCGAAGGCGGCGCGCCTGAAGGGGGCGAAATCGCCGGTCCGGAACCTTGTCATCGCCGGCGCTGGCAATGCGGGCGCGGGCGTGGAGGCCGTGGTGATCTCGGGAGCCGAGGCTGCGGAAGCACTTGTTCCCGGGCTGCTCGCGCGGGTGCCGGCTGTTGCGAAGGCGCGCGATCGCTCAGGCGAGCTGGCCGATAGTCGGCAGGCCGAGCAGGCGGAGGCGTGAGCCCGCGATGACCGTGATCGTGAATATCCTGGCACACACTCCACCTTGGGTGTTCCCGCTCATCGCAGCGGTGATCTGGCTCGGCAGCATTGGCCTGTACGATCGCGCGGTCCCGTTGCTGCTGCTCTTCGTCCTGCCTGTCGTCCTGCTCGCGATGTCGATTGCAACTGCGATCGGAACCAGCGCGCCGCCGCTGGCGGCCGCCTCCGGCTGGGTTGCTGCGGCTGCGGTCGGCGGCTTGCTTGGATGGAGCAGCGCGGAAAAACCGCGGGAGATCGACCCCATGGCGGCACGCATCATCATTCCCGGCAGCCCGATTCCGCTCATTGTCTGCATTGCGATCGTCACATGGCGATATCTGTTCGGTTATCTCTACGGGCGTTATCCGGCCCTGCTGGCGAACGAGCGTTATGCGCTCGCCTTCATCGCTGGCACCGCGCTTCTTGCCGGCGTGATGTTCGGCCGTCTTTGCCGCTATGGCGCCTGGTACTGGCGCCGCGCCAGGCCACGCAATACGTAGGGCCTGCGCAACGGTGATGCCCGGATCGCGCGCTTGTGAAAGCGCCCCGCCCTCATTGGGCGTGAACCCGGCAGCGGGTTCCTGCGGCCAAGGTGCTATGGCAGGCCGGTGAAGTCTCGTCTGCTCGGTTCGCTGGAGCGCATCCATATGTCATATCGTCATACCCAACTTGGCACCGTGATGATCGTGTGCTGCGTCCTGGCCGGCGTATTCGGTGCAACCGTGGCCTGGCGCGCCGGACAATGGCCGGCGTCGATTGCGCTGATCGTCATCATGGTCGCAACCGGCTTCCTGTTCTCATCCCTCACCGTCGAGATCGGCGACAATGAATTGCGCTGGTATTTCGGCCCAGGCTTCTGGACCTACCGCCTGCCGCTGTCGCAGATTCAGGATGTCGCGGTGGTGCGCAATCATTGGTGGAACGGCTTCGGCATACGCATGGGCAGCGGCCGGCGGCTCTACAATGTGTCGGGGCTCGACGCCGTCGAGCTGCAGGTCGGTCCGAACGATGTCCGCCGCATCGGCACCGACGACCCGCAGGGGCTGGCCGAAGCGCTCCGATCATCGAAGCAGAGGCCAGCGCGCGTCTAAAGCGCGATGAGATTAGGACAAATCGTCATCGCGCTTTAGCTCTTTGATTGAGCATGATCTTTTCGGAAAACCGCTTCACACTTTTCCGGATCATGCTCTAGGCGGAGGTGCCGGCTCAGCGGGCCAGATCACCTCAATCCTTCGACCAAAGCCCGCCAGCCGATCGCATCATTGCCCATCAGCAGCGTTGTGCCGAGAGCCACGCAGTGGTCTGGCAATTCGCAATCGGGACGGGCGTTCATATCCCTGACAAACAAGGCGGCTGCCTTGTTCAGGTCTCCTTGTTCCAGGTAATCGAAGGCCCGTTGCTTGCAATTCTCGACATATTTGTCGCGCGGCATGTCCGCTATCAGCGAATGTTCCATTTGGATGAAGCCCGCTTGAAGCCATTAAACAACCGAAAAAGCGGCCCCCGGCTGTTTGGCAACCGGAGCCGAAAGGCGGCGTCCCGACCAAGGGTATGGGCCAAAGCCGGAACGTTGCCATGGTGCCGCGGGTTTTGCGATTCGGCGTTAACCTATGATGGTGCAACGGCGATCTCGCTGGCTCAGCGATTCGCGCGTGATCTCGCCGGCGGATGCACCTGATGGGATCGATGCGAGATCCCGGCTCCAACAGAGGCCGGGGCCCTTCCACCAAGCTCGATTTGTCCGGATGAGTTTTTGCGACCCTTGCCGCGACCGATGGGAACGCCATGCGCTTCTCCGCTTTGGTTTTGGTCAAGGCCGAGGAAGACAGAGATGGCGGATCACGACGTCCCGGCGTACCAGCACTGGCGCGACTGCGCCGACAAGACGCTCGCAATGGCGCGCGACTCGCGGGAGGTGGAGGTGCGGCAGCGGCTCATCAAGGTGGCGCGGTCCTACGAGCGCATGGCGGTGAGGGCGCAAGACTGGACGGCGTCCCCGGACAGCGAACGATCTTGAGATCGAACGATTGGCCCGGTTGCGAACGTCAACACGTCCGAACAAGCGCAGATAGGATCAATGTCACTCCTGCCGAATTAAGCGGATGAAGGGTATTTTTCCAGGGAGGTCGCCATGCACACGCGCGTTCTCGGACTCGCGGCATCCGCTTTCATTCTGGCCTATGGCACCGTCGGTGCGATTGCGCAGGACCAAGTAACGCCTCAACAACTGACGCCGCAGCCGGATCAACACCAGATGCAATCCCGTCCCATGGGTCAAGCCACGGGCCAGACCATGGGCGAAGACGAGGACGGCACCACCGGGCAAGGCCGTGCGATGCCGGAAGGCATGCCGGGACGAGGGATGACGGACCGCGGAATGATGCGAGGCGGAATGATGGGGCGCGGCATGATGGCCGGTGGAATGCACGGCTGTTCCCCGATCATGTCCCGGATCATCTTCGCCCTGATGGATGCCGATGGCGACGGCACCGTCTCATTGCAGGAGTTCGAGGCGGCCCACGAGCGCATTTTCAAGGCCATGGACGCCAACAAGGATGGCCAGCTGACCGAGGACGAGATGATGGCGTTCATGCGCGGCGTGACGAGATCGGCTCCGCAGCAATAGCGCCTGTCAAAGCCGGGTCGCGGTCGCCTTCATCATGATCAGCTCCGTCACCGCGGCAAGGATCTGGTCCACCGCGGCGTGACGATAGGCCCAGTGCGGCTCGCCGCCCGGCCTCGCGATCACCATGGTGGCGTTGGCCTCGAACAGCAGCAGGTTGCCCGCGGCATCGAGGCCGAAATCGACGCCGGCATAATCAAGCCCGAGCGCATCTCCGATCCCGGCGAGCGCGCGCATGGCGTTGTCGCCCAGCACCGCGGGCGCGTCGCTGAGAAATCGCGCTTCCTCCCGCCGGTGGTCGTCCTCGTCGGCCATGTCGGAGGTGAAGTAGTGCACCTTCCAATTCTCCGAGATCGCCAGATGCAGCGGATAGAGCTGTCCGCCGATCATCATCACGCGGTATTTCCGCGCCTTGCCGTCAGAGCCGCGCGCATCGAGATATTCGATCACGAATAGCTCCTCACCAGGAAGGCTGGCTGCGGCTGCGGCCAAGGCTTCCTTTTGCGTTACCAGAACAAAGTTGCGGCCGGTGTGATAACCGGGTGAGCGCAACAGCAGCGGAAAGCTGAAGCCGTATTCGCCGAGCAAAGCAGCACCGCCGGGAGTGGCAAGAAGGCCGCGGTCGATAAGGACGGTTCGCGCCGTCCTTAGGCCGGGCACCGCGCGCAATTGCTCCGAATTGGCCAGGCGACCGGTCTTCATCACCGCACGCGGATCGTTGATGACAGGCGCGTCAGCCGCCGCCGTGATGCAGCAGGCCGCGCGCAATGCGTCCTCGCAGAGGTCGGCGTCGCCGATCGCGTTGAAGATGAGGTCGTGCGGCGGCAACGCCGCGGACGCATCGAGATGGTCGGCGACGACGACGGTGGTCAGAAAGCGCGTGTCGTCCAGGAACAGCGCGGTCGGGATGTTGCCGCCGCCGGACGAGATGAGCTGCAACAGCCGCACCGGCGCCGCGTCGCCGCGATAGGGCAGGGTGGTGATGGCGCGGCCGCGAAAGCCCTTGCAAAAATGCGCGCGCGCGGCCTCGCGCTCGCCGAGGTCCGAAAGCACGGCGCCCAGTCCCTGATGCGCCGCTGCGTGATCGGGATCGAGCTCGAGCGCTGCCTCGTAGTGCCGCCGTGCCTCCTGATACTTGCTGGCGCGCAGCAGGAGATTGGCGAGGTTGACGTGCGGGACCGGATTTTGCGGATGGTGCACGATCGCTTCCGCATAGACCCGGCAGGCCGCATCGATGAAGCCCATCTCGGCGAGCAGGTTGCCGAATTCATTCAGCGCCGCGAAATGGGTCGGCCAGCGCTGCAGGATGGCGATGAAGGCCAGTTTTGCGTCCTCGCGCCGGTCCAGCGCCGCCAGCAGGACCGCGCGCTCGATTCCCGCCGTGAGTGCCCCCTCGCTGTCGGCATCCTGCTTCTGCAGCAGCCGTTCCAGCTGTTCCAGCCGGGCGAGCTGCGCGAGCCGCGGGGCCCAGCCCTCGCGCTCCGCAAGTTGCGGAGAAGCGGACGTGCTCAGCTTGATGTTCATGGCTGCAGAGGTTTTCGGTCCGGCATAGGGACGAACTACACCATCATCGACCGATTCGCGCGCCGCGGCGCGCCGGGCTGGTCATAAATTGTTAAATCCTGCGGCGGCAGCGCGGACGCGAGTCCGAGACAACGAATTGTTTACCATGACGAGGGCATGGTTAACGCATTCCCAACCAGAGAGCCATTCCGTGCATAGCGAAGCGTCAGCTGCCACTGCCCTCCCTTCCGCCGAACAAGCCGCCTCTGACGTCGCGCGGCAGCTCCTGATCGGACAACAATATCTTGCCGAGGGCCGCATCGGCCCGGCGATTGCGGCCTACCAGAGCGGGCTTGATTCGGCCGCGATCGCGGGGACCAGCCAGATCGCGACCGAAATCCTCGCCGAGCTGCACGCCAAGCTCGGCAACGCCTATATGGTGGGCCGGCAATTCGGCTCCGCCACGGAAGCCTATCGGAGCGCGCTGCGCCTGAGGCCGAGCTTGACCGCCTGCTGGTGCAATCTCGGCAATGCGCAGCTGGAGCTGGGCAACGTCCAGGCGGCCGTGACGCTTTATGTCGAGGCGCTGAAGCTCGATCCGGCGCATTGGCCTTCGCTCACCAATCTGGTGCACGCGCTGATGGCGGCACGACAATTCGAGATGGCCAAGGGACTGCTGACGGACCTCGTCGCGGCCCGGCCGCAGGATGGCACGCTGCATCACCAGCTCGGCAAGGTGTCGTTCGAGCTGAACGACATGGAAGCCGCGCTCATGCATTTTCAGGCTGCGCTCGAGATCAATCCGCGTGACGCCGAGAGCCTGTACTGGACCGGCGCCATCAGGCAGAAGCTCGACGACAACGAGGCGGCGCAGGCCGCTTACGCAGCGGCGGCGCGAATCCAGCCGTTGATCCGGCGTTCCGCGGCCAAGGCGCCGGCGGAATTTCGCGTGCTCGCGCTCTATGCGCCCTTTGCCGGCAACACGCCGGCCGAATATCTGTTCTCGCAGGCGGCGCATGACACCGACACGCTGTCCCTGCTCGAGGACAGCGAGGTCGATATCGCCGGACTCGGCGAGGTCCAGCTGGTGGTGAACCTGATTTCGGACGCTGATCAGGGTGGCGCCGTGCTGCCGCTGGCGGCGCGGCTGGCGGCGAGCTTGGGCAAGCCCGTGATCAACGACCCCGCAAAGATCCAGCGCACCACGCGGGACGCGGTGGCCGATCTCCTCCCGGGCATTGCCGGCTGCCGGATCCCGCGGATCATGCGGCTTGCCGCGCAGTCCGATGTTTCCGCAACGACACTCGCCAAGCTGCTGCCATTCTCGTTCCCCGTGCTGGCGCGGCCGGCGGGCACCCATGGCGGCGACGATTTCGAGAAGATCGGCGATCTCGAAGCGCTCGCGCGTTTCCTGAGTGAGCAGCCAGACAGCGATCACTATGTGATCGAATATGTCGACACCGCCTCGGCGGACGGACATTTCCGCAAATACCGTTTCATCTATGTCGGCGGACAGGTGCTGCCCTATCATCTCGCGATCGGCGCCGACTGGAAGCTGCATCATGACAATACCGACATGGCGACCCATGCCTGGATGCAGGAGGAGGAGGCGGCCTTCCTGAACGCGCCGACGTCGGTGTTCTCGGCAGAGAATTACCGCGCGCTTGATGCGATCCGCGAGCGCATCGGGCTTGATTTTTTCGGCATCGATTGCGGTCTCGACCGCGACGGCAATCTCGTCGTCTTCGAGGTCAACGCCTCGATGCTGGTGCACAACGACAACCCGGATTTCCCCTACAAGGCCCCCGCGGTGCAGGCCATCAAGCAGGCGTTCGACAAGATGCTGCGCGAGCGCGCGGGGGTTTGATCGAGCCAGGGCTGCTGCGCGATCGGGAAAATATCCGCATGATGATGCTTCACCCGCCCCTGGAGGGGGCGGGTCGATCGCGCATGCAATGCGCGAGCGGGGTGGGGTGACAGTCTATCCGCGTCGACGGTGACTGTGTGGAGAGATTGTCACCCCACCCCGGTTCGCATTTCGCTTCGCTTCATGCGAGCCGACCCGCCCCCTCCAGGGGCGGGTGAAGACGTGGTCACCGCAAATACAAATATTGCAGCAGCGTCCGTCCTACCGCCTGCAGGCTGTCCGCCGAGCATTTGTCGATCGTGTCTTGCGTGGTGTTGAAATACGGCTCGTATTCGAAATCGATCACCAAAAAACTCGGAATCCCGGCGCCGTTGAGCGCGGTGTGGTCGTCGCTGATCGGATAGCTGGTCGACCTGGTCGAGAACGCCTTCGGCGCAATCGCCATGCCGGCGGTCCAGAACTTCTTCACCTCGCCCGGCGCGTCGGCAAGCGAGGACGGTTCGGGCTGCAGATGGAGGTCCTTGTCGCAGACCATGTCGAACACCACGGCCTTCTCGGGCTTTTGCGCCGGATAGTAGTCGTGCAGATGCGCGACGAAGTAGGGCGAGCCGATGGCCATCCAGTTGGGATCGCCGGCGCCCAGCGCCTTCGGTCCTTCCTCGCCGTCGAAGAAGATCATGTCGATGCCGACCGCGGGCTTGGGCAGCAGCGTCAGCACGCGCGCGGTCTCCAGCAGCACGGCGACACCGGAGGCTGAATTGTTGGCGCCGGGCATCGGCCCGTCGGGATTCGTCGTGTCGCGATAGGCGCGCACGATGCTGTCGTAATGGGTGGCGACGATGATGCGATGCGGATTTGCCGGCTGGAAGCGGGCGATGATGTTGGTCATCGCATGCGGCTTGCCGGCGGTGTCCGTGAAGGTCCAGCGCTGGGTGGTGACGACATCCGCGCTGGTCTTGCCCATCGCCGCCTTGATGTAGTCGATGGCCGCGTCATGTCCCGGCGTATCGATCGCGCGCGGGGTGAAACGCAGGAGATCGGCGATGTCGCTCATCGCGCGCTGGCCGTCCCACACCTCGAGCTGCACGTCGGCCGCGCGCGCGGCCAGCGGATGCAGTGCGAGCGTGAGCGTGGCGGCGATCGTGGCAAGAAGTCTTTGTCGCATCGTGGAAACCGGGACCGTCACGGAGCCCGCTTGACGGGGTTGAGGAACAGCACGCCGGCACAGAGCGCAAGCGCCAGGGCAAAGTAATAGGTGATGGCGCGCGAGCCGATGGTCGGGATCAGCGCGAAGGTGGTGAGCAGCGTGCCCACGACGTTGCCGATGGTGGAGACACCATAGACGAGGCCGGCGACGCGTCCCGCCTCGTCGGCCGAGCGCGTCAACAGGCCGACCGCAATCGGCGAGAAGGTGCCGAGCAGCGTCAGCGGCACCAGCAGCAGCGCCGTGGAGGCGGTCAGCGTCGCGTATGCGCCGTCCCCGAGCGAGTTGAGGATGGCTTCCATGATCGGATCGGCGGTGGCGGGCACCAGCGCCATATAGGCCGCCGCGATCAGGATCGCGACCGCGATCACGCGCTGCGACGGATGCCGGGCCACGATCGCGCTGCCTGCGAAATAGCCGATCGCGAGTGCGCACAGCACCGTCGAGATCAGGCTCGCCCAGGTGCCGATGCCGCCGCCGAAATAGGGAAAGAGGTAGCGGCTGCCCAGCATCTCGAATCCCATCAGCACGGCGCCGACCAGGAAGGCGCAGACATAGATCGACAGGGACAGGACGCGAGAGGGCGCCGTCACGGCATTTTCCTGTTGTGCTTCTCGATGCTCTTGAGCGTCTCGACCGGCGCGAAATCGTCGGTCAGCACCTTGGCGCTGGCATCGATCACCTGGCCGCCCGCGATGTCGATGCGCCGGCGCTGGTTCAGCATGTCGGTCAGGCTGTAACGCAGGCCATAGGCCTTGTCGCGATCGTGCGCGACGGCTGCGAGATCCTCCACCTTCCGCTCGGCGCCGTCATAGGCGACGGTGACGATGTTGCCGTCGGCCTTGTAGAACTCGAGCTGCGGGAACACCGCATTGATGGTTTTCACCGCGGAATCGAACAGCATGGTCGAGGGCTCGATATTCTGGGCGACAACGCCGCCAGCGGCGAGATGATCCTTGACGATCTGGTAGAACTCCTTGGTCAACAGATGGAACGGCACGAACGGGCCGCGATAGGCGTCGATCAGGATGATGTCGTACTTGTCTTTGGATTCCGACAGGAACAGCCGTCCGTCGCGATTGACGACCTGGAAGTTCGGCTCGTCGTGGATACCGAAATATTTCTTGGCGAGCTCCAGCACCGCCGGATCGAGCTCGACGGAGGTGACGGAGACATTGGGCAGGAAACGGTGCAGGTACCATGAGGTGCGGCCGCCGCCGAAGCCGATCTCCAGGATCGAGTGCACGTCCTTGGCATACATCAGGCTCGCGGTCATGTAGCGCGTGTACTCGACCGGAAGATCGCGGTCGTCATGGGTGTTGTACATGCTCTCGGTGTAGATGCGCCGGTTGTGACCGAAGGTCATGCTGACGTAGGGCGGCTCCGAGTACACATAAATGTTATTGTAGAGCGATTCCTTGGACTCCAGCAGGTTGCGGCTGTCCTGCGCGAAGGCACCGCCGACGCCCAGGACGGCGCTCAAAAGCATGCCGAAAACGAACGACCTCTTGATCATCGATAGTCCCTAAGAATTGGAAGAGCGGGCGCAGGTCTCGCGCGGCCCGGATGAGAAATGAGCAGCTCGCGTCCCGTCTGCGATGACATTGCGCCGCCGCCCGGTCAAGCCGGCCGGGCGGGCGCGGCCGGGTTTAATGGACTATCGCAGGGCCCTCCGCTAAAAAATCGTTCATCTTGGAGCGAGGAACCGGCCTGGTCGCGCTGCCGCAGCCGTTCGGGTCGGGCGCCGGGCGCGAGGGCCGGGCGTGACATGAAGAGTGGTGAGCATGAAGTTGCTGAGGGGCCTTGCCGCGCTGGCTGCTGTGTTGATGATCACCCCGTCGCATGCGGAGGACGAGCACGCCGCCAATCGCAAGCCCGTGAAGGCCATAGCGGATGCGCGCATCGCCGTCGGCAACCAGGGTACGCTGCCGCTCTATGTCTCCGCCGATTGGTCCAGGCCGCTGCCCGGCATCACGCGGGCGATCCTGGTGCTGCACGGCCGGCTGCGCAATGCCGATGTCTACTACCGCTCGGCGCTGACCGCGCAGGCGGCCGCGGGTGAGGCGGGCAAATCGACCATCATGATCGTGCCGCAGTTTCTCGCCGGCCTCGATGTCGAAGCCTATCATCTGCCCGCCGACACGCTGCACTGGTCGTTGGAGGGCTGGGAGGGCGGCGATGCCGCCGAGGGGCCGCAGCCTGCGAGCTCCTTCGATGCGCTGGATGCGATCCTGGCGCGCCTCGCCGACCGGCATCTGTTTCCCGACCTCAGGCAGGTCGTGGTCGCCGGCCATTCCGGCGGCGGGCAGGTGGTGCAGCGCTATGCCATTGCGACCAAGGGCGAGGCGGCGCTGCAGGCGGATGACGTCGCGATCCGCTATGTGGTCGCCAACCCCTCCTCCTACGCCTATTTCAGCGCGGAGCGGCCGGAGCCGCAGATCGCCGCATCATGTCCGGGTTACAACAATTGGAAATACGGAATGGAGGCGCGGCCGCCTTATCTCGCCTCCGCAAGTGCGGCCGTGCTCGAGCAGCGCTATGTCGCGCGTCAGGTGATCTATCTGCTCGGCACCCGCGACACCAATCCCAACCATCCGGCGCTGGACAAGAGCTGCATGGCGGAGGCCCAGGGGCCCTACCGTTATGCGCGTGGCCATGCCTATGCGGCTGCGATGGCCGAGCGTGACGCCGGCACGCCGAACCACCGGCTCTGGGATGTCCCTGATGTCGGCCATGACGGCGACAAGATGCTGACCTCGCCTTGCGGGCTGGCCGCCCTGTTCGATTTGCCGGGCTGCACCGCGATGCGCTGATCACAGCGCTGCGATCGATCGCGATTTGTTGGCTGATTGTTAGGCCTGGCGAAACAGTGTTTTTGGCTTTTCGTCATGGTCCTTTCGCGGCGCGTGATTATTTATCTGTGACGTGATGGATCCTGATGCGAAAGGGAATCCGCTATGTCCACGTTGCTCAACATCATCTACCGTGAATACTGCCGGGCGCGGCTGGCGGAGATGCGCCAGCCGGCGCTGTTGCTGCCGCCAGCAGCCCCGCCGTCCGACGCCGCGCGCCCGAACTGATCGTCGCTGTTCCCGACCGGCAATGTGCATCGGCTGGAGAATTTTAGGGTATCATGATTCGAATATCCGCTGCTGGCCAGGCAGCCGCGCGGCGGTCGTATCCATCATATTTGAGGTGAGCGATTCCTTCTCGATTTTGAGCAATGAAGAATTGGGAGCTTTCGATGCGGACCCTTGTTTCACTGGCTACGGCGGCGATCCTTGTTTGTACGTCCCACGGTTTCGCGCTGGCACAAAACGCTCCTGATCCGGCCGGCGCCGCGGCGCCCGCGACCACGCCACCAAGCGCCGCGGCTCCGGCCTCCGCCGCGCCGTCGCCTGCCACTGCAGCCGCGCCGGCGGCGCAGTCGGCCACTTCGCCTCCGGCCAGCCCGCCCTCGGCCAATGCGCCGGCCGCCGCCGACAGCTCGACCAAGGACGGCGCGATCAAGGACAGCTCGATCAAGGACAGCACGCAAAAGTCCAGGAAGAAAAAGACAGCCGGCACCACGCGGCGGCATGAGATCGAGAAGTCGATCGAAAGCGGCACCGTCCCATCGCGCTATCGCAGCTCGGTGCCAAAAGAATATCAGCAATACATCCCTTTCTCGAAAGACTGAGCGGCTGCACGTCCACCGCGTGTCGAGCGACAGGTGAACTGCGCACTAACACTTGTTAATCGCGCGACGCCCGCGACGATGACATTCGAGTCAGATCAGTTGATCTTGCCCAAGCTTCGAGCAGCCGCGCTAGAATTAACCTTCGAACGGTCCCAATTTCGACGCCGACTCAGCCGACTCTCGCAAGCATTACGTAACCGTACCTGACTCGGCGGAGTTCAGTTTGCCAGAGGAGTCTGTTCATGGGGAACGTCTTTTCACCGTCGACTGTCGATCGAATGAAGCCATCCCGGATTCAGTGCGACGCTGATCATCCGGAGTCCGACCTGGATACTGACGTGATCGCATTGCTGGAGGAAAACGCCCGTCTCCGGGCGCTGGTGACGCAGCTTTCCGACCTGGTCCTGCGCCACGTGGTCCACCAGAAATAGGCCGTCCCCGGGGTCGGTCTGCCCGTTGTGCTCTCACGCTGCATCGCCGTAAGCGATTTCAATTTGGTTGCACTTGAAAGCATTGCTTCTTCACCCGCCCCCGCCAGGGACGGGTGAAGAGAGATCGTAACCAGCTGATACTTCCGCCGCGTCCTTCCCGTTCAAAACTTGCTAACGCTCTCAGCCTTGTTCGACGCTCGGCGCGCTAGCCTGCCTGTCCAGCACTTCGACCGTTGCCGAACGGCCCGCCATCAGACGGCGCGATCAGAGCCCCAACACACGCTTGAGGAAGGCGGCCGTGACCTGGCGAACCTCCTCTCGATTGAGGATCGTGTGCACATCGGCATCCACGACATAGACCGTGCTGTTGGCTTTGCCCTCGAGTGCGGCGGCGCAGGTCCCGGTGACGGCATAGTCACCGTTCCACGCGTTTCGGGTCGAAAAATAAGGGTCCCGCGCTGATATGGCGTTGAGAACCGGCTCGTCGGCGCGGAAGCCCGGTCGGGGCTCGTCGACGAAGTAATTGCGCTCACATGACCAGGAGTAGATCAGGCGGGCAGCGCTTTCGGTCCCGGCGTATCGGCTCGCCGCGACCGCGCCCTCGCTGGTGCCCGCGAGTATGATCCGGCTCCGGTCGACCCAGACCCAGGCGCGCGAGGCCTGCAGCGCATGCTCGAGCTCGGCGAGGCGCAGGGCGTGGACGCGTTCATAGATGTCCTTGCCGACGGGGGATGTGTATGTCAGCCGATCCGGAATTGCCAGACTGTCCGGTGCCACCGAGGCAACGCCCAGCGCGTCGGCCAGCCAGTTCTGGAACTCCGTGACCGCCGGTGCGATTCCGCTCGAGCCGTGCAGCAGAATGACGAGGGGAGCCTTGCCAGCGATCTCGGGAGCCATGGCCGGCGCGCCCTGCCAGCGCTTGCCGGCGGCGAGGCCAGCCGGCAGCACCAGATGCGCCCTGTCCCAGGTGAGCGCGAGATTCGCTGGCGTCGGGCTCAGTGTCGATCCCTTGATCGTCCCAGGTGCCTCGTCGGCCGCAGCCGGCGTGATTGCTGCCGTGAGCGCGACGGCGATGGCGCAGAGCGAGCGTTTCACGCGCGAGACCTTGGATTCGGAAAAGTTAACAAGCGCCTCGAGGATTCTCTTGTCCAAAAAGGCTGCCGACTGCGGCACCATAGCTTTCGTCGCTTGTCGCCGGAAGGGGTTGAGCACGGTCGCCTGCCCGGCGTTGCGCTGATCCAGCCGCGTCTGAGGGACGGCGAGGTCCGATTCGCGTCGCTGTGACGGCATCTCCGATTGCGGCACGGGACAAACGCTTGGCCTCCGAAAGGCTTCCGGTCGGCCCCTCGCTCTGCTATGGAGCGTACCGAGCGCTTGAGGCGCACGCGGTCCCGTAGCTCAGCTGGATAGAGCGGCGGTTTCCTAAACCGTAGGTCGCATGTTCGAGTCATGCCGGGATCGCCATTTTTTTTCTGCAAGGCGCGTGATGCGCGCTATTGCCCCGTTCTCGTCGCCCGGCCGGACACGGCCGCAGCCTTGAAACTTCTGGCCAAGCGCCTGCGACCTCACAGCGGCTGGTCGTCGACCGTGGAAGTCTCTTCCGGCAGCGAGGCGAAATCGCCGCCGCCATATTCGTCCTCCGGCGGGGGATAGAGGATGAGACCGTCTTCGACCTTGGTCACGCCGGGCACGTTCTCCGCCGCGATGATGGCGGCCTGCCGCGCCTTTTCGCTTTTGACGCTGCCCCTGAGGCTGACAATCCCGCCGCTCACGGCGACATTCATCGCGCAGGGACGCCAGGGTGCATCCGCCATGGCTGCGATGACAAGTTCCCGGATGCGATCGTCGTTGGGTGCGCCGTCTTTGGCGACGGTGCGGCGCACGAGTTGCGCGACGACAGGCAGGAAATCCGTGCGCGTGACCATCCCGACCAGGCGATCGCCGCGCAGCACCGGAAGCCGCTTCAGATGATGCGCCTCCATGATCTCGACGATATCGGCAAGCGGCGTGTCCTCTGCGATGGTGAGGGGGCTTTTTGTCATGATCTCGCCGACCTTGCGGCCGTGCGACCGCGCGAAGTCGAGCGCGACGCGGTCGGCGCCGGCGAGAAACGTCAGCCAGCGTCCCCGCTTGCGTTCGGTGTCGATTTCTGCCCTGCGGACGAAGTCGCCCTCCGAGACGATCCCGACCAGCCGGCCGGCCGCATCGACCACCGGCAGCCCGCTGACATGGTGTCCAAGCATGATGGCAATCGCATCAGCCACGGACGCATCGACGCCCACGGTGACCACGTGCCGCGACATGATCTGGTGCGCAAGCATCGAAGCCAAATCTCCTGAATTGTCTTGCGCAGCCTAGGTCGGCACGGCCAGGGCACGTTGATCAACGTCAATGTCGTGATAGTGCTTGTCTGCTTGCCTGAGCTTGTCTGACGCGGGGACGAACACGATGCGCGCCTTTTTCATCGCGATCCTTTTGCTCCTGTTCATGCTGCGGCCGGCCTGGGCGCAGCAGCCAGCGGCGGGCGGGGGCGACGTGCCTGATTTGTCGGTGCAGATGACCGCGACCCAGTTTCGTCATATCAAGCTGTGGTTTGCCGGCAAGCTCGGCAATTGGAAGCTTGCGGCTTACGAGCTCGATCAACTGGCGTCCGGTCTTGATGAGGCTGCCAGGCGCACGCCGGCCGGTGCGGGCGACACCGCCGCGCAGGTCACTTCCTTGCGTAGTGCCGTCGAGAGCAAGGACCTCCCGGCGTTCAACAAGGCCTATTCGGAGCTGACCAACAGCTGCAATGCCTGCCACCGCGCCGCCGGCCGCGGCTTCATCAGCGTGCAGGTGCCTGCGGTCTCTCCCTTCACCGACCAGGACTTCGCCGATCAGGCCGCCGAGGGCCGCAAGCTCGCCTTTACCCTCTGCGGCGTCTGCCATGTCGTGCCGGACAAGCCGAACGCGCCGCTTGGGCTGAGCTTTTCGGCACCGCCCTTCGTCGACCTGGCGCGGCGGCCCTCGTTCAACGAAGCAAGCTTGCGCCAGCTCCTGGCCTCCGAGCACCGCCGGGTCGGACCGGCCCAGGCGATGCCGAACCCAAGGCTTAACGACAATCAGATCGACGAGATCGTCGCCTATTTCGAGGCGCTGAAGGCCGAACAGAAGAAGTAGGGCCTGACCCGTCCCTGGAGGGGGCGGGTCGATTGCGCATGCAATGCGCGAGCGGGGTCGGGTGACAGTCCATCCGCGTCGACAGTGCCCGTGTGGAGAGACTGTCACCCCACCCCGTTTCGCATTCCGCTTTCGCTCCATGCGAACCGACCCGCCCCCTGCAGGGGCGGGGGTAGACGAGGTCGCCTCAATGCGTCATCAGGGTCGGGACGGTCATGGCCTGCAGCATGGCGCGGGTGACGCCGCCGAGCAGGCCTTCCTGCAGGCGGGAATGGCCGTAGCCACCCATCACCAGCATGTCGAGGCTCTCATCCGCCGCCAGTGACAGGATGGTCGGCTGGATTTCGCTGCGGCTCGCCGTCAAGTCGACCGACTTGATCGGCAGGCCGATCCGCGCGAGATGTCTTGCGAGCCTGTCGGTCGAGGCCGAGGGCGGCAACGTGTCGGCGCCATTGATCGAGATCGCCACCAGCGCGTCGGCTTGCTCCAGGAACGGCCGTGCATCGCGCAGCGCGCGAGCGGCTAGCCGGCTGCCATCCCAGCAGATGCCGATGCGCTTGGCCCTGAAGGCGCCACGGAAGATGTGCGGCACGAACAGCACCGGCCCGCCGCAGCGGAACAGGATTTCCGTCGGCAGCGTATTGTCGAAGGTCTCGAATTCCGACATTGGCTGCAGCACCACCGAGAGATCCGCGAGGCGGCTGGCCGCGCCAATCGCGTCTGCAGCATCCGCCGGCACGGACTCCATCGGATGGCATTGATACTTGATGCCCGCATTGCGCGCCTCGGTCTCGAAAATCTCCAGCGCCGCGGCGGCGCGCTGGGTGGCGCGTTCCTGCTCCATCTCGAAAACGCTCGCGACCGCCGCGCCGGCCGCGCCGTCCATCACATAGGCCGTGCTTGACGAGATGTAGCCGGCTGCCACGGCATCCAGATGAGCGCCGAATGTTGCAGCAAGCGAGACCGATGCGTCGATGACCGGGCGCCCCGGGCGCTCCGTCGGCACCAGCACCAGAATGTCCTTGATCATGTTCGTTTCTCCGCGGGAGGCTTCTGGATATTCTTCGAGCCAAGAGAAAGCGGTGTTGACCTGCATCAAGCGAGCAGGCGCATCATTTGCGAAGGCCGGTTCGACCATCCGTCAGTTGACCTGCCTCGAAAGCTTTTGTTCCTGCGCCGCCGCGCGTGGGTGACGGCTGGCGACGGCGTCCACTCAGCGGATATCGGCGGCCCGTTGACTGGACTGCCTTGAAAGAAACGGCCCCGCCGGCAACACCGGCGAGGCCGCGGTGCTCATCAATCCCGGCGGAGGCTAGGCTGCCTTGATCGGGATGGTCTTCTGCTTGTCCTTGGCTTCTGCCGATTTCGGCAGCGTGATGGTGAGCACGCCGCTCTTGTAGCTCGCGTCGATCTTGTCGGCGTCGACGCTATCGGGAAGTTGCAGCGCACGTCGGAAGGAGCCGTAGCGGCGTTCCGACACGTAGCGGTCCTTGGTGGTCTCTTCCTTGTCTTCGCTCTTCTCGCCCTTGATCGTCAGCACGCCGTCGGAGAGCTGAAGATCGATGTTGTTGGAATCAAGCCCGGGCAGCTCGGCCGTGATTTCGTAAGCGTTGTCCTTTTCGACAATGTCGATGGCGGGCGTAACGGCGAAGCCGAGATCGCGATGCAGGAAGTTGTCGATGTCGCGGTAGAACGGCGCCTGCATGAACCCACGCTCGAAGTCCCGGAACAGCCGGTCCATCTGGCCGCGCAGGCTGTCGAACGGCCGCCACTCGGCAACCCTGGACGGTGCCGTCGCGGACGGCGTCTCACTCTTGACGGTTAGCTTGGTTGCAGCTTCTGCCATGGCTATCCTCCTTCGGTTGTTGCCTTGGCGCTAAAGCATAGCGCCGGCACTCGCCGAGGGAGTTGATGCCGATCAAGCAGAGACTATTGCTTGTCCTTCGTCCGGGGCTTGTCGTCGGCGATCTCGAGGCAGGTTTGCAGCTCGACATAGCTCGGCGAGCCGTCGAGCGAAGTCTCGCGGATGCAGACGGTCTTGTCTTCACGTCTGTAGTGGTCCCATTGCGGCATCAATTCCTGCATGGCCTGCTGCTCGTCGCGGGTGCAGGACTCCAGCGTTTCCCCAATGCCCGAGTTCTCGGCGACCTCCGCCTTGCAGTTCTTGGCGATGTCGAACTTGGGGAACGGGTCTGCGGCAGAGGCCGCAGACGCAATGGACGAGATTGCGGCAGCCAGTGCCGCGATGAAAATGGTCGTACGCATGTCTCCAGCCTCCAGTCTGTTTCAAACAAAAAGTCGTGCCATGCGGTTGATGACGATCAACCGTCATGAAAGTCAGCTCCCTGCCGAGCTTAGGGCTGAGCGGAAGCGCAACAGTGACAAAACCAGAAACAGCGCGGCGATCGCGGCGACGGCGACGAATTGCGGCCAGACCACGTCGAGACCGGCGCCGCGGTAGAGGATCGCCTGTGCAAACGACACGAAATGGGTCGAGGGCGAGGCCTGCATGAGGGTAGCGAGCCAAGCCGGCATGCTCTCCAGCGGCGTCGCATTGCCGGACAGGATGTTCATGGGTACCGCGACCAGCATGTAGAGCAGGCCGAGCTGCGGCATGGAGCGCGCGACCGTGCCCAGGAACAGCCCGAGCGCGGTCGCGAAAAACAAATAAAGCACGGCCCCGAACATGAACAGCGGAATCGAACCGGCGATCGGGATCTGCAACAGCCAGCGGACGACGAGATAGAGCGAAAGCCCGACGGCGACCGTGATGACCAGCGCATTGGCCCAGATTTTCGACATCGCGATCTCGAACGGGCTGAGCGGCATCACCAGGAGATGATCCATCGTGCCATGCTCGCGCTCGCGCACCAGCGCCGCACCGGCGAGAATGATCGCGAGCATGGTGACGCTCGAGATGATGCCCATCACGCTGGTGAACCAGGAGGTCATCACATTTGGATTGAATGCAATCCGGACCGCGAGATTGACCGGCGCGACCGGCACATTTTCCGAATGCGACAGGAATTCGGAAACCTCGCTGTTGATGATTTCCTGGGCGTAGGAGGAGCCGAGGCCGGCCTGGACCATGGCGGTCGCGTCCACATTGACCTGCAGGCCCGGCTGGCGCCCCGCGAGCAGGTCGCGCTGGAAGTTCGGGGGAATGTCGAGGATGAAGGTGTATTTGCCGGCATTCATCAGATGCTCGACGTCGCCTTGCGCAACCGCCTCCGGCGGCTTGAAGAATGGCATGAGAAACGCATGCGCGATGCGGCGCGACAGCTCCGAATGATCCTCGTCGACGATGCCGATCGAGGCGTGGAACAGCTCCTGCGAATTGCTCTGCGCCTGGCTGATGACCGCAAGCGAAAACGAATAGATCACGAGGCCGAGCAGCACATAATCGCTGAAGAAGCCGCGGAGCTCCTTGGTGCCGAGCCAGAAGATGTTGGAGAGCGAACGCATGACCGCCTCACTTCTCCTGCTTTGGAAGCAGAAACAGGCTGATCGCAGTCAGCGCGGGGATGAACAGGCTGAGCAGCAGGATCGAGGAGCCGAGGTCGGCAAAGCCGAGCCCCTTGGTGAAGGTGCCGACGCTCACGGGGCGGAAATAGGTCATGGGAAACAGCAGGCCGATGATCTGCGCCGTGCCTGACAGCGAGGAGACCGGCACCATCATGCCGGAGAATTGCTGGGCCGGCAGAATGGTGAGGATCGCCGTGCCGAACAGGGCCGCGATCTGGGTCGAGCAGAAGGTCGAGATCAGCATGCCATAGCCGGTGGTGGTGAAGACATAGATCAGGGTGCCCGCGAGCAGGGCGAGGAAGCTGCCCTTCAGCGGCACGTCGAACACGAAGATCGCCATCATGAACATCACGGCGAAATTGATCAGTGCGACCGCGACATAGGGCAGCTGCTTGCCGAGCAGGAATTCCAGCCGGGTCACCGGCGTGACGTAGAGATTGGTGATCGAGCCGAGCTCCTTCTCCCGGACCACAGCCAGCGCCATCAGGATGGCGGGAAACAGCGCCAGCATCATCGCGATGGTCGAGGGCACCATGGCGTAGATGCTGTCGAAATCCTGGTTGTATTTGAACCTGATCTCGATGTCGGCGGGCGCTGCTGCCTGCAGTTGCGTCGTCTTGACGACGGGGTCGGCGAGATAGAGCTGATGCATGGCCTGCAGATAGCCGCGGATGGTCGAGGCCCGGTAGGGCATGGCGCCGTCGATCCAGGCGGAGACGAAGGCCGGGCGGCCGCGCTTGATGTCGACGCCGAAATTGGGCGGGATCTCGATCGAGGCCGAGATGTCGCCGTTCTTCATGCGGCGTTCGAGCTCGGCATAATCGGCAAGTGGCGGCTTCTCCAGGAAATAGCGCGAGCCTCTGAGCTCCTCGAGATAGGCGCGGCTTTCCGGCGTCTGGTCGCGATCGAGCACGGCGAAGCTCAAATTGTTGACGTCGGTCGAGATGCCGAAGCCGAACACGATCATCAGAAGCGTGGTGCCGAACAGCGCAAACATCAGCCGGATCGGATCGCGCAGCAGCTCCAGTCCCTCGCGGATCGTGTAGGCGAACAGCCGCTGCGGGCTGAACAGCGCCCGGCTGGACTGGCGGGCGGCCGGCTCGTTTTGCGCCGTGGCAGGCTGCGCCACCTGATCGATCGTCACCGTCGCAAGGCCGGCCGGCCTTTCCTGTTCGAGGAAGCTGATGAAGGCGTCTTCGAGGCTCGCCGCGTCCTTGGCCTTGATCAGGCCGGTGGGCGTGTCGGTCGCGAGCACGCGCCCCTCATGCATCAGCGACAGCCGGTCGCAGCGCGCGGCCTCGTTCATGAAGTGGGTGGAGACGAAGATGGTCATGCCCTGGTTGCGCGAGAGGTCGATCAGGAGCTCCCAGAACTGATCACGGGCCAGCGGATCGACCCCCGAGGTCGGCTCGTCCAGGATCAGCAGATCCGGCTTGTGCACGACGGCGACCGCAAGCGACAGCCGCTGGCGGATGCCGAGCGGCAATGCAGAGGCGAGATGGTCGAGATAGTCGGCGAGGTCGCATTTCTCGACCAGCTCATCGATGCGCTTGGCGGCAAAATCCGACGGCAGCTGGAACAGGCGGGCGTGCAGCGACAGATTTTGGCGAACCGTGAGCTCGCCATACAGCGAGAAGGATTGCGACATGTAGCCGACGCGGCGGCGCGCCTCGAGATCGCCGGCGCGCAGGACTTCACCGAAGATCAGCGCCTCGCCCTCGGTCGGGGGCAACAGCCCCGTGAGCATTTTCATCGTCGTGGTCTTGCCGCAGCCGTTCGAGCCGACGAAGCCGAAGATCTCGCCCTGGCGAATGGTGAAGCTGACGCGGTTGACGGCGGTGAAATCGCCGAACCGGCAGGTCAGGTCCCTGGCGACGATCACGGCCGGCGCGTGGCCGTCGAGCGGTGGGCCGCCCGGCTTGACCGGTGGGTTGCGCGAACGCCGCGGCAGCAGCGCAATGAACGCATCCTCGATCGAACTGGTTGCGGTCTTTTGCTTCAGAGCGGCGGGCGAGCCTGTCGCCAGGATCTTGCCGTCGTTCATGGCGAGCAGCCAGTCGAAGCGCTGGGCTTCCTCCATATAGGCCGTTGCCACCAGCACGCTCATGCCGTCGCGGCGCGCGCGCAGCCGATCGATCAGGTCCCAGAACTGCCGGCGCGACAGCGGATCGACGCCGGTCGTGGGCTCGTCCAGAATCAGGAGATCAGGATCGTGGATGAGCGAGCAGCACAGCCCAAGCTTCTGCTTCATGCCGCCGGAGAGCTTTTTGGCGGGACGGTCGGCGAAGGGCGCAAGGCCCGTGCTCTCCACGAGCTCCTTGATCCGCCAGTCGCGCTCGGCGCGTGCCTGGCCGAACAGGCGGGCGAAGAACTCGATATTCTCGCGCACGCTGAGGTCAGGATAGAGATTCTTGCCGAGCCCCTGCGGCATATAGGCGATGCGCGGACAGACGCGGCTGCGTGCGGTGGCATTGGCGAAATCGGTGCCTAGCACCATGACGGCGCCGTCCTGGATGGCGCGGGCGCCGGCGAGGATCGACAGCAGCGAGGATTTGCCGACGCCGTCGGGACCGATGAGGCCGATCAGCCGGCCCGCCGGCAGCTCGGTCGAGATGCAATCCAGCGCGGTGACGGAGCCGTAACGATGTGTGAGTTCCCTGACGACCGCGATCGCATCATCGCGGCTCATGGTGTGCCTTCCAGGTTGCTCGGCCACTCCACGGACGGATTCCAGCGCACATAGGCAACGCCGGGCAGTCCACTTCTGATGGCATCGGCATGCTTGGCGAGGCGGTCCTGCTCGATGCGCACGCGAATGCGGAACATCAGCTTGTCGCGCTCGGTCTTGGTCTCGACCGTCTTCGGCGTGAACTGCGCCTGGCTCGCGACAAAGGACACTTTCGCGGGAATCGGATGATCGGGATAGGCGTCGAGAACGATGCGTGCGTCGGCGCCGACCTTGACTTTGCCGGCTTCCCCGGTCGGCAGATAGACATCCATGTAGACATAGGAGAAGTCCAGCATGGTGAAGACCTTGCCGCCGGCCGCGAGCACTTCGCCGATATTGGCGAGCCGGTACTGGATGCGGCCGGCCTTGGGCGCGACCAGGGTGTTGTCGTCGATCTGCACCTGGTAGAAGCCGGCATCGTGCTGCGCCGCCTCCAGCGCGTGCTGGGCGACCTCGACCCGGGCCCGCGCGGCGTTGTAGGCCGCGACCGCGCCGTCGAGCGCCTGCTTGCGCTGGTCGGCAATTTCCTGGGTGGTCCAGCCGTTCTTCAGGAGCTGCGCGGTGCGCTCCATCTCCTGCTGGGCGAGGGTCCTCTGGGTCTGCTGCTGGATCAGATTGGCCTGTGCCTCGTCGATCGCGCGCTGCGCCTGGCGGGCCTGCGCTTCCGATTTCGACAGCGACTGCTCGATGTCGCGAGTGTCCATCCGGGCCACGATCTGCCCTGGTGCAACCATGTCGCCGATATCGACCAGGAGCTCGGCGACGCGGCCGGCGAATTTGGTGGAGATGTCGATCTCGTCGGCTTCGATGCGTCCATTGCCGACGCTGATGCCGAGCGGCAACAGTGGATGCGCGGCCTTCCAGGCATAGTAGCCGGCACCGCCGCCGGCGAGCAGAACGATGACCACGGTCGCAACGGTCCGCCGCCAGCGCCGCTTCGCGCCGTTGCTATGCACCGGGACCGGCAGGTTCGCGCTGTCAGGAGCGAGCGGGGGCGAACCGGATGGCGGCAGCGCCTCAGTGCCTTCTAACAGCGGTTCTTTTTGATCTTGCATCGGTCGCGCCTTCGATTCCGGATTTCGGGCGCGATATTGCAATGCCGCATCTTCAAGCAGTTGACCTAACGCAAATTCTCGCCACGTCGCTGTCCAAGCGGGTCCTTCAAGTTTTGGTGACGCCGCTGCGCGCGGCGGCCTGGCGCGCGGCTCGCTCGGCATTGATCTCGCTCAACGCGTTCCGCCGGCGGCGCAGCATGGTCTCGTGCAACACACTTCCAATTCTGCCGACACGAAGGACCAGAACATGGCTGACGAGCAGGACAAGGTGCAGGAGAAGGCAATTGCCCCGCAAGCTGCGCCGATCTCCAAGCGCATGCGACAGAACAAGAGCATGACCAGCGAGGAACGCCGCATCCAGGATGCCCTGGAAGATGACGACGTCCGGGAATCGCTCAAAGAGCTGCACGCGCACAAAGCCAACAGCGGTTAGGGCAAGACCGGTCAGAGCAACAGCGGTTGGAGGACGAGCGATTACAGCACGCGCTTCAAGTCGACAACGACTGGAACCAGGCGTTCAGCTCGCCACCTTGGCGGTCGTCGCTTCCTGCTCCGCCTGATGGACGATCTGCATCGTTTTGAGCACGCTCGACGGATTGACGCTGATGGAATCGATGCCGAGCCCAGTCAGAAACCGCGCAATCTCCGGGTAGTTCGCCGGCGCCTCGCCGCAAATGCCGACATGGCGGTGATTGCGCCTCGCCCCGGTCACCGCCATCGACAGCATCTGCAGCATCCCGGGATCGCGCTCGTCGAAGTCGAACGCGACGATGTCGGAATCGCGGTCGACGCCGAGGGTGAGCTGGGTCAGGTCGTTGGAGCCGATCGAAAAGCCGTCGAACAGTTTTGAGAACTGGTCGATCAGGATGACGTTGTTGGGGATCTCGCACATCATGAAGATCTCGAGGCCGCGATCGCCGCGCTTGAGTCCTTGTGCGGCCATTGCATCCAGCACCTTGCGCGCCTCCTCGAGGCGGCGACAGAACGGGATCATGATCTTCAGGTTGGTGAGCCCCATGGTTTGGCGCACCCGGCGCAGCGCCGCGCATTCCAGCGCAAAACCCGCAGCATAGGCCGGATGGGCGTAGCGTGCGGCGCCCCGGAAGCCCAGCATCGGGTTTTCCTCCTTCGGCTCGAACTCGGCGCCTGCGATCAGATTGGCATATTCATTGGTCTTGAAGTCGGACAGCCGCACGATCACGGGCCGCGGGTAGAAGGCGGCGGCGATGGTGCCGACGCCTTCGGCAAGCCGCTCGACAAAGAAATCCGAGGGCTGCCTGTAGGCTTGTGTGAGTTCCTTGATGGCGCGGCGATCGCGCGCGGATTTGACCTTGTCTGGCTCAGCCAGTGCCATGGGATGGATGCCGATGTGCTGGCTGATGATGAACTCCATCCGTGCCAGGCCAACGCCATCGTTCGGCGCCATCGCCGTCTTGAAGGCGATGTCCGGATTGCCGAGATTGACCATGATTTCGGTACGCGGCCGCGCCAGCTTGTCGATTGCGATCCGCTCGATAGCGAACGGCAGCGCACCTTCATAGACATGGCCGATGTCGCCCTCGGCGCAGGACACCGTGACAGATTTGCCGCTTTTCACCTTGCTCGTGAAGTCTCCGGTGCCGACGACCGCTGGCACGCCAAGCTCGCGGGCGATGATGGCGGCATGGCAGGTTCTGCCGCCATGGTCGGTGATGATGGCGGCGGCGAGCTTCATCACCGGCTCCCAGTCCGGGCTTGTCGCGGGCGCCACCAGGACCTCGCCGGGCCGGAAACTGTTGAGCTCCTGCTCGGTCCTGACCAGGCGCACCTTGCCTGCGGCGATCTTCTCGCCGACGGCGCGACCGGTCGCGATGGCCTTGCCGGTCGACGTCAACCGATAACTTTCCAGCGTCTCAACCTTGCGGCGCGATGCAACGGTCTCCGGGCGCGCCTGGATGATGTAGAGAGCACCGTCCTTGCCGTCCTTCGCCCATTCCACGTCCATCGGTGTCGGCTGGCCTGCCTTTTTCGAATAATGATTTTCCACGACGATAGCGCTGTGCGCGAGCTCGAGCACATCGTCGTCGCTGATGGAGAATGTGCTGCGCTCGGCCGCGGAGGTCGCCACGTTCCGGGTGGTCTTGTGTCCGTGCGCATAGACCATCCGTTTGTCCTTGGCGCCAAGGCGCCGCGACAGCACCGCGCGGAATCCGTCATTGAAGGTGGGCTTGTGGACATAGAATTCGTCGGGGTCGACGACGCCCTGGACGATGTTTTCGCCAAGTCCGTAAGACGCGGTCACGAACACCACATCGCGAAGACCGCTTTCGGTATCGAGGGTGAAGATCACCCCGCTGGCGGCGAGGTCGGAGCGGACCATCTTCATCACGGCAACCGACAACGCCACCTTGAAATGATCAAAGCCGTTGTCGATGCGGTACGAGATCGCGCGGGTGGTGAACAGCGAGGCAAAGCAGCGCCGGCAGGCCTGCATGAGCTCGCTCGCCCCGCGGATGTTGAGAAAGCTCTCGTGCTGCCCGGCAAAGCTCGCGGTCGGCAAATCCTCGGCGGTGGCCGAGCTGCGTACGGCCACCGCGACATTGGGACCGTATTCCTGTTCGAGCTGCCGGTAGGCCGCCTCCACATCGCCGCGCAATTGTTTGCGGTCGGTTGCCGCATAGACAATCGCGCGTGCTTCGGCCGCGCGCTTTTCGAGATCGGAGATGCGCCGCTTGTCGAGCCCGTCGAGCAGGGCGCGCAGCTTCTCCCACGCGCCTGCTTCCGTCAGCGCGTCGCGATAGGCCTTTGCCGTCAGCGCAAAGCCGTTCGGAACCTTGACGCCTTGTGAGGACAGGGCCGAATACAGTTCGCCGAGCGAGGCGGTCTTGCCGCCGACCAGGGGCACGTCCTCGAGGCGGATATCCTTGAACCAGCTGATATAGGCAGGGGCGTCCATTGCTTCTCTCCCGCGCTGCAGCGTCACTGTTACGGGCGGATTTGACAGAGGACTTTGTGCGCACCGGGCGCCGAGGCTTTGCGAAAGATCAAGGGTCCGCTAGCTATAGGCTTTTAGTTGTCTGATTTGATGATGTCCGAAGACGACCCCCATCAAGCATGGTCCCGGTTCTGGGAGAGCGCGTCCGGCTATTGGCGCGGGCTGTCGGCCTGGCGCGTTTGGCTGCTGTGTACTTTTCTGGTGAGCGTCGTCGTCATGCAGCTCTATGTGCAATTCCGCTTCAACTACTGGAATCGCGATTTCTTCAACGCGCTGGAGAGCAGGGATCCGGCGCGGCTGAGAGGTCAGGCGCTGCTGTTGATCCCGCTGTGCTGCGTCAGCGTCGCGCTCGCGGTTGCCTCGGTCTGGGGGCGCATGACCGTGCAGCGCAACTGGCGGGCATGGCTGTCCGGGAAAGTGATCGAATACTGGATGGACAATGACCGCTACGCCCGGCTGGCTGCGGTGCAGAGCGAGCAGCAGATTCCCGAATACCGGATCACGGAGGATGTCAGGATCGCGACCGACGCGCCGATCGATTTCGCGCTCGGGCTGATCTCCTCGCTGCTGACCGCCATCATCTTCATTCGGGTGTTATGGAGCGTCGGCGGCGATTTCACGCTGTCCTTGAGCGGGCATGCGGTCTGGATCCCCGGCTATCTGGTATTCTCGGTGGCGATCTATTCCGGCATCGTGACCATCGCAATGACGTGGATGGGATCGCCGCTCACGCGAATGGTTCAGATCAAGAACCAGGCCGAGGCGGAATTGATTGCGGCCGCTCACGAACTTCGCGATATCGGCGAAGGCGTAGCTCCGAAAAGTCAGGAGAAGGAGGTCAAGCTGGGCATCTGGCAAGCGCTGCAAAAGGTCATCGCGCAGTGGCGCCGGCTGTGCTGGCAATTGATGAGCATCACGCTGGTGACGCAAAGCAACACGCTGCTGGCGCCGATCATCGGGCTCGTGCTCTGTGCGCCCAAATTCCTGTCCGGCACGATGGCGCTCGGCGAGTTGACCCAGGCGGCCGCCGCGTTCACCCTGGTGCAGGGCTCGTTCAACTGGCTGGTCGACAATTACAGCCGCATCGCGGACTGGGTCTCGTCGCTCGAGAGGGTCGGGGGTCTTTTGCTCTCGCTCGATCGTCTCAATCACGTGGCGCCGCGTGCGCAAGCCCAGACCACAGCTCCGGTCGAATCGGTCAAGCCGCTGTAAGCACCACCTCTCGGGCCAGCCGCTCGACATCCGTGGGCCGGCACAGTGCGGTGCCCGGATTGAGCAGGGCCGCAGCACCGGCCGCGACGGCCTGCCGGAAAGCGTCGTCGAGGTCGTATCCCGCGGCAAGTCGCCAGATCAGCGCGCCCAGGAAGCTGTCGCCGGCGCCGACCGCGCCGATCGGCTCGACCGCAATCGGTTCGGCACGCAGCACCTTGTCCCTGGTGACAAGCACGGCGCCGAGATGACCCATGGTCAGTGCGATCACCGAAACCTTGCCGCGATCGACCAGCGCGCGTGCGGCGTCCTCCCACTCCTTTGCATCGGAGGGTTCGCGCGTCGTGAGCTCGCGCATCTCGCGCAGGCTCGGCTTGATCAGGTCAACGCCTTCGGCGACGGCGGCGGCCAGCGCCCGTCCCGACGTGTCGAGGACCATCCTGGCGCCGCGCTGCCGCGCGATTGCGCCCACTCTTGCATAGAAATCCTCCGGCACGCCCTCGGGCAAGCTTCCGCTCGCCACCACAAAGCGCGGAAACGGCTGGGTCGCGGACAATAGTCGCAGGCATTCCTGCCACTCGTGCTCGCTCAGCCGTGGTCCTGGCAGGATGAAGCGGTAGGGTTGGCCGGTCGCGATCTCGCTGACGAAGAAATCCTCGCGCGTTTCCTGCGCAATCGGAAAGGTGCGGCTTGCTACGCCTTCCTGGTCGAGCAGCCTGCGCAACAGGTCGCCGGTGACACCCCCAATCGGATAAAGCGCGCTTGCATCGCCGCCAAGGCGCCTGATCACCCGCGCCACGTTGATGCCGCCACCGCCGGGGTCGCGCCGCTGGGTGGTGCCGCGAAGCTTGGTGACTGGGACGATGCGCTCCACCGAGGTCGACAGGTCGACCGCGGGATTGGGCGTCACGGTCACGATGTCGGTCATATCACTTGTGCCGTGGACGCCTTCGCGAGCGGGCCTGTCTGCTCGACAAAGGCCTTGAGCCCGATGAAGCTGGTGTCGGGTGTGGTGATGACGCTGGTCCGGACGTTGCGAAGATAGACGTCGTAGCGCCCCTTGCTTTCGAATTTCTCGCGGAATTCGGTCGTCGCGAGGCGGTGCGCGAAGCGCGGCACGATACCGCCGGCGATGAACACCCCGCCCCAGGCGCAGAAAGTCAGGGTCAAATTGCCGGCGACGCTGCCGAGCAGGCTGCAGAACATGTCGAGCGTCGCCTGCGAGGTGACGCAGCTGCCGTCGAGCGCAGCCGTGGTGATCGCGGCCGCGTCGCGGGCCGGCACGGTCTGGCGGTCCACTGCGGCCAGCGCCTGATAGAGATGCTCGATGCCCGATCCCGACAGCACATGCTCGATGGAGACATGTCCAAAGCGCCGGCGCAGCTCAGCGATCACCTCGGCTTCGCGATCCGAGGTGGCCGGCAGGGTGGCGTGACCGGCTTCGGTGACGACAATCACCGGCCGTTCGCTTTGCAGGAAAAGACCGGCCGCGCCGAATCCCGTGCCGGGCCCGATCACGAGCATGGGCGCGCCTGGCATCGGCTGCTGCTCGCCGAGGGTGAAGAGATCGGCGGGCTTAAGAGCGGGCAGCGACCAGCCCAGCGCCTCGAAGTCGTTGAGCAGCTTGACATAGCGAAAGCCAAAGCGCTTGCCCAGCTCCGCGCCATCGACCACCCAGTCGCTGTTGGTGAAAACGACGCGGTTGTTCTGGATCGGGCCCGCGACGCCGAACACGGCGCTGGTCGGCGGTCCGGCGCCTCCCTGGCTGGACAGGAATGCGGCCAGCGCATCCATCACGCCGTCCTTGCCGGGGAACGCGGCGACCCGCAAATGCTGGACCGGGCCGATCTCACCGCGGTGCATCAGCGCAAAACGTGCATTGGTGCCGCCGATATCGGCAAGAACAACCCGCTCGTTTGTCGCCGCCCGGCCGTCCGTCATGCCTTTGGAACCGCGCTTGCCCGCTTTGCAATGAGGTCGGCATACCATCGCGCGGATGCTTTGGGAATGCGCCTCTGGG
>DASREP010000043.1:0-24023 GCA_035652015.1 Bradyrhizobium sp. | reverse complement strand
GTCGTTCCATTCCGACCACTGCGACGGAAAGGCGCCGACCTGATAGCCGCCAAGTCCGAGATCCCAGGGCTCGGCCACGAGCTTGACCTGCGCCAGCACCGGATCCTGGCGCACGGCGGTGAGGAAGGACGAGTTGCGGTCGAAGCCATTGGGGCCGCGGCAGAGCGTGGTGGCGAGATCGAAGCGGAAGCCGTCGACGTGGCAGACCTCGACCCAGTAGCGCAGCGAGTCCATCACCATCTGCAGGACGCGCGGATGGGTGAGATTGACCGAGGAGCCGCAGCCGGTGAAGTCGTCGTAATAGCGCGGATTGTCCGGCTTCAGCCAGTAATAGGAGGCGTTGTCGATGCCGCGGAAGCACAACGTCGGCCCGAGATGGTTGCCCTCGGCGGTGTGGTTATAGACAACGTCGAGCATCACCTCGATGCCGGCATCATGCAGACGGGCCACCGTGGTGCGGAAGGCGTCGAGCGCGTTGTCCTGCGCATAGCGCGGCTCCGGCGCGAAAAAGGCAAGCGTGTTGTAGCCCCAGTAGTTCGCGAGCTTCTTCTCGACCAGCACGCGGTCGTCGAGAAAGCCGTGGATCGGCAACAGCTCGATGGCGGTGACGCCGAGCTTCTTCAAATGCGAGATCATCGCCGGCGACGACAGGCCGCCATAGGTGCCGCGCAAATTCGGCGCCACGTCCTCACGCTTCTGCGTCAGGCCTTTGACGTGGGCTTCGTAGATGATGGTGTCTTCCCAGGCAATGTTGGGTCGAATTTCCCGGCGGCCCCAGTTGAAGGTCTCGTCGACGACCACGGCTTTTGGCATGCCGCGGGCATTATCACGGCGATCGAACGACAGGTCCTCGCGCGGGCTGCCCGTGCGATAGCCGAAATGCGCGTCGCTCCAGACCAGCCGCCCCGAAAGGCGCTTGGCATAGGGGTCGAGCAGCAGCTTGTTGGGGTTGAAACGATGGCCCTGCTCCGGGTCATACGGACCGTGCACGCGGTAGCCGTAGACCTGGCCCGGCGAGACGTCGTTGAGATAGCCGTGCCAGACGTCCTCGCTGCGCTCCGGCAGCTCGATGCGCTCGAGCTCGCGCCGGCCGAGGCTGTCGAACAGGCACAGCTCGACCTTGGTCGCATTCGCGGAGAACAGCGCGAAATTGGTGCCGCGGCCGTCCCAGCTTGCACCGAGGCGCGCATGGCTTCCGGCGGTCAATCGCATCGGTCAGTTTTCCGGTACCAGGAAGATGGCGGCCAAAGGCGGGATGGTGAGGCTAAGCTCCGGTGCTTGCGCGTTGGACGTCAGGACCTCGCCGGTGTTGCCGATATTGGTCCCGCCATAATGCGCGGAGTCGGAATTGAAGACTTCGTACCATTTGCCGGCGAGCGGCACACGGACGCGATAATTGTAGTACACATTCGGCGAGAAATTCACCAGGACCACGCAAACCGCGCGATCCTCATGGCCTCTGCGCAACCAGGCGAACACGTTGTGGTCGGCATCGTCGGTGATCAGCCATTCGAAGCCAGCCGCCTCGCAGTCGCGCTCGTGCAGCGCTGGGACGGCGCGGTAGAGGCGGTTGAGGTCGCGCACCAGGGACTGGATACCGGCATGCTTCTTCTGTTCGAGCAGGTGCCAGTCCAGCGAATGATCATGGCTCCATTCGCGCTCTTGGCCGAACTCACAGCCCATGAACAGGAGCTTCTTGCCGGGATGGCCGAACATGAAGCTGTAGTAGGCGCGTAAATTGGCAAAGCGCCGCCAGTCGTCACCGGGCATGCGCCCGAGGATCGAGCGTTTTCCGTGCACCACCTCATCATGCGACAGCGGCAGGATGAAGTTTTCCGAGAAGGCGTAGTGCAGGCCGAACAATATGTCGCCGTGGTGGAATTTGCGGTGCACCGGATCCTTGCTGATGTAGTTCAGCGTGTCATGCATCCAGCCCATGTTCCATTTGTAGCCGAAGCCGAGACCGCCATATTCGACCGGGCGCGACACCTGCGGCCAGGCCGTGGATTCTTCGGCTGCGGTCGTCGCCTGCGGGAAGCGGGCGAACACTTCCGTATTGAAACGGCGCAGGAAGGCGATCGCCTCGAGGTTCTCGCGTCCGCCGAACTGGTTCGGAATCCAGGCGCCGGCGGGACGGCTGTAGTCGAGATACAGCATGGAGGCGACAGCATCGACGCGCAGGCCGTCGACGCCATAGCGCTCCAGCCAGAACAGTGCGTTCGACACCAGGAAATTGACCACTTCGGTGCGGCCGTAATTGTAGATCAGCGTGCCCCAGTCGAGATGACGGCCCTGCAGCGGATTGGCGTGCTCGTAGAGCGCGGTGCCGTCGAAATGGCCGAGCCCATGCGGGTCGTCGGGGAAATGCCCAGGCACCCAATCGATCAGCACGGCGAGGCCTTCGCGGTGGCAGGCATCGACGAGGGCGGCGAAGTCCTCAGGCGGCCCGAAGCGGCTGGTCGGCGCATAGAGACCGGTCGGCTGGTAGCCCCAGGAGCCGTCGAACGGGTGCTCGCTGACCGGGAGAAATTCGAGATGCGTGAAGCCGAGGTCGCGCGCATAGGCCGGCAACTGCTCGGCGAGCTCGCGATAGGTGAGCCATTCATTGTTGCCTTTGCGCCGCCACGAACCGAGATGGACCTCGTAGATCGACATCGGGCTGCTCAGCGCATTGGCGCCCGATGGCAGCGGGCGCGGATGCGGAATCCTTTTCTCGTCATAGACGATAGAGGCGGTCTTGGGCCTCACCTCGGTGGCAAAGGCCAGCGGATCGGCCTTCAGCGGCAGCGGTTGGCCCTGCGGACCGATCATGTCGAATTTGTAGTGGTCGCCGGCGCGGGCGCGGGGAATGAACAGCTCCCAATAGCCGACGCCGCGCACACGCATTGGATGGCGCCGCGCGTCCCAGAAATTGAAGTCGCCAACCACGCTGACGCGACGCGCATTCGGCGCCAGCACGACGAAGGCGACGCCGTCGACGCCGTCGAGCGTCATCGGATGTGCGCCGAGCTTGTCATAGAGCCGCTGGTCGGTGCCTTCGCCGAGCAGGTATAGATCGTAGTCGCTCAGCACCGGCGGGAAGCGATAGGGGTCCTCGAGCTCGACGACATTGTCGCCGAACTGGGCACGCAGCTGGTATCGCTCGGGGCCGTTCGGCAGAGCGCCAGCGAACAGGCCCGAATCGTGAATACGGGTGAGCGAGGCGACATCGCCGTGTTCGCCGACCGCCTCGACCCGGGAGGCCTCGGGCAGGAAGGCGCGGACCACCGTGCGGTCGCCCTCCTTGTGCAGGCCGAGATAATGGAACGGATCGGAATGCCGGCCTTCGATGATGGCGTAGGCTTCGGCGGAAAGCTTGTTCATAAGGCCTCGTCGGCAGGCTCGGACAGGAGAAGAAGAGCGGCACTCAGCGCCGGGCGTAAGCCGTCCGGCCGGCGCGCCAGCTCATATTCGATTTCTATGACGGCCTTTTCCAGCAAAAAGAAACTCAATAGCTCGTGCCCTGCGCGGCGGTCGGCGGGCCACAGCCGCTTGTCTGTCATCGTCTCGTGATAGCCGGCGAGGAAGGCGGTACGCGCGACCGCCCTCCAGGCGGATAGCGCGGCGGCCAGCCTTACGGGATCGTCGACGCCGCCCTTGCGGGCGCGGTCGAGCGCTGCCGTCACCGACGCGTCGACGGAGCGGAGCAGGCTTGCGGCATCGCACGCCGCGGGCATCTTGCGCCTCCGCTCGGCAAGCGGCTGGCGGGGGTTGCCGTCGGCATCGATGATGAAGATGTCGTCCTTGACGATCAACGTCTCCCCGAGATGGAAATCGCCGTGGTGGCGGATATTGAGGCCGCCGATATCGGCCGGCAGTGCTGCGAGCCGGTCCTGCACCGTCGCCCGATACGGCAGCAGCTGGTCCAGCAGGGCCACCTCTCCGTCCTTGAGGCTGTTGCGGCGTTGCTCCAGCGCGTCGAAGACGCGATCGGCGCGGGCGGTGGCTTGCGCGATCCACCGCCCGATGTCGGACGGGCTGGTCGGCTCGGGTGCGAACTCCGGCAGCTCGGGATGCGCGGCGAGCGCAAGATGCAGCTCGGCGAGACGGCGTCCAATCTGCGAGATCAGGCGCTGATAGGGGGCGAGCTGTGCGCTATCGTGGCCGTTCTCGCCATCGCTGCGCACCCGCTGCTCGTCGACAAAGCGGTCGAGATAGCCCGTCGTGACGGTCCAGCCGTCGCCCTGGTTTTCAATGAAGGCATGGACCACGCCGACGGCACTGCGGCCGTTGCCCTCGACCAGCTCCGCGCTGCCGAGCAGCGCGGGCGTATTGGCAAAGCTCTCGACATCGGCGAGGTAGCGGCCGAGCTCGAGCTCGGGGTGAATGCCCGTCTCCAGCTTGCGGTAGATCTTGACCACGTAGTCATGATCGACCAGCGCGACGGTGTTGCGCCCTTCCGCCTCCATGGCGTGGACGCGCTCGGGCTGCCGGATCGGCCGGTCGGCGAATTTGCCGGTCGGGATGAACTCGAGCCGGATCCCATTCTCCTCGACGGTCTCGCGCTCACGCAGGTTGCGCAGGAACAGCCCAATGAAGATCGGATCGCCTGCGACATCGAGTAGCGTTCCCTCGCGCGCGCCCTGGCGCACAGCGGCAAGCGCCTGCGGGTTATAGCGTTCGCGGTCGAAGCGCACCCATTCGATCTGCATCGGCAGCACATGGCGGCTGGTCACGCCGTGCTGCGTCGCCTCGAAGAATGCAACCCACGGCCGGTTGTCGCCGATGTTGCAGAACGGGACCGCGGAGGTGAGGGTGGGCTGGATCTCCTTCGGATCGCGCTCGGGATACCAGCGACTGCGCGCCAGGAAGCCCGGCAGCACTTCGTGCTCGAACACGCCGCGGGTGCGCGCGAGCGACACCCAGGTCGAATTGACCGGCACGACCAGCGTCTCGAATTCCGGCACGGCGCGCGCCGCCGGCTGCTCCGATTTATCGCGCTCCTGCAGCTGGAACCAGTAGAAGCCGTAGGGCGCGAGCGTGATCATGTAGGGCAATTCGCCGATCGCGGGAAAGCGCGTGCGTCCCAGCATCTCCAGCGGGATGCGGTCCTTCCAGGGCGACAGGTCGAGTTCGGTCGCCTGCGCCGCGCGCGACAGGTTCGCGACGCAAAGCAGGACCTCGTCCTTGTACTGCCGGACATAGGCAAGCACGGCGCGGTTGGCGGGGCGGATGAAGGTCATCGTGCCGCGGCCGAAGGCCAGTGTCGATTTGCGCACCGCGATCAGGCGGCGGGTGGCGGAGAGCAGCGACGACAGGCTGCGCGACTGCGCCTCCACATTGACGGCCTCATAGCCATAGACCGGGTCCATGATCAGCGGCGCATAGAGCCGCGCCGGATCGCAGCGCGAGAAGCCGCCATTGCGGTCCGGGCTCCACTGCATCGGGGTCCGCACGCCGTTGCGATCGCCGAGATAGATGTTGTCGCCCATGCCGATCTCGTCGCCGTAATAAATGATAGGCGTGCCCGGAAACGAAAACAGCAGCGAGTTCATCAACTCGATCTTGCGCCGGTCATTGTCCATCAAGGGCGCCAGGCGGCGGCGGATGCCGAGATTGATGCGGGCGCGCGGGTCGTGCGCATAGGTCGACCACAGATAGTCGCGCTCGACATCGGTGACCATTTCGAGCGTCAGCTCGTCATGATTGCGCAGGAACAAGGCCCATTGGCAATTCTGCGGAATGTCCGGCGTCTGCCGCAAGATGTCGGTGATGGGGAAGCGGTCTTCCTGCGCGATTGCCATGTAGATGCGCGGCATCAGCGGGAAGTGATAGGCCATGTGACATTCGTCGCTCTGGCCGAAATATTCCTGCACGTCCTCGGGCCATTGATTGGCTTCCGCCAGCAGCACCTTGTGCTTGGAGTAATGATCGAGCTCGCGGCGCAGACGCTTGATGATCGCATGCGTCTCGGGCAGGTTCTCGTTGCTGGTGCCTTCGCGCTCGCAGAGATAGGGGATGGCATCCAACCGGAAGCCGTCGACGCCGGCATCCAGCCAGCGCTTCATCACCTGGATGATGGCGCTGACCACCCGCGGATTGTCGAAGTTGAGATCCGGCTGGTGCGAGAAGAAGCGGTGCCAGTAGAACTGTCCGGCCTCGGGATCCCAGGTCCAGTTCGATTTCTCGGTGTCGGTGAAGATGATCCGCGTGCCCAGATATTTCTGGTCGGTATCGCTCCAGACATACCAGTTGCGCGCGCTGGATTTCGGATCGCTGCGGCGGGCGCGCTTGAACCAGTCGTGCTGGTCGGAGGTGTGGTTGATGACAAGTTCGGTGATGACGCGCAGGCCGCGCTTCTTCGCCTCCTGGATGAAGCGCTTGAAGTCCTTCATGGTCCCGAAATCGGGATTGACCGAGCCGTAATCGGAGATGTCGTAGCCGTCGTCACGGCCGGGCGACGGATAGAACGGCAACAGCCACAGCGTGGTCACGCCGAGCTGCTGCAGATAATCGAGCTTCTCCGTCAGCCCAACGAAATCGCCGATGCCGTCATTGTTGCTGTCGGCAAAGGCCTTCACGTGCAGCTGATAGATGATGGCGTCCTTGTACCAGAGCTCGTCGCCGTCGAGATCGGTGACGGGAAGGTCTTCGGTGTCGATCGATGAGAGGACATTCATGGCGCGCACCTTACGCCAGGCAGCGGAGAAAGACGGCGGGATCGCGCTCCGGCTCGATCCGCACACTCAGACCGCCCCAGTCGAGCACCGTTCGCACGCCACTGACAAGGTTCTCGACCGCGGCAACATGCCGCCGCTCGCCGCCGACATCGATTTTCGTGTCGCCAATCGGCAGCCAGACCTCGTGAACATCGCGCGACAGCGCGATCACGACAGCGACCGCATTGGAGAGATCGGCCGACTGCTTCACGAATGCGATCACATTGGCGTCATCGACGGCGACGAAGCGCAGATTGGCCGTCTGTTGCAGCGCTGTATTCTCGCGCCTGATCCGGTTGATGAGGCCGAGATACGGCTTGATATTGCCGCCGCGGTCCCAGTCGCGCGGCTTGATCTCGAACTTGTCGGAGTTGCGATACTCTTCGCTGCCGGGCAATGCCTCGTGTTCGAGAAGCTCGAAGCCGTTATAGATGCCGTAAGCAGCGGATAACGTTGCCGCGAGGGCCGCGCGTGACTTGAACATCCACCTTTCGCCGCCCTGCAGGTGCTGGGGCAGGATGTCGGTGGTGTTGGTGAAGAAGTTGGCGCGGAAATATTCGCGGGTCGGATAGCAGGTGAGCTCCCCCAGATAGTGCTGCAGCTCCGGTTTGGTGACGCAGGAGGTGAAATAGGTATAGGACTGACTGAAGCCGAGCTTTGCCAGACCCTTCATCAGCTTCGGCCGCGCGAAGGCCTCGGACAGGAAGATCACCTCCGGATCGTGGCGCTTGACCTCCTGGATCAGCCATTCCCAGAACGGCAGCGGCCGTGCTTGCGGATTGTCGGCGCGGAAGATTTTGATGCCCTGGTCGACCCAGAACAGCACCACGTCGCGCAGCGCAGTCCAGAGCGCGGCTGAATCTTCGCAGGCGAAATCGAACATGACGATGTCGTCGCAGATCTCTGACGGATTTTCCGCCGGATAAAGCGAGCCGTCCGGCCGCCGCTTGAACCAGTGCGGGTGCTGCCGCACCCAGGGGTGATCCGGGGAGCATTGCGCGGCAAAGGTGAGCGCAACTTCCAGCTTACGCTCGGCGCAGGCTGCGACGAAATCGCGAAAATCATTGAGCGTGCCGAGCTCGGGATGCGTGGCATCGTGTCCGCCTGCGGCAGCGCCGATGGCATAGGGGCTGCCGGGATCGCCGTCCATTGCCGGCACCGACCCGTTCCGCCCTTTGCGATGCGTCCAGCCGATTGGGTGGATCGGGGGCAGACAGACCACGTCAAAGCCCATCGCTGCGATATCCGCCAGCCGCGCGGTACAGTCCTTGAACGTTGCATGGCCAAGCGCGCCCTGGCTGCGTGGCATCATTTCATACCAGGCAGAGAAGCCAGCCCGCGTCCGGTCGACGACCAATGGAAACAGCTGCGAACGGCTGAGGTCCGGCCGAAACTGGCTTTCGGCCATGGCATCCTTCAGCTCGTCTGTCAGCAGCGCTGTCACATCGCCCGTCTGCAGGAAGGTCTCGCACTGTCTCAAGATAACGGCGGTGGCGTCGGGCCCGCCGGCCCGCGCCTTGGTCAGCATGCCCGCGCCTTCGATGGCCTCGACGGTCATATCGGCGCCCGTATCGTGCTTCCTCGCAAAGGCCTCGCGCCAGGTGGCGAACTCGTCGGTCCAGGCTTCGACCGCATAAGCGTAGCGGCCGGGCGCCCCGGGGACGAAGCTTCCGACCCAGCGGTCGTCCGAGTGATGGGTCATCGGCGCGCTGCGCCATTCGTGCTCGTCGTCGCGCCGCCACACCAGCCTTGCTTTGGAGATGCCAAAACCGTCGCGGTAAATATCGGCCCAGACCTCGACGCGCTCGCCAGCAATCCGCTTCACCGGAAAGCGGCCGCAATCGACGGCGGGATAGATCTCTTCAAAATGGAAAGCGCCACCTGCTGCGCCCTCGACAAGTTGAAACGTTTTGTTCACGGTGATGCCATTGACATGCGAAGGCCGCCCCGCTTCCCTGCACGAAAGGAGACGCTACCAACCCCCCTAACAAGCCTGCGACCAGCCTTTGGTTCCCGGAGGAACCGCGCCGTCGCTCGAGAGTTAAACACGGCTATCCTCTTCCTGCATCTCAAGAATTTCGCGATCCGATAGATTGTCATCGCGTGCAAAGTACGTGCCGAATGGACATTTACAAGAAAGCTCAACGTCTCGGGGTCCTCACAGAGTACATAGACGGTCAGGGGCGCCAGCGTGTGACGGACGCTGCTGCGCTCGAGGTCATTCTCGGTGCACTGCCGCCATCGGCGCCGCGGCGACTTCTGGACGGGCCCGCGGTGATCCGAACCGGGCGGCCGCCGTCGTGCGCTTTGAGCGATGCGGCGTCGCTTCCGGTGAGCTGGAAGGTGTTCGCCGGTGCTGTAGTGGTCGCGGAAGGCAAGACTGAGGCGCGCAGCATTGCATTTCCCGAAGGGCTCACGCTCGGCACCTACCGGCTGCATCTGACTGATGCCGGCGGGACGCGTGAAGAGGCCCCGCTGATCGTGGGACCCGAACAGGCCTTTGGCGGCAGTTTCGACCGGTGCTGGCTGCTCGCCGTTCAACTGTACGGCGTCCGGTCGTTGCGGAACTGGGGTGTCGGCGATTTCACTGATCTCGAGGCGCTGCTGCGGCTGGCAAATTCCCTGGGTGCCGACGGCGTCGGGCTCAATCCGCTGCATGCGCTGTTTGACGACCGCCCGGGCGACTGCAGCCCGTATTCGCCGAACAGCCGGCTGTTTCTCAACCCGCTCTATATCGATGTCGAAAAGCTGCCGGAGCTGCCGCCCGACGCTGTGATGCGCAACCGGGAGACGCTGTCGCGGCTGCGTGCGCTTGATGTCGTCGACTATGTCGCCGTTGCCGAATTGAAATGGACCGCGCTGCGCCAGGCCTTTGCGAATTTCACCGCCAGTCCCGCGCTGGAGCGGTGGCGCGATTTCGAAGCGTTCCGCAAGGAACAGGGCGCGCTGTTGTCGCGCTTTGCCTGCTTCGAGGCGTTGCGGCATCGGTTCGGCGGCCCCTGGTGGGAATGGCCGGACGAATGGCGCGCGCCGGATGATCGGAAATGCGCGGAATTGCGCGAAAGCGAGGATGCGCGCGAGGTCGAATTCGTCGAGTTCGTGCAATGGACGGCGGCGCGGCAGCTGCTCGGCTGCAAGCTGCTTGCCGAGCGGCTCGGCATGAAGGTCGGACTTTATCTCGATGTCGCCGTCGGCGTGCAGTCCGACGGTTTTGATGCGTGGAATGAGCAGGAGGCGATCTCGCGCCTGCTCGGCGTCGGCGCGCCGCCGGACTTGTTGAACACGCTCGGCCAGGACTGGGGCCTGGCCGGCTTCAATGCCGCCGGGCTCGAGCGGCGATGCTTCGAACCGTTCCGCGACATGCTGCGTGCCTCGATGCGTTATGCGGGCGCGATCCGGCTCGACCATGTGCTCGGGCTGAAGCGGCTCTATCTGGTGCCGCGCGGCTTCCGGGCCGACAATGGCGCCTATGTGCTGATGCCGTTCGAGGCGCTGCTTGCCGCGACCGCGCTGGAGAGCGCCGCGCATGCGTGTGTGGTCATCGGTGAGGACCTCGGCACGGTGCCGCCGGGCTTCCGCGAGCAGATGAACGGCTGGGGCATCTGGTCCTACCAGGTGATGATGTTCGAGCGCGACGACATCGGAAGATTCCGCGAGCCCGATCATTATTCGGCCAATGCGCTGATCACCTTCAACACCCATGATCTCTGCACCTATGCCGGCTGGCGCTCGTTCAGCGATCTCAAGCTCAAGCGCGCGCTCGGCATCGATCCTGGTGAGACCGACGAAGGACGCTGGCAGGCGCTCGGCGCGCTGGACCAGGTGCTGCGCGGCTGCGGCGTCGAAGGGCACAGCTTCTATTCGGTCGTGAGCTTCCTGGCGCGCACCAAATCGCGCCTGCTGGCGATCTCGCTGGAGGATCTGCTGGGGGTCGTCGACCAGCCCAACATTCCCGGTACCGTCAACGAGCATCCCAACTGGCGGCAGCGGGTGCCGGTCGCGATCGACCAGATCTCATCGGCGATCGACGTCGCGGCACTGAAGGCGGCGACGGCGGAGCGAACGAAGCACTGAAACGGGCGGGGGCAAGAGTGAGCGAACATTGTCCTCAAAGATTGAAGATTATGGCCTGATCGGCGACTGCCAGACCGCAGCGCTGGTCGGCCGCGACGGCTCGATCGACTGGCTGTGCTGGCCATCATTCGACTCCGATGCGTGTTTTGCCGCTTTGCTCGGCGACCGCAAGAACGGCCGCTGGCTGATCGCGCCGGCCGAGGAGATAACGTCGTCCTCGCGCCGCTACTGGGGTGACACGCTGATCCTGGAAACGCGCTTCGAGACGCGGGACGGCGCGGTGGCGCTGATCGACTTCATGCCGCCGCGGGGCCACGCCTCCGACGTCGTCCGCCTCGTGCGTGGCGAGCGCGGCAAGGTCAAGATGCGGATGGAGCTGATCATTCGCTTTGGATGCGGCAGCGAAATTCCCTGGGTCCGGCGGGACGAGGACCGCGCCACCTTGCTCGCGATCTGCGGCCCCGACATGACGGTGCTGCGCACGCCGGTCGAGACCCGCGGCGAGGGTTTGACGACCGTTGCCGAGTTCGACGTGAACGAGGGCGAGACCGTGCCCTTCGTGCTGACCTACGGGGCTTCGCATCTGCCGCCTCCGAAGGCGATCGATCCTGAAACGGCATTGCGGGAAACTAAGGCGTTCTGGACCGATTGGTGCAGCCGCGGCAGCTACGACGGCGAGCACCGCAACCTCGTCATGCGCTCGCTGATCACGTTGAAGGCGCTGACGTTCGACCCGACCGGCGGCATCGTCGCGGCGCCGACCACATCGCTGCCGGAAAAGCTCGGCGGCGGGCGCAACTGGGACTATCGCTTCTGCTGGCTGCGCGATGCCACCTTCACGCTGCTGGCGCTGATGAACTCGGGTTACACCGAGGAAGCGACGGCGTGGCACAATTGGCTGCTCCGCGCCGCCGCCGGTGCGCCGGCGAACCTGCAGATCATGTACGGCATTTTGGGGCAGCGCCGGCTCCTGGAATGGGAAGCGGAATGGCTGCCCGGCTACGAAGGCTCCCAGCCGGTCCGCCTTGGCAACGCGGCTCATGCGCAGCTGCAGCTTGACGTCTACGGCGAGCTGATCGACGCCTTCCACCAGTCGCGCATGACCAAGCTGCAACTGGGTAAGGAAAGCTGGAGCCTCGAATGTGTCGTGCTCGAGCATCTCGCCGATATCTGGGACAAGCCGGATCACGGCATCTGGGAGCGGCGCGGCGACGGCCGGCACTATGTCTTCTCCAAGGTGATGTGCTGGGTGGCCTTCGACCGCGGTATCAAGAGCGCCGAAGCCTTCGGCTTCAAGGCGCCGCTCGACAAGTGGCGGAGCTTGCGTGATACCATTCACCGCGACGTCTGCGAGAAAGGCTTTGACAAGGAGCGGAACACGTTTGTCGGGGCCTACGGCTCGCATTTCCTCGACGCGTCGATCCTCTTGCTGCCCGGCGTCGGTTTTCTTCCGCCCCGCGATCCTCGCATTCGCGGCACGATCGCCGCGGTCGAGCGCCACCTGATGAGCGACGGCTTCGTGCTGCGCCACGATCCGCGCGAATCTGGGTCCGACGAAGCGCAGCCTTTGGAGGGCGCGTTCCTGGCCTGCACGCTATGGCTCGCGGATGCGCATGTGCTTGCCGGCAATATCGACAAGGCGCAAGTGCTGTTCGACCGCGTCGTGACCATTGCAAACGATCTCGGCCTGCTCGCGGAGGAATACGATGCTGTCGTCCGCCGTCAGCTCGGCAATTTCCCGCAGGCGCTGACTCATATCGCGCTGATCAATACCGCCCACAATCTCGACGAGGTGCTCAAGTCGAGCGAAAAGCCAGCCATGCAACGCTCGAAGTAGAGCGGGTACCGTCCCCGCCGCTATCCAGACGTCGTCCCGGCTTTCGCCGGACGACGGAAGGGAAGCTGGCTGGCGCTACTTATGATCCATCCGCCATCACAGGGCTGAACTCTCCAGCCTTGCCCGACGCGCGTGCGATCATGGCCGGAAAAAATCACGAAAATGAAGTGAGGACAGCTTGCTCAGGGGCGAGGGCCGCGCGTTAACGGCCTTTCGCAGCGCAAAAAGCGTACACTCAAACGCTGGCATTTTCCTTCAGGATCGTCTCCATCGCCAGCGCAAACCCGTCATCTTCGTTGGAGGCCGTGCTGCGCTTGGCGTGGCTCTTGACGTCTTCGGATGCATTGCCCATCGCAAACGACAGGCCGCTCTCCTTGAACATCGCGACGTCGTTCTGCATGTCGCCGATAGTGGCGACCGCGTCGATCGGAACGCCCACGCGCCTGGCCATCGCCTGCACGAAGGTCCCCTTGTTGTGACCCGGCGGGGTGACGTCGAGGTAATAGGTCTGGGAGCGGACTGCGGTCGCCTGGGCTCCGAGCTCATGCTGCATCGCCTGTTCGCAGCGAATCAGGAGCTCGGGATCGGAGGTCGAGCCGACCACCTTGCAGGCGCGTTCGACATAGGGGGTGAAGTCGTCGACAATGGTTGGGTCGGCCTTGATCGCCAGCTTTTCCCGCGGCACGTATTCGCCGCGTGGATTTTTCGTGAGCCACTGCTCGTTGGTGAACAGCCAGATGTCGACGCCGAAATCGGAGAGCATGTCCAGGCTGCGCCTGGTGGCGGAGACCGGCAAGAGATGCTGCTCGATCGGCTGCATGTCGGGTGCGACAATCGAGCTGCCATTGAACGGGCCGACGGGTAGTGTGATGTCGAGCGGCTCGACCAGGAAATGCATGCCGATGGTCGGCCGGCTGGAGGTGATGGTGAAGCCGATCCCGGCCTGATGCAGCTTCTGCACCGCCGCCTTGGCGCGATCGGTCAATACCTTGTCCTTGGTCAGGAGCGTGCCGTCGACGTCGGATACGACGAGCGCGATGCGGGTCATGAGCAATTCCTGCGTGGGGTGCCGGGGTCGGGCTGTCCAAGACCCAGCTGATTCAAAACGTCGTTCACGATTGTCTCGACCGGCGCATCGATCGACACGCGCACGGCACGTTCGGTCGCATCGGGCGGCTCCAGCGTCGCGAACTGGCTTGCCAAGAGGCCTGGCGGCATGAAGTGGCCCTTGCGCTGGCTGAGCCGGTCGCCGATCAAGCGCTCGCTGCCGTCGAGAAAGACGAGGCGGACATCGTTGCGGCCATGTATCAGCACGTCGCGATAGGCGCGGCGCAACGCCGAGCAGGCGATGATCACATGCCTATCGGCTTGGCAGACGCGGTCGATTTCGTCGGCGATCGCACGGAGCCAGGGCCAGCGGTCTTCATCGGTCAGCGGATGGCCGGCACGCATCTTGGCGACATTGCTTTCAGGGTGAAACCTGTCGCCGTCCTCGTAGCGCCAGCCGAGCCTTGCGGCGAGCGCTTCTCCGACCGTGCTCTTGCCCGCCCCCGACACCCCCATGACAATCAGTGCGCATGGGCTTTTCGCCTCAGTCCCCACCGGCTTGCTCCGGAAGCGCGCTGTTGTCGACCAGCCAGACCGTCTCGCCGGTCGCATGTGCGCGATTCGCAGGGAGGTTCTCGCCGGCAAGGACGCGCGTCAAGATCGCACGCTTGTCGGGACCTGCCACTTCGAACAGCATTTCGCGGCAGGAGCCGAGCGCAGGAAGCGTCAGGGAGATCCGCAGCACCTTCGGTGCTACGGGCGCGGTGGCGACGCCCACCACCCAGCGCACCTGCTCGTCAATTGCGGGATAATTCGGAAACAGCGATGCCACGTGTCCGTCGGGGCCGACGCCGAGCAGGACGAGGTCGAACAGCGGCTTTGCCCGATCGAGCCGGTCGGTACCGTAGAACGACTTCAACTGCTGCTCGTAGGCGTGGGCGGCATCATCCGGGTTCGCGCCATCGGTCGGGATCGGATGGATGTTGGCGGCCGGGGCGCATTGGTCGAGGAAAGTCTGCCGCGCCATGCTCATGTTGTGCAGCGGATCGCTCGGTGGGACAAAACGCTCGTCGCCAATGAACCAATGCACGCGCGGCCAGGGAATGCGGCTGCGATAGGGCTCCTGGCCCAACAGCGCGTAAAGCCGTTTCGGGCTCGAGCCGCCGGTGAGGCAGATCGCGATCCGCCCCTGATTGGCGGCGATCAGCGCCAACACCCGCTCGGCCGCGGCCTCGGCGAGCGCCGTTGCGTCGGCCATCTTGACGATCCTGCCATGAACGGGCCCGGCCATGGTCAGGTCAACTTGCGCCAGCTGCGGCCGTCGCGGGCCAGGAGATCGTCGGCCTCTTCGGGGCCCTCGCTGCCGGGGTCGTAGACCTTGAGACCCTTGGCGCCGGCCTTCTTCCAGGCCTCGATGAAGGGCTGCACGGCGGCCCAGCCGGCCTCGACGCTGTCGGCGCGCTGGAACAGGATGTTGTCACCGATCATGCAGTCATAGATCAGCGTCTCGTAGCCGGTGGATGGTGCGGTCTTGAAGTAGTCCTTGTAGCGGAACTTCATCTCGACGCCGTCGATGGCGATGGCCGGGCCGGGCACCTTGGTGTTGAACTGCAGCTCGATGCCCTCGGTCGGCTCGGTCGAGATCACCAGGAAGTTCTGCGACAGGCGGTCGACCGGCGTGTCGCGGAACATCGCAAACGGCGCCTGCTTGAACTTGATCGCGATCTCGGTGCGCTTGACGCCGAGCGCTTTGCCGGTGCGCAGGTAGAACGGCACGCCGGCCCAGCGCCAATTGTCGATGGTGAGCTTCAGCGCGGCGTAGGTCTCGGTGGTGCTGTCGGGCTTGACATCCTCGGTCCGGCGATAGTCCTCGATCTCGGTATCGCCGACCTTGCCGCCGCGATACTGCCCGCGCACGGAATTCCTCAGCGCCTCGTCCTCGGTCTGGATCTGGATCGAGGACAGCACCTCGCCCTTCTCCGAGCGCACGGCATGCGCATCGAAGCGGGCCGGCGGCTCCATTGCGACCAGCGACAACAGCTGGAACAGATGGTTCGGCACCATGTCGCGCAGCGCGCCGGTGGCGTCATAGAAGCTGCCGCGGTGGCCGACGCCGAGCTTCTCGTCGACCGTGATCTGGATATGATCGATGTGATTGCGGTTCCAGATCGGCTCGAACATGCCATTGGCAAAGCGCAGCACGAGGATGTTCTGCACCGTCTCCTTGCCGAGATAATGATCGATCCGGTAGATCTGGTGCTCGTCCATCAGCTTGAGCAGCTCGGTGTTCAGGGCCCTCGCCGAAGCGAGATCAGTGCCGAACGGCTTCTCGATCACCAGGCGCCGCCATGATCCGTTCTCTTTCAGCATTCCGGTGCGACCAAGCTCCTTGCTGATCGGCATGAATGCGCTCGGCGGCGTCGCCAGATAGAACAGGCGATTGCCGCCGGTCTCGCGCCTGGCTTCGAGCTTGTCCAGCCGGTCGCGCATGGCGTCGAACGAAGCGGGGTCGCTCGGGTCGGCCTCGATCGCCGTGACGCAGGAGAGCAGGCGCTTGGCGACGGCCTCGTCGACCGGGCGGGTCGCGTATTGGCGCAGGCCCTTGGTCAGGCTGTCGATCAAGTCGTCGCTCGACATGCCCTTGCGGGCCACGCCCACCACACAGAACTTTTCAGGCAACAGATTGCCCGCCGCGAGATTGTACAGTGCCGGAATGACCAGGCGGTGCGTAAGGTCGCCGGTGACGCCGAAGATGACAAAGGAGCAGGGGTCTGGGCATTTCTGCACTTGAACGTCAGCCATGAGTCGTCAGCCCTTTGCGCCCTTCGGGGGCTCCTTGTGGCCGCCGAAGCCCGCGCGCATCGCGGAGAGAATTTTTTCAGCGAAGGTGTGCTCCTTGCGCGAGCGGAAGCGCGCAAACAGCGCGGCGGTCAAGACCTCGGCCGGCACCGCCTCGTCGATCGCGGCATTCACGGTCCAGCGGCCTTCGCCACTATCCTCGACAAAGCCGGAGTAATTGGCGAGAGCAGGACTTTCGGCGAGCGCGCTTGCCGTGAGATCGAGCAGCCAGGACGGAATGACGCTGCCGCGCCGCCAGACTTCCGCGATGTCGGCGATGTCGAAATTGAAGCGATGCTCGGCCGGCAAGCTCTCGCTGTTGGCGTTCTTGAGAATGTCAAAGCCTTCAGCGTAGGCCTGCATCAGGCCATATTCGATGCCGTTATGGACCATCTTGACGAAATGGCCGGCGCCGACGGGGCCGGCATGGATATAGCCGCGCTCGACGCGGGAATCGCGCCCGTCACGGCCGGGGGTCGGCGGAATGTCGCCTTTGCCCGGCGCGAGCGTCGAGAAGATCGGGTTGAGCCGGTCGACCACGTCCTTGTCGCCGCCGATCATCATGCAATAGCCGCGCTCGATGCCCCAGATGCCGCCCGAGGTGCCGACATCGAGATAAGCGAGCCCGCGCTGCTTCAGCGCCCTGCCGCGGCGGACGTCGTCCTGCCAGAAGGTGTTGCCGCCGTCGATGATGACGTCGCCGCCCTGCATCAGCTTGGCGAGCGCCTCGATCGTGGTTTCGGTGATATGGCCCGCAGGCAGCATCACCCAGGCGGTGCGCGGCTGTTCGAGCTTTGCGACAAACTCCTCGAGCGTGGCTGCCCCAGCCGCGCCTTCGCCTGCGAGGCCGGCGACGGCCTTGGCGTCCTTGTCATAGACGACGGCGGTATGTCCGTTTCGCATCAGCCGGCGGACGATGTTGCCTCCCATCCGCCCCAGGCCGATCATGCCGAGTTGCATCGCAATTTCCCTTTGTTTTTTAGTTCAGTGCCTGCGCGATCGCATCGTCGAGCTTCTTGAGGCCCGCCGCGATATCGCCTTTCAGATGCACCCGAAGCGCGCGGCGGCCGCGCTCGGTCAGCACGTCGAAATCGCCGCGCGCCTGCGCCGCCTTGATCACCCCGAAGCTCGCCTTCTGACCGGGGATCTTGAGATCCTTGCCATCGTCGGCGGTGATCTGCAGGAACACGCCGCTGTCCGGCCCGCCCTTGTAGGCCTGCCCCGTGGAGTGCAGGAAGCGCGGCCCGAACTCGGCACAGGTGGCAAGATGCTTGCGATCGCGCACCTTCAGCCGCATGTCCTGCAGAGCCTCCCTATGCTCGGCATTGCGCTCGATATAGGCGAGCAGGGCGACATAGTCGCCGCTCTGCGTGCGCGCGAGAAGCGCCTTCACCCAGGACTCGAAGCCGCCATCGGCGCCCGCCTCGCGCAGCGCGGCCGCGTTGTGCGCGTCGGTGAAGATGTCGGCCTCGTCGAAGGCGATGACCGGCTCTTCCGCCGGCAGCTTGCCAGTTGTCTCGAATGCGCCGGTTAGCTCGCGGGTCTTGATCTTGGCGCTTTCGACGTCGGGCTGGTTGAACGGGTTGATGCCGAGGACGGCCCCCGCAACCGCGGTCGCCATCTCGAAGCGGAAGAACTCCTGGCCGAGATGATCGATCGATTTCATGACGATGCGCGCCACCGGATGGCCAGCCTTTTCCAGCGCATCGAGCTTCGCATCATGCGCGGCATCGTCCTCGCCTGCGGTGCGGATGTCGATGAAGAAACGGTCGTTGCCGTACGCCTGCGGCTCGCCCAAAGGCTCGCCATCGATCGGGATCAGGCCTTTGCCGTCCTTGCCGGTCGATTCCGCAATCAGCTGCTCGGCCCAGGCGCCGAAATCTGCGATCCTCTGCGACGAGATGATCGTCACCTTGTCGCGCCCTTCGAGGCCGGCCTGGCCCATGGCGAGCCCAAGCTGGACGCCGGGATTTTCGCTCGGTGGCACGTCGGCGCCGCAGGAGCGCACCATTGCGAGCGCATGCTGGATCAGGCTGCGCACATCGATGCCGGCGGTCGCGGCCGGCACGAGCCCGAAAGGCGACAGCACCGAATAGCGCCCGCCGATCGTGGGCTCGCCATGGAAGATGCGGGCAAAGCCCTGTTTGGTCGCGACCTTCTCCAGCGACGAGCCTGGATCGGTGACCGCGATGAAGCGGTGGCCGGCGTTCCTGGCGCCGATCGCCTTGGCGACGCGGTCGTAGAAATAATCCTTCATCGCATTGGGCTCAGTGGTCGAGCCGGATTTGGAGGAAACGATGAACACCGTGTTCGCAATGTCGATCCGCGCCTCCATCGCCCGCACCTCGGCAGGATCGGTCGAGTCGAGCACATGCAGCTTCGGGAAGCCCTCCTTCTTCGGGAAGGTCATCGCGAGCACTTCGGGGCCGAGGCTCGAGCCGCCCATGCCGAGCACGACGGCGTCGGAGAAATTCTGGCCCTTCACCCGCTCGGCATAGTCCTCGTAATCGGCGATGTCGGCTTTCGCCGGGCTCGTGAGCCAACCGAGCCATTTATGCTCGTCGGTGCCCGTCCACACGCTCTTGTCACGCTGCCAGAGCCGGCGGATCCTGGCGGATGCGCGCCATTCCTCGGTGTCCTTCGCGACGGCCTTGGCAAGGTCGGCGGAGAGCGCGAGCTTCTGATGGTCGATCGCGGGGCCCAGCACCGTTGCCCGCTTGTGGGCGACGGCGCCATAGAGCTTGTCGGCTGCATCGGCAAACAGCTTGACGCCGTCCTTGACCAGCTCCGCGGTGATGTCGTCGAGCGAGATGCCGGATTTTTCGAGCTCGGCCAGCGCCTGGCGCGCCTCTTCGACATTCTCCTCCAGGCTGTCGCGCAGCTTGCCGTGATCGCGGAAGGCCTCCAGGGTTGCCGGGGGCACGGTGTTGACCGTGTCGGGGCCGATCAGCTCCTCGACATAGAGCACGTCGCTGTAGTCCTTGTTCTTGGTTCCGGTCGAGGCCCAGAGCAGCCGCTGCGGCTTCGCGCCCTTGGCGGCGAGCCGCTCCCAGCGGTCGCTTGCGATCAGCCTCTTGTAATCCTGATAGGCGAGTTTTGCGTTCGCGATGGCGATCGTGCCCTTCAGCGCGGCAAGCCGCTCCTTCTCGCTCGGATCGTTCGCCTTGGCGATCTTCTCGTCGAGCTGCTTGTCGACCACGGTGTCGATACGGCTGACAAAGAAACTCGCGACGCTTGCGACATGGGAGGGATCGCCGCCGCTTGCGACGTATTTCTCCAGCCCCTTGAGATAGGCTTCCGCGACATCGAGATAGACCTGCTGGGAGAACAACAACGTGATGTTGACGCTGATCCCCTCGCTGATCAGCTGTTCGATCGCAGGCAAGCCCTGGTCCGTCGCCGGCACCTTGATCATGAGGTTCTTGCGATGGACATGCTTCCACAGCTTGCGCGCCTCGGCGATGGTCCCCTTCGTGTCCATCGCGAGATAGGGCGAGACCTCGAGGCTGACATAGCCGTCCTTGCCATGCAGTCTATCGTAGACCGGGCGCAGCACGTCCGCGGCATGCTGGATGTCCTCGATCGCGACCTGCTCGAACAATTCGGCGACGCTGCGGTCGCCCTTGTGCAGTGCCTTGCCGATCGGCGCGTCATATTCGTCGGACGAGCCGATCGCCTTCTCGAAAATGGATGGATTGGAGGTGACGCCCTTGACGCCATCGTCATCGATCAGCCGTTTCAGATCGCCATTGGCGATGAAGCCGCGGGCCAGGAAATCCAGCCACACTGCCTGGCCGTGCTTTTCGAGTTCTTTGACGGGATTCATGATGCCTGTTTCCGTATCCAGCGGGTCTTGTTGAGGAACACTATCAGCTTTCGGGCGCGATGAGGAATGCCCACGAGCACGACTGTTGTCTTATGGGTGAGAAATATCGGCGCAAAGAAAGATCAAGAAGAGATAACGCCGGGCGCGCCACTTCGATCCCTGGAAGATGGGCGCCATGGCGGCTGTTGCGGCACAATTTCGTGACAGGAGTTTGGGCGGCGCGACGCCTCAGGGCCGCAGATAAAGGTACCCCTGCGATTGCAGCTCGGCGAGGCGCACCACCCCGCCTTTGTCGGCGACGACAAAGCCAGGTAGCAGCTCCTTCAGGCTCACATTCTGCGCCCGCATGGTGTTGCCGCAGGCGGCGAGCTCGAGCCCGGCCTTGGAAAACTGCCCGAGATGGCGCGCGAGCTCGGGGTTGGCACCGGCCGCATGAAAGGCCTTCAGCGCAGGTCCATGCACGACCAGGGCGATGGTGACGTGATCAGGCCCGCCGACGCCATCGAGATGATTTTGGATGTTGCCCATCACAAAGCTGACCTTGTCGAGATCGCTCAAATGGTAGGCCACCTTCAGCTTGGCTGGCGACGCCGCTTCGGTCGCGGCGCGCGCTGATGCGGCGGCGAACAGGCCGGCGAAAGCTGACACTGCACCCTGCAGCATGTTGCGACGATGCATGGCTTCCTCCGTTTTGAGCGATGATATCACCTCTCGCGGAGCGCTGCCAATTGCTCGGAATCGCCCAGCAGCGAAGCACATTCCCGTGCGTCGACGCGGTCGAGCCGGAATATCCTGTCATCGCGGCCCGCCAACACGGCATCGCCATCCGGGTCGGGGTTGTTGTCTTTCCAGAGCACGATGCGGTCCAAGCGGACGATTGCGGATTTGCTGTCCTTCGATAGCGCCACATTGATGCCGCCGTTTTCGCAATCGACGCCGCAGGAGAATTGGATGTCGCCGCCGTGGTCTTCCGCAATCGCATGGGCGCAGTAGCCCGAGGATTCGAAATCGCCGGCGCGGCGGCGGAAGCTGACACCGAGATGGAAGGCATAGGACAGCCGCGTCTCGCCTTCGGTGGTCTCGGTCGAGACCAGAAGCTTCATCGCCGCCACTTTCTGCTTCGGATGCCGCGCCACATGATCTGCGTCATAACGGCGCATAAAACAGGCCGAGGCCTTGTCGCCGGGCGGACGCATGAACATGTTTTTGTCGAAAGTGTCGGCCCTGTTCTGGTCGATGGCGTCGGAAGCGTGCGCGTAAGGAGCATGAACGACCTGGGCCAAGCCTGCGCCGGCAAAGCTTGCGATCGCAAGAAGCATCAGGATCGGTCGTGTCATGCTGGCTCTCCGTAACTCCGTCAACTTTGTGGGACATGATGCGGCGCGCCGGATCGCGGCGACGAACGATCATGCGTTTGGTTCGTTACAGATGGGTCGCGCCGGTGCGGCAGCGCGTTCAAGGCCGGCTTTGACCGCGTTCAGGCCGCGTTCATCTGGCCGGTACGCACGTTGCCTCAAGGCTGATCACAAACGCTTGTGCAGTGCGGAGAGAAGGTATCTCCGGGTTCATACGGATGTTGCGAAGGGGCTACAATGGGCCAAAACTAAGGGATTGGAAGGGATTTTGCCGAACTATTGAGCGAAGTGCCTGTTGATATGGCAGAGGCTGCATGCACTACGGATTGCCGAAACAGGCCTGCAGAGCGTTCAATGGTGACAGCGTGCTTGCGTTGATTCGTCGTTGAGCAGGAAACGCTTTCCCTGGCTCAGCTCCGAATCGAAGGTGCAGCAACCTATCGCGGAGAGAGAGGGATCATGTACAACGATTCTCTATTCAATGCCTTCGCCCGATCGTTCGAGGCGCGAAGCCAGACCGACATGTCGATGGCGGAATATCTGGAATCGTGTCGAACAGATCCGATGCGATATGCCAACGCGGCCGAGCGACTACTAGCGGCGATCGGTGAGCCCCAGATGATCGACACGGCCAAGGATGCCCGCCTTGGCCGTATCTTTTTGAACCGTACGATTCGCTCCTATCCGGCCTTCACCGGCTTCCACGGCATGGAAGATACGATCGAGCGCATCGTCGGCTTCTTCCGCCATGCAGCGCAGGGACTCGAAGAGCGCAAGCAGATCCTTTATCTGCTCGGCCCGGTCGGCGGCGGCAAGTCCTCGCTCGCCGAGCGCTTGAAGCAGCTGATGGAAGTGCATCCCATCTACGTGCTCAAGGCCGGCGATGAGCTGAGCCCGGTGTTCGAATCTCCGCTCGGGCTGTTCGATCCCGATACGCTCGGGCCGATGCTGGAAGAGAAATACGGCATTCCCCGCCGCCGCCTCACCGGCCTGATGAGCCCGTGGTGCTACAAGCGGCTGGAAGCCTTCGGCGGCGACATCTCGCAATTCCGCGTCGCCAAGATCCAGCCGTCGCGGCTGCGCCAGATCGGCATTGCCAAGACCGAGCCGGGCGACGAGAACAACCAGGACATCTCCTCGCTGGTCGGCAAGGTCGACATCCGCAAGCTCGAATTCTTCAGCCAGGCCGATGCCGACGCTTACGCCTTCTCGGGCGGCCTCAACCGCACGACCCAAGGCATCCTCGAATTCGTCGAGATGTTCAAGGCGCCGATCAAGATGCTGCATCCGCTGCTGACGGCGACGCAGGAGAGCAACTACATCGGCTCGGAGAACATCGGCGCCATCCCGTACCAGGGTGTCATCCTCGCCCATTCGAACGAAGCCGAGTGGCAGACCTTCAAGAACAATCGCAACAACGAAGCCTTCATCGACCGCATCTGCGTCATCAAGGTGCCGTACTGCCTGCGCTCCACCGAGGAGCGCAAGATCTACGAGAAGCTCTTCGCCAATAGCGAGCTCTCGGCCGCGCCTTGTGCACCCGGGACCCTCGATATGCTGGCGCGCTTCTGCGTGCTCTCGCGCTTGAAGCCGCACGAGAATTCGAACCTCTACTCGAAGATGCGCGCCTATGACGGCGAGAGCCTCAAGGACAGCGACCCGCGCGCCAAGACCGTGCAGGAGTATCACGACGCGGCCGGCGTCGATGAAGGCATGGAAGGCCTCTCGACCCGCTTTGCCTTCAAGGTGCTCTCGAGCACCTTCAACTACGACACGCACGAGGTCTCGGCCGATCCCGTCCACCTCATGTATGTGCTGGAGCAGGCGATCCGCCGCGAGCAATTCCCGGAAGATGCAGAGAAGAAGCTCTTGGCCTTCATCAAGGCCGAGCTCGCGCCCCGCTATGCCGAATTCATCGGCAACGAAATCCAGAAGGCTTATCTCGAATCCTATGGCGATTACGGCCAAAACCTGTTCGACCGCTACGTCGCCTATGCCGACGCCTGGATCGAGGATCAGGACTACAAGGATCCGGACACCGGCCAGCTCATGGACCGTGAGCTCTTGAACCAGGAGCTGTCGAAGATCGAGAAGCCGGCGGGTATTGCCAATCCCAAGGATTTCCGCAACGAGGTGGTGAAGTTCGCGCTGCGTGCCCGCGCCCTCCACGGCGGCAAGAACCCGTCCTGGACCTCTTATGAGAAGCTGCGCGAAGTCATCGAGAAGCGCATGTTCTCGCAAGTCGAGGATCTGCTGCCGGTGATCAGCTTCGGCTCGAAGAAGGACAGCGATACGGAGAAGAAGCACCACGACTTCTTGGATCGCATGGTGTCACGCGGCTACACGCA
>DASREP010000042.1:0-31202 GCA_035652015.1 Bradyrhizobium sp. | reverse complement strand
CGCGCGCCCGGCATGACCATGATGAAGATGCCGGTGTTCGTGTGGACCTCGCTGTGCAGCAATATCCTGGTCGTGGCGATTTTCCCGGTGCTGACCGCCACCTTCGTCATGCTGATTCTCGACCGCTACATCGGCACGAATTTCTTCACCAACGATTTCGGCGGCAGCCCGATGATGTACGTGAACCTGATCTGGATCTGGGGTCACCCTGAAGTCTACATCCTGGTTCTCCCGGCCTTCGGCATCTTCTCGGAAGTCACCTCGACCTTCTCCGGCAAGCGCCTGTTCGGCTACACCTCGATGGTCTACGCCACTGTCGTCATCACCATCCTGTCGTACCTGGTTTGGCTGCACCACTTCTTCACGATGGGCTCGGGCGCCAGCGTCAACTCGTTCTTCGGCATCACCACGATGATCATCTCGATCCCGACGGGCGCGAAGATGTTCAACTGGCTGTTCACGATGTATCGCGGCCGCATCCGCTTCGAGCTGCCGATGATGTGGACGGTGGCCTTCATGCTGACGTTTGTGATCGGCGGCATGACGGGCGTGCTGCTCGCGGTGCCGCCGGCGGATTTCGTGCTGCATAACAGCCTGTTCCTGGTCGCACACTTCCACAACGTCATCATCGGCGGCGTGGTGTTCGGCATCTTCGCTGGCATCGCCTACTGGTTCCCGAAGGCGTTCGGCTTCAGGCTCGATCCGTTCTGGGGCAAGATGTCATTCTGGTTCTGGGTGGTTGGCTTCTATTTCGCGTTCATGCCGCTCTATGTGCTGGGCCTGATGGGCGTGACGCGGCGACTGCGCGTGTTCGACGATCCGTCGCTGCACATCTGGTTCATCATTGCCGCGTTCGGCGCGGTCCTGATCTTCCTCGGCATCCTCTCCTTCCTGGTGCAGATCGCGGTCAGCGTGCTCAGGCGCGAAGAGCTGCGCGACGTCACCGGCGATCCCTGGAACGCGCGCACGCTGGAGTGGGCGACCTCGTCGCCGCCGCCGGACTATAACTTCGCCTTCACGCCCGTCGTGCATGACAACGACGCCTGGTGGGACATGAAGCACCGCGGCTATCAGCGTCCGCTCACCGGCTTCAAGCCGATCCACATGCCGAGCAACACCGGCACCGGCATCATTCTCGCAGGCCTCAGCACGGCGTTTGCGGTCGGCATGATCTGGTACATCTGGTGGCTCGCCGCCTTGAGCTTCGCCGCGCTGATCGCGGTCGCCATCGGCCACACCTTCAACTACCACCGCGACTTCCACATCCCGGCCGACGAGGTCGTGCGAGAGGAGAACGCGCGGACACGCCTGCTTGGCGCGGGAGCGAAGTGATGACAGTCAACGTCAATCCGGTCCAGACCGGGCAGCCGCTGTTCTACGTGGTCGACGAGCACGACCATGCCGAAGGTGCGAGCACCATGCTCGGCTTCTGGATCTACCTGATGAGCGACTGTCTCATCTTCGCGATCCTGTTTGCGACCTATGGCGTGCTCGGCGGCAATTATGCCGCGGGGCCGGCACCGAAGGACCTGTTCGACCTGCCGCTGGTCGCCGTCAACACCTCGATGCTCTTGATGTCGTCGATCACCTATGGCTTTGCCATGCTCTCGATGCAGCGGTCGCGGATCGCGGCGACGCAAGTGTGGCTTGCGGTGACCGGGCTGTTCGGCCTCGCCTTCGTCGGCATCGAGCTCTCCGAGTTCCGCCATATGATCCATGAGGGCGCGACGCCACAGCGCAGCGCCTTCCTGTCCTCGTTCTTCACCCTGGTCGGCACCCACGGCATGCACGTCTCGTTCGGCCTGGTGTGGCTGCTGACGCTGATGACGCAGGTCTGGCGGTTCGGCCTGATCGAGGCCAACAAGCGCCGCCTGATGTGCCTGTCCATGTTCTGGCACTTCCTCGACGTGGTCTGGATCGGTGTCTTCACCTTTGTCTATCTCTTAGGAATGTTGCGATGAGCGCAGAGATTCATTCGGGCCATGCGGCACATGACCACGACGGCATGGCGCATGGCGAGATTACGCTGTCCGGCTATCTGACCGGCTTCGGTCTCTCCGTCGTCCTCACCGCGATCCCGTTCTGGCTGGTCATGAGCGAGGCGCTCGGCGACAAGCAGGTCACCGCGCTCGTGGTCATGGCGTTCGCGGCGGTGCAGATCGTGGTGCACATGATCTATTTCCTGCACCTCAACACGACGTCAGAGGGCGGCTGGACCATGATGGCGTTGATCTTCACCATCGTCATGGTGGTGATCGCCATGACCGGCTCGCTCTGGGTCATGCATCACCTCAACGTCAACATGATGCCCGCGCACCAGATGGGCACGATGCAGTGACGGCCACGCGCGACAGATCGGTTTCACCGCTGGTGGCGCTGCTTGCGCTGCTCGGTGTTGCCGGCCTGATCGCGCTCGGGATCTGGCAGATCGAGCGGCGGGCCTGGAAGCTCGCGCTGATCGAACACGTCGAGCAGCGCATCCATGCCGCGGCGGTGCCGATGCCGGCGCCAGCGTCATGGCCGGCGATCGACGCCGCCCACGACGAATACCGGCGCGTCACCGTCAGCGGCCAATTCCTGCACGACCGCGAGACGCTGGTTCAGGCCGTCACGGAGGAGGGGCCCGGCTTCTGGGTGCTGACGCCGCTTCAGATGGCCGATGGCGCGGTGGTGCTGATCAATCGCGGCTTCGTACCGCCGGAGCGGCGCGACCCGGCAAGCCGTCGCGACGGCAATCCGACTGCGCCGGTTGCGATCACGGGCCTGTTACGGTTAACAGAGCCCAAAGGCGGGTTCCTGCGCAGCAACGATCCCGGGTCAAATCGCTGGTATTCGCGGGATGTTGAGGCCATCGCGGCCGCGCGAGGCTTGCCGCGGACGGCGCCATTCTTTATCGATGCCGATGCCACGCCCAATTCCGGCGGATATCCGCGAGGCGGGCTGACGGTCGTCAAATTTCACAACAACCACCTGATTTATGCACTGACATGGTTTGGGCTCGCCATTATGCTTGCCGGCGCATTTGTGCATGCCGCTGGTGGCGCTGCCTTTGTCCGCCTGCTGCCGGGCGGAGCCCGCATCCTCGCGCGCAGGACGGGGTTGGATGCTGAAGAGGTCGTCAGGTCCATCTGAGATCGCCGTGGCGCCTGTCTCGGGCGAAGAGGCCGCGCTGACGCCTGCGCCGAGCCGCCGGAGCGCCGAGCCCGTCGCTTCGTCGACGGCCGACACCACCAACCGCAAGAACATGGCCCTGCTGATCCAGCTGCGCTGGACCGCCGTGATCGGGCAGATCGCAACCATCGCCTTTGTCAATTTCTGGCTCGGCATCGCCTTGCCGCTCGCCGTCATGGGCGCGGTGATCTCGGCGCTGGTCACGCTCAATATCGCCAGCATGATCTGGGTCCGCTCGCGGGACGAGATCGGCAGCCGCGAGCTGCTCATCGCGCTGATGCTGGACGTTCTCGCGCTGACCATTCAGCTCTATCTGAGCGGCGGCGCGGCCAATCCGTTCACCTCGCTCTATCTGCTGCAGGTTACGCTCGGCGCGGTGCTGCTCGACGCCCGCTCGAGCTGGTCGCTGGTGGCGCTGAGCTGCGTCAGCTTCGGCTGGCTGACCATCTCCTACAATCCGCTGGAACTGCCGCATCACATGGAGGATCCGTTCAGCCTGCATGTCGCCGGCATGTTCGTCGGCTTCATGCTGGATGCCGTGCTGCTGGTGATCTTCGTCACCCGCATCAACCGAAACTTGCGCGAGCGTGACGCGCATCTGGCCGCGCTCCGCCAGCATGCCGCCGAGCAGGATCACATCGTCCGCATGGGCCTGCTCGCCTCGGGCGCGGCGCATGAGCTCGGCACGCCGCTCGCCTCGCTCTCGGTGATCCTGAGCGACTGGCGCCGCATGCCCGCGCTGACCGCGGAATCGGAGATCGCCGACGACCTCGCGGAGATGGAGGTCTCGCTGCAGCGCTGCAAGACCATCGTCACCGGCATTCTCGTCTCGGCCGGCCAGGCGCGCGGCGAGGGCTCCGAGCCGACGACCATCACGGCGTTCCTGACCGCGCTCGTCGAGGAGTGGCGCGAGGCGCGCTCGGTGAATTGCCTGCAGTTCAGGAACGCGGTGGGCACGGACCTCACCATCGTCTCTGACATCACCTTGAAGCAGGCGATCTTCAACGTGCTCGACAATGCGCTCGAAGTGTCGCGCGACTGGGTCGAGCTTGCGGTCGAACGCGACGGCGATACGCTGGTGCTCTCGGTCAGCGATCGCGGCCCCGGCTTCCCGCCCGAAATTCTCTCCCAGCTCGGCCGGCCCTATCAATCGAGCAAAGGCCGCCCGGGGAGCGGCCTTGGCCTGTTCCTGGTCGTCAACGTGATCCGAAAGCTCGGCGGCGTCGTTACCGCGGAGAACCACCGCAAGCGCGGTGCGACCATCAAACTTGCGCTGCCCCTGGCGACGCTGGCCATTGGAGGCCGTTTTGGCGAGTGAACGGTGCCTGTTGATCGTGGAGGACGATGACGGCTTTGCCCGCACGCTGAAGCGTTCGTTCGAGCGCCGCGGCTACGAAGTCCTGGTCACCGCCTCGCTGGACGAACTGCGCAAGGTGCTGGAGGAAAAGTCTCCGGGCTATGCCGTGGTCGATCTCAAGCTCGGCGGCGCATCGGGGCTCGCCTGCGTCGAGGCGCTGCACGCTCATGACGAGGAGATGCTGATCGTGGTGCTGACCGGCTTTGCCAGCATCGCCACCGCCGTCGAAGCCATCAAGCTCGGAGCCTGCCATTACTTGGCAAAACCCGCCAACACCGACGACATCGAGGCGGCCTTCCAGAAGGCCGAGGGCAATGCCGAGATCGCGCTCGCGGAACGGCCGACCTCGATCAAGACCCTGGAATGGGAGCGCATCCACCAGACCCTGATCGAGACCGACTTCAACATCTCCGAAGCCGCCCGCCGCCTCGGCATGCACCGCCGCACCCTGGCGCGCAAGCTCGAGAAGCGGCAGGTGAAATGACGCGCCACGCGCGCACTCTTCACGGATAGCCCCGCAGCATCAGATGGTCGGAACGCACCTCCCAGCTTTCCAGGCGGTCGAGGAAGCTCATGCCGAGCAGGTTGGTCTTCATCTGGCCGTGCGGCACCACGAGCGCCGGCACCGAGCGCTCGACCAGCTTGCCGATTGCAAGCCGATCCAGCGTCAGCCGCGCCGCCTTGGTGTGGCCGCCGGCGGTCTCGACGTCGACATCGTAGTCCAATAGCTCCAGCGGCAGGCCCGCGGCCTTCGCCGTCTCATAGGTGAGCACCACGGAGGTCGCGCCGGTGTCGACCACCATCGGGGCGATGACGCCATTGATCCTGGCGCGCAGCGCGAACTCGCCGTTCTGGCTGCGCGCGATCTGCACTGCGCGCGGGGAGGGCGTGGCGAAGGCGCGCGCGCGCATCACGTCGGACAGCGCGTCGCTGGCGCGCGCGACCCGTTCCGGATCCTTGTAGGCGACGACCGTTACGGCGGTGAGGGCCAGCATGATCAGGACCACGAGGGTACGGCTCATCGCAAGCCTCCCGCGGACCGACGGCTCAGCCCGCCTTGCCGCTGCCCGGCGGCGTGAGCCCGGCATCCCGCATGCGCTGCACAAGCGTGGCCATCACGGCCCGCCGCTCGGTGCTTTGCAGGCGATGCCAGCTCGCGATCTCCGGCAGCGTGCGGCCGCAGCCGTAGCAGAGGCCACTTCTCGGATCGATCATACAGACTGCGATGCACGGCGATTCTTTGCTCATCAAAAACGATAGTGAAGGCGACTTTCATGCGGGCGCAAGGGCTAGATTCCGGTTCCTGCACTCATGATCGGCTTGTGCCGCACGCGCCGCCTCTCGTCGGGCGCTGCGGTTCCTGCGGTCTCCGGCTGCAGCGGCGGCGCTTGGTCGAAGGCGGGTTCCTCGATGACCGGCGCCAGCGCCGACATCACGCGCTCCGGCGGGAAGGTGACGATCACCTCGGTGCCGATGCGCAGTTTGGATTTGAGCGTGAAAGTGCCGCCATGCATGTCGACCAGGCTTTTCGCAATCGGCAGCCCAAGGCCCGCGCCTTGCTCGGCCGACTTGATCGAGTTGGAGCCCTGGCCGAACGATGCAAGCACGATCGGGATCTCGTCTTCGGGAATGCCCGAGCCGGTGTCCTTGACGCTGAGATATTGCCCTCCCGAGGCGGTCCAGCCGACCTTGAGCCAGATCTCCCCGCCTTGCGGGGTGAACTTGATCGAGTTCGACAACAGGTTCAGCACGATCTGGCGGATGGCGCGCTCGTCACCCCAGATCTTGGGCATGCCCTGCTCGAAGATCTCATGGATGGTGATGCCGCGGCTGGAGGCGCGCAGCTTCAGCAAATGGTGGCAGTCGGCGACCACATTGACCAGCGCCACCGCTTCCTCATTGAGCTCGTAGCGGCCGGCCTCGATGCGCGAGAGGTCGAGGATCTCGTTGATCAAATTCAAAAGATGCACGCCGGAATTGTGGATGTCGGCGGAATATTCCTTGTACACCGGAACCGCATGCGCGCCAAAAATCTCGCTCTTCATCACCTCGGAGAAGCCGAGGATGGCATTGAGCGGGGTGCGCAGCTCGTGGCTCATCTGGGCCAGGAAGCGCGATTTTGCAACGTTCGCAGCCTCGGCGCGGTAGCGCGCTTCGTCCGAGATCGACTTGGCCTGCTCGAGCTCGCCGATCAGCGCATCCTTTTCCGCGCGTGCCTCCAGCGTGGCGAGCGTCGTCGAATGCAGGCGATGGGCGAGCAGCGCGAAATAGCCTTCGGCGGCCAGCGCGAGCGCGGCCAGCACATATTTGTCGAACGTGCCCGCCACCACGAAGTTCAGCGCGATTGCAACCGTGACCGGCACTGTGGCGGCGAGCGCTGCGACCGGCAGGTTGGCGGCGAGCATGCTCGAGACCGCGACCACCAGCAGCATCAGGAACATCATCACGGTATCGGAGATGACGTCGAGCGCCGGATGGGTCAGGATCGCCATCCAGCACAGCCCGTAGAGCAGGTCGAGCAGCACGAATCGCGTGCGCCATTTGCGCGTCGAGGCCGGCGTCTGCGGCTCGGCCAGGAAGCGGTAGCACGTGCGCATGATCGCGGCGTGGATGCAAAGCATGCCGACGGTCCATGACGCCGCGGAGAGGGGCTGCATCCACAGGCCGAACAGCATGCCCGTGGCCACCACGAGCAGCATCACGACATAAGACGCTGAGATGCGGGTCCGGGCGTATTGCCGCAGCAGCTCCTGGTCGAATGCAGGGCGCGTGCCGCTGGTCGACGTTAACCGATCGCGGGCCTCGCGCACCCGCTGTTGCGCAGCCCGCCGATGGGTCGCAGATGCCGCGGCCGGCGGCTCGGCCGGAAGCTGCACAACCTCGGGCTTTTCAGCGGGCGCACTCATGAACAACACAAATCCCGCCCACGGACCGCGCGGGCCTTTTGCATTGTCTATCTCTGGCGCCAAATTCTTAAGAGCTGACTTAAGAAGCTAAGAATTCTCGTTAACCGCGCGTTAAATTAACGATTGAGGGACGGGTTATTCGGCTGCTCGCAGCAAACGGCCAACCATCACCGTCACCCTGAGGTGCTCGCGGAACGCGAGCCTCGAAGGGCGACGGCCCCGCTGCTAGCCGCGGGGCCGTACATCCTTCGAGGCTCGCTGCGCTCGCGCCTCAGGATGACGGGGCGAGAGCTCGTTCACATAGCACGGTCGCCAGCCGCTTACTTCTCCAGCCGCGCGAGCAGGCTCGATGTATCCCAGCGCTTGCCGCCGAGCTTCTCCACCTCGGCATAGAACTGGTCGACCAGCGCGGTGACGGGCAGGGTTGCGCCGTTGCGGCGGGCTTCGCTGAGGCAGATCGAGAGGTCCTTGCGCATCCATTCCACCGCAAAGCCGAAATCGTATTTGCCCTCGTTCATGGTCTTGTAGCGGTTCTCCATCTGCCAGGACTGCGCGGCGCCCTTGGAGATGGTCTCGATCACGGCGGCGACGTCGAGGCCGGACTTCTTCGCGAAATGAATGCCCTCGGAGAGGCCCTGCACCAGCCCTGCGATGCAGATCTGGTTGACCATCTTGGTGAGCTGGCCGCTGCCCGCAGGCCCGAGGCGCTTGCACATGCGGGCATAGGCCGCAATGATCGGCTCGGCGGCGGCATAGGCCGCCTCGTCGCCGCCGCACATCACCGTGAGCACGCCGTTTTCGGCGCCGGCCTGTCCGCCGGAGACGGGCGCGTCGACGAATTTGAAGCCGCGCTTGTTCGCTTCGGCATAGAGCTCGCGGGCGACCTCGGCGGAGGCGGTGGTGTGATCGACAAAGGTGGCGCCGGCCTTGACGCCGGAGAAGGCGCCGTCGGGACCGATGGTGACGGCGCGCAGGTCGTTGTCATTGCCGACGCAGCACATCACGAAATCCTGACCTTCGGCAGCAAGCTTCGGGGTCGGAGCAGTGCGGCCGCCAAATTTGTCGGCCCATTGCTGCGCCTTGGCTGCGGTGCGGTTATAGACCGTCACCTCATGGCCGCCCTTTTTCACGAGGTGTCCAGCCATCGGGAATCCCATGACACCGAGACCGATAAAAGCGACTTTAGCCATCTGTGCTACCTTGCTACCTTGGGTTCTGACCGTAGATTTTTGGCCCGGCTCCGTTACCCGTCTCTTGGGCCAGGCGAAGGAAGGGCGCACCATACCCCGTGAGACGCGGAGGGCAACGCCTGCGTGGCCGCGGGCGGTAAATTCGTGCTAGGATGCCCCGCCAACGAAAGTCCAAACTCGCCAACGAAAGTCCAAAAAAGGGAGTGTTTCGCATGAGCTTGAGCGTGGGCGTGCTCGATCATTTCAACATCCGGACCCGGAAACTCGCCGATACGGTCCGCTTCTATGAGGACATTCTGGGCCTGGAAAAGGGACCCCGGCCGAATTTCGCGTTCCCCGGGGCCTGGATGTACAGCGAGGGCAAGCCGGTGGTGCATCTCGTCGACATTTCGGCGACGGCGGAGGCGCAAAAGCCGGATTCCGGCTGCGTCCACCATGTTGCCTTTGTCAGCCGGGGCTTTGACGCCATGCGGCAGCGGCTCAGCGCCAAGGGCATGCAATTTGACGCGCGGCAGGTTCCCGGCGGCGAGCTCTGGCAGATCTTTGTCAATGACCCCAACGGGGTCATGATCGAGCTGAACTACGAGGCGGCGAAGGAAGCCGCCGACTCCGCGCCCGCCGAGACTGCGGACGATATCGGGGCCAAGGTCGCCTGAGGGGATGCGTAACGGCGCATGAGCGAAGCGTAATGCGCCGTTACGTTCGCGACGAAAGCGGCGGATTGCGCCAGGCTAGTCCGCCCTGCTGAGCTGTCCCGGAACCGCTGTTCTTTTGCGCCGATCCGTCCTATCTGTCCCCGAAACCCCGATCGGACGGAGAAGCGCCTTGAGCGTGACGCAGCAGCAGGTTCTGGACGCCCTCGCATCAGTGAAATCGCCGCGCGGGGTGGCGCTGACCAACGCCAATGTGCTGTCGGCGATATCGGTCAATGACGGCAAGGTGTTCTTCTCCATCAATGTGGATGCGGCCGAGGCGCGCGCGTGGGAAGACGTGCGCGCCGCAGCCGAACGCGCGGTTCGCGCGCTGCCCGGCGTCTCCACCGCGATGATCGCGCTCACCGCCGAGCGCAAGCCGGGCACAGCCCCGCAAGCCGCGCGGTCGGGTGTGGCACCGGCCTCATCGCACCGTCCGCCGCACAGCCCGGCGGGCTCGCCAATGGCGCGGCAGGCGGAGATTCCCGGCGTGGCTGCGGTGATCGCGGTGGCTTCCGGCAAGGGCGGCGTCGGCAAATCGACCACCGCGCTCAACCTGGCGCTGGGCCTGAAGGCGCTGGGCCTCAAGGTCGGGCTGCTCGACGCCGATATCTACGGTCCCTCGGTGCCGCGGCTGACCGGCATTCATGAGAAGCCGGAGCTCAATGACGACCGCAAGATGATCCCGATTGAGCGCTTTGGCCTTGCGATCATGTCGATCGGCTTCCTGGTCGAGGAAGACACCGCAATGATCTGGCGCGGCCCGATGGTGATGTCGGCGATCACCCAGATGCTGCGCGACGTCGCCTGGGGCACGCTCGACGTGCTGGTCGTCGACATGCCCCCGGGCACCGGAGACGCGCAGTTGACGCTGGCGCAGAACGTGCCGCTGAAGGGCGCGGTCATCATCTCCACGCCGCAGGACCTGTCGCTGATCGATGCGCGGCGGGGGCTTGCGATGTTCAGGAAGGTCAACGTGCCGGTGCTCGGCATCATCGAGAACATGAGCTACTTCCAGTGCCCGCATTGTGGCACGCGCTCGGATATTTTCGGCCATGGCGGGGCGCGGCACGAGGCAGAGCGGCTGGGCGTCCCGTTTCTGGGCGAGGTGCCCTTGCACATGGCGATTCGCGAGACCTCGGATGCCGGCACCCCCGTCGTCGTCAGCGAGCCCGATGGGCCGCATGCGGCGATCTACCGCGCCATTGCGAACGAGGTGCGTGAGCAGCTCAAGGGCGTAATCGCGGCGGCCTGAGAGCGCCGCCGAGCGCATGCGACTTTCGTTTAATCACAGCGGTCATGCCATTGTTGCGTTTTCGGCCGCGGTTTTCCGTGTTAAACGCCGCCCCGGAACGCTTCGGTTCGACCGCTGATTGCGTCGCCGCAAGCTCGCTGTGCTTTTGGGAAAATGCGCCACAAGGAGAAGGCCACACAATGAAGCGTCGTGATTTTTTGAAAGTTTCGGCAACCGGTGCGGCCGCGGCGGCCGCCGTGGCCTCGCCCGCCATCGCCCAGTCGATGCCCGAAATCAAGTGGCGCATGACCTCGAGCTTTCCGAAGTCGCTCGACACCATCTATGGCGGCTCGACCGAGTTCGCCAAGTATGTCGCCGAGATGACCGACAACAAGTTTCAGATCCAGGTCTTCGCGGCCGGTGAGATCGTGCCGGGCCTGCAGGCGCTGGATGCCACCTCCAACGGCACGGTGGAGATGAGCCACACCGTGTCCTACTACTATGTCGGCAAGGATCCGACCTTTGCGATCTATGCCTCGGTGCCGTTCGGCCTCAACGCGCGCATGCAGAACTCCTGGTGGTACCAGGGCGGCGGTGAGGCACTTGGCAACGAATTCTTCAAGAAGTTCGGCGTGATCGGATTTCCCTGCGGCAACACCGGCACCCAGATGGGCGGCTGGTTCCGCAAGGAGATCAAGACGGTCGCCGATCTCTCGGGCCTGAAATTCCGCATCGGCGGCATCGCGGGCCAGGTGCTGCAGAAGGTCGGCGTGGTGCCGCAGCAGCTCGCCGGCGGCGACATCTATCCGGCGCTGGAGAAGGGCACCATCGACGGCGCCGAATGGGTCGGTCCCTATGACGACGAGAAGCTCGGCTTCCAGAAGGTCGCGAAGTACTACTACTATCCGGGCTTCTGGGAGGGCGGTCCGACCGTCCATGCCTTCTGCAACCTGGACAAGTGGAATTCGCTGCCGAAGAATTACCAGTCCATCGTCGAGAACGCCTGCGCCAACGCCAACAGCTGGATGGCCGCGCGCTATGACATGCAGAACCCGTCGGCCCTGAAGCGGCTGGTCGCGGGCGGCACGCAGCTGCGTCCGTTCACCAACGAGGTGCTGGAGGCATGCCTGAAGGCCACCAACGAGCTGTGGGGGGAAATCTCGGCCAAGAACCCCGACTTCAAGAAGTCGATCGACGCCATGCAGGCCTATCGCTCCGACGAATATCTGTGGTGGCAGGTCGCCGAATACACTTTCGACAGCTTCATGATCCGCTCCCGCACGCGGGGCTGACCAGAGCGTGATCCGGACAGGATCAGGCGAAAGCTCTTAGTCTTAAGTCGTAGACGACAAGCCGGTCTCGCAAGAGGCCGGGCTTTTTTGCGTGCTGCACGGGCGGGAGGGGATGGAAATCGGGAACCGGTTGTTCCATGCTTGGAGAACAAGCCTCGGCAAGAAGGCGCAAAGCAAGACGCATCACAGGGAGACAACATGAAACGCAGAGACTTCATCAAGGTCACCGGCCTTGGCGTGGCAGGCGCCGCAACGGTGGCGGCGCCGGCGATTGCGCAAAGCATGCCGGAGATCAAGTGGCGCATGACCACGAGCTGGCCGAAATCGCTCGACACGCTGCATGGCGGTGCCGAGATCATGGCCAAGATGGTCGGCGAGGCCACCGACAACAAATTCCAGATCCAGACCTTTGCAGCCGGCGAGATCGTGCCGGGCCTGCAGGTGCTCGACGCCGTCCAGAGCGCAACCGTCGAGATGGGCCACACCGCGTCCTATTATTACTTCGGAAAGGACCCGACCTTCACCTTCGGCTCATCGGTGCCGTTCGGCCCGGACATGCGCATCAACCAGGCCTGGTACATGCTGGGCGGCGGCAAGGAGATCCTCAACGAGTTCTACAAGAGCTACAACATCACCTCGCTGCTGGCCGGCAATACCGGCTGCCAGATGGGCGGCTGGTTTCGCAAGGAGATCAACTCGGTCGATGATCTCAAGGGCCTGAAATTCCGCATCGGCGGCTTTGCCGGCCGCGTCATGCAGAAGCTCGGCTGCGTGCCGCAGCAATTGGCCGGCGGCGACATCTATCCGGCGCTGGAAAAAGGCACTATCGACGCGGCGGAATGGGTCGGCCCCTATGACGATGAGAAGCTCGGCCTCTACAAGGTCGCGCCGCATTACTATTATCCCGGCTGGTGGGAAGGCGGCCCGATGCTGCTTGCCTTCATCAATCTCGACAAGTGGAACGCGCTGCCGAAATATTATCAGAGCCTGCTGGAGCAGGCCGGTCACTTCGCCAACAACTGGATGATGGCGAAATACGACTCGGTCAATCCGAACGCGCTGCGCAAGCTGCTCGCCGGCGGCGCCAAGCTGCACCCGTTCTCGCAGCCGATCATGGAAGCCTCGTTCAAGGCCGCGAAGGAGCTGCACAGCGAGGTGTCGGCGACCAATGCCAACTTCAAGAAGGTCTATGAATCCCTGACCAATTATTCCAACAACAGCTACGCCTGGTTCCAGGTCGCCGAAGTCGGCTACGACAACTTCATGGCGCGCCACTCGCAGAGTTGAGCGGGGCGGGTAGCGCAAGTGCAAAGCCCGGGGCGATGGCCCCGGGCTTCTACGCTCACAGCGTCAGCACGTAATTCGTGCTTTCCTCGATCGCCTGGTTCAGGCTCTTGCCCTCGCGGAAGGCGGCTTCGAAGCCGCGGACGACGGCATTGGCGCGCTCCGCCTCGGTGCCGTGGTGGGTGCGGTTCTTGAAATTGGTGTCGCCGAATTCGCCTTGCGTGACCGCGACCACGGCGGCCGGATAGCTCGGCCGCTCCTTCTTGCGCAGGCCGGCGTAAAAGCCTGCGAAATAATCCGCCTGCAATTCGCTGCGCTTGACCGTCGGCTGGCCGGCGTTGACCCTCTCGATCAGGCGGTGACGGTACTGCACGATATGGCCGAACTCGTGGGCGCAGACGGCGACCACCGCCACGTCAGGGTTGTCGCGGCTGGCGCGGAGCTGACGTTGCAGATTGATGCCCATCAGCACCGTCCCGTCGGCGCGGTTGAGCCGCGTGCGGTCGGTGGCATAGGCGTTGTGATTGTTGTAGTCATCGTAGTAGGCAAAGCCCGGCAGCACGCCGAACGCGTCGGAGATCTTGGCGAGCGTCTGCGCCAGCGCATAATCGAAATCGCGGTCGCCCGAACGCGGAATCATCGGCTCGTTGCCGGTGAAGAAGACGCGGGTGTCGGTGCCGGCCGGATAAACCTTGTCAACGTCCTCGCTGGCGAGACAGCAGCCGAACGTGTGCGGCGTGCGCGAGTCGTCCGCATGCGCGCAGCAAGGGCCGAACAGCAGCGTCAGCAGTCCCCCGGCAATGGTCTCACGACGGCTCCACATGGATTAGCTCCTAGCAAAGGTCGGGAAATTTCTGGCAGGCCGGCGAGCCGCCGCCCGCCGGGCTGGTGGGCTGCGGCGAGGCCGGAGTTGGCGCGGCAGGCGCCGGCGCGGCCTGGGGCGGGGCGATGGATATGCTCGCGGTGTTGTCGCAGAATCCATTGTGGATGGAGCAGCTCTTGCCGTAGCCTGTGCAGCGGTTCATGGCGAGGCGCTGTGCCTCGGGAAGCGTAGTCGCGGTATTCCAGCCGTAGCCGTTGCCGCGGTCCTGCACCGCCATGGCAAAGCATTTGCCGTTGACGGTCGCGATGATCTTGCAGTATTCGCCGGCCTCCTTGCGCTCGCGGCAGCGCGACATCGCCTGGTTCTGGGCTTCCGCCTGCGAGGTATAATTATAGGCGCTGCCGCTGGACCAGCCGGTTGGTCCAGGACTTTGGCCAAATGCATAGGCGCCGGCCGCAACAGCGATCCCGCCTCCTGCCATCGCCAGCGCCGGAAGTAGGCTGTCAAAACAAGCAGCCGCTTCGTCCCGATCATGATGGTTGCCCCGGCTTCAGCTGCCTCTTTTGTTCCAGAGTTAAATTGAGAATCGGTTGCGGTTCAACAGCGGTACTCTCCGCGAGGAGATCACGGAAGCTGTGACGAGCATCACAATTGGATCATTGGGCTGCGTTTTGAGCAGGCGCGATTGCGACGCCATGAGGGTGCCGCGCTCAGAATAAGTGAGCGCGGCACGCGCCCTTACAAGAGCCGCTACTGCTTCGCCGGCGGGCCGAGATCCAAGGGCGGCAGGTCGATCTGCGGGACCTCGATCTTGACCTTGTTCAGATCAATGTTCTCCGGCTTGTCCAACAGCCCCGTCACGGTGACCGGGAAGGCGATCACGAGCAGCACCATCAGGGCCTGCAGGCCGATCCAGGGCATGGCGCCCCAATAGATGTCGGAGCTCTTGACCTCCTTGGGCGCGACGCCGCGCAAATAGAACAGCGCAAAGCCGAAGGGCGGGTGCAGGAACGAGGTCTGCATGTTCACGCAGAGCATCACGCCGAACCAGATCAGCGCCGGCCCGTCGCCCACCACCGGCCCGAGGATCTTCTGCGCAATGGGCGCGATCATCGGCAGGATGATGAAGGCGATCTCGAAGAAGTCGAGGAAGAACGCCAGGAAGAAGATGAAGATGTTGATGAAGATCAGGAAGCCCCAGGCGCCGCCGGGCAGCGACGTCAGCATGTGCTCGAGCCACACGCCGCCGGAAACCCCTAAGAACACCACCGAGAAGCAGGTCGATCCGATCAGGATGAAGGTGACCATGCAGGTGATGCGCATGGTGGTCTGATAGCCCTGCTTGATCAGGTCGCGCAGCTCGGGGATACGGGCGGCTTCGATGCAGATCCAGGCGACCGCGAAATAGGTGATCGCAAACGCGATCCTGAACACCAGGTTTTCGGTGTAGAGCATGGCGATGACGGTGCCGATGCCCGCCGTGATCACACCGATGATCAGGATCTTGCTGCCGGTGCGGCTGAAGTCCTTGTGATGGATGGCGGCAAGCACGATCGCACCCACCGCGCCCATGGCGCCCGCTTCCGTCGGCGTCGCAAGGCCCATCATCATGGTGCCGAGCACGACGAAGATCAGAACGGCGGAGGGGATGATGCCGAGCAGGCATTTCTTCCACAGCGCCCAGCCGGTCAGCGTGCGCGCCTCCTTGGGCACCGGTGGCACGTGCTCGGGCTTGAAGATGCCGAGCACGAAGGTGTAGCCGGCGAACAGGATGATCTGGAAGATCGAGGGGCCCCAGGCGCCGAGATACATGTCGCCGACCGACTTGCCGAGCTGGTCGGCCAGCACGATCAAGACCAGCGAAGGTGGTACCAGCTGGGTGATGGTACCGGAGGCCGCCAGCACGCCAGTGATGTAGCGCATGTTGTAGCCGTAGCGGATCATCACCGGCATCGAGATCAGCGCCATGGCGATGACCTGCGCCGCCACCGTGCCGGTGATGGCGCCGAGGATGAAGCCGACGATGATGACGGAGTAGCCGAGGCCGCCGCGGATCGGGCCGAACAGCTGGCCCATGGAATCCAGCATGTCCTCGGCAAGTCCGCAGCGCTCGAGCACGGCCCCCATGAAGGTGAAGAACGGGATCGCAAGCAAAAGCTCGTTGGAGAGCACGCTGCCGAAGATGCGGCCGGGAATGGCCTGCAGGAAGTTGAGGTCGAAGAACCCGAGATGGATGGCGAGGAAGCCGAACGACAGTCCCACGGCGGCGAGGGTGAAGGCGACCGGGAAGCCGATCAGCATCGCCAGAACCAGGCCGCCGAACATCAAAGGCGGCATCATTTCCAGCGTGATCATTGGGTCGGCCTCTCATACTTGGCGTCGATGGTCACTTCGCCCTTCAATGCTGCGATCCGCTTGATGACCTCGGAGACGCCCTGCAGCGCCAGCATCACGAAGCCGGAGGGAATGACGAATTTGATCGGCCAGCGGACCAGGCCGCCGGCATTGCCGCTCATTTCGCCCACGGAATAGGACTGCATGAAGAACGGCCAGGACAGGTAGGCGAGAAGCAGGCAGGAGGGGATCAGGAAGAACAGCGTGCCGATCATGTCGAGCCAGAGCTGGCCGCGCTCGGACAGGAAAAGATAGAAGATCTCGACCCGCACATGCTCGTTCTTCTTGAAGGTGTAGGATGCTCCGAACATCACGAGGACGGCGAACATGTACCATTGCGCCTCGAGCCAACCGTTCGACGAGTAGTCGAAGGCGTAGCGGATCATGGCGTTGCCGGCGCTGAGCAGGCAGGCGAACAGCACCAGGAGGTTGCAGATATAACCGATCTTTTCGTTGAGCTGGTCAATGGCCGAGCTGACGGCCAACAATGGGCGCATCGTGTTCTCCGCGGGCCGCGCCGTCAGGCGTCAGCGCCGATAGTTAGGTCGCGGGCATCGCTTCGCCACTGCGGTGGGGATGCGCGAAAACCACGGCTCATCTTTTGGGAGCGATTGCAATGCCAGTCCCTCCCCCTGTTTGCTTTCGCCGTCTTTTCGAGTTGCCTCTTGGCTGCGCAGTCGCGCAACCGCCATCCGGCCGGGCAGGCGTTGAAAGCAGCCGCACGTAAATCAGCGCGTCATGATAACGTCAATCGGAAAATGGGCAAATTGACGCGTATCCAAGCCGTTGCACGGCTTTGGTGAATCGGGGCGGGAAGTAGAGGGGACGCGGCGCTGCCTGTTCTCCCTCTCCCCGTCCTTCACGGGGAGAGGGTCGGGGTGAGGGGCTGCTTCCGCATCTTCGGACGTAGAGGAGCGCGCTGAGGCTCCCCCTCACCCGGATTGCATCTTGCGATGCAATCCGACCTCTCCCCGCAAGCGGGGCGAGGTGCAGCGAATGCGCGGCCAGCGCCGGCCCAAGCGGGAGAGAGGGCGCCTCACCCCCCCGTCACGCTCATGTGGCGCGACACGCTGGGGCGGTTGTGGCGGCGGTCGATGATGAAGTCGTGGCCCTTCGGCTTCAATCCGATGGCGCGGTCGATCGCGGCGGCCAGCACTTCGTCGTCGGCGGAGGCGCGCAACGGTTTGCGCAGATCCGCGGCATCCTCGTGGCCCAGGCACGTATGCAGCGTGCCGGTGCAGGTGATGCGGACGCGGTTGCAGGCCTCGCAGAAATTATGTGTCATCGGCGTGATGAAGCCGAGCTTGCCGCCGGTCTCACCGACATGAACATAACGTGCAGGCCCGCCGGAGCTCTCCTCGAGGTCGGTCAGCGTATATTGCTTGGCAAGCCTCGCACGCACCAGCGACAGCGGCACATACTGGTCGATGCGCCCTTCGCCGATCTCGCCCATCGGCATCACCTCGATCAGGGTCAGCCCCATGCCCTTGCCGTGCGCCCATTCGATCAGGGAGGGGATTTCCTCCTCATTGAGGTTCTTCAGCGCAACGGCGTTGATCTTCACGGCAAGGCCCGCGGCGCGCGCGGCTTCAACGCCGGCCAGCACCTTGTCGAGGTCGCCCCAGCGGGTGATGGCCCGGAATTTTACGGGGTCGAGCGTATCGAGCGAGACGTTGATGCGGCGGATGCCGCAGTCGGCGAGCTCGCCCGCATAGCGCGCCAGCTGGGTGGCATTGGTGGTCATGGTCAATTCGTTCAGCGCGCCGCTCTTGAGGTGACGCGACAGCGAGCGCACCAGCGACATCACGTTGCGCCGGACCAGCGGCTCGCCGCCGGTCAGCCGGAGCTTCTTCACGCCCTTTGCAATGAAGGCCGAGCACAGCCGGTCGAGCTCCTCCAGCGTCAACAGGTCCGCTTTGGGCAGGAAGGTCATATCCTCCGACATGCAGTAGAAGCAGCGCAGATCGCAGCGGTCGGTGACGGAGACGCGCAGATAGCTGATGGTCCGCCCGAACGGGTCAGTCATCGCGCGCGAGGCGTGGGAGAGGGCGTCAAACGGGGCGTCGGTCATGCCTAAGGGAACTCAAGCTTGCGGGCGCCTGCATGAAGCTGCGCGCCATCCATCGAGGCAATCTAAGCATGATAACAGGCCCCGACAATCGCACCATTGCCGGATCGGGCGGCGCTGCGGTGCGAAATTCAGCGGGTTGCGGCCGGTGCGTTCGGATCGGGGAAGCTGGAATTGGCCGGAGCTGCCGCCGCCGGCTTCGGCTTCCTCGGGTGCATCTTGCGCAACTTCGGCGGCGGGCCTTCCGGCTGCAGCTCCGCGAACACCGGGTTCGGATCGGTCGTGTAGGTGGCAGAGCTGGTGAGGTCGCCGGGATTCTTGATCACCGTCACCGGCACCGTGGCCGGCTGGTACTTGGCGAGCGTGTAGCTGACGGTGAAATTGTTGTCGGCGGTGGCCACCGAGACGGAGCAGGGCGTCTTGCAGCCCGGCCCGACCGAGGTCTTGGCGTCGGCGCCCGACGGCTGCGACTCCAGCTGAACCTGGATGGTCGGCGGCGCGGATTTGAAATAGTCCATGAACGAGCTGGACGAGCAGCCACCAAGACTTGCTCCGGCACCCGCCCCGGCCAGGGCAATCGCGATTACACGCCGCATTTTAGTGATCCGTCTCTCTGCGGCATGGCGCCGCAATCCCCGGCGCGGACCATAAGAGGGTGAAGATAACAGCGCAACCACGCGGCCGCACATCGTTAATTGATGGTTAATTCATACCGATGAGAGTCCCGAAACGGGACATTTTTCAAGGGGTTAGAACGCTGCCCGGAACTGCCGAGAGCGCTCCGACGGCCTCGGGCAGGTCGCTCATATGGTGGATCAATCGGTCCGGGTTCAACTCGGAAATGGGAACGTCGGTGTAGCCAAAGCTGACGCCGATCACGGGCATTCCGGCGCGGCGGGCGACGCCGACATCGTTGCCGGAATCCCCGACCATGATGCTGGAGGTGATCGCGCCACCGGCCTTGGCCACGGTCTGGCGCAGGATCGCCGGGTCCGGCTTTGAAACGCCGAACGTGTCCGCCCCGCAGATCGCGGCAAAACGGCCGCTCAGCCCCAACGCATCCAGAAGCCGCCTGGACAGCCATTCCAGCTTGTTGGTGCAGACCGCAAGCCGGTGGCCCTGGGAGGCGAGATCGTCCAGCGCCGCCTCAAGCCCCTCGAACGGGCGCGAGGCATCGGCGATGTGCGCGGCGTAAAAATCGATGAAATCCACGGTCATGCGGTTGAGCTCGTCGACCGTCACCGCGCGGCCCTCGGCCTCCAGCCCGCGCTCGAGCAGCTTGCGGGCGCCGGCGCCGATCATGTTGCGGGCGGAAGCCAGCGGAACCTCGGACAGTCCCTCGCGCACCAGCACATGGTTGAGCGCGCTGATCAGGTCCGGGGCGGTGTCGACCAGCGTGCCGTCGAGGTCGAAGACGATGAGGGAGGACGCAGCCATCGCTCACAGCGCTATCGGTCCGGGGGGGATCCCGCAAGTGCGGCCAAGGCGAGAGGCCAAGAATGCGGGCCAAGTGTGGCTTTTGGATTGCACTGGGCCGGCCGCAATAACGCTATCCGGCTGGAAAAAACGACGCTAGATATGCGCCCGCCGGCGGCCCTGGAGACTTGGGAACCGCCGCAGCACGCGGGGGATGGGTTCCTGACATGTCGATGGATGAGTTGAAACGGCAGGCGGCTGCGCGCGCGCTGGACGAGGTCCGCGACGGCATGCGGCTTGGGCTCGGCACCGGCTCGACGGCCAAGCATTTCGTCGAGCTGCTCGGCGAGAAGGTCCGCGCCGGCCTCAACGTCGTGGGCGTACCGACATCCGAAGCAACCACTGCCGACGCGGTTCGTTGCGGCGTTCCGCTGACGACGCTCGACGACATCGATCGGCTGGACCTGACAGTCGACGGTGCCGATGAAATCGATCCGGCGCTTAATCTGATCAAGGGTGGGGGCGGAGCCCTATTGCGCGAGAAGATCGTGGCGGCCGCCTCGGATCGCATGATCGTGATCGCCGATGACTCCAAATGGGTCGAGGCGTTGGGCTGCTTTCCTCTTCCGGTCGAGGTCATTTCATTCGGGCTCGCTGCAACCAAGCGAGCCATGGCGGACAGTTTCGTAGATTGTGGCGTTTCGGCGCGCATGGTGCTGCGGACCACAAGGGACGGCCACGTTTTTGTCACCGATGGCGGCCACTGGATTGTCGACGCCCATCTCACTCGCATACAAGACGCCCGCCGGCTGGCGGGCCATTTGAGCATCATACCCGGCGTCGTGGAGCATGGGTTGTTCGTCGGGCTGGCCAATACAGCGATCTTGGCGGGCGCGCAGGGAATACGCGTCGTAGAACGGCCTTGAGCCGCTAGAGGAGAAATCGGAATGAAGAGCGTTTTCAAGATGTTGCCGGCTGCCTTCGTGGTGCTGGCTCTGGCCGGCCTGCCTGCGGGGGCGCAGCAGCCGCCGGCTCAGGCACAGGCGCCGGCGCTAAAGCCGGGCACGCCGGCGGCGATGGCGGCAGCCAGGGAGATCCTGGTATTGAAGAACGCGTCCGCAATGTATGCCAACGCCGTTCCGGGCCTCGTGGAGCGGACCAAGGAATCGCTGCTGCAGTCCAACCTCAATTACCAGAAGGACCTCAACGAGGTCGCGGTGATCGTGGCGCAGCGTCTGGCCGGCCGGGAGAAGGAGATCAGCGAGGCCATGGCCGCGATCTATTGCAACGAGTTCACAGAGCAGGAGCTGAAGGACCTCGTCACCTTCTACAAGTCTCCGCTCGGCCAGAAGCTCTTGACCAACGAGCCCCGCGCAATCCAGCTCAGCATGTCCTATATGAGCCAGTGGGCGCAGCAGTTTGCCGACATCGTCAACGGCGAATTCCGCGCCGAGATGCGCAAGCGCGGCAAGAATATTTGAGCGACGCGAACACAGGTCGAGGTATGGAATGGCTGATTTCGACGTCGACCTGTTTGTGATCGGAGGTGGTTCGGGCGGCGTGCGCGCGGCCCGAATCGCGGCGGGCTACGGCGCCCGCGTCATGATTGCGGAAGAATACCGCATGGGCGGCACCTGCGTGATCCGCGGCTGCGTGCCCAAGAAGCTCCTCGTGATGGGCTCGCATATTCGCCACGAGATCGCCGATGCCAGGGGCTTCGGCTGGACCATTCCAGCTGCGACCTTCGACTGGCCGACCCTGATCGCCAACAAGGACAAGGAGATCGCGCGGCTCGAGGCGGCCTACACCACCAATGTCGAGAAATCGGGCACCCGCATCGTCAAGACGCGCGCGGTGCTGGAGGATGCGCATACGGTGAGGCTCGCGACCGGCGAAAAGATCACCGCCAAATATGTGCTGATCGCCACCGGCGGCGCGCCGAACCATGGCCGCATGATCGAGGGCATCGAGCATGTGATCTCCTCCAACGAGGCGTTTCATCTCAAGGAGCTGCCGCGCCGGATCGTGATCCAGGGCGGCGGTTACATCGCGCTGGAATTCGCCTGCATCTTTGCCGGCTTCGGCTCCGACGTCACCGTGATCTATCGCGGCGACAACATCCTGCGCGGCTTTGACGACGACGTGCGCGCCCATGTCCGCAGCGAAATGGAGAAGGAAGGAATCTCCATCATCACCGGCTGCACGGTGGAGAAGGTCGAGAAGTCGGGCGAGGGCTATATCTCGCATCTGTCGAGCGGCTCGAGCCTCGCCTCCGACCAGGTGATGTTCGCGATCGGCCGGCATCCCAATGTCGCCAATCTCGGGCTGGAGAAGGCCGGCGTCGCCATCAATCCGGCCAATGGCGGCATCGCGGTCAACGCGTATTCGCAAACCAGCGTGCCGAACATCTATGCAATCGGCGACGTTACCCATCGGCTGAATTTGACGCCGGTCGCGATCCGCGAGGGCCATGCCTTCGCCGACACCGTGTTCGGCAAGCGCGACGTCAAGGCTGATCATGTCGACATTCCGACCGCGGTGTTCTCGCAGCCGGAGGTCGGCACCGTCGGGCTGACGGAAACGCAGGCGCGGGCGCAGTTCAGCCATGTCGACATCTACAAGACGACGTTCCGGCCGATGAAGGCGACGCTGTCGGGCCGCGACACCCGCATATTGATGAAGCTCGTGGTCGACGGCGCGACTGACCGCGTGCTCGGCTGCCACATCGTCGGCGATTATGCCGCCGAGACCATCCAGGCGGTCGCCATCGCCGTGAAGATGAAGGCGACCAAGGCTGATTTCGATGCAACGGTCGCGCTGCATCCGACGGCCGCCGAAGAGCTCGTCACCATGCGCACGCCGACCGCGCGGCATGTCCGGCAGGCGGCGGAGTAGGGGCTTTAGGCTCAGCTCATCACGCTTTGCACCGCCGCGTCGTACGCGTCGATCGTCACCTTCGCGCGTTCCTTGATCTCCGCCGCGGTCATGCCCGGCTTGTAGAGGCTCGAGCCGAGGCCAAAGGCAAAAATGCCGGCGTTGACGTAGTCGGCAAAATTCTTGTCGGAGACGCCGCCGACCGCGGCGATCATCAGATCGGCCGGCAGCACGGCGCGGATCGCGGTGATGCCTGACGCGCCGAGCACGCTCGCCGGAAAGAATTTCAGGCTGGAGGCGCCGCATTTCGCCGCCAGCAGCGCTTCTGACGCCGTGAACACGCCGGGCATGGTGACCATGCCGCGCAGGCGCGCGCGTGTGAGCACCTCGGCGTCCGTGTTCGGCGTCACCATAAGCCGTCCGCTGACCTCATGCAGCTGATCGACCGCCTCGGTGGTCAGCACGGTGCCGGCGCCGATCAGCACCTCGGGAGGGGCCATCCTCACGGCCATCTCGATGGAGCGGAACGGATCGGGCGAGTTGAGCGGGATCTCGATCGCCGTGAAGCCGCCCTCGATCAGCTGGTCCACGATCCCCATGGTTTCGTCAGGTCTGATGCCGCGCAGGATCGCGACCAGCGGACGCTTCATCGCGGGGAAGGGGACATGGCTCATCGGTCTTTCGATCCTCTTATCTCGTCCAGATCGCCGCGGCGGCCCTGGAAAGGCCGGCCAGCACGGCGTCATCGGCATCGATGGACTGCACGGCAACCGATAGCGTGTCAAACGCCAACCGATAGAGCGCCGCGAGCCTGCCCGATGCCACCAGCGTGATGCCCTGGCGCGGCGCGTCTTTCCCCAGTCCCGCCGCCAGCTCGAGCCCGATCAGCGTCCCCGAGATCGTCTCGCGCGCGGCCGCTGCCGTGCCGCCGAACAGGAGCTGACGCGAGCGCACCCGAAATAGCAAGTTGGCGGCCATCGCTGGCGTCTTGAACGCTTCGGCGACCGCCTGTTGAAACGCGCCGCGGTCCTCGGCCGCATCGGCCCCTGCGATCGCATGCGACAGGATGGTCTGTTGCGCGATCGCGCTGAAGAGCTCGCCCGTCATGAAAGTCGCAAATCGCGCGACCGTTCCGCTGCTGACCTCGACCCATTTCGAATGCGTGCCCGGCATGCACACCAGTGCCTCGCCCGTAGCATCCTCGGCAAGCGCGCCGAGCAGCTGGGTCTCCTCGCCACGCATCACATCCGGTGCATTCACGTCGCGCTGCGCGATGCCCGGCAGGATGCGGATATCGCGCGATTGTCCCGGCACGGTCACGGCGCTCGCCAGGATCGCCTCGAGCGGCGCGGGGGTGTCGACATAACCGGCTTCGACCCAGCCCTGGCGCGCGCCGGCCATGCCGCAGATGATGACGGGCAAATCGGGCGCGGCGCTCACGCTTGCGAGATGCGATTGCAGCACGGCCGCAAAGCCTATTTTGGCCGCCGCCGTCATGCCTTCCTCGCTGCGCCGTTCGGCAAGCACCTTTCCTGCGCGATCGACCAGCCAGAGCCGGAAGCTGCTGGTGCCCCAATCGACGGCGGCGTAGGCAGCCTGGTTCATTTCCGTTCGTTCCATTTGCCCGGGATATCAGATCCTCCCGCCTGCGTTGCGGGAGTGGGGCAATGTTAGATCGAAGCGGCCGCCTCGCAAAGCCGCAAGGACCGGGTCCTCACGGCGTCACGATCGGAAACGCGCCCGGCGCCTTCTCGATCATCAGCAGGAAGCGGCCGAGATCGATCTTGCTGCCGGTGGTCTTGACGTCGCCGGAGAACAGGAGATCGCTGGCGCCGGCCTGCCCGGTCATCAGCCGCAGGAAGAACGGCTTTGTGAGCGTCAGCGTCGCGTTGGCATCGGAAGCGGGCTCGCCTTTCCGGAAATGCAGCACCGCATTCTCGATCCACAGCACGTAGCTCTCGTTCAGGTCGGAGAAGACCAGGTTGATCTTCAGATCGGAGGAGGCCGCCTTGGCCGGATCGATCGAGGCCGCCATTCGCTCCAGAAAGCGCTCCACCGGCGTCTGCTGCAGCATGTCCATCATGACGTCGAGCGACTTGCCCGTCTTCGGTCCGCCGTTGCGCAATTCGAACGCGCCGGTCAGATAGAAATTCCGCCACGGGCCTGATTCCGCCATGTAACCCATCTGCTCGAACGTGCGCGCCAGCAGCTCCTTCGCAGCCGCATTGCCCGGCTTGGCATAAACCGCCTGCTTGAGGACTTCCGCGGCCCAGCGGAAGTCGCCGGCCTCGTAGGCTTTCTGTGCATTGGTGAGGATGTTGTCGACGCCGCCGGCGAGCGCCACGTAGTGCCTGGCTTTCTCCACCGGCGGCAGTTCGTCGAGATTGGCGGGATTGGCGTCGAACCAGCCGAGATAGAACTGATAGACCGCGCGCGCATTGTGGCGCACCGTGCCGTAATAGCCGTGAACGCCGAGATAGCTTCGCAGCGACGGCGGCAGTTCGATCTTGTCCGCGATCTCCGGCCCGGTGAGGCCCGCATTCATCATGCGAACGGTCTGGTCGTGGATGAACTTGTAGGCATCGCGCTGCTTGATGATGGACTCGCGGATGTTGTCCTTGCCCCACACCGGCCAGTGATGCTGGGTGAAGACGACCTCGCTGTCAGCGGTGTAGGTCAGCGCCTGGTCGAGATAGTCGGACCATTTCAGCGCATCGCGCACCTTGGCGCCGCGCAGGGTATAGAGATTGTGCAGCGTGTGGCTCATCATCTCCGCGCCGCAGAACGCCTTCAATTCTGGTATCTCGAAGACGAATTCCGATGGCGCCTCACTGCCCGGCACATTATGGAAGACGAATCTGAGGCCATCGATGGTCATCTCCTGCCGCGGCTGAGCGACGATCACCGTCGGTGGCAGGATGCCGGCGTGGCCATAGGCCACGGCCTTGCCGAGGCCGTTGTCGATGAGCCCCTTGGCATCGCGCGGCAACTCGTCGCCATACATGTAGAGCGAGCGGCGCACCATCGCCGCGCCCGCCATCAGGTTCTCGCTGGTCGCTTCCTCCATGAAGCCGGCCGGCGCGATGATCGGGACATTGCGCGCCTTGGCGTCCTCTGCCGAGATGATGCCGAGCACTCCGCCGAAATGATCGATATGGCTATGGGTGAAGATGACGGCCGACACCTTGATGTCGCCGAGATGCTTTCGCGCAAAGGCCATCGCGGCCGCGGCTGTTTCGCGCGAGGTGAGGGTGTCGATCACGATCCACCCGGTCTTGCCCTCGACCAGCGTGATGTTGGCGAGATCGAAGCCGCGCAATTGCCAGATATGCTCGGTGACCTCAAACAGGCCGACCTGGTTGTTGAGCAGCGCCTGTCGCCACAGGCTCGGATTCACGGTTGCCGGTGCGTCACCCTTCACGAAGGCAAAGGCGGCGAAGTCCCAGATCACATGGCCGTCGGCGTCCCTGATCTGCCCTTCGGGCGCGGCAATGAAGCCGCGCCTGGCATCGGCGAAGGAGGCGGGATCGGACAGGTCGATGGCTTTGGCAACGGCCGCATTGGCGCGCTGGACGCTAATCGCCGCTTCGCCCGCCGTCTCGGCAGCGGTCGCTTGCGCCACCGGCTTGCAGGAGGCGAGGGCGGTTGCCGCGAGCGCAGCGGCGAGAAGGGTGAGCTGTTTCCTCATGGCATGCGGCCTTGTCTCGTTTCGAGGTTCATTCAATCGTTTGCGTCCGCACGCGACCACGGCGCCAATCGCGATCAACGGACCCTGTCGGCGCAGCGGCGGGATGGCTGATGCAATCTTCCGGCGCGAGGCCCACGCATAGTCTCTTGAATAGAAAATTAGAATTAGTATTCTAGTTCTTTAAACGCAAGCGGTTTTCATTGCGGTAAATTGATACGGAGCACCAGTCAGCGTGGCGGTGAGAGAACGGATGGCAAAACGCGGCAAACGAGCTGAGGGGACCGAAAGCGCGCTGCGCGCGCCGGCGCAGACGCGCAGCCGCGCCAGCATGGAAGCTTTGCTCGACATCGGCCGTCAGCTGATCGAGGAGCGAGGTATCGATGATTGCAGCATGAGCGACGTCGCGGCGGCCGCCGGCTCCTCGATCGGCTCGCTCTATTTCAGGTTCGGCAGCCGCGAGCGCTTCATCGATGAGGTCATGCGGCGTCACATCGCGGCTGGCCGGAGCGGTTTTGAAGCTTTCGTGCGGCAGCTCGACGCCTCGGCCAAAACGCCTGACGAAATCATCACAGCGGTGACGCGCTGGATCGTCCATGTCTTCGCGCACAGCGAGGGCCTCCTGCGTGCGCAATTGCGCCAGGCACTGGAGAGACCGCAAGTGTGGCGCCCCTATCAGGATTTCGCGCGGCTTATGGTCGACGAACTGATCAAGCTACTCGCGCGCTATCCCGAGGTCACCGGCGATCCCGATTGGCAGCAGCACGTGCGCATCGGCATGCAGATGGTGTTCGGCACGTTGAACAACATCCTCATCAACCGCCCCGGCCCTTTGGAGCTTGATGATCCCAAAACGGCGGAGGAGCTGAGCGGGGCGGTGGTGCGCTATCTGCGGTGGGAGCGCGCATAGCGCGTCGGATACCTCCGCTTCGCATTTGATCTCGATCAATCGATTGCGGGCGAATCTCAATACAAGGATCACGCGTATGCGCCGCACGCTTACGCAACCACCCCAAGGGCCGCCAGGGCTGACCCCGCCTTGGCGGCTTTCTTTGCGTATGGCGGAAGAAGAAGCGAAGCTGCGCCTTCCGTCCCGAGCGAGACGGCGTCAGGTCGCGCGCGCCGAAGCGCTTCGACGATCCAGCAGTTCCCGCACCCGCAAGGCGAGCCTTGCTTGCGAGACCGGCTTTTCCAGCAGCTCGACCCCTTCGTCCAGCCGCCCCTGATGGACCACCGCATTGCGCGAGTAGCCGGTCATGTAGAGGATCTTCAGGTCCGGCCTGATCTCGGTGGCGCGCCGGCCGAGCTCGCGTCCGTTGATCCCGGGCATGACGACGTCGGTGAGCATGAGATCGATCGAGGGCCGCTCCTGCAGCAGAATGGTCAACGCGGCCTGGGCGCTTGGCGCCGAAATCACCCGGTAGTTGAGATCACGCAGGAGATCGCTGATGTAGATTCTGAGGTCGTCATCATCCTCCACCACAAGGATGGTCTCCAGCCGGTCGCCCTGGGCGTACGGTTCCTCGGCCTCGGCTGAGCCCGTCGCGGGAGTGCCGTGATAGCGCGGGAAGTACATCTTGATCGTCGTGCCCTGGCCGACTTCGCTGTAGATTTTCACGTGACCGCCGGACTGCTTGACGAAGCCGTAGACCTGGCTCAACCCGAGCCCGGTGCCATGTCCGGCTTCCTTCGTCGTGAAAAACGGCTCGAAGGCATGGCTGAGCGTGTCGTTGCTCATCCCGATGCCGGTGTCGGTCACGCACAGCACGACATATTGGCCCGGCAGCAGTTCGGGGTTGACGCGGGCGTAGTCTTCGTCCGCCCAGATGTTGGTCGCTTCCACCGTGAGCTTGCCGCCCTCCGGCATCGCATCGCGCGCATTGATGGCGAGATTGACGATCGCCGATTCCAGATGATTGGCATCGATCTCGATCGGCCACAGGCCGGCGCTGCCGACCGCCTGCACCTCGATTCGTTCGCCGAGCGTACGCTGCAGGAAATCCTGCAGGGTGCCGAGAAAATTGTTCAGGTTGAGCGGCTTCGGGTCCAGCGGCTGGCGCCGCGAGAAGGCGAGCAGGCGGCTGGTCAGCGCCGCGGCGCGTTGCGCGCCGCGCTTGGCGTGGCCGAGCGCGCGTTGCAGGTTGGGATGGCCGCCGAGCTGGCGGGCGTGCCGCTCAGCCGTCTCCAGATTGCCGATCACGATCATCAGGAGATTGTTGAAATCGTGGGCGATGCCGCCGCTGAGTTGACCCACGGCCTCGAGCTTTTGGGACGCGGCAAGCTGATCCTGCACCCGGCGCAGCTGGTCCTGCGCCTCCTTGCGCTCGGTTATGTCGCGCGTGACCTTGGCAAAGCCAATCAGATTGCCGGACTCGTCGACGATCCGGTCGATGATCACGTTGGCCCAGAACTTGGTGCCGTCCTTGCGCACCCGCCATCCTTCGGCTTCGAAGCGGCCGTTCTGCGCGGCCTCCTCGAGCGCACGCGCCGGAATTCCGGCCGCAAGGTCTTCCTCGGTGTAGAACTGGCTGAAGTGCCTGCCGATGATGTCCTCGGGCGCATATCCCTTGATGCGCTGGGCGCCGGGATTCCAGGTCGCCACACGACCCGTCTTGTCGAGCTGAAAGATTGCGTAGTCGACGACCGCCTCGATCAGCTGACGATAGCGCCGTTCGCTACGCAACAGATTTTCGTGCGCCTCCTGCCGCTCGGTCATGTCGCGCGTGACCTTGGCAAAACCGAGCAGCTCGCCGTCTTCATCACGCACGGCGTCGATCACCACGAGCGCCCAGAACCGGCTGCCATCCTTGCGGACCCGCCAACCTTCCAGACTGCAGCGGCCGGTCTCGGCCGCCGTCTTCAGCGCCCGTTGCGGCAGCCCGCTCGCGCGGTCCTCGGGCGTGTAGAAGATGGAGAAGTGCCTGCCGATGATCTCTTCGCTGGAATAGCCCTTCAGCCGCGCCGCGCCGGAATTCCAGCTCCTGACGGTGCCGTTCACGTCCAGCATGAAGATCGCGTAGTCCACGATCGCATCGACAAGAAGCTGGACGCGGCGCGCGTCGCCGATGTCGTCAAGCCTGGATCGTCCCGGGTTCAAGTGGTGCACGCTCCCAAACTGACCGAACGTCTCCCTGAGCGGATTTGTTCCGCGGCGGAGGCGGAACCCGACAGGTTCCGGCAGGCAGGCCCTGGTGATCTCGGATCGGCCGCGGACCTTATATGTCGCTGCTGCCCGGGCGGGCAAATCACTTCGCTTTTTCCGATCGCGATATCCGCACTTTGTCCAGTCCTCGGCGCGAAAATATTCTTCTTTCGTTTTTCCGAATTTTGTGCTTTGCTGTCGCCGTTCCGCTCCGATTGCAGAGGGGCGTTACGCGTCGTCACGAACGCGGAGCGGAATGCGGTGGACGCGAACGTGCCTGTTGACGAGCGGCACGGAGGCGGACGGTGAAATCGTGTGGTCCTGGCGCCCCAAAGGCTCGGCGCTAAGTTGGCGATGATGCTTCGCATCAAGCCGGTGACGGTGGCAATCGGCAAGGTTCACCAAGAGCACGCTATAAGCCGTAAACCACTGCGCAGGGAAGGCCGGTGTGATCACCGCCTGTACCTGTGGTTTTCGCGCTTTCGCGCAATTGTTCTGCGCGGAGGCCCCGCGTGCATGCGGCCACCCGGCCTTCCCTATGCCCTCTGACTTTTCAGGAGGGCCATCGATGAAGCAAGACTCGGGTGCAAGGCACCGCGAGACCGATGATCCGTGTCGCACTGTTGCCGCAGGTCATCGGTGAAGACGTCGTCCAGTGTGGCCGTGCTGGCGCTTCCCCGACCTCAATTGACGCTTCCCCGACGTCGTCCTCAGGCATCTTTTCGACGTTGCGTGAGCAACGGAGAAATCAGCTTGTGGCGCAACGGCTTGTCCCGAAATCTGAAATCGATGGTGGCGGCCACCCAACAGCCCATGTATAAGGCAGCGCCCGAGAGGTTATAACTAAGTCGCGGTTTTTGCTTGAGGAGTTGATGTGATGTCCGAGCGCTGGTCCCCCGACAGCTGGCGGTCCAAGCCGGTCGTGCAGATCCCCGCTTACCCGGACGCGAAGGCGTTGGCGGACGTCGAGGCGCAGCTTGCGTCCTTCCCGCCGCTGGTGTTTGCCGGCGAGGCGCGCAACCTGAAGAAGGCCTTGGCGCGGGTCGCGGCGGGCGAGGCCTTCCTGTTGCAGGGCGGCGACTGCGCCGAGAGCTTTGCCGAGCATGGCGCCAACAACATCCGCGACTTCTTCCGCGTCTTCCTGCAGATGGCGGTGGTGCTCACCTATGCCGGCGCTGTGCCCGTGGTGAAGCTTGGCCGCATCGCCGGGCAGTTTGCAAAGCCCCGCTCATCGCCGACCGAGAAGGTTGATGGGGTCGAGCTGCCGAGCTATCGCGGCGACATCGTCAACGACATCGCCTTTACCGCACCGGCGCGCACACCCGATCCGCAGCGCCAGCTGATGGCCTACCGGCAGTCGGCAGCAACCTTGAACCTGCTCCGCGCCTTCGCGACCGGCGGCTTTGCCAATCTCGGCAGCGTCCATCAGTGGATGCTGGGCTTCCTGAAGGACTCTCCACAGTCCCGCCGCTACAAGGAGCTCGCGGACCGCATCTCGGACGCGCTGAATTTCATGCGCGCCTGCGGCCTCGATCTGGAAAGCCATCCGGAGCTGCGCGCGACGGATTTCTACACCAGTCACGAAGCGCTGCTGCTCGGCTATGAGCAGGCCTTCACCCGCGTCGACTCCACGACCGGTGATTGGTACGCGACCTCAGGCCATTTCATCTGGAT
>DASREP010000041.1:0-9052 GCA_035652015.1 Bradyrhizobium sp. | reverse complement strand
GTTTGATCAGGGCTGCCGGTGGCTGCATGTTCACGACCTCGGCGCCGCCGGGGTAGCCGATCGGGCCGGTGCCGCGGATGAACAGCACGCAGTGCTCATCGATGTCGAGCGAGGCATCGTCGATCCGCGCGTGATAATCCTCCGGACCCTCGAACACGATGGCGCGTCCTTCGAAGGCGTTCAGATCCTTCGGATTGTTCAGATACCGATCGCGAAATTCCTTGGAGATCACGCTGGTCTTCATGATCGCGGAATCGAACAGATTGCCCCGCAGCACCAGGAAGCCGGCATCCTTCACCAGCGGCTTGTCGTAAGTCCAGATCACGTCGTTGTCGGGCGCCGGCGCATTCTTGCAGTTCTCGCCGATGCCGCGGCCATTGACGGTGACCGCGTCCTCATGGATGCGCTTGTGCTTCATCAGCTCGCGCACCACGGCAGGGACGCCGCCGGCGCGATGGAATTCCTCGCCGAGATAGAACCCGGCCGGCTGCATGTTGACGAGCAGCGGCACGTCGTGGCCGAATTTCTGCCAGTCGTCGATCGACAGCTCGACGCCGATATGGCGGGCCAGCGCGTTGATGTGGATCGGCGCATTGGTCGAGCCGCCGATCGCGGAATTGACCACGATGCAGTTCTCGAACGCCTTGCGGGTCAGGATGTCCGACGGCTTGAGGTCTTCCCAGACCATCTCGACGATGCGTTTTCCCGTCTCATAGGCGATCTGGCCGCGCTCGCGGTAAGGGGCGGGAATGGCCGCACAGCCCGGCAGTGAGAAGCCGAGCGCCTCGGCGAGCCCGTTCATGGTCGAGGCCGTGCCCATGGTGTTGCAATGGCCGACCGACGGCGCCGAGGACGCCACGATCTCCATGAACTCCTCATAGTCGATCTCGCCGGCGGCGAGCCGCTCGCGCGACTTCCAGACGATGGTGCCGGAGCCGGTCCGCTCGCCGCCATGCCAGCCGTTGAGCATCGGCCCGCCCGAGAGCACGATGGCGGGCAGGTTCACGGTCGCCGCCGCCATCATGCAGGCAGGGGTCGTCTTGTCGCAGCCGGTGGTCAGGACCACGCCATCCAGCGGATAGCCATAGAGCACCTCGACCAAGCCGAGATAGGCGAGATTGCGGTCGAGCGCGGCGGTCGGGCGCTTGCCGGTCTCCTGGATCGGGTGAGTCGGAAACTCCATGGCGATCCCGCCGGCCTCGCGGATACCTTCGCGCACCCGGTGTGCCAATTCGAGATGATGGCGGTTGCACGGCGACAGGTCATTGCCGGTCTGCGCAATGCCGATGATCGGTTTGCCGGATTGCAATTCCTTCCGGGTCAGCCCGAAGTTGAGATAGCGCTCCAGATAGAGCGCGGTCATGCCGGGGTTATGAGGGTTGTTGAACCATTCCTGGGAACGGAGCTTGCGCCTCGCGACGCCGGTTAGCGGCTTGTTCATGGTTTCTCCCGCAGCGCACACACGCCTGATTTTTGAGCGGCGCATGAGCGGCATTGACGTTTCGTCCGATGTTTACATCATGGCGCTCGGATCGCAAATCTCTCCGATGCAAGGGTGACGATTTACGACTTTGATCCAACGACATGGCTGAAAAAGTCTGGTAAGACGCGGACCAATCAAAACTGGCCTTCGGACGTATGTCCGCGGGGGATTTAAGAAATCGGGGAGGGACTTGATGTCCTCAGTGCATATTCGCGACGTCAGGAAATCGTTCGGCGGCTTTGAGGTCCTGCATGGCGTCACGATCCCGATCGAGGATGGGGAGTTCGTCGTCCTGGTCGGCCCCTCCGGATGCGGCAAATCGACCCTTTTGCGGATGCTTGCAGGGCTCGAAAACATCACCTCGGGCACGATCTCGATCGGCGAGCGCGTGGTCAACAATGTCCAGCCCAAGGAGCGGGACATTGCCATGGTATTCCAGAATTACGCGCTTTATCCGCACATGACGGTTGCTGATAATATGGGCTTCTCGCTCAAGCTGCGGGGCGCCAAATCCGAAGAGATCAACAGGCGTGTGCAGCGCGCCGCCGAGATCCTGGCGCTGACGCCCTTGCTCGAGCGCTACCCGCGGCAGCTCTCCGGCGGCCAACGCCAGCGCGTCGCCATGGGGCGGGCCATCGTGCGCGATCCCCAGGTGTTCCTGTTCGACGAGCCGTTGTCGAATCTGGACGCCAAGCTGCGTGTGGCCATGCGCACCGAGATCAAGGAACTGCACCAGCGGCTGAAGACCACCACCGTCTACGTCACCCACGACCAGATCGAGGCCATGACCATGGCCGACAAGATCGTCGTGATGCATGACGGCATTGTCGAACAGATCGGCTCGCCGCTCCAGCTCTATGACAAGCCGGACAACCAGTTCGTCGCCGGCTTCATCGGCTCACCGGCGATGAATTTCCTCAAAGGCAAGGTGACGGTGAACGGCAGCGCCTCGTTCGAGGGGCCGAACGGCATCAAGCTGCCGCTGAAGACGGCGCCCGCCAATTCCGACGGCAGGCCCACGGTCTATGGCGTGCGGCCCGAGCATTTCACCATTGCTGACGACGGCGCGGATGCCGAGATCATCGTGGTCGAGCCGACCGGCTCGGAGACCCAGGTCTATGCCAAGCTCGGCGGCGAGCAGGTGGTGGCGGTGTTCCGCGAGCGGCACCAGTTCAATCCCGGGGACAAGGTCAAGCTGAAGCCTGATTCCTCGGTGGTTCATCTGTTCGACGAGACGACGGGAAAGCGACTGAACGCCTAACGCACCAAAAACAATCAATATAGCTTAAGGGAGAGACGACCATGACGGATGTTACCCGCCGCGCTTTGCTGCAGGGAGGCACGGCGCTGGCCACGGCCGGAGCACTCACGGGGCCCGCGCTGTTCGATTTCGCCAAGGCCTGGGCGGAGGAATCGCCGTTCAAGGCGGAGCCGGGCGCCAAGCTGACCCTGATGCGCTGGAAGTACTTCGTTCCTTCGGAGGATGCAGCCTTCAACGAAGTCGTGGCGGCGTTCAAGGCTGCCACCGGCACCGAAATGAACGTTTTCAGTGAGTCCTTCGAGGACGTACAGCCGAAGGCATCCGTCGCCGCGAATACCGGCTCCGGGCTCGATTTGGTCTGGGGTCTGCACGCATTGCCGCAACTCTTCCCGACCAAGGTCGTGAAGATGAACGATGTGGCCGATTATCTGGGCAAGAAATACGGCGGCTGGACGGATGCGCCGGAGAAGACCGTCAGGCATGGAAACGATTGGCTCGGCATCCCCATCGCCACCGACGGCGGCTACATGGTCTACCGCAAATCGGCGATGGAGAAGGCGGGCTTCCAGGAATTCCCCAAGGACTTCCCTGGCTTTCTCGAAATGTGCAAGGCGCTGCAGAAGAACAATACGCCGGCCGGTTTCGCGCTGGGACACGCCTCAGGCGATGCCAACGCTTGGCTGCATTGGATTTTGTGGGGCCACAATGCGTGGACCATCGACCAGCACGACAAGGTGGTCATCAATTCGCCGGAAACGTTCAAGGCACTCGATTACTGCAAGGCTCTTTCGGAGACCTTCATCCCTGGCGTGGCCTCCTGGAACGACTCTTCCAACAACAAGGCCTTCCTCGCCGGCGATCTCTATTGCACGTCCAACGGCATCTCCATCTACATCGCGGAGAAAAATGCCGCGGACAAGGATCCGAAGATGAAGGACCTCGCCGACGATACCTATCACGCCCTGTGGCCGGTTGGCCCCATCGGCAAGCCGACCGAACAACAGCTCATCATGCCGATGCTGGCATTCAACTTCACCAAATACCCGAATGCCGCCAAGGCCTTCATCACCTTTCTGCTCGAGAAGGACCAGTACGGCAAGTGGCTGCAGGCCTCGCGCGGCTACCTGACCCAGACGCTCAATGCCTACGATGACGCACCGATCTGGAAGGCGGATCCGAAGAACTGGGTGTTCTCGCAGGCCTCCAAGCGCTCGCTTCCTGTTTCCGGCATCGGCACGCCCGACCAGAGGGCGGAAGAGGCAATCGCCAACTTCATCGTCGTCGACATGTTTGCCAACTACTGCACCGGCGCCAAGGACGCAAAGGGGGCCGTCGCCGAAGCCGAGCGGCAATTGAAACGGATCTATCGCACCTGAACATCGCGGCCGCGGGCGGTGGTCGTCACCGCCCGCGGCCCCTCAAATCTCTTGCTCGGAATGTCGCCCATGGCTGATGTTGCAATTGCACCCCGGCGCGCGAAAGCTGAAATCCGCGAAGCCTCCAGCTGGGATCAGCTCAAGCACAACAAGAACTGGCTCGGCTTCTGGTTCATGCTGCCGGCGATGGGCTTTTTGATTCTGTTCCTGGCCTATCCGCTTGGCCTCGGCGTGTGGCTCTCTTTCACCGACGCCAAGATCGGGCAGCCGGGTGAGTTCATCGACATCGAGAATTACCAATGGCTGTGGGGCGATGACGTCTTCTGGCTGTCGGTATTCAATACGATGCTCTACACCGCAGTCGCCAGCTCGATCAAATTTGCGGTCGGTCTTTATCTCGCCCTGCTGTTGAATGAAAATTTGCCGTTCAAGGCCATGCTGCGTGCGCTGGTCCTGATCCCCTTCATCGTGCCGACGGTGCTTTCGGCCATCGCGTTCTGGTGGATCTTCGATGCGCAGTTCTCGATCATTTCATGGTCGCTCAAGCATCTCGGCTTGATTACGCAGAACATCAATTTCCTCGGCGACCCGACCTGGGCGCGCGTTTGCGTGATCTTCGCCAATATCTGGCGCGGTGTTCCTTTCGTCGCCATCACGCTGCTGGCTGGTCTGCAGACGGTGCAACCTTCGCTCTATGAGGCTGCCACGCTGGACGGCGCTTCGAGCTGGCAGCGCTTCCGCTATATCACCTATCCGTTGCTCACCCCGATCATCGCAGTCGTGATGACGTTCTCGGTGCTTTTCACCTTCACCGACTTCCAGCTGATCTGGGCGCTGACCCGCGGCGGCCCGGTTAACGCCACGCAGCTGATGGCGACCCTGTCATATCAGCGCGCTATCATCGGTGGGGAATTGGGGGAGGGGGCGGCGATCTCGACCGCCATGATCCCGTTCCTGCTCGCGGCGATCATGATCTCCTGGTTCGGGCTGCAACGTCGCAAATGGCAGCAGGGAGATAATAATGACTGACCTCCCAGCCTCAAAGGCAGATCTCAAGTCCATTTTGTCGACGCCGCGGGTCGATAACAGCGAGGGCATGAGCTACCTGCAGTCGGTGCCGCGCCGTCTGGTGACGCTCTATCTGCCGCTGTCGATCATTCTTCTCATCCTCTTGTTCCCATTCTATTGGATGGCGCTGACAGCGGTGAAGCCGGACGAGCAGCTGCTCGACATGGACACCTACAGTCCGTTCTGGACCTGGAGCCCCACGCTCAAGCATTTCCATAAGCTGTTGTTCGAGAGCTATTACCCGCACTGGCTCTGGAACACGATGTACGTCGCGGTCGGCGCGACAGCTCTGTCGATCGCAGCCAGCGTGCTGGCGGCTTACGCCATCGTGCGGCTGCGCTACAAGGGGGCAAACCTCGTCGGCGGCCTGATCTTCCTCGCCTATCTCGTTCCGCCGTCGATCCTTTTCATCCCGCTCGCGACCGTCGTCTTCCAATACGGCCTGTTCGATTCACCGCTGGCGCTGATCCTGACCTATCCGACCATCCTGATCCCGTTCTCGACCTGGCTCTTGATGGGTTACTTCAAGACCATTCCGTTCGAGCTTGAAGAATGTGCGCTGATCGATGGTGCAAGCCGCTGGCAGATCCTGGTCAAGATCGTGCTGCCGCTTTCGGTGCCTGGCCTGATCTCCGCTTTCATTTTCTGCTTTACGCTGTGCTGGAACGAGTTCATCTATGCGCTGACCTTTCTGCAATCGACCCAGCACAAGACCGTGCCGGTGGCGATCGTCACCGCATTCGTCGACGGCGACGTCTATCACTGGGGCGCGCTGATGGCAGGTGCGCTGGCCGGCTCTTTGCCGCTGGTCATCCTTTACGCCTTCTTCGTTGAGCATTATGTGTCGGCCATGACCGGCGCCGTTAAGGAGTAAAGGCTGGCTCCGGACATGGTAGGTACATGGCTGAAGCGGAGGACGCTTCACCTCTCCCCGCTGGGGAGGTGAACCAAGGATAGGCCTTCGCGAAAGAACAAAAACAACGAGGAGTTGGCTCTTGCATATTCTGGTTCTGGGCGCTGCCGGCATGGTCGGCCGCAAATTGGTGGAACGCCTCGCGCGCGACGGGCGGCTCGGCAAGAGCGAGATCACCCGGCTGACCCTTCACGACGTGGTTGCGCCGAAGAAGCCGGAAAACGCCGGCTTCCCGGTCGAGGTCGTTGCCGGCGATTTTGCGGTGCCCGGAGCCGCTGAGAAGCTGATCGCGGGGCGGCCGGATGCGATTTTCCATCTCGCGGCGATCGTCTCGGGCGAGGCGGAGCTTGATTTCGACAAGGGCTATCGCATCAATCTCGACGGGACCCGGATGCTGCTCGATGCGATCCGCCTCGCTGGCGGGGGCTACAAGCCGCGCGTGGTCTTTACCTCCTCGATCGCCGTGTTCGGCGCGCCATTCCCGGACGCGATCGGCGATGAGTTCTTCCACACGCCGCTTCTGAGCTACGGCACCCAGAAGGCCATTGGCGAACTGCTGCTGGCCGACTACTCCCGCCGCGGCTTCCTGGACGGGATTGGCATTCGGCTGCCGACGATCTGCATCCGTCCGGGCGCGCCCAACAAGGCAGCCTCCGGCTTCTTCTCCAACATTTTGCGGGAGCCGCTCGCAGGCCAGGAGGCGGTGTTGCCGGTCTCGGAAGAGGTGCGCCATTGGCATGCGACGCCGCGGTCGGCGGTCGGCTTTCTGCTCCATGCCGGCACGATGGACCTTGCGGCCGTCGGCCCGCGTCGCAACCTCACCATGCCCGGCCTGTCCGCTACGGTCGGCGAGCAGATCGCGGCCTTGAAGCGCGTCGCTGGCGAGAAGGTCGCCGCCCGCATCAAGCGCGTGCCGGATCAGTTCATCATGGGTATTGTCGACGGCTGGCCGCGTAATTTCGAGGCGAAGAGGGCGCGGGAACTCGGCTTCACCACGGCTGAGAAGAACTTCGAGGACATCATTCGCATCCACATCGAGGACGAACTTGGTGGCAAGTTCGTTGATTGACCGTACGCATTTGGGAGAGACGTCATGACAGCCAGCATCATCGGATGGGCGCATACGCCATTCGGCAAGTTCGATACCGAAACCGTCGAGAGCCTCGTGGTCCGCGTCGCCAATGAGGCGATGGCGGATGCCGGCATCTCAGCCGCTGATGTCGACGAGATCGTGCTCGGGCATTTCAACGCCGGCTTCTCGCCGCAGGACTTTACGGCGTCGCTGGTGCTGCAGGCCGATCCGGCGCTGCGCTTCAAGCCGGCGACGCGGGTCGAGAACGCATGCGCGACCGGGTCGGCCGCCGTGCATCAGGGCATCCGCGCCATTGCCGCAGGCCAGGCGAAATTCGTGCTGGTGGTCGGCGTCGAACAGATGACGCGCACGCCCTCGGCCGAGATCGGCAAGAACCTGTTGAAGGCCTCGTATCTGCCTGAGGACGGCGACACCGTCGGCGGCTTTGCCGGCGTGTTTGGCAAGATTGCGCAAGGCTATTTCCAGAAATATGGCGACCAGTCGGACGCGCTCGCGCTGATTGCCGCCAAGAACCACAAGAACGGCGTCGCCAATCCGTTCGCGCAGATGCGCAAGGATTTTGGCTTCGAGTTCTGCCGCTCCGAGAGCGAAAAGAACCCTTATGTCGCGGGGCCTCTGAAGCGCACCGACTGCTCGCTCGTCTCCGACGGTGCGGCCGCGCTGGTGCTGACGGACTCAGAGACCGCCAAAACCATGGGCAAGGCGATCAATTTCCGTGCCACCGCGCATGCGCAGGATTTCCTGCCGATGTCCAAGCGCGACATCCTGCAGTTCGAGGGCTGCACTGTCGCCTGGCAGCGCGCGCTGGAGAAGGGCGGCCTGCAGCTGTCCGATCTCTCCTTTGTCGAGACCCATGACTGCTTCACCGTCGCCGAGCTGATCGAATATGAAGCGATGGGCCTGACCCCGCGCGGACAGGGCGCGCGGGCGATCAAGGAAGGCTGGACGCAGAAGGACGGCAAGCTGCCGGTCAATCCGTCCGGCGGTCTGAAGGCCAAGGGACATCCGATCGGCGCGACCGGCGTCTCCATGCATGTGATGACGGCGATGCAGCTCGCCGGCCAGGCGCCCGAGGGCATGCAGCTCAACGGGCCGCAGCTCGGCGGTATCTTCAACATGGGCGGCGCTGCGGTCGCCAACTACGTCTCGATCCTCGAGCCGGCGAAGTAAACGCACATTGAGATCGTGATGCGATTCTTCTGAATCGCATCACGATCTAGTAGATGCGCCGTCGTCTGTCGGCGTGCCTGGCATGCTCAACCTCCCTGGCACGCTCGGTGTGCTTCTTGATCGGCACAGGCTCCTCGATTGCCGAGTCCGCCCGCTGCTGCTCCCTCAGATGATTTGCTCTCCATTGCAGAAATTCGCGATAGAGCGTCGGGTCCTCCGGCGGGCTGTCAGCGGGCGCCCTTGGCGCCGCGTTTGCATGGGTTGAGGCCGCCGGGGCAGGGGCGGTACGATCGATCCACTCCTGCGCCGCCCTGAAGCGGGTCCAGCCGGCAACCGGCGCCAGCGGCGCGAGCTCCTGCCATTTCGGATGGTAGGGCGGCTGCTGCAGCTTGTTCAAGTTGGAGAACAGGGAGTCCACCAATAGCGCCAATCGCCGATAGCGATCGCTCCCCGGCTGCCAATTATAGGCGGCGAGAACGGCCTCCGCCGCAATGGTGCCGACCGGCTGGGAGCCGGAGATCAGGCCGGGATAGTCCTCCGGCATCAGCTGTGACGGCAGATACTCGTCGCGCAGCGATTTGTCGTAATCGACCGGCACCAGATGAAGGTTGGGGTCGTTGACCTGGCTCAGCCATTGCACCGGCTTTCCTTCCACCGCGACGATCGCATCGATCTCGCCTCTGCGCAG
>DASREP010000040.1:0-18343 GCA_035652015.1 Bradyrhizobium sp. | reverse complement strand
TCGAGCCGGTCGAACACTTTTGCGGCGTCCTTCGGCTTCATGCCCTCATACATGGTGACGATGCCCTTGAAACGGGCGCTCTCGGCTTCCGCCTTCTGCTCGCTCGCGGCCGCGGCGCGCGACTCCAGCCCCTTCATTTCCTCGACCTTCGACTCGATCCGCTTCTCGGCGGCCTTGAGCAGGCTCTCGCGGATGTCGATCTCGCGCTGGCGCGCCTCCAGCTCCTGACGCCGCGCCTGCAGCCGCTCCAGGATCGCGCGCTCCGAGGCCGAGACCGGATTCTGGTTCTCCTCTGGATGGATCACGATGCCTTCCGGCTTGGTGTCGGGCGCGGCCGGCTTCGGCGTCTCCTCCTTCTTGGCCTCCTTCGGCGCGCCATGCACCGATCCCGTGACGTCGGCGGGATCGATCCTGGGCGCGCCCGGGAAGTTCAACATCGATTGCGCCCAGGATGGCTGAAGCGGCTTCGCGCGCTGCGGCGCATAGTCGAACACATAGCCGCCGTCGATCACGAGGCCGGCGATCTTCAGCACCGCAAGGGCCGCGACCGCAACCAGGACAACAGGAATGACGCGGATGTTACGAAACGACTTCATGCAGCCAGGCCACCGGACCTTCTACGCTCGGAGAATGCCTGAGCCGCCGCCGCTAACGCCTTGGCGTTCGAGGGCTTTGCCGCCGCCTCACGCGTGGCAAGCTCCCTCGACGCGACTTCACGTGGCGCGGGCTCTCTGATCTCGGTTTCCGCCTGGGAGGGGCGCGCGGCGATCGCGATCTTGGTGAGGCGGCGCACGACGTGATCGCCTTCGGCCAGCTGCCGCTTGAGATGCTCGGACAGGTGCGTGGCGGCGGCAAGCTGGCCGCCGAGATTCTCGTTGACGTCGCGCACCGTATGCTTGAGCCCGCCGATCGCGCGCTCGGCGATTTCGGTGGCGGTGATCAGTTCGCCGATCGTCGCCTTCAGCGAGTGCTCGTCGGCCTTGAGCCGCTTCAGTCGCCGGTTCAGCAGCATGCAGTAACCGATTGTCAGCATGAGCAGGATCGCGACCAGGGTTTCGATGACCACACCTAGTGAATGGTTCATTGGGCCTCCAGCATCTTGTTCTGCTCGTCCGTCTTCTCAAACATCGCGAGCGTGGTCTTCGGCTTGCGCAACGGCTTGGTGACGCGGATGGCGACGCGGTCGCCGACCCGGCCCATCCGTCCCTCGGTCAGCGTAACGCTGCCGCAGCGCACCGACACCAGCGCGTCCGCGCGCATTTCCAGCGGCAGGGTATCGCCGACCTTGAGCTGCATCAGCTGCTTCAGCGGGATGTCGGATTCATAGAGCACGGCGTCGACCGAGATCTCGGCACCGCCGATCTCGGTGGCGAAGTGGCCTTCCCAGACCGGATCGCGGCCGAATTTCTCGCCCATGAACATCTGCAGCAGCACGCTGCGGATCGGCTCGATGGTGGCATAGGGCAGCAGCAGCTCGACATTGCCGCCGCGGTCTTCCATGTCGATGCGCAACCTCACCAGGATCGCCGCATTGGCGGGACGGCTGATCGCGGCAAAGCGCGGATTGGTCTCGAGCCGGTCGATGGTGAATTTCACCGGCGACAGCGGCCGGAACGCCTGCTCGGCATCCGACAGCACGACCTCGACCAGGCGCTTGACCAGGCTGGTCTCGATCGTGGTGTAGGGCCGGCCCTCGATGCGCAACGCGGAGGTGCCGCGGCGGCCGCCGAGCAGCACGTCGATGATGGAGTAGATCAGGCTGGAATCGACGGTGGCCAGCCCGAAATTGTCCCACTCCTCGGCCTTGAATACGCTGATCACGGCCGGCAGCGGGATCGAGTTCATGTAGTCGCCGAAGCGCACCGAGGTGATGCGGTCGAGCGAGACCTCCACGTTGTCGCTGGTGAAATTGCGCAAGCTCGTCGTCATCAGCCGCACCAGGCGGTCGAAGACGATTTCGAGCATCGGCAGACGCTCGTAGGACACCATCGCCGAGTCGATAATGGCGCGGATGCCGGAATTGTCGTCGAGATTGACCTCGCCGGCGGTGAAGCCGAGCAGGTTGTCGATCTCTTCCTGCGAGAGGACGCGCTCGCCATTGTTCTTGCCGCTGCCGAAGTCGCGGCTGCCGTCCTCGACCATCGCGGCCCATTGCAGCGACATCGACTCCGTGAGCTCGTTGCCGCTCGCGGCTTCAGCCGAGGGGTCGCTGGAATCGAGCGAGGCCTCCCATTGGGCGGCTATGGCATCCTGGTCGACGGGATCGTTGCCAGCCATCGTCTCACATCCGCTTCGTCACTGGACCACGATTTCCTTGAACAGCACCGCGCTGACCTTGACGGGCGCGACGGCGGCGTTGACCCGCCGCGTCAGCTCTTCCTTGAGGCGGAACAGCCCGGCCGAGCCCGAGAGATCGGCCGGCCGCAGCTCGCGCAGGTAGGTCTGGAAGATGTCGGTCACGCGCGGCATGGTCGGCTTGATTTCCTCGACCTGCTTCTCTTCCTTGACCTCGAGCACGACCTTGACGCGGAGATATTGCACGCGCTCGCCCGGCGCGCCCGCGAGGTTGACCATCATGTCCGGCACCTCGACGAACACCGGCGGCTTGGCCTTGACCTCTTCGGCGTGCATTTCCTCGGCCGGATGACGGAAGAAGAAGAACCAGGTCGCAGCTCCTATGCCGAGCACGCCCAGCACGCCGACGATCATCACCATCAGCTTGAATTTGCTCTTCGGGGCGGGAGCGGCGGCTTCGCCCTCTGTCGCGCCTTCCTTCTCGGTATCTGCCATGGCCGCTCGTCCGCATTCTCAAAAGGGATGAGCCCGATGCCAGCCGAAAGCCTGAACTGACGCGATACAAATGCCCCCAGCGCATACGCGCTCCGCTCATGGTGAACGCTAGGTAACAATGGTTAATGGAATCTTTCGAATTGCACCCCGCTAGGAAAAACTTGCCGGGCAAACATGGTCAACAAGACCTTTCTGCCGCCCGCCTGACATCCCCGCAAAACGGCTAAACGATTCAAATCGCTGAAATTTTCGACTTGGCACGACATTCGCTGTGACTCTGACGAACCGCTTTGGCTTGGGAGAGCCTTACGCGGTTCGATGAGGTCGCAGCGACGCTTGGGAGAGCGGCGAAGTGACCGGAGCAAAAAGGGGAGCACCACCGATGCAGAATACGCTTCTCGTCGGCTTGTCACGGCAGATGGTTCTGGAGCGGCAGCTTGACGTCATCTCCAACAACATCGCCAACGTGAACACCAACGGCTTCAAGGCCGACAAGTCGCTGTTCGAGGAATATCTCGCCTCGGGCGCGCATGAGGACAATTTCAGGGGCACCGACCGTCGCGTCTCCTATGTGCAGGATCGCGGAACCTTCCGCGATTTCAGCCAGGGCGCGGTGCAGCAGACCGGCAACCCGCTCGATGTCGCGATCTCCGGCGCGGGCATGTTCGTGGTGCAGGCGCCCGGCGGCGAGCGCTACACCCGCGACGGCAATTTGCAGATCAACAGCACGGGCCAGCTCGTCACCAATACGGGAAGTCCCGTGTTGGGCAATTCCGGGCCGATCGTGTTCCAGCCGACCGACCATGACATCGTCGTCTCCGCCGACGGCACCATCACGGTGCAGGAGGGCGCGGCGCATACGGATTCGATCCGCGGCAAGCTTCGTCTCGTCAGCTTCGCCGACGCGCAGAAGCTCATCAAGCAGGGCAACGATCTCTACTCCGGCGACGGCGGCGCGCAGGATACCAAGTCCACCATCGTGCAGGGCTTCGTCGAGAAGTCCAACGTCAACTCGGTCATGGAAATGAGCCACATGGTCGAGGTGATGCGGACCTACACCAACATCGCCAACATCCTTCAACAGCAAAGCGATCTGCACAAGAGCGCGATCGACAAGCTCGCCGACGTGCCGGCCTGAGCGAAATTGAGGAGCATCTGACATGCAAGCGCTTCACACCGCAGCGACCGGAATGGCGGCACAGGAACTCAACGTTCAGGTGATCTCCAACAACATCGCGAACCTGCGCACCACCGGATACAAGAAGCAGACCGCGGCGTTCCAGGACCTGATCTACCAGCACGTGCGCCGCGTCGGCGCGCAGTCCTCCGACCAGGGCACCATCCTTCCCGTCGGCATCGACCTCGGCGGCGGCGTCAAGACCGTCGGCACGCCGCGCTCGATGACGCAAGGCACGCTGTCGCAGACCGGCAACGACCTCGACGTCGCCATCACGGGGGAAGGCTTCTTCAAGATCCAGATGCCCGACGGCACCTTCCAGTACACCCGCGACGGCACCTTCCAGATGGACAACCAGGGCCGCATCGTCACCGCGCAAGGCAATCCGGTGCAGCCGACCATCACCGTCCCGAACAATGCCAGCGGCATCACCATCAACACCCAGGGCCAGGTCTCGGTGACGCTGCCCGGCTCGACCAACTCGCAGGTCATCGGCCAGCTCGCGCTGACCCGCTTCATCAACAAGGCCGGGCTGCAGCCGGTCGGCAACAACCAGTTCACCGACACCCCCTCCTCCGGCGCGCCGCAGGATGGTCTCGCCGGCAACGAAGGCTACGGCACGATCACGCAAGGCAGCCTCGAGCAGGCCAATGTCGACGTGGTCTCCGAGATGAGCGACCTGATCGCCGCGCAACGCGCCTATGAGATGAACGCCAAGGTGGTGAGCGCGGCCGACCAGATGATGCAATCGACTTCGGCGCTGTTCAGGTAAGGGGAGATCGACATGAAACTTAGCGCCTTCCTGTTGGCAAGCGCGCTGTTCGGCAGCCTTGCGGCAGCGCACGCCGATCCGCTCGACGATGCCATCCAGACGCCGGTGCTGCATGCGACCGTCACCGTCGCCTCCGACGTGGTGCGGATCGGCGACCTCATCGACAATGCCGGAGAGGCGGCGAAGATCGCGGTCTACCGCGCACCCGATCTCGGCACCACCGGCTCGATCCCGACCGCCCAGGTGCTGTCGGCGCTCCGCGCCCACCAGGTGATCGGGGTGAACACCAAGGACATCAAGAACGTCACGGTGACGCGGCTCGCACGCAACATCGCGGCCAGGGACATCCAGGCCGCGGTCGCCAAGGCGCTGGAGCATCGCAACGGACTTGGCGATGCCGACAGCCTTACGCTCAGCTTCGACCGCGACCTGCAGGACCTGCATCTGGAAGCCAGCAACACCGGTGAGATGGAGCCGATCGCGGTCCACGTCGACCCGCGCTCGGGCCGCTTCGACGTCGCCCTGGAGATCGCCAACGACAGCGGCATTCCGACGCAGCTCCGCTACGCCGGCACCGCGATCGAGACGGTGATGGCCGCGGTGCTGACCCGCGACGTCGAGCGCACCGAGGTGTTGAAGGCCTCCGACATCGTGGTCGAGCGGCGGCCACGCGCCGAGGTCGGCACGGACGCTGCGGTGCGCGACCAGGCGGTCGGCATGCAGATGCGCCACGGCATGCGCGCCGGCCGTCCCTTGCGCGTCGCCGACCTGGTGCGGCCCGACCTCGTGCAGCGCGACCAGACGGTGAGCATCATCTACCAGACAGCGGGCCTTTATCTAACCACCCGCGGCAAGGCGCTGGACTCCGGCACCGAGGGCGACGTGGTGAGCGTGGTCAACGCGCAGTCCAAGCGCACCATCACCGGCATCGTCACCGGCCGCGGCCAGGTCACCGTCCAGGTCGCAACGCCCACGCCGGTCTACGTCTCCGACACCTCGGCGATCTCGTCCAAGGACCAGTCCTCGATCGTCTCCGCACCCGTGTCCGTCGCCGACGGCACCGCCAATCCGCAAGCCCCCGTCAAGCCAGAGTAAAGTTCATGTCGCAGTCAGGTCACCACGCCGTCGCTTCATCGCCTGCCGAACCTCGCCTGAGGTCGAACCGCGCGCGCCTGTTGCGCACGGTTGCGCTGCTCTCGATCTTCTCGGCCGTGACCGGTTGCTCGGCGGTCGACCGCCTGTCGCAGATCGGCGAGACGCCGAAGCTGAACGCGATCGAGAATCCGACCACCCAGCCCGGCTACAAGCCGGTGTCGATGCCGATGCCCAAGCCCGAGACGGTGTCGTACAATCCGAACTCGCTGTGGCGCAACGGCTCGCGCTCCTTCTTCAAGGACCAGCGCGCGCACCAGATCGGCGACCTGCTGACGGTGACGGTGAACATCACCGACTCCGCGAACTTCGCCAACGAGACCCAGCGCGACCGCACCAGCAAGGAAGATTCCGGCATCACCGATTTCATCGGCTCGCAGACGATCTCGCAGGCGAACAAGATCCTGCCGGGCCGCATCCTGACCACGGACTCGACCTCGCAATATGACGGCAAGGGCTCGATCCAGCGCCAGGAAACCTTGCAGACCAACATCGCGGCGGTGGTCACCCAGGTGCTGCCGAACGGCAACCTCGTGGTCGAGGGCAAGCAGGAGGTCAGGGTCAATTACGAGATGCGCGAACTGATCGTCGCCGGCATCGTGCGCCCTGAGGACATCCAGAGCGACAACACCATCGACTCCTCCAAGATCGCCCAGGCCCGCATCGCCTACGGCGGCAGAGGCCAGATCTCCGACTTCCAGCAGCCAAGATACGGACAACAGGTCATGGACGTGCTGCTGCCGTTCTAGCGGAGATGTGAGCGGTGGCGGATGAAGCGTGAGCTTCGAGCCGAATCGCAACGGACGACCGCGGCAACGACGTGAAGCGAGCCAGCAGTTTCCCCTCCCCCTCTTGTCCGCCGAAGCTTCAGCGAAGGCGGATGCGGGGGAGGGTCAGGGAGAGGGGTAAGCCCCGGGCGAGATCAAAATTTCACGAAGGACGAGGCAACAAGCTCCCACCACCCTCTCCTTCAACGAGCTCCCACATCGCGACGCCCAGCGAACCTAGGCGCGGGCCAGCGATGTACTCCACGGCCTCCGGTAGCTCCCCTGCCGGAGGCCGTTTGGGTTTTTGTGGCATTAACGAAAAAATGCACGAAGTGGCCACGCTTTGTGCGGTTCAGTGGCGAACGTATGAGTCGCCGATGGCTGTACGAGCAATGCGCTCGACCGCAGCAATTTCGTCCCCTCGGAACTCTGTTACCGCGTCTAACCGATTCATGGCTTGTTGCAGAACCTTGCTGCTTAGCGCTCGCTTTTTTTCGAGCAGCGCAACAATAGAGACAGGTTCTGTAACCTCATATCGAGCGCGCATCAGCATGAAAAGAGCTTCAAGGATGCGGTTATCTGAAATACCAAGATACACGGCTACAGGCGGCCGGGACGGCGCTCGTAGTACAAAGTCGGCCGTGAAATCCGACAAGCGCGGCGCGATTGTCGCGTTTTCCTCAAAAGTCGCTTTGTCGGCAACGGCCTCTTTGAGAAGCTTTGCAGCGTCCTCACGAAATGTCGTGGCAACACGAAATTCCGTCATCAGCATGAAGTCGCGAACGCGCAACGAAAACGCGGCAAATTTCAACGATGCGGCCGGCACGTCCTTTTCAGCTATGCCGCCGATATAGAACTCCTGCGCAGCTTCATCTATTGCGACGCCGTATTCCCGCAACAATTCGGCGAGAGCTTCCGCACGCGTGCCGGAGCGAAAGTCCACTCCACTCCCCTCTAGATATGGAAGCGTCACGCCATCATCTTCAATGCGGAATTTGTCTTTGCCCTGCTGCGTAATATAAAAGCCAATGCGGTCACCGTCCGCCGCGGAAAAAGCGGTAGTGATCGCCAAACCGGCAGGAACGGTTCGGACGCGGAGATCGTTGCAAAAAGCCTTGCAAAGCTCTTCCTTGTTCATAACATTTCGCCTTCCGCCCCGCGCACATTGAAGAATCTGAAGGCTGTGCTCAAGGCAGTGTTCTCAGTCATCTCGTAGCCGTCTCGGCGGTGCCGCTGCCCATATCTAGGAGCGCGCCGCGTTCCTAGCGGCTTCACGATACCGGGAGTAATTTCGTCAGCCTCAGCATCGCACGCCGCATGAGCATGGATTCCAGGCTCAGTCCCATGAAACTCAAGCCGTCCTAACACAACGTACGAGTCGCCTCGCTTGTAGGATAGCCAAGCGAGGAAATTTTGCTTTGATGGTTCAAACGCAGTTAGCAACCGCAATTCACGCCCAGTCCGGTCCTCTTTCATATTCAGGACATCTACTCGCCATGTCCAATGGACTCCAAGCACAAGCGACCGGGATCGATGCAGCGGAAAGGCATTCCGGGTCATCTTCCCGGTTTTCCAATCCCCAGCCTTCACCACAACTTTTGGCTTTGCAAGCAGCCGCCGAACGCGCATGCCGAGAAATGTGGCTTAACGGGTTCCACTTTGTCAAAGTGGCAAATTGCGGCCGATCAGTACCCTCCCGCCTCGATCCAGTCTTTTGACTCATTCCGAATAGTACCTTATGTTCATGTTTTGTTCCATTCCCGAATCGAGGGGCGTATCGCGATCGTCACGGACGCGGGGTGGAATGCGGTGGACGCGGAAGGGCCGAAGACGACCGGCATTTTCCGCGTACGGAAGAAGCCGTGTGGTTCTGGCGCGCCCATGCACGCGTCAAGCTCGCGCAAGACTCCAAAGGTCTGGCGCGGGCGACGGTGGCAAGAGCTGGTTCACCGGGAAGAGCACGGAGGACACCGTAAAACCACTGCGCAGGGAAGGCTGGCGTGATGCCGCCGACACCTGTTGCTGCCGCGCGCTCGCGCAACCCTTTTTTGCGCGGGAGCCGCGGTGCCTGGCGGGCACCCGGTCTTCCCTGCGCCCTCGATGCTTTCGGGGGACGCCGCCTATTGGCATGACCCGGGCGCTATTGTGCCGCGGGAATGAGGGGGTGCGTCCTCGTGGGTGGACGTTGAATGCGGAGATGCGGAGATTGGGGGGCACACTCGACGTCGCCCCGGGCGCAGGCCGAGGCCCATACCGCGGAATCTCTCAATAGGCCCCGACGGTCAACGACTTTCGTAAGAACTCCGCCCTGGGGTTATGGGCCCCGGCCTTCGCCGGGGCGACGGAAGGAGAAAGGTGGCCCTCCTCACATCCGCGGACCACGGCGGGCCTCACGTAAACTCCGCCTCCACCGTCCCGAGCCCCGCCAGTTCCATCACCACCTTGTCGCCCGGCTTGAGCCACACCGTCTTCACCAGGCTTCCCGTCAGCACCAGCTGGCCCTTGTGCAGGCCCTTGCCTTCCGAGGCCAGATGATTGGCGAGCCAGGCGAGGGCGTTGTGGGGATGGCCGAGCACGTCGGCGCCGGTGCCGGTTCCGACCTCGGCACCGTTGATCAAAGCGCGGCCGGCGACCTCGCGCACGTCGGGCGCCTCGCGGCGCGGCACCGCCGTGCCGAGCACACAGGCCGCGGCGAAGAAATCGTCCGCCACCAGCGTCGGCGCGCCCAGCGTCTCCCATTGCACGTAGCGGTCGTCGACGATCTCGATCGCCGGCACATAGGCCTCGATCGCCTCCGCCACCCATTCGGCCGTGAACGGCCCCTCGCCGGGGGCGAGATCCCGCGCCAGCTTCACCCCGATCTCGCATTCGACGCCGACATTGACGAAATCGGAGGCCGGCAGTTTCACCCCGCTCTGGTGCACGCCGCGCTCGAACACCGAGCCGCTGCACGGATGTGGAATGTTGAGATATTGCTGCATCACATTGGAGGTGCAGCCGATCTTGTAGCCGACCAGGCTGCCCAGCTGCGGCAGCAGGAGGTCACGCACCGCCCGCTGCACCTCGTAGCCCTCCGCTTCATCCCGAAGCGCAAGCTCCGGCGGCAGCGCCGCGAGCCGCTCCTTGGTCCGCCGCGCGGTGGCGATCGCCTGGGCGGCCTGCAAAATCCTGTCCATGCGGAAAACCCCTCAGATCAAGCCACAGCGCAAGGCGGCCCGGCAGGTCCCGGCCAAGCAGGCGGTCAAGCGGAACTTAGAGATTCAAATCTGAGCGCAAAGGAATTGTTTTCAAGGCAAAAAGGCGCACGCGCCCGGAGAGCGCGCAACACACGTATCTGGCCGCGCAACTGCGCGGCCGTCTCGTCACGGACCTCTCAAGAGCCGCGGCGAGACGCAACAACCGACGCCCTACTCGTCCCGATAGACCTTTTCGCGCTTCTCGTGGCGCTCCTGCGCTTCCACCGACAGCGTTGCGATCGGGCGGGCCTCCAGCCGCTTCAGCGAGATCGGCTCGCCGGTCTCCTCGCAATAGCCGTAGGTGTTGTCCTCGATTCGCTGCAGCGCGGCGTCGATCTTGGAGATCAGCTTGCGCTGGCGGTCGCGGGCACGCAGTTCGATGGCACGATCAGTTTCGGACGAGGCACGGTCGGCGAGATCGGGATGATTGACGTTCTCTTCCTGCAAGGCTTGCAACGTCAGCTTCGATTCCCGAAGGATCTCGTCTTTCCAGGCCAGGAGCTTGGCGCGAAAATAGTCGCGCTGCCGCTCATTCATAAAAGGCTCTTTTTCGGAAGGTCTGTAGTTTTTCAGCTTTTCCAAGGCCAGCCCATCTTTCACCTGAAGACACCGCGCTCTTGCGGCGCCGTGCGAGGGGTAAGTTCCTATCGCGCGGCGCCTTATATAGCGGCGTCCTGTGACAGACAATATTTGCGTGGCAAGCCCTACCCTTTGGCCAAGCCCTTGCACAGACAAATCTATCGGGCGGCCGTCCGGAATTGCGTTCCGCGGTTAATAGCCGACGGTAAAGCGCTTCCTGATATGGGCCGGACGCTCGATCTCATCGGCCATCGCCACCGCAAAGTCCTCGAACGAGATCCAGCTCTTGCCGTTCGAATCGACCAGCAGCTGGTCCGTTCCCAGACGGAACTTCTCCGTCCGGTTCCCGAAATCGATCAGCGCCGAGGGCGACAGGAAGGTCCAGTTCAGCTCCTTTTCCTGGGTAAGCCGGTCCAGGAAGGCCGCGCCCTTCTCGGCCTCGGCCTTGTACTGCGCCGGGAAGTTCGGCGTCGTCACCAGCCGCACGCCGGGGGCCACCTCCAGCGAGCCGGCACCGCCGACGACCAGATAGCGGGGTACGCCGGAATCCTTCGCCGCCCCGATCAGGGTCTCGACGTCGGAGACGAGGAAATGGATGGAACTGACGGCCGCATCATGCCCGGCCCACAGCTTCGCGAGCGCTGCGCGGTCGTTGGCATCGCCGGCGACCGCCGTGACATTGGCGAGCTTGGCGATCTTGTCCGGGTTCCGGGCGATCCCGGTCACCTGGTGGCCGCGGCGGGCAAGCTCGGCGGTGATGCAGGACCCGGCGCGCCCGGAGGCGCCTGCGACGGCGATCTTCATGTTGTCTGTCTCCTGTTTCGAAGCTCTAGGTTTGGCTTGAGGTTGGTAACCAACAGTGACTAGATAGCGCATGGAATGCTGGTGTTAAGAACGCACTTTAAGATCACCTGGTCACGCCGAAGTAACCCCTTCAAGTCCCCGCGGAGTTCAAGTGCCATGAAAGCGAATGCCTATTCGGCGGAGTGCCCGACCCGCCAGATCCTCGATCGTGTCGGCGACAAATGGGCCGTGCTGATCCTGTTGCTGCTGCGCGACGAACCCTTGCGTTTCAATCAGTTGCGACGGGCCATTGAAGGCATTTCGCAGAAGATGCTGTCGCAGGTCCTGAAAAGCCTGGAGCGCGACGGCCTGGTCAGGCGCCGCGCCATTGCGACCGTCCCGGTGACGGTGGAGTATTCGATCACCCCGCTCGGCAAGACGCTCGCCGCCGCCGTCGATCCCTTGCGCGACTGGGCGGAGCGGAATTTGAAGGAGGTGCTCGCCGCCCAGCGCCGCTACGACGCGCAGCAGCAGGACAAGGCGGCGTGAGGCCGCCCGCCTACGCCGCTGTCGTCGCCCGGCTCGACCGGGCGACCCAGTATTCGAGAGACAGCAGTGCTCGAGCCGAGAAGCCGCGGCGTACTGGATCGCCCGGTCAAGTGTTCAGCCCGGGGACATGACTGCGTTGCCAGCCTCACAAACTCGCGACGCTGATCCATTACCGACACCTCGCGCCAAGGCATGGACTTGGCCTCCCCCATTGCCAAATCCCTGCACTATGATGTGTCGGCTATGTCCCCGAACACCCGTCGGTCATGTCCCCGGGCTGAACATCAAGCCGGGCGATGACAGTGAGGAGAAGAGAAGCAGCGGAGTGAAACGCGAGACCTTAGTGCTGCCCCGCCTTGGCGAGTTCGACTTCGACGCGAAGCTCGATCTCGGAGAGCAGGGAATCGAGCTGCGGATCGCCGGAGGAGTTTTTCAGGCTCGCCGCCGCATCGCGCAGCCGGCTTACGGTCGGCTGGTCGATGGTGCCTGCCAGCAATCGGATCTTGAGATCATCGAGCACGTCGAGCGCGCCCCTGCCCCGCTGCACCGAGCGCCTGCGCCGCTCGGCGGGATCCTCCTCGATGCCTTGCAGCGCGAGCAGCGCATCGATGCCGGCGGCGGCGCGCGGTGCCGTCATCCCGCGCGTCTCCTGCGCAGCTGCCGGCTCGTCCTCCGGCAGCGCAAAGCTGCTTCCGGAAGTCCGGCGCGCGGTCGATGCCGGCGTGCCCAGCGCCGTGCCGTTCGGTCCTGTGATGCGCATCAAAAGCCCCTGCCAAGATGTGGGGGGAGCTTCGACCCTTATGGTTAATAGGGCGTAAACAGCCCGGCAAAATCTGCCGGGAGCCGGCACTTTCGCCCCCGATGCAAGCGCCGGCGGACAGGCGCCAAAACGAGATAGAATAGCAAAATCAGTTGCTTAATATCTTAAAGAAGCGTGGCACGCCGCTGGCATAGCGAAGGCCGGACCGCAAAGTCATGGGAGTGGCGGCGCTGGTCCAGTCGACATCGCGTTCCAGGGGAGAAGAGGATGCGAAGCGTCCATCTGTCACGAGTCCTGATGGTGGCCTGCGCCGCCTCATTGGCGTTGCTATCGTCCGTGGTCTGCGCATCGGCGACGTCGCGGATCAAGGACCTCGCCAACATCGAGGGCGTGCGGCAGAACCAGTTGATCGGCTACGGCCTCGTGGTCGGCCTCAACGGCACCGGCGACACGCTGAACAACATCCCCTTCACCAAGCAGTCGCTGCAGGCGATGCTCGAGCGCATGGGCGTCAACATCCGCGGCGCCACCATCCGCACCGGCAACGTCGCGGCCGTGATGGTCACCGGCAACCTGCCGCCGTTCGCCACGCAAGGCACGCGCATGGACGTCACCGTCTCGGCGCTGGGCGATGCGAAGAACCTGCAGGGCGGCACGCTGCTGGTCACGCCGCTGCTCGGCGCCGACGGCAACGTCTATGCGGTGGCGCAGGGCTCGCTCGCGATCTCCGGCTTCCAGGCCGAAGGCCAGGCCGCCAAGATCACCCAGGGTGTGCCGACGGTCGGGCGGATCGCCAACGGGGCCATCATCGAGCGCGAGATCGAGTTCGCGCTCAACCGCCTGCCCAATGTGCGGCTTGCGCTACGCAACGCCGACTTCACCACCGCCAAGCGCATCGCAGCCGCCGTGAACGACTTCCTCGGCGTCAAATGCGCCGAGCCGATCGATCCCTCGACCGTGCAGCTGACGATCCCGCCGGAGTTCAAGGGCAATGTGGTGGCGTTCCTGACCGAGATCGAGCAGTTGCAGGTCGATCCGGATCTGGCCGCCAAGATCATCATCGACGAGCGCAGCGGCATCATCGTGATGGGCCGCGACGTGCGCGTGAACACGGTCGCGGTCGCGCAAGGCAATCTCACCGTGACCATCTCCGAATCCCCGCAGGTCAGCCAGCCCAATCCGCTGTCGCGGGGACAGACGGTGGTGACGCCGCGCACCAGTGTCGGTGTGCAGGAGGACGGCAAGAAATTCGCGGTCGTGAAGGACGGCGTGTCGCTGCAGCAACTGGTCGACGGGCTCAACGGGCTTGGCATCGGGCCGCGCGATTTGATCGGCATCCTGCAGGCCATCAAGGCCGCCGGCGCCATCCAGGCCGACATCGAGGTGATGTGATGCAGATGCGCTCCGTCACCGCAAGCTCGGCATCCGCCGCCTATTCGGGCATCGATTTCAATCCCACCGCCATCAACGGCCGGCCGGACCTCGACTTCGCGGCCGCGCTGCAGAACGTCTCGCCAAAGGCGCAGGCCAAGGCGAAGGCGACCGCGACCGACTTCGAAGCGATGTTCCTCAACTCGATGTTTGCCAACATGACCAGCGGGCTGAAGGGCGAAGGCCCGTTCGGCGACACCGTCGGCACCGGCGTGTGGCGCTCGCTGCTGACCGAGCAATATTCCAAGACCTTCGCCAAGGCCGGCGGCGTCGGCATCGCCAGCGAGGTCTACCGCACGCTGATCATGCAGCAGGCCAAAACCGCGGGCAACGGCACAACAACCAGCACGACTGCGAGCAACGGCGCGAACTAGACCAGTAAAAAGGAGTACACGGGATGAACGCACAGCTGCGCAAGGACACACCCTCCCCTTATGTCGCCGCGACCAGCGAGGCGGAAGCGCGCAAGCTCGCCGAGGAGCTGATGGAGGTGATGAGCACACTGCTCAATGTGGTGGAGCGGGAAACCGAGCTCGTCCGCGCCGGGCATTTGCGCCAGGCCATGAGCTTCGGGCAGACCAAGAAGGAGCTATCCAACCGCTATGTGAAGACGGTCGGCAGCCTGAAGGCGAGCCAGGCATTCCTGTCGCGCGCCGCGCCCGAGCTGCTGAAGGCGCTACATCGCCATCACGACACCTTCCGCGCCATGCTGCAGGTCAATCTCACAGTGCTGGCGACCGCGCATGCGGTTTCGGAAAACGTCGTGCGCGGGGTCAACGCGGAGATGCAGCGGCGCAATGTTCCGAGTACCTATACCGCCCAGGGACGCCGCGCCGCGCCGACCGCGCGCCACCTGCGGCCGCTGTCGATCAGCCGGTCGCTGTAAGCGGCTCGTGCGCTAGCCGCGCGGCCCGCAAGAACGGCGGCGCGGCCTTTACCGACAATTCACCTCAAAGTCTCCGGACCGCGCCAGCTCCGCGTTCACCATATTCCCTAACAAGACGTTTAAACCTTGGGAGCAATATGCTCCCCGGGATTGGATGGGAATTTGGTTTCGTAGAGGGGTACGCGGCACCAGGAGGCTGCCATGAGTACGGACTTCAGTATCAGGCCGGTCGGGGTACCGGCCCCGTCGCCCATTGTGGCGCCGCAGACGCAGGCGGCCAACAATGGTGTGGCAACGGATCTGCCGGCCAGCCAGAGCGTCACGCCGGCTGATGCGAGCGCGTCCGTGCGCAACGACCCGTCAAGTCTCAGCGATACCGAGCTCAGCCACCAGGCCTATTTCGACCGCGATGCGGCCTCGCTGGTCTACCAGGTCGTCAACAGCTTCAACGGCCAGGTCATCGAGCAGTATCCTGACGATGCCACGCTGCGCCGCCGCGCCTATTTCCACGCACTCGATCTCGCCAAGGCCATCGAGCCCCACTCCGGCTCGACCGACCGTAGCGCCTGACCGCGCCGTTCAGGCGCGGCCGGCGAGCCCGGCGGCGATGTTGCAGTTGATGTCGATCAGCGACTTGAGCTTCTTGGGGTCGGGATCCATCTGCATCTCGATGGTCTGCTTCAGCACGAACAGGCCGATATTGGCGATGTTCTGACGGACCTCGAGCGTGTTCGGATTGCCGTTGTCCTCGGCTGCAGTCATGAAGATCGACCACAACCGGCGATTGAACAGGAGGGCATTGTAGAGGTTCGTGTCCGGGCCCTTCCAGTTCGCCTGCACTTCCTGGAGCTGCCTTGCGGCCTTGAGCAGCGCCTGCGCCTCTATCTCTCGGGGTGAAGCGGTCGTTTGCGACGTGCGTGCGTAGGCTTGAGCAGCATGAGACGACATCCAGAACCTCGGTACTTACGCTAATGACGCTACGGGGAGGAGCCTGATTTTTGTAGGCGGTCGCGTTTAAAATATGGTTAGCGGGATTTCCCGTAGATGTACGTATCGAAATAAAAACAAATCGATACACGTTGTAACGATCGCGCGTTGCGCGAATGCGGCGGCCCTGCAGCAAACGAAAGCGGCAAACGAAGACGGCAGACGCGAGCGCAGCAACCGTGAGCGCAAAACGAAAGCGGCGGAACTCGCGTTCCGCCGCTTTGGTTGTGTCGATTGCCCTGTGGCTTAACGCAACAGCTGCAGCACGCTGGCCTGCGACTGGTTGGCGAGCGCGAGCGCGGAGACCGCGATCGACTGGCGCGTCGAGAGCGCCTGGCTGTTGGCGGCTTCCTCATTCGGATCGGCAAGGACCAGATTCGAAGCACCGGTCTGCAGCACGTTGACCAGATTCTTGTTGAAGTCCTGGCGGATCTGCACGATCGAGAGATTCGAGCCCAGTGCCGAAGCTTCCGACCGCAGCGTGTCACTAGCGAAATTCAGCGAACTGAGCACCTTGTTGGCCGAGTTGCTGTCGAGGAAGTCGGTCCCCTGGGTCAGCTGCGAGAGTCCGATTCCACCGGCGTTGAAGATGACGCCCTGGATGTTCAGGGTCGATCGTCCGGTCTCGTTGAACACCAGGTTCAACGTATCGCCGTTCAGAAGATTGATGCCGTTGAACGAGGAGTCCTGCGCCGTCGTGTTGATCTGCGCGAGCAGGTTGTTGTACTGCGAGACCAGATTGGCGCGGGTCGCCTGCGAATTCGGATCCGCGACCGGCGCACCGGCGGTCAGGCCGGTGAACGGAGACGTACCTGTGATCGCGGCGATGGTCGAGGACGCGGCATTGTTCGTGGTTTGCAGGGTGATCGCACCGGCCGGACTGATGCTCGCTTGCAGATTGTTGGCCGCCAGCGCCGCATTCAGCTGGTTGAGCGTCGAGATCTGACCGTTGCCGAAGCCGAAGGTCAGGTTGGTGGTGGTGCCGCCGCCGGTCGGCTGAATTGTCAGCGTGTCGTTGACAAGACCGCCGCCTGGCGGCTGTGCCGACAACCCGAGCTTGGCCAGCGCGGAACCGGACAGCGTGAGTCCTGCCGGCGAAGGCGTGAGCGTGATAGCGCCGCTCGCGATGCTCGAGGAGCCACCATTGGAGGCGGCATTGATCGCTGCCAGCAAGTCCCCAACGTTATCACCAATGCCGATCGAGGTGCCGGAGCTGGAGCTGGTGGCTGCGAAGGTGAAGGTCGTGCCGTTGACCACCAGAGTATCGGCGGTGGTGAGGGCGCTTGAGAGATCGTTCGATGTCGAGTTCGATGCCCCCGACAGAAGGGTCGTGGCCGTGATCGCCACGGGCGTTGTCGAGTTGTTGTTGCTGACCGCGTTGCCAATGACCGGGGTCGTGGCCGCGCCCAACAGGTTCGTGGCGGTCGCGTTGGTGAGCGCGGCTGACGTGACGTTGGACTTGGTGTCGTAGCCCGTCGTGGTCTGCAACACCTGGTTGGCGATCGATTTGGCGTTATCGACCAGTTGCTGGAGCGAGGTCAGGCCGGTGTTGGCCGCCTGCAGCACCTGGACGCCGTTGCTGATCCCGTCGAGCAGATTGGAGATGTCACCGGCGCGGTTGTTGAGCGATTGCGCCGTGAAGTATTCGGTCGGATTGTCGAGCGCGGAGTTGACCTTGTTGCCGGTGGCCAAATCATTTTGGGTCTTCGCGAGCAGCGAAGCCGTTGATTGCAACGCGAGCAGGTTCTGACGAACCGATGCCGAAAGAACGATACCGGACATTGTGTTTAGCCTTCCTAGTTAAGTGACCCAATTTTTAGGAAGACACGCTTAAATTATGGTTAATCGCGCCTTAAATAATTCGGTTAACGCCTCCTTACCGGCACGGGAAACTGCGGGAAACGTCCCAAAACGCGGCCAAAAAGTGAAAACGGCGGGGTTGCCCCCGCCGTTCGCGCTTGGTTTTTGGTTCTGCCCGGTATCAGCGCAGCAGCTGCAGCACGCTGGCCTGGGACTGGTTGGCGAGCGACAGAGCCGAGACCGCGATCGACTGGCGGGTCGACAGCGCCTGGCTGTCGGCCGCGAGCTCGTTGGTATCGGCGAGCGTCAGGTTCGACGACCCGGTCTGCAGCACGTTGATCAGGCTCTTGTTGAAGTCCTGACGAACCTGCACGATCGAGAGGTTCGAACCCAGCGTCGAGGCTTCCGACCGCAGCGTGCTCGAGGCGGTGTTGAGCGCGCTCAGCACCTTGTTCGCCGACGAGTTGTCGAGGAAGTCGGTGCCCGCGGTCAGGTTCGACAGGCCGAGGCCGGTCGTATTGAACGTCACGCCGGTGATGCTCAGGGTCGACTTGCCGGTCTCGTCGAACACGAGCTTCAGCGTGTCGCCGTTGAGCAGGTTGACGCCATTGAACGATGCGTCCTGCGCGGTGGAGGTGATCTGCGCCAGCACGTTGTTGTACTGCGAGACCAGG
>DASREP010000039.1:0-52591 GCA_035652015.1 Bradyrhizobium sp. | reverse complement strand
AGCCGATGTCACCAAAGAAGACGAGATCAAGGCCATGGTGGACGAGGCGCATGGGCGTTGGGGGCGCCTCGATATCCTTCACAACAATGTCGGCGTATCTCTGGCCGGGGGCGACGCCCAATTGCTCGAGATCACGGAAGCAGCGATCGACAATTGCGTCGCGATCAATCTCAAGAGCTGTATTCTGGCATCGAAATACGCCATTCCGATCATGCGGGCGCAGCAAAGCGGAAGCATCATCAACGTTTCCTCGATCGCCGCGATCACGCTTTATCCCTACGTCGCCTACAAGGCGACGAAAGCGGCGATGATCGCCTTCACCGAACAACTCGCCTATCAGAACGCCGAATACGGCATTCGCGCCAATGTCATCCTGCCGGGGTTGATGAATACGCCGATGGCGGTGGACACGCGCGCCCGCGCGTTCAACAAGACCCGCGCGCAGATGGAAGCCGAACGCGACGCCAAGGTGCCGCTGCGTCGGAAGATGGGCACCGCCTGGGACGTGGCGAATGCGGCGCTGTTTCTGGCTTCGGATGAGGCCAACTTCATCACCGGCGTGACGCTTCCGGTCGATGGCGGTGCGAGCGTCTGGCGAGGGTAAGCCGTAGGGCGAAGATTGGCGGCGCGATCGACATGACGGGTTGCGCCTGTTGCCAAAATGGAACTATCTCGCCGGCTGTGTCATATTTGCTTCACCTCGGCGCATTTTGCGAAGCTCGTCAAATTTGCCGTAGTCTGGGCGCATTCAAAGGTTGATCCTCCACCCGTGTCTGAGAAGTTCGGGGCAGATTCCTGCCCTGGATCTTCTATTCGCGAAGGAGAGACAACGTGATGAAATTTGTGATTGCGGCGGGTGCAACCCTCGCATTGGTGACTGTCGCCAGCGCCGCTGACCTGCCTCACCGCCAGCCTGTCTATCAACAGGCCGAAGTCGGCAAGATGCCGATCGGCAAGAGCCCGGTCGGGAAAGGTCCCGTCGGCAAAACGCCGGTCGCTGCACGATACTGAGCGGTTTCGCCGGTTAGCCCAAGAAGGGTGAAGCGTGTCCGATCGATCGACACGAGGTTGCCTGCTGGCGGCGTTGACGCTCGCGGCCATGCTTCCGTGCTGTCTTCCCTCGGCATCCGCGCAGGAGGCTGAGGCGCGCGCCGGATCGGAACGCTTGCATCCCCAGAAAGTCCACAAGCGCATCGCTGAGGCGAATGCGCTTGTGTCCGGTGAAGCGAGCCCCGATTCGAAGCCGCCGCTGCCGGCGGCAAGTCACAGGTGGGAAAAAGGCCCCTACTATGTCGATTTCCGCGCCCGGACGGCGGCGAGCTGGGGACATGCCTTCGTCTGGTATGGGAAGACGAGCGAGCGGCGGGTTGAGGTCGCAGGCCTTACGCCGGCGGGAGACGAGTGGGCCTATGTGCTCGGCTATGTGGCCTTGGTGCCCGCTGAGACCGGGGCGAGCTACGGCGACCTTGATCCGCAATATCTGACTGCGAGTTATCGGGTCTACCTGAACGAAGCCGACGCCAAGCGGGTCTTTGCCTATATCCGGAAGTTGCAGGCAAGTTCGCCGGTCTGGAATGCCGAAACGTTCAATTGCACAGGGTTCATCGGCGACATCGCAAGCTTCATGGGACTGCAGGTCCCTCACCGTTGGCTGCGTCCGGAGAACTACGTCAACTCGCTTAAAGAGATGAATGGCGGACGCCGGATGGTCCACCTGACGGCGGAACAATAACCGCGGGCGCGATGTCGTCGTCCTGAGGTGGCCGCGCAAGTGCCCACTTTCCGAAGTTCGTGTTACATCGCCGCGAGCACTTTGACGAACTTCGGAAAGTCATGAGCACTGGCAAACTTACGATTCTAGTGCCGCTTTCTATTTGACGTTCCTGGGTCGAATTTGCCGCGAGTGGTGCAGGAACGTCAAATAGGCGGCACTAGCGCGACCCTCGAAGGGCGACAGCGCGGGGGGCCGTGCATCCGTCGAGGCTCACTTCGCCCGCAGCTCAGGATGACGGGCCCGGCTTGCTCGACGGCACGGTCAGCCGCAAAAAACTCATCACGCTACCAATCGCGGCGAATCCGGCACCCACCGCCAGCGCCACCGTGGCGCCCTCGTGTCCGGCCAACGCGAAGCATAACGCGGCGAGCGCGGCACCTGTCGTTTGGCCGGTCAGACGCGCGGTCGCCACGATTCCACTCGCGCCACCGCTGCGCCCCGACGGCGCGCTCGACATGATCGCGCGCAAGTTCGGTGTCTGAAAGAAGCCAAAGCCGAGGCCGCACAGCGCCATACGCCACACGATGTCGAGAATGCCGGGCGATGCCGGCAGCATCGCCAGCAAGCTCATACCGATCGCAAGCAGGACGAGGCCGAGGCCCCCGAGAAGTCCGGCCGGATGGCGGTCGCTCAGCCGTCCGCCGACCGGCGCCATGACGGCCACCACCAGCGGCCATGGCGTCATGAAGAACCCAGTCTCAACCTGCGTCCGGTGCAGAATGTCCTCCAAGTAAAACGGCAGCGACACGAAGGCGAGGCCCTGCACCGCAAACGCGCAGACCGCCGTCCCCGCCGACAAGGCGAACATCGGCCGGCGGAACAGGTCGATGGGCAGTGTCGGCGCGGGGTGATCGGCCTGACGGCGAATCACGAGCAAGCCGACGATGATCGCGCCGAACAGCTCGGCCATAACGAGGCCGCTCGATGTCTTGTGCGCGGCACTGCCGATCCCGAGAATAAACAGACCAAGGCAGATCGCCGCGAGCGCGGCACCGAGAAAATCGAAGGCGTGGCCGGCGCGCGGCAATCGCGGCAGGGTTCTGACACCGATCGCGATCGCAACAAGGCCGAAGGGAATGTTGATCGCAAACAGCCAGGGCCACGGCCCGAGCGCCAGAATGCCGGAGGCAATGGTTGGCCCGAAGGTGAAGGCCGTGCTGACGACAAACGCGTTGTGACCAAGGCCGCGGCCAAACATCCGGCTCGGATAGACGAAACGGATCAGCGCCGAATTGACGCTCATCAGGCCGCTTGCCCCGAGGCCTTGCAGCACGCGCGCTGCGAGAAGCGAGGGTAACGACCAGGCCAGCGCGCAGCCAAGCGAAGCGAGCGTAAAGAGGACCAGCCCGGCGAGATAAATCCGCTGGTGGCCGACGATCTCGCCGAGCCCTCCCAGCGGCAGAAGCGTTGCGACCAGCGCGATTTGATAGACGTTGACGACCCATACCACGTCCGCAGGGCTCACCTTCAGATCGGCCGCGATCGCCGGCAATGCGACGTTGGCGATCGCCGTATCAAGGGAGGCCATCGCGAGCGCGGTGAAGATCGCCGCCACCGCCCAGCGACGCCGATGCGGAGGCAGGCCGTCGGTCATGGGTGACGACAGCGGCGTGTCCGGTTTTCGATCCAACATCCGGTTGAACTCTTACCCCGGCTTGAGAAGCCTTGCTTCGATCCCGGATGTACTATGGAAGACGGCTTCGCCCCAGACGGCCTGCTGCATGGACGTATGCGGAGGCGCGCATCACGGCGACGCCGCGTGTCCCGGATGCGACGCAGCGCGTCTTCGCGGTGCGTTGCTGATCCGGGACCCACAAATCAAGATGGACCCCGGATCAGCAGCGCACTACACCGCTTGCGCGGTGCGTTGCGCTGCGTCCGGGGCACGAAGAGCGAATCACACCCCGCCCGGATAGTTAGGCGACTCCCGTGTGATCGTCACATCGTGGACGTGGCTTTCGCGAAGGCCTGCGCCGGTGATGCGCACAAATTGCGCCTTCTCGTGAAATTCGGCGATGTTGCGCGCGCCGACGTAACCCATCGCCGCGCGCAAGCCGCCGGCGAGCTGGTGCATGACATTGGCGACCGGGCCCTTATAGGGCACCTGACCCTCGATGCCTTCGGGTACAAGCTTGAGCGTGTCCTTGATGTCCTGCTGGAAATAGCGGTCGGCCGACCCGCGGGCCATCGCGCCGACCGAACCCATGCCGCGATAGGCCTTGTAAGAGCGGCCCTGCCACAAAAAGACCTCGCCGGGCGTCTCGTCGGTGCCGGCGAGCAGCGAGCCGACCATCGCGATGTCGGCGCCTGCGGCAAGCGCCTTCGCAAGGTCGCCGGAATATTTGATGCCGCCGTCTGCAATGACGGGCACGTCGGCCTTTTTTGCAATCTCCACGGCGTCCATGATCGCGGTGAGCTGCGGCACGCCGACGCCGGCGACGATGCGGGTGGTGCAGATCGAGCCCGGGCCGATGCCGACCTTGATGGCGTCGGCGCCGGCATCGATCAGCGCCTGCGCGCCGTCTTGGGTAGCGATGTTGCCGGCGATCACCTGCACCGCATTGGAGAGGCGCTTGATGCGGTTGACCGCCTCCAGCACGCGCGAGGAATGACCGTGTGCGGTGTCGACCACAATGAGATCGACACCCGCATCGATCAGCCGCTCGGTGCGTTCGAAGCCGCCCTCGCCGACCGTGGTCGCGGCCGCGACGCGCAAGCGGCCCTGCGCGTCCTTCGAGGCGAGCGGATGGGCGACCGCCTTTTCGATATCCTTCACCGTGATCAGGCCGACGCAGCGATACTGCTCGTCGACCACGAGCAGCTTCTCGATGCGATGCTGATGCAGCATCCGCTTCGCCTCGTCCTGGCTCACGCCCTCGCGCACCGTGACGAGGTTCTCGTGCGTCATCAGCTCCGAGACCCTTTGCTTGGGATCCGTCGCGAAACGCACGTCGCGGTTGGTGAGGATGCCGACCAGCTTGCCCGGCTTGTTGTGGCCGCCGCCGGTCACCACGGGAATGCCGGAAATGCCGTGATTGGCCATCAGCGCCAGCGCATCGGCAAGGGTAGCATCGGGGGCAATCGTCAGCGGATTGACCACCATGCCGGATTCGAACTTCTTCACCTGCCGCACCTGGGCGGCCTGGCCGTCGACATCGAAATTGCGGTGGATGACCCCAAGCCCGCCGGCCTGCGCCATGGCAATAGCCATCCGCGCCTCCGTGACGGTGTCCATGGCCGACGCAATGATCGGGATGTTCAAGGGAATCGCGCGGGTGACATGGGAGCGGATGTCGACCTCGCCGGGCAGCACATCCGAAAGGCCGGGTTTCAGAAGCACATCGTCGAACGTGTAGGCTTCGCGAATGCCCTGAAGCGCCTGCACCGTTGCCATTGGCCAACTCCTTTTCTCGGCCTATTCGGCCGCAAATCCTGGGGATGAACACTGCCCCCGGCGAGACTGGATGCCTCGCCGTCGAATCGGTGCCCATCGGTGGGGTTGACGCCGGTCGATAGCACGGGCCTGTGACGAATCAAAGCGTGTAGGACCAGCTTTTCGCACAGGCTTTTCAGCCGCCCGCTTTTACCGCGCTCCTGCTCAATAGCGGGAGTAGCCCGGCGGCGGCCCGTGCCGGCGGATCGCCTCCACCACCTCCCGATGGCGGCGCTGCTCCCGCTTCATGTGCACCGCGATGACCGCATGCGCCGACGGGACCAGCAGAAGAATATGAAATACCAGCCCGAAAATGGCGCAAAAGACGATCAAAACGACATTTAGGATCGCCGAGAACGGCTGCCCATTGAAGAGCAGCCCGATCGGGGGCAACAGCACTGCAAGGAGGTAGATCATCTCGACACGCTCCGGTGGGCTGAGGGCCGCGTCCCGCAGGATTTAGGTGGCCATGCGGGTTGCGCAATAGTCGCCCGCCCAAGGGGGTGGTACAGCCCCTGTTCCCGCCCCTTTTTCCGGTCCGATTTTCTCCAAAATGAACAAGCAACGCGTGATTCCGCTGATCGTGGCCACCGCCCTGTTCATGGAGAACATGGACTCCACGGTGATTGCGACCTCGCTGCCGGCGATCGCCGCCGATATCGGCACGAGCCCGCTCACGCTCAAGCTCGCCATCACATCCTACCTCCTGTCGCTGGCCGTCTTCATTCCCGCGAGCGGCTGGACCGCCGATCGCTTCGGCGCGCGCATGGTGTTTGCGATCGCGGTCGGCGTGTTCATGCTGGGCTCGATCGGCTGCGCGATCTCGTCCTCGGTGACCGATTTCGTCTTCGCGCGCATCCTGCAGGGCATGGGCGGGGCGATGATGACGCCGGTGGGGCGGCTTGTGCTGTTGCGCACCATCGACAAGAGCGCGCTGGTGAATGCGATGGCCTGGGTCACCGTGCCGGCGCTGATCGGCCCCGTGATCGGCCCGCCGCTCGGCGGCTTCATCACCACCTATTTCTCCTGGCACTGGATCTTCCTGATCAACATTCCGATCGGACTGCTCGGCATCGTGATGGCGCTGCGCTACATCGATCCGATCAAGAGCGAGGACCCTGAACGGTTCGATCTCTACGGCATGGTGCTGGCGGGCGTCGGACTTGCCGGCATCGCCTTCGGGCTCTCGGTCGCGGGACTTAATCTCTTGCCCTGGAGCGTGGTGGCGGCGCTGGTCGCGGTCGGCTCGATCTCGATGACGCTGTACGTGATGCATGCGCGGCGCACCGGCTCGCCCGTGCTCGACTTCTCCCTGCTGCGGCTCTCGACATTGCGGGCCGCCATCATCGGCGGATTCATGTTCCGCCTGGGCATCGGCGCCCTGCCCTTCCTGCTGCCGCTCTTGATGCAGACAGGCTTCGGGCTGACGCCGTTCCAATCGGGTCTTGTCACCTTTTCCTCTGCCGTCGGCGCCATGGGCATGAAGACCCTCGCCGCGCGCGTGATCCGCGCCTTCGGCTTCCGCAACCTGATGACGGTCAATGCGCTGATCTCCGCTTTCTTCCTCGCCGCCTGCGCGCTGTTTACCGTGTCGACGCCGCTGCTCTTGATCATGATCATCCTGGTGGTGGGCGGCTTCTTCCGCTCGCTGCAATTCACCGCGATCAACACGGTCGCCTATGCGGAGGTCGAACCGCCGCAGATGAGCCGGGCGACGACGCTCGTCAGCGTCAACCAGCAGCTTGCGCTGTCCGCAGGCGTCGCCGTCGGCGCGTTTTCGGTGGAAACCACGATGTGGCTCCGCCATGTCACCGAGCTCAACGCCACCGTCTTCGCGCCCGCCTTCGTCGTGGTCGCCGTCGTCTCCGCGGCGTCCTGCTGGTTCTTCTGGCAGATGCCGGACGATGCCGGCCACGAGATTTCGGGCCGCAAGGCCGTCGCCATCTCCAGCCGCAAGGGCGCGGCAAGAGCGGCAGCTTCCGCTGCGAGCGAGACAACCCAGGACGCAAGGGATCAGCGCCTCGGGTAGTTGCATGACTCCGTCATTCCGGGGCGCTCGTCAGCGCGAACCCGGAATCTGGCGCCGCAATCTCGAGATTCCAGGCTTCGCATCGCCCCGATGACGGTGCAAGCCTAACCGGCGCACGGCGGCATGTCCCAGGCCAGCCCCTCGGGAAGTGCGTACCACCGCCTCAACACTATGGAGTATCGCGGCTTGTGCCAGACTTCCGACAGCCGCTGGCAAACGGGCTCGGTCGTGATTTCGCAAGCCGAGTACTGGCCCTGAATGTAGAGCCTGCAGGTGCCAATCGGCCCTAGCGCAATGTGAACAGTCTCTCCAGCTCTCGCCTTCGCGGGCAGGTATAGCTCTGCAGCCACGGCTGATCGTGCGGCGACCAGCAGGATCGGCAGCAACAACCACGCTCTTGTCATGGCGAATCCTTGGTCCAGTTGGCTCGGGTGCGATGATCGCATCACGGCTCGTCGAAGCAAAGTCACTCGGCTGTCATCCGGTGGGTTGTGCGTGAAGATCTGCACGCGCGTTCCTACGTGCGGCTGGGTTGACCAGGCTGCTGGTCGCGGAAAACTTCCAGTTGCCTTGATTAGAATCAATCAATGCAGGGTTGGCCCGCAGGTGGTAGAATAAACTGATGGGGCATTGGAACGGAGAAGCTTATGAAACACGTAAGCAAGTCTGTCCTTGCAGCTTCTGCAATCACCTGTGCGACATTGCTCTCCTTCGGGTGGTCCGGGCATGGCGGGGTTTCCCTGTCGGTCGGGAGCGCCCAGGCTGCGCGCGTAGCCCGGGCAGCAACGCCCATGACTGCGACGAGCGTTGCACGGCGGCACGCGCGGCGAGGCTACTACGGCACTGCGGCAGCAGTCGGCGCGGGTATCGCTGCAGCGGGCACGGCTGCGGCGGTCGCTGCGACCTCGCCCGGTTGGGGATCAGACCCCTACTACACCGGGACCGGCTACCATACCGGCGGCCCGCGCTATCGGGCCGGATACTACGGAGGAGGCGCCTACGCGGCCTATGGCTCCTATGGCTATCCCGCGGAGGATTACGCAACACGTAACGGCTGGGTCTGTCATCCCGGCACCATGGTCAAGCTTGACGATGGCCGGATGTATCGGTGTCAGTGAAAACTGCAAGCGTGCAAGAGGCGGCTCGATGGCCGCCTCTTTCAAATTGACATCCCTGCACCCGAGCAAGTCAGTTACGGAGCTTTCGGCTTTCGCTCATTGAGCCACGGCAGTCCTGAATTGAGCACGCAGCACCAGATAGAACGCCGTCACATGCGTGATCATCAAGATCGGCACGTAGATGACCGGTATCACGTAAGCCGCCCCCATCTGCCCCGCCATGTCGGGAACGCCTGTCTGGATGGCATGATAGTAATCGAGCAGGATGTCGACAAAGCCTACGACATTGAAGCCGACGACGAACAGCAGGAACACCGGACGCATACTCACCGTCATAAGCGCCAGCATGGCGAGCAGCCCAGTGGCAAAATCCCAGTAGGCGGCGAAACTTGCGAAGGAGGCCGGCAGCTCGGGACTGACCACGCCGGGAAGAATGAAGACGAGCCCGAAAAAGCGGAAGCTGTGCAGAGTGGCGATGGCGCGGTGGGCCTCGATCTGGTCCATGGATCTCAGCCGAGGCCACATGTAGACCGCAAAACATAGCAGCCAGGCGACATAGCCCAGTACAAGATGAGTCCGGAAAATTGCAAGCGGCGTCATGGCACTCTCCGCTTCACTTGTCCGTAGCCGCGGCTTCGAACACCGCGGTCAGAATACCGGTCCGGCCTTCCATGATGTTGCGCGCGAGATTGGCGGCAAGCGCGACAAAATCCGGCCCCATCACCACGCCGAGGTTGGGCGCAGGCGGCGGCCCCGACGCCCGCTGTTGCGCAAACCAGGCTTTCGCGGTCTCGGTATCGTCCTGCGAGACGAGCGTGCGGAAGCCGGCCTGCTCGACCGCCTCGCGCGTGGCATCCGCCGTCAAGAGAAAGCTCGTTGCCGCCGTCCGCGCCCAGGGAACAGGAAAATGCAGCTCGTCTGCGCGCGCGACGACGTCGAAGGTCGCAAACCTGCCGCCCTGCTTCAGCACCCGCCGGATTTCGCGGTAGAGCCGCGCCCGCTCGGCGATGTTCATTGCGACATGCTGCAGCAACACGGCATCGAAACTGCCGTCCTCAAAGGGAAGCTCCAGCGCGCTTGCTGCCTGGAACGCGACCTTGTCGCCCTGCCCCGTGCGCGCAGTCAGATAGCGCGCGGCGTCCACGAACGGTTCGCTGAGATCGATACCGGTCACCCGGCAGCCGAAAGTCGCAGCGACAAACCGCGCGGGACCGCCGACCCCCGCGCCGACATCCAGTACCGACATGTCGGCGGTGATCCCGCAGAGCCTGGCAAGCTCAGCGGTCGCAGCAAGCCCCATGGTGTGAAAGTGATCGAGGGGTGCGAGTTGCTGCGGCGTCAGCCCCTGCTCCTCCGGCCCGAACACGGCGAGCGCGGTCTTCAGCCGTTCCGTCAGGCCAGTCGCGCGATAATGGTCGCGCACGCCGTCAAGCGTGTCAGTCATGGCAAGATTCCTCCTGAAGCTCTCGGGGTCGGGATGACTCCTGATTTGCAAGCCAGGATATAGGCCGCTTCCGTTGCCCGACTATTGGCGATAATGTCGATAAGTCATGAAGCAGAACTTCACAGTGCGGCAGGGTGCGCTGGACGGGGTGGAGGCATTCCTCAGCGTTGCCCAGCACAAGAGCTTTCGCAAGGCGGCCGCGGCGCTGTCCGTCACGCCGTCGGCGATCAGCCAGGCGGTGCGCGCGCTGGAAGCGCGGCTCGGCGCGGTGCTCTTCATCCGCACCACGCGCAGCGTCGGCCTCACCGAGGCCGGCGAGCGGTTTCTGTCGCGGGCCAAGCCGGCTTTCGAGGAGCTTGTCGCGGCAAGCGACGTTGCGCGTGACCTGGGGCAGCGGCCTGCCGGACGTTTGCGCCTGGCGGTGCCGCGCGCGGTGGTGCCGATCGTGCTCGAGCCCCTGCTCGCATCCTTCTGCCTCGCCTTTCCCGAGGTCGAGGTCGAGGTTGCCGCAAGCGAGGAGCTGGTCGACCTCGCGGCCGGAGGATTCGACGCCGGGATCCGCTTCGGCCAGTTCATCGCCGCCGACATGGTCGCGCTGCGGCTGACCCCGCCATTTCGCCTCGTCATCGTCGGCAGTCCCGCCTACTTCGCGCGCCACACAAGGCCCGAGCGCGCCGAGGATTTGCGTGACCATCGCTGCATTCGCATGCGGCGCTCCAACGGCGCGCTGGCGCCGTGGTCGCTCGACGACAAGGGGCGCGCGATCGAGATTGCCGTCTCCGGGCCTTTGATCGCCAACGACTTCCCGACGATGCTCGGAGCCGCCATCGAAGGCGTCGGTCTCGCACAGGTGCCCGAGCCGATCGCCGCCGGACCAGTGAAGGACGGAAAGCTCATCCAGGTGCTGGCGCCGTTCGCGCCGGCGACATCGGGTATGTTCCTGTACTATCCGGCTCAACGACAGATCATGCCGAAGCTGCGCGCCTTCATCGATCACGTGAAGAAGAGCTCGCGCACGAGACGGCGTGAAGCGGGAACGCGCAAAGCGCAATAGGTCCCGGAGAAATACGGCTCCGGCATGCCGCGACCCTTACGTTCAGAATACGTTCATGCAACGCTCATTATCCGTCATCCTCCTTGCCGGAGGAATGATGACCCATCGCATAGCATTGCGGGATGCCGCCAGGATTGTCCTGCCGTTCAGCCTTTTCATAGGTATTTTCAGCCATGGCCCCGTCTCGGCCGCGGGCTTTGCTGTTTGCGCGCTTTGCGTCTGGTCCGCCATCAGGAACGGACTGCGGCCTGTTCCGGTGCGCAGCGCCCGCTAAAGCGAACATTGCTACGGGTCGTCCCGGCGAGCCGGGACCCAACCGGGACTCCATCTATGACGCGAGATCGCCGACGATCTTCGCGGTAACCACTCCCTGGGGTTATAGGTCCCGGCCTTCGCCGGGACGACGTTGGGGTGACGCCTCACCCGGCACCTTCACCTCGCCACGAAATCCGGTCGCCAGTACGTAACGCTCGGATGAATCCTGCCGGCTTGCGGCGGGCTTGACGTGCTTGACGCTGGCAAAATCGCGCTTGAGCTGCGCGAGCAGTTCGGCATCCGCGCCGCTCTGGAACACCTTTGCGAGAAAGGCGCCGCCGGGTTTCAGCACCTCGGTGGCAAACAGCGCGGCGGCTTCGACCAGGCCCACGATGCGCAGCTGGTCGGTCTTGCGGTGGCCCGTGGTGTTGGCGGCCATGTCCGACATCACAAGATCGGCGCGGCCGCCCAGCATGGCGATCAGCCGGTCCGGCGCATTCTCTTCGAGAAAGTCGAGCTGCGCGAACTCGACGCCCGGGATTTCGCCCATTTCCAACAGATCGATCGCGACCACCTTGCCTTTGGCCGGCGCGCCGACGCGCTTTGCCGCGACCTGGCTCCAGCCGCCGGGCGCGGCACCGAGATCGACCACGGTCATGCCGGACTTCAGCAGGCGAAACTTGTCGTCGATCTCGGTCAGCTTGTAGGCCGCGCGCGAGCGAAAGCCATCGCGCCTGGCCTGCGCGACATAGGGATCGTTGAGCTGCCGCTCCAGCCACAGCTTCGAGGACAATTTGCGCTTGCCCTTGCTCTTGACCGTGACATGCAGCCGGCCGGTGGAATCTTTTGCCATGTTGCTCTCTACCGTCATTCCGGGGCAGCCCGCAGGGCTGAACCCGGAATCTCGAAGTTGTGGCGCGAGATTCCGGGTTCGCGCTCACGCGCGCCCCGAAATGACGCCAGTCAATCTAATTCAAAGCGCGCCGTCTTCGCGCATCATTTCGACCAGCATGCCCTCGCGCAGGCCGCGGTCGGCGACCCGCAGGCGCGGCAGCGGGAAGGCCAGCCGGATCGCGTCGAGGATCGCGCAGCCGGCGAGCACGAGGTCAGCGCGGTCGACGCTGATGCAATGGTTGCCGGCGCGGTCCTGATAGCTCATGGCGAGCAGCCGCTTGATCGTGGTGGTGATCTCGGCGTCATTCATCCAGATGCCATCGACCCGCCTGCGGTCATAGCGCGCGAGGTTGAGATGGATGCCGGCGAGCGTCGTCACCGTTCCGGAGGTGCCGAGCAGATGCATGTCGCCGATGTCCCGACCGTGCTCGGCGGCGAACGGCGCGACATGGTGCGTCACGGCCTCCACCATCTGCGCATAGATCTCGCGTGTAACGTCCTTGCCGCCGAACCGTTCGGCCAGGGTCACCACGCCGAGAGGGATCGACATCCAGGCCTTGCTGTATGGCTCGGCGGCCGGATCGGCAGGATCGCGCTCGATCCGCACCAGTTCCGTCGAGCCGCCGCCGATGTCGAACAAAATGGCGCCGCGCCCTTTGGGATCGACCAGCGGCGAGCAGCCGACCACCGCGAGCGCCGCTTCCGTCTCGCGGTCGATCACCTCGAGCTCGATGCCGGTCTCGGCGGCGACGCGGTCGCGGAATCGTTGCGCATTGGCGGCGGCGCGGCAGGCTTCGGTTGCGATCAGCCGCAGCCGTTTCGCCTTCCGGGTCTGGATCTTGTCACGGCAGATCGAGAGCGCCGCGATGGCGCGCTCGATCGCGGCCTCACTGATATTGCCGGTCGCCGAAACGCCCTCGCCCAGCCGGATGATGCGCGAGAACGAATCCACCACCCGAAAGCTGTCCCCGCAGGGACAGGCGATCAGGAGGCGGCAATTGTTGGTTCCCAGGTCCAGCGCGGCATAGACGCCAGATGCGCCATTGGCCGCACCATTATGTCCTTGGACTTGCGCCTGCTCAGGCCCCGGCACGGGGTGCGCGACGGGGCCGTGCAGATCTCCGCTCAGCGCAAGGCCCTCGCGAAGCTGCGTGTCATCGTTCATTCACAAAGTCTTTCCGCCGGCCTTTTTGGCCAGCCTGGAATATCGCATTCGACTGAAACATTAGCAGTGCCAAAGGGCTGTGCAACAGCCCAATGCGACCATGCCTAAACGGGCGTTGTGGCAGGGCCTGCCGCGCAGTATTTGAGAGGAACCAGCGCCAAACCGCGCCAATTCAGGCTTTCCCCATGCAAGATCACACCCCCGCCTCCTCCGTGGAAACCGCTATCGCACTGCAAAAATACGGCGTTGGCCAGCCGGTCCGCCGCAAAGAGGACGACACGCTGGTCCGCGGCCACGGCAAGTATACCGACGACTTCAACCTGCCGGGGCAGGCTTATGCCTGGATCGTCCGCTCCAGCCATGCCCACGGCATCCTCAAGGGAATCAACACCGATGCCGCCAAGGCGATGCCGGGCGTGCTGGGGGTGTGGACGGGCGCGGACCTCATCGCCGCCGGCTACGCGCCCTTCACCTGCGGGCTTCCCCTGAAGAACCGGGACGGCTCGCCGCTTCTGCAGACCAACCGCACCGCGCTCATGACCGACAAGGTGCGCTTTGTCGGCGACCCGGTCGCCGTCGTGGTCGCCCAGACGCTGGCGCAGGCACGCGACGCGGCGGAAGCGGTCGAGGTCGATATCGAGCCTCTGCCCGCCGTCACCGACCCGGAGGAAGCCGCAAAGCCGGGCGCGCCGCAGCTCTACGACCACATCCCGAACAATGTCGCGCTCGACTATCACTACGGCGACACTGAAAAGGTCGCGGCTGCCTTCGCCAAGGCCGCCCATGTCGTCAAGCTCGACATGATCAACACCCGCGTCGCGGTGGTGCCGATGGAGCCGCGCGCTGCACTTGCCTCCTTCGACAAGAAGACCGGCCGCTACACGATCCAGGTGCCGACGCAGGGCGTGGCTGGCAATCGCACCACGCTGAAGAACCTGCTCAAGGTCGAGGCCGACAAGGTGCACCTCTTGACCGCCAATGTCGGTGGCTCCTTCGGGATGAAGAACATCAACTATCCCGAATATATCTGCATCCTGCATGCGACCAAGGAGCTCGGCCGTCCCGTGAAGTGGACGGACGAGCGTTCGACCTCGTTCCTCTCCGACAGCCATGGCCGCGCGCAGAAGATTCATGGCGAGCTGGCGCTGGATGCCGAGGGCCATTTCCTGGCCGTAAAGCTTTCAGGCTATGGCAATCTCGGCGCCTATATCACGGGCGTCGCGCCGAGCCCGCTTTCGCTCAACACCGGCAAGAATCTCTCAAGCGTCTATCGCACGCCGTTGATGCAGATCGACATCAAGACGGTGCTGACCAACACCACGCTGATGGGCGCCTATCGCGGCGCCGGCCGGCCTGAGGCCAACTATTACATGGAGCGGCTGATCGACCGCGCCGCCGACGAGATGGGCATCAACCGCCTCACCTTGCGCAAGCGCAACTTCATCACGCCGGCGCAGATGCCGTTCCCGGCCTCCTCGGGCGTGACCTATGACAGCGGCGATTTCCAAGGCGTGTTTGCCAAGGCGCTGGAGGTTTCCGACTACGAGAACTTCCCCAAGCGCAAGAAGGAAAGCCGCAAGGCCGGCAAGCTGCGCGGCATCGCGGTCGGTTCGTATCTGGAAGTCACGGCACCGCCCGGCGTCGAGCTCGGCAAGATCGTGTTCGAGGCTGACGGCGGGGTGAAGCTGATCACCGGCACGCTCGACTACGGCCAGGGCCATGCCGCACCGTTCGCGCAGGTCCTCTCGGCTCAGCTCGGCGTTCCCTTCGAGAGCGTCAGGCTGGAACAGGGCGATAGCGATATCGTGCATACCGGCAACGGCACTGGCGGCTCGCGCTCGATCACCGCGAGCGGCATGGCGATCGTGGAAGCCTCGCGCATCGTGATCGAAAAGGGCAAGCGCGCCGCGGCGCATCTGCTGGAAGCATCCGAGGCCGACATCGAATTCGCTGATGGCCGCTTCACCATCGCCGGCACCGACCGCTCCATCGACATCATCGATCTCGCGAAGCGGCTGCGCGACAGCAAGATGCCGGAGGGGGTGCCCAACTCGCTCGACGTCGACCACACCACGGGTCCCGTGCCCTCCGCGTTCCCCAATGGCTGCCATGTCGCGGAGGTCGAGGTTGATCCGGACACGGGCGTGGTGCAGGTGGTACGCTATACTGGCGTCAACGACTTCGGCACCGTGGTCAATCCGATGATCGTGGCCGGACAGCTCCATGGTGGTGTCGCGCAGGGCATCGGACAGGCGCTGATGGAGCACGTCCGCTATGACGAGAACGGCCAGCCCGTCACCGGCTCGTTCATGGACTACGCCATGCCGCGCGCGGAAGACATCCCGATGATGACCGTCGGCGATCACCCGGTGCCGGCGACCACGAATCCGCTGGGGACAAAAGGCTGCGGCGAGGCCGGCTGCGCCGGCTCGCTCTCGACCATTGTCAATGCGGTGGTCGATGCGCTGTCCGAGTATGGCATCAAGCACATCGACATGCCCCTGACGTCCGAGCGGGTGTGGCGGGCGATCCAGGAAGCGAAGGCGAAGGTGGCGTGAGAAGCCCCCGTCATTCCGGGGCGATGCGCAAGCATCGAACCCGGAATCTCGAGCTTCCGGGTCTGGTCCTTCGGACCATCCCGGAATGACGGCGGATCCTCTCGTCCCCTACGCCGCCGCCTGCTCGCGCGGCTGGTAGATCGCGATGTGCCAGCAATGCGCCAGCGGCGTGGTGTTGTTGGCGACCACCAGCGCGTCGAGCTCGACGAAGCAGTGGCCCTTCTTCTCGTAATTGCCGACGACCTTTGCGCGTGCCGTGATCTCGTCGCCGGCCTTGCCCGACGACAAGAGCTGCATGCGGCTGCCGACGTGAATCCAGGGGCCCAGAATGACGTTGTCGACGAGCAGCCGGTTCATCACCTTCTGCAGGATGCCGGGATGGCAGAGGCCTTCGCGCAAATAGATCGGATCGGTCTCCCTGATGTCGGCAAGATAGCCCTTGGCCGCGTCGCCCGCCCAGGCGCGCGGGGTGGTGCCGAGCCAAGAGCCGAGCTCGAACGACGCCGCATCGACCGGCTTGCGCTCGGTGGCCGCGGCAACCGCCTTGTAATCGGCAAGTGAAAGCGCGGGCGCGGTGGCCGGCAGAGACGCGCTCCCCGTGGCGCAAATCTCGCCGCGGCTTTCCACCTCCAACTCAAGCGCGCCGTCGCTCTCGCGCGCGGTCAGTTCAACATCCTCGCCATCATAGACTGGCTTGAGAAACCGCGCATCGATCAGCCCGCGTTCAAGAAAGGCGCGGCCCCATGTCGCAACCGGCAGGTGCATCATATAGGCCATCACATCGACACCGGGCACCAGGCCGCCCGAGAAACCGAACCGGCGCGCCACCGTGTCGTCATGCATCTTGTTCTCGGACTGCTTGGCCGTGTTGTAGGCGGAGACGCGGTAGGTCTGGATGGCGCTCATTCTGCCCTCGTCGCTTTTTTGTGGGCCTGCTCGACCAGGATCGTACGCAACGGAACTTGACTGGCAACGCCCTGCTTTCGCTCGCCATTCATGCGGCGATGGGGTACCACCCGCCCCTGTACTTTCAAGGACACCAATGGCCCCGCCGCTCATCCAACTCAAGGACATCCGTCTTACCTTTGGCGGCACGCCGCTGCTCTCGGGCGTCGAGCTGTCGGTCTCGCCGATGGAGCGCGTCTGCCTGATCGGCCGCAATGGTTCCGGCAAATCGACCCTGCTCAAGATCATGGCGGGCCTGGTCGAGCCGGATTCCGGCACCCGCTTCGTGCAGCCGGGCGCCACCGTCCGCTATTTGCCGCAGGAGCCGGATTTCGGCCAGCACAAGACCACGCTCGCCTATGTCGAGGCCGGCCTCGGCCCCGGCGATGACCGCTACCAGGCGCGCTACCTGCTGGATCAGCTCGGGATGACCGGTGACGAGGACCCCACCCATCTTTCCGGCGGCGAGTCGCGGCGAGCAGCACTCGCACGGGTGCTCGCGCCCGCGCCCGACATTTTGCTGCTGGACGAGCCGACCAACCATCTTGATCTGCCGACCATCGAATGGCTGGAAGCGGAGCTTGAAAACTCGCGCAGCGCGCTGGTGCTGATCAGCCACGACCGCCGCTTCCTCACCAACCTCTCCCGTGCCACCGCTTGGCTCGACCGGGGACAGATCAGAGAGATCGACCGCGGCTTTGCCGCTTTCGAATCCTGGCGCGACGACGTGCTGGCGGAGGAAGAGCGCGAGCAACACAAGCTCGACCGCAAGATCGTCAATGAGGAGCACTGGCTGCGGTACGGCGTCTCCGGCCGCCGCAAGCGCAATGTGCGACGCCTCGGCCTGTTGCATGAGATGCGCGCGCAGCGGCGCAATTATCGCGGCAGCACGGGCAGCGCCAATCTCGCCGCGGCCGAAGCGGACAAATCCGGCAAGCTCGTCATCGAGGCGAAGAGCATCGTCAAGAGCTACGGCGATCGCAAGATCGTCGACGGCTTTTCCACGCGCATCCAGCGCGGCGACCGCGTCGGCATTGTCGGTCCCAACGGCGCCGGCAAGACCACGCTTGTGAACCTACTGACCGGCGCCCTGGAGCCGGACTCTGGCAGCGTGCGGCTCGGCGTCAACATCGAGATGGCAACGCTGGACCAGCACCGCGAAAGCCTCGACCCGAAATCGACGCTGTCGGAGGCGCTGACCGGCGGCCGTGGCGACCACGTCATGGTCGGGGGCAAGCCGAAACATGTGGTCAGCTACATGAAGGACTTCCTGTTCTCCCAGGAGCAGATTCGTACCCCCCTTGAGGTGCTCTCGGGCGGCGAACGCGGCCGGCTGATGCTGGCGCGTGCACTGGCAAAGCCGTCGAATTTGCTGGTGCTGGACGAGCCGACCAACGATCTCGATCTGGAGACGCTCGACGTGCTCGAGGAGATGCTCAGCGATTACGAGGGCACGGTATTGCTGATCAGCCACGATCGCGATTTCCTCGATCGCGTGGTGACCTCGGTGATCGTGCCCGAGGGCAGCGGCAGATGGGTGGAATATGCCGGCGGCTATTCGGACATGCTGATCCAGCGCGGCGCGGATTTGAAGCGCGAACAGGTGAAGGCGCCGACGGCGGAAGAGAAGAAAGAGGCGAAGCTTGCCACCGCCCCCGCCGCAGCGGCGGCAAAGCGCCGGCTGAGCTTCAACGAAAAGCACGCGCTGGAGACGCTGCCCAAGACCATCGCAAAGCTCCAGGGCGATATTGCCAAACAGCAGAAGCTGCTTGATGATCCCGATCTCTACGCAAAAGATCGCAAGACATTCGAACAAGTCTCGGCCGCGATCGCCGCCGCGCAAGCGGAACTGGCCGCAGCGGAAGATCGCTGGCTGGAGCTCGAAATGCTCCGCGAAGAAATCGAACAGGCTTAATCCACCCGACAGGTTCTCATCATGACCACTCCCCTCGCCGCCAAGGTTGCCCGCGACTACGGCACGCCCTGCGCTGTCATCGACATGGACAAGGTCGAGCGCAACATCGCGCGCGTGCAGGCGGCCTGCGAGGCCGCGGGTCTCGCCAACCGACCGCATATCAAGACCCACAAGAGCCCGGTGCTGGCGAAGATGCAGATCGACGCCGGCGCCAGGGGCATCACCTGCCAGAAGCTCGGCGAGGCCGAGATCATGGCGGACGCCGGCATCGACGATATCCTGATCAGCTACAATTTGATCGGCGACGAGAAGATGGCCCGCCTCGCCGCGCTGCAAGCCAAGGCCAACATGACGGTCGCCGCCGACAATGAGGTCGTGATCGCGGGCCTGACGAAGGCCGCCGAAATCTCCGGGCGCCCGTTGTCGGTGATCGTCGAATGCGACACCGGCCGCAAGCGCGCGGGCGTCGAGACGCCGGCGGAAGCGATTGCGTTGGCGCGCCAGATCGCCTCACACAAGGGGCTCAATTTCGCGGGCTTCATGCTCTACCCGACCGAGACCGGCTGGGCCGAGGCGCAGACATTCTTCGACGAGGCGCTCAAGGGCGTGCGCGAACACGGGCTGGATGCTGCGATCGTCTCGACGGGCGGCTCGCCGAACCTGATCAATCTCGGCAAGCTCAAAGGCGCGACCGAGCATCGCCCCGGCACCTATATCTACAACGACCGCATGCAGGTCGCCGCCGGCGTTGCCAGCTGGGACGATTGCGCGCTGCAGATCTACTCCACCGTCGTGAGCCGCGCCGCACCCGAGCGCGGCATTCTCGACGCCGGCTCCAAGACGCTGACCTCCGATCCCGGCGGCGGGCTCGACGGCTTCGGCCTGATCCTCGAACACCCCGAAGCCAGGATCGCGCGCTTTGCCGAAGAGCACGGGTTCCTCGATCTTGCCCGCAGCAACACCCGCCCCAATGTCGGCGACGTCGTGCGTATCGTGCCCAATCATGTCTGCGTCGTCGTCAACATGATGGACGAGGTGGTGATGGTGCGCGGCGAGGAGATCGTCGGCGTGCTGCCGGTGGCTGCACGGGGGAAGCTGCGGTGAGTGCACCCGCGCATCCTTCGAGGCCGCCATTTCGCGGCGGCGCCTCAGGATGACGCTCTCTCACCGCCATTCACTGTCTCTCCGCCCGTCACCCTGAGGCGCTCGCGTTAGCGAGCCTCGAAGGGCGACCGCGGCCCCGCTGCCAGCCATTTCAACGCCCCTCTGCCCGCGGCGGCGCCGGTCGCAAAGCACGCCTGGAGGAGATAGCCGCCCGTTGGGGCTTCCCAGTCGAGCATCTCGCCGGCGGCGAAGACGCCCGGGAGGCGGCGGATCATGAAGTCGGAATCGAGCTCGCCGAGCGCGATGCCGCCTGCGCTTGAGATGGCACGCGCGATCGGGGCCGTACCCGTCAGCCTGATCGGCACGGCGTTGATCAGCGCGGCAAGTTTCTCCGGCGCGAGCGAAGCCGGCGACACGCGGGAGGCAATCGCCGTCTCCTGCAACAGGCCAGTTGCGACCGCTGACAGCTGCCCGGCCTTGCGCACGAACGTTGAGAAAGATTGCTTCCGGCGCGGCGTGGACAACCGCGCTACAAGCGCCTCTGTTTCCAGATCAGGCCGCAGCGCGACATGCAAGACTGCCTCGCCGGACTGCGCGATCGCCTCGCGCAACTGCGCTGACAGCGCATAGATCGCGCCGCCCTCCAGCCCGCTGCGGGTTATGTTCGCTTCGCCGCGAAGGGTCTGTCCGCCGAACGACCAGGCGGCGCCCTTGAGCGGCTGTCCCTCGAACCGGTCACGAAACACCTCGGACCAGCCGACGATGAAGCCGCAATTGGCTGGCCGCAGCGGCGATATCGCGACGCCTTTGGCCGCGAGCGTTTGGGTCCACGACCCGTCGGAGCCCAGTCGCGGCCAGCTTGCGCCGCCAAGCGCAAGCACGGTCGCGCCTGCTTCGACGCTGCGTTCCCCGTCCGGTGTCTGGAACAGCAAGCACCCATTGGAGTTCCACCCGCACCAGCGGTGCCGGAACGCAAACCGCACGCCGCTTGCATCGAGCCGGCGCAGCCAGGCACGCAGCAAGGGCGAGGCCTTGAAGGTTTGCGGGAAGACGCGGCCGCTCGAGCCGACGAAAGTCGGCTGGCCGAGTGCCTCGCTCCAGTCGCGCAAGGCCGTCGGCGGAAACGCGGTGATCGCCGCTTCCAGCGCCGGCGCCGCTTCGCGATAGCGCGCGAGAAACTGCGGCAATGGCTCGCTATGGGTGAGATTCAGTCCGCCGCGCCCGGCCATGAGAAATTTGCGCCCTGCCGACGGCATGGCATCGAACACAGTGACACTCGCGCCACCCTGCGCCAGCACCTCGGCCGCCATCAACCCGGCAGGGCCGGCGCCGATGACGGCGGCATTTTTTGCGGTCGAGGACATCTCGTATTCCCGTCGTTCCGGGATGGTCCGAAGGACCAGACCCGGAACCTCGAGATTCCGGGTTCGGTGCTGCGCACCGCCCCGGAATGACGGAGTACAGAGGCCCGGAAGCCCGGTCATGACGGCTGAGATCGAGGCCCCAGCCGCGCGCCAAACCTACAGCTTCACGCCCGCACGCGCGGCGGCCTGGGTGACATATTTCTGCGTCTGCTGGAAGGCGCCTTCCAGCGCCTTGGCCTTGGACATGTCGGCGATCTCGGCGAAATGCGCGGCGACAGCGTCCGGGGTCCATTCGGATTCCGACAGATTGATGCCCTCGCTCTCGATGATCTTGATCACTGCAAACGAGCCGGCGCCGGCGCCCATGATGGTGCGTGTCGGCGCGTCCTCGCTGAGCAGGAATTCCACCGCCGGCGTGATCGATTCCGGCTTCATCAATTGCAGCGCCTGCGGCGGCAGCAGCTCCTCGGTCATGCGTGTCGCGGCCGTCGGCGAGATGATGTTGACGCGGACGTTGTACTTGCGCCCCTCTTCGGCCAGCACATTCATCAGGCCGATCATGCCGGATTTCGCCGTGCCGTAGTTGGCCTGGCCGAAATTGCCGTAGAGGCCGGAGGACGAGGTGGTCAGCACGATGCGCCCGTAGTTGCGCTCGCGCATGCCGTCCCACACCGCCTTGCAGCAGTAGTAGGTGCCGACGAGATGCACGGCCAGCACCTTCTCGAAATCGGCCGGCTCCATCTTGCCGAACGACTTGTCGCGCAGGATGCCGGCATTGGCGCAGAGCAGATCGACCCTGCCCCACTCCCTGGTCGCGCGCGCGACCATGGCCGTTACCTGCTCGAAATTCGAGACGTCGGCGCCATCAGCGATCGCCTCGCCGCCGGCCCTCTTGATCTCCTCGACCACTCCTTCCGCCGGCGTCAGCGAGCCGCCGCTGCCGTCGCGCGCGCCGCCGAAATCATTGACCACGACCTTGGCGCCGCGGCTTGCAAGCCCGAGCGCATGCGCGCGGCCCAGACCATTGCCCGCGCCGGTCACGATGGCGACGCGTCCGTCAAACCTGATTGTCATATGTGTTTCCCAGGGGTGTTCAGCGACATGATTGTTCAAGCGAAATAAATCAGGCCGATCCAGTCGGCGACCAGCGCAGGTTTGTCCTCGCCTTCGATCTCGACGGTGACGTTGGTGCGCGACTGCAATTCCTTGTCCTTGCGCAGCCTGGCCTCGGCCAGCGTGAAGCGGCCGCGCACGCGGCGGCCTGCGCGCACCGGCGAGATGAAGCGCAGCTTGTCGAAACCGTAGTTGACGCCCATCGTGGTACCTTCGATCACCGGCATCACCTCATAGGACATGATGCTCATCAGAGACATCGTGAGGAAGCCGTGGGCCACGGTGCCCCCGAACGCCGTTTCCTTTTTCGCGCGCTCGGGATCGACATGGATGAACTGGTGATCCTCGATCACATCGGCATAAACATCGATGCGACCCTGATCGATCAGATGCCATGACGACACCCCGATCTCGCGACCGACCATGGCTTGATAGGCCGCCAGCGAAATCGGCGGCTTCTTCCAGACTTCGTTCATGCTCTGCTGCTTCTCTCTTTAATGCTCCGGCGATCCGGGATCGCGGACCTTCTGCAATTCCGGGAAATCTTCTTCACGGAATTCGACGCCGCGCAAGGCATCGTCACGATTATTATCGTGCTCCAGCCGCCTGAGCTGCACGCGCCGGATCTTGCCGGAGATGGTCTTGGGCAGCTCGCTTACCAGCTCGATGCGGCGGATGCGTTTGAACGGCGCCAGATGCGTGTGCAGGTGCTTGAAGATCGAGAGCGCCGTTTCCGGCGAGCGCTCGGCGCCCGCGGTCAGCAGCACATAGGCCTTGGGGATCGCGAGCCGGATCGGATCGGGCGACGGCACAACGGCGGCTTCCGCAACCGCCTCGTGCTCGAGCAGCACGCTCTCCAGCTCGAACGGGCTGATGCGGTAGTCGGAGGATTTGAAGACGTCGTCGGAGCGACCGACGAAGGTCAGATAGCCCTCATCGTCGACGAACACGACATCGCCGCTGCGATAGATGGCGCCGTCGGCGCCGCTGAGCTTGCCGTCCTCGCCCTGGTAGCCCTGCATGAGACCGGCCGGACGATCAGCGCCGAGCTTCAGCGTCACCTCCCCTTCCTTTGTGGCATGGCCGTCGGCATCGGTGATCTCGACGCGATAGCCGGGCAGCGGCCGGCCCATCGAGCCGATCTTGACCGCCTGGCCCGGCGAGTTGCCGACGATCGCCGCAGTCTCGGTCTGGCCGTAGCCGTCGCGGATGGTGAGCCCCCAGGCCGCGCGCACCTGGTCGATCACTTCCGGGTTGAGCGGCTCGCCGGCGCCACAGGCTTCGCGCAAGCTGACCTTGAAATCCGACAGCCGTTCCTGAATGAAAAGCCGCCACACCGTCGGCGGCGCGCATAGCGTGGTGACGCCGCAGCGACCGATGGTCGAAAGCAGGCCCTTGGCGTCGAAGCGCGGCTGGTTGACCACGAACACGGTGGCGCCGGCATTCCACGGCGCAAAGAAACAGCTCCAAGCATGCTTGGCCCAGCCCGGCGAGGAGATGTTGAGGTGGACATCGCCAGGCTGCAGGCCCAGCCAGTACATGGTCGAGAGATGCCCGACCGGATAGGAGCGCTGGCTGTGCCGCACCAGCTTTGGCTTGGCCGTTGTACCCGAGGTGAAATAGAGCAGCATCGGATCGTCGGCTTGCGTCGGGCCGTCGGACGAAAAGGCTTCCGGAAAATCCGCCGCCTGCTCGAAGGGCAGCCAGCCCTGTTGCGGCGTCGAAGCGCCGACCACAATGCGCACGAGATCGGCGCCGCCGAGCTTCTCGAATTTTGCCACCTGATCCTGTGTCGCCACAACGGCCCGCGCGCGGCCGCGGTCGAGTCGGTCGCGCAATTCATCCGGCGTCAGCAGCGTGGTCGCGGGGATCACGACGACGCCGAGCTTCATCGCCGCGAGCATCGTCTCCCACAGCGGCACGACATTGCCGAGCAGCAGGAGCAGGTGATCGCCGCGCTTGAGCCCCTGCGCCCGCAGGAAGTTTGCGACCTGGTTGGAGCGACGCGATAGCGTCGCGAAGGACAGTTTTGTTTGCCGGTCGCTGCCGGCATCGACGATCCAGAGCGCGGTTCGGTCGCGGCTCTCAGGGCTTTGCGCAAGCTCCGCATCGAACCAGTCCAGCGCCCAGTTGAACGGCACAGGGTCGGGCCAGCGGAAACATTTGACCGCTGTCGCGTAGTCGGTGCGGTGTTTCAGCAGAAAGGCACGTGCTTCCTGGAAAGTCGTCATCAGTGTTTCCCGGCGAGGCTCCTAACGTGCCGGATAATACCCGAAAAATCCACCCCGCCATTCCCGGCTGCATCGAAGGTCTTATAGATTTCCTGGGCGTGCTTGCCGAGCGGGGTCACGGCGCCGGCCGCATTGGCCGCGTCCTGCGCCAGGGTCAGGTCCTTGACCATCAGCGCCGCGGCAAAGCCGGGCTTGTAATCGTTGTTGGCGGGCGACGCCGGAACCGGGCCCGGCACCGGGCAATAGGAGGTCAAGGACCAGCATTGGCCCGAGGAGGTCGAGGCGACGTCGAACAGCGCCTGGTGCGACAGGCCGAGCTTCTCAGCCAGCGCAAAGGCTTCGCTCACCGCGATCATGGAAATGCCGAGGATCATGTTATTGCAGATCTTGGCGGCCTGCCCCGCGCCGGCGCCGCCGCAATGCACGAGCTTCTTGCCCATCTTCTCCAGCACCGGCTTGGCCTCCGCAAAGGCCTTCTCCTCGCCGCCGCACATGAAGGTCAGCGTCGCAGCCTTGGCACCGCCGGTGCCGCCGGAGACCGGCGCATCGACCGAGAGGATGCCGTGCCTGGCGGCGAGCCCATGCGCCTGCTTGGCACTTTCGACATCGATGGTGGAGCAGTCGATGATCAGCGCGCCCCTGGTCATCGCCGGCAGCACATCGGTCCAGACCGCGAGCACATGCTTGCCGGCGGGCAGCATGGTGACGACGACGTCGGCCCCCTTCACCGCCGAGACGGAGCTCTCGGCAATCGTAGCGCCGTCGGCTTTGGCCTGATCGCGCGAGGCGGCCACGAGGTCGAAGGCGATTACCTTGTGGCCAGCCTTGACCAGATTGGCCGCCATCGGCCCGCCCATGTTGCCGAGCCCGATGAATGCGATGGTTGCCATGTGCTTTTCCTCCCGTCGAATCCGTTTTTACTTGGTCTTGCCGAAGACCAGCTCGTCCTTGCCGATCTCAGCAAAATACGGCGCGATCATCTCCGGCGTAACGTCCTCGATGCGAGGTGGCGACCATTTCGGATTGCGGTCCTTGTCGATCACCGCCGCACGCACGCCCTCGCGAAAATCATCGCTGCGGAACACTTCCAGCGCGGCACGATATTCGCGCACCAGGCACTCCTCCAGTGAAGAGGCGCCGCGCGCCAGCCGCAAGAGCTTCAACGTCACCACCATGCCGCGCGGCGATTTCTCGCCGAGCGTCTTGAGCGTCGCTTGCGCAAGCTCAGAGGCATCGCGCTTGAGCGCGGCGATGATGTCCTCCATGCGGTCGAAGCCGAACCACTGGTCGATCCGCGGCTCAAGCGCGGCCACTGGGCCGGCCGTCTCGCCGGTCGCGAAGCCATTGATCAATGACTCGATGTCGGACGACGGCGTTTCCGGCGCGACCTTGGTAAGCGCCAGGCGCAATTCGCCCAGCCTTGCCGACGGCACCACGGCATCGGCAAATCCGGCATAGACCGCGTCCGGCCCGTTCATGGTCTGGCCGGTGAGACCAAAATAGGTGCCGATCTCGCCCGGCGCGTGCGACAACAAAAAGGTGCCGCCGACATCAGGGAAGAAGCCGAGGCCGACTTCGGGCATCGCAAGCTTGGTGCGCTCCGTCACCACGCGATGGCGACTGTGGGCGGAAAGGCCGACGCCGCCCCCCATGACGATGCCGTCCATGAAAGCGACGTAGGGCTTTTTGAACGCGGCGATGCGGGCGTTGAGGATATATTCCTCGCGCCATAGGATCTTGCCAAGGTCGCCGTTCACCTTGGAACTCTCGTAGAGCGCCCGGATATCACCGCCGGCGCATAAGCCGCGCTCGCCTGCGCCCTCGAGCAGGATCACGCCGACCTCCGGATCCGTCTCGAAGCGATCAAGCGCCTTGTCGATGTCGCGAAACATCTCTAGCGTGACGGCATTGATCGCTTTGGGACGGTTGAGCCGGATGAATCCGACCGCCCCCGCCTTCAACACAATCAGATCGCCTTCGCTGTTCGGCGCCGTAGAAGCATTCATCGCGCGCCCTCGATCATCTTGCGCGCCACGATCAGACGCATGATTTCATTGGTGCCCTCGAGGATCTGGTGCACTCGCAGATCGCGCACGATCTTTTCGATGCCGTATTCGCTCAAATAGCCGTAGCCGCCATGCAGCTGCAGCGCCTGGTTGGCGACCTCGAAGCCGACATCGGTGCCGAAGCGTTTTGCCATCGCGCACAGCATGGTCGCGTCAGGGTCCTTGCGGTCGAGTGCGGCTGCGGCGCGCCACAGGAAGGTGCGTGCGGCCTCCAGCTCGGTCGCCATGTCGGCAATGCGAAACTGCAGCGCCTGGAATTCGTCGAGCCGCTTTCCGAACGCCTTGCGCTCCTTCATGTAGGCCAGGGCCTTGTCGAGCGCGGCCTGCGCGCCGCCGAGCGAGCACGCTGCGATGTTGAGGCGACCGCCGTCGAGCCCGGCCATCGCGATCTTGAAGCCGATGCCTTCATCGCCGAGACGATTGGCGACGGGCACGCGGGCATTCTCGAAGATCACCGCACGCGTCGGCTGTGCGTTCCAGCCCATCTTGCGCTCATTGGCGCCAAGCGAGACGCCAGGCGCGTTGCCCTCGACGACCAGCGTCGAGATGCCGCCGGGACCGTCGGCACCGGTGCGCACCATCACAACGTAGAGGTCGCTTGAGCCCGCGCCGGAGATGAACTGCTTCTGCCCGCTCAGTACATAATGCTCGCCGTCGCGCACGGCGCGGGTGCGCAAGGCCGCGGCGTCCGAGCCGGAGCCGGGCTCGGTCAGGCAGTAGCTTGCCAAAAGCTCCATGGTGCACAGCTTCGGCAGCCACTTCTTGCGCTGCGCATCGTTGCCGAACGCATCGATCATCCACGATGCCATGTTGTGGATGGAGATGAAGGCCGACACGGTCGGGCAGCCCGTCGCGAGTGCCTCGAAGATCAGCGCTGCGTCGAAGCGGCTCATGGCCGAGCCGCCGACATCGTCGCGAATGTAGATGCCGCCGATGCCGAGGTGGGCTGCCTCGCGCATCACCTCGACGGGAAAATGCTTCTCCTCGTCCCAGCGCAGCGCATGCGGTGCGATCCTGTCCGCGGCAAAACTCCGCGCCATGTCGCGAACCGCAAGCTGGTCCTCGTTCAGAGCGAACTGCATCGGCTCGCCACTTTCAGGACTACTTCATCGTCGGGATCGAGAACTCCGCGCCTTCCTTGACGCCCGAGGGCCAGCGCGAGGTCACCGTCTTGGTCTTGGTGTAGAAGCGGATCGAATCCGGGCCGTGCTGGTTGAGATCGCCGAAGCCCGATTTCTTCCAGCCGCCGAAGGTGTAATAGGCGATCGGCACCGGGATCGGCACGTTGATGCCGACCATGCCGACATTGACCTTGGCCGCGAAATCCCGCGCCGCGTCGCCATCGCGGGTGAAGATCGCGACACCATTGCCGTAGTCGTGGTCCGACGGCAGCGCCAGGGCCTCCTTGTAGTCATGCGCGCGCACCACGGATAGCACGGGGCCGAAGATCTCTTCCTTGTAGATGCGCATGTCCTTGGTGACATTGTCGAACAGGCAGCCGCCGAGATAGAAGCCCTTCTCGTAGCCCTGCATCTTGAAGCCGCGGCCGTCGACGGCGAGCGTCGCGCCTTCCTTGATGCCGATCTCGACGTAATTCTTCACCTTCTCGACCGCCTCGCGCGTCACCAGCGGGCCGTAATCAGCGGAGGGATCGATCGAGGTGCCGATCTTCAGCGATTCAACGCGCGGGATCAGCTTTTCCATCAGGCGGTCGGCGGTGGTCTTGCCGACGGGCACGGCAACCGAGACCGCCATGCAGCGCTCGCCGGCCGAGCCGTAGCCCGCCCCAATCAGCGCATCGACCGCCTGGTCCATGTCGGCATCGGGCATGACGATGGCGTGGTTCTTGGCGCCACCGAAGCATTGGCACCGCTTGCCGGTCGCAGCCGAGCGCTCGTAGATGTATTGCGCGATCGGCGAGGAGCCGACAAAGCCGATGGCCTTGATATCGGGGTCGTCGAGAATGGCGTCCACCGCCTCCTTGCCGCCGTTGACGACGTTGAGAATGCCCGGCGGCAGGCCGGCCTCGATCATCAGCTCGGCGAGTTTCATCGGTACGCCGGGATCGCGCTCGGACGGCTTCAGAATGAACGCATTGCCGCAGGCGATCGCGGGAGCAAACTTCCACATCGGGATCATCGCGGGGAAATTGAACGGAGTGATGCCAGCAACCACGCCGAGCGGCTGACGGAGGGAATAGATGTCGATGCCGGGGCCGGCGCCTTCGGTGTATTCGCCCTTCATCAAATGCGGGATGCCGATGGCGAACTCGACCACCTCGAGCCCGCGCTGGATGTCGCCCTTGGCGTCGGGAATGGTCTTGCCGTGCTCACGCGCGAGCAGCTCGGCGAGCTTGTCATAATCGCGCTGCACCAATTCCAGGAACTTCATCATCACCCGCGCGCGGCGCTGCGGGTTGGTGTTGGCCCATTCGCCCTGCGCAGCTCTGGCGTTCTCGACCGCTGCGCGAACCTCGGCTTTGGAAGCCAGTGCCACCTTGGCCTGGACCTCGCCCGTCATCGGCTCGAACACGTCCGAAGTGCGCCCCGAGGTCCCCTTGACCTCCTTGCCACCGATGAAATGTCCGATTGAGCGCATGATGTCCTCCGATAGGTCAGCCGGATCGCTTTGACAGAAGCCTTTTGACTTGCATTTTATAGGATTCAAGTCCGAGATATTGCACCTTAGATGTGCGGAAATGCTGGATCAAGGCGGCGCGATCGATTGGGATGACTTCCGCTTCGTGCTCGCCATCGTGCGCGGCGGGTCGGTGTCGGCTGCCGCAAAGCAGCTCGGCGTCGATCATGCCACGGTGATCCGGCGGGTCGACAGACTGGAGCTCAACCTTTCGGCAAAGCTGTTCGACCGCCGCAAGACCGGCTACCTGCTGACCGAGGCCGGCCAGCGTGTCGCCGACAGCGCCGAGGCGATGGAGTCCACCATCGTCGCCAACCAGGAGGCGGTCGGCGGCTCGCGCGCCCATCTGACCGGCACGGTGCGCATCGGCGCGCCGGACGGCTTTGGCAGCCACTTTCTCGCGCCGCGCCTGGTGCGGTTTGCAGAGCGGTATCCCGATCTCGACCTTCAGCTGGTCGCGACCGCCCGCCTGTTCAGCCTCTCCAAGCGCGAGGCCGATATCGCGATCAGCCTGACCATGCCAAAGGAGGGCCGGATCGTCGGGCGCAAGCTGCTCGACTATCGGCTGGGACTGTATGCGACCTCTGCCTATCTGGACCGCGCGCCCGCCATCATATCCCGCGAGGACCTGCCCGCGCATCGCTTCGTCGGCTATATTGAGGAACTGCTGTTCACGCCCGAGCTCGACTATCTGCCGCAGGTGTCGCCGAAGATCGCGGCCCACTTCCGCAGCGCCAATCTCATCGCGCAGCTCAACGCCACCCTTGCCGGCTACGGCATCGCCGTGCTGCCGCATTTCATGGCGAGCGCCCATCCGGAGCTGCTGCCGGTGCTGCCGCATGAGATCTCGATCTCGCGCACCTTCTGGCTCCTGATGCACGCCGACAGCAAGGATTTGGCCCGCATCCGAGCGGTGGCGGATTATATTTATGAGACGGTGGAGCGAGAGCGGGCGTTGTTCAGCGGCGCTTGAAACAATCAGGCACGCGCTGCGCATTGCTGTGCCCTCGCCCCTTGTGGGAGAGGGCTGCTCCGCTGGGAGATACAGACTCGTTCGGGTGAGGGACAGCGAGTTCGATGTCAAAGAGTGACACCCGCGGAGACAAACCCCTCGCCCGCATCGCATCTATCGATGCGATAGCGGCCTCTCCCACAACAAGGGGAGAGGCAGACCGCTGATGCGGCGCTAGTTCGCCGCCTCAATTCACCTTCGCCCGCGCCTTCTTCGCAGCGGGCTTTGCCGCGACCGTCTTCAGCGCTGCGGCGCGGGCCAGCGCGCATTCCTTGCCGGCCTGCAGGACCTCATCGGAGAACTCGCCGCTTCCCGCAATGCGGGAAAGCACCAGCGTGCCCATCATGGTCGCGAGCAGGCTTGTCGCCTGCTTTCGGGCGGCCTTGCGCGGGACGTCCTGGATCTGGTCGGCGATCAGGTCGATCAGTTGCTCCATCTTGGCGGCAAAGGCCCGGCGGGTCTTCGGGCTCTCGCGGGCAATTTCCGCGCCTAGCGAGGTAATGGCACAGCCATGGCCGGGATCGTCACGATGGGTGGGCGAGAGATATGTCTCGATGATCGTGGCCAGCCGCTTCTCCGGCGGGGTTTCGTCCGCGATCTTGCGCCAATGCTCGATCGAGCGGTCCATCGCGTAGGCAAACGCCTCGATCACCAGCGCGTCGCGCGAATCGAAATGCGCATAGAAGCCGCCATGGGTCAGCCCGGCCTCCTTCATCAGGTCGGCAACGCCGATGCCATGCGCGCCCTTCTCTCGCAGCCGCACGGAGGCCTTGCGAACGATGCGGGCGTGGGTTTCCTGCTTGTGTTCACGGGAATAACGCATGGGCGTCCTATGGAATGTCTGTAATCATATAATAACAGCAGCGATGGAAAAAAGCTGCATCTATTTCCTTAACATGCGTTCATCTTGCTGAAGGATCCGCACGCGCTTGACAAGCTGCCCCCTCACCGCGGAAGTGGTCAAGCTAAACCTATTGCGCACGAGCCCCGCCATGTCCACGCCTAATCATTTTTGCAGCGTCGAGCGCGATCCTCGCGGCGTTGCAACCTTTACCGTCCGCAACGCTGGCTCGCTCAACATCCTGAGCTCGCCGGTCATCGATGGCGTGCGCACAGGTCTGGACGAGCTCGCCGCGGACCGGGACATCCGCGTGCTGGTACTCAGAGGCAGTAGCGAGAAGAGCCTGATCGGAGGCGCCGATATCAAGGAGATGGCAACGCTCGACCAGACCTCCGCCGAGGCCTTCATCACGCGCCTGCGCGACCTCTGCGAGGCGATCCGCGCCTTCCCTGCGCCGGTGATTGCGCGAATGCCCGGCTGGTGCCTGGGTGGCGGGCTGGAGGCCGCGGCCGCCTGCGATGTCCGCATCGCTGCCCATGATGCCAGATTCGGCATGCCGGAGGTCAGGGTCGGCATTCCCTCGGTGATCCATGCTGCACTGCTGCCGCGGCTGATCGGCTGGGGCCGCGCGCGCTGGCTGGTGATGACGGCGGAGAACATCGATGCGCCGACCGCGCTCGCCTGGGGGCTGGTCGATGTGGTGGCCGCTGAGGGCGGCCTGGATGCGGCCGTCGAGCACACCGTGCAATCGCTGCTTGCGTGCGGTGCAGAAGCGTTGCGGGCGCAAAAGGCGCTGCTGCGGCAATGGGAGGACCTGCCGCTGAAGGAATCGGTGGATTTGAGCATCGGGGTGTTCGGGCAGTCGTTCCTGACCGACGAACCGAAGCGGCTGATGCAGGCGTTCATCGACCGCAAGCGGTAAGGCCGCGAATTGTAGGGCGGGCAAAGCGAAGCGTGCCCACCCTTGGCGCGGCGATCCTGGCTGCAATGGTGGGCACGGCGCTGACGCGCCTTTGCCCACCCTACGACACCGCCAACGGACAGCCCTCCTCCTCACATCAACTTTAATGCCGTCCGCCATTGCAAATTCCGCGACGCATCATATGATGACTATCATCTCACATTATCATCGTCCCCAGGGAGATTCGCCATGGCCGCATCTGATCCCGTCGTCATCGTCTCCGCCGCCCGCACCCCGCTCGGCCGCTTCATGGGGGAACTATCGCCGCTTCCCGCCCACAAGCTCGGTTCCCATGTGATCGGCGCGGCGCTGGAACGTGCTCGCCTCAAGCCGGAGCGGATCGACGAGGTCTTCATGGGCAATGTGCTGCCCGCTGGCCAGGGCCAGGCCCCGGCGCGGCAGGCGGCGCGCGGCGCCGGCCTGCCTGATGCGACCGGTGCGACCACCGTCAACAAGGTCTGCGGTTCCGGGATGAAGGCGACCATGCTCGCCCATGACATCATCAAGGCCGGCTCCGCCGACATCGTGGTGTCCGGCGGCATGGAGAGCATGACCAATGCACCGTATCTGCTCGCCAAGGCCCGCGGCGGCTATCGCGCCGGCCATGACCGCATCATCGACCACATGATGATGGATGGGCTGGAGGACGCCTACGAGACCGGCCGCTCCATGGGCGATTTCGGCGAGGCAACGGCCGAAGCTTATCAATTCACCCGCAAGGACCAGGACGCCTATGCGATGGAAACCTTGAGCCGTGCGCGCAAGGCGGTCGAGAGCGGCGCGTTCAAGGCCGAGATCGTGCCGATCACCGTTGCCGAGAAAGCGGGACCGAAGGTTATTGCGAACGACGAGCATCCGCTGAAGGTCGATCCCGCCAAGATCCCGTCCCTCAAGCCCGCCTTCCGTGCCAACGGCACCATCACGCCGGCCGCGTCCTCGGCCAATGCTGACGGCGCGGCAGCGCTGGTGCTGACAAGACGGTCCATCGCCGAGCGCGAGGGCCTTCCCATTCTGGCTGAGATCAAGGGACACTCGACCCACAGCCAGGAACCGCAATGGTTCACGACTGCGCCGATCCCGGCCATCCGCAAGCTGCTCGACAAGGTCGGCTGGAGTGCATCCGACGTCGACCTGTTCGAGATCAACGAGGCCTTTGCGGTGGTGGCGATGGCGGCGCAACGCGACCTCGGCATTCCCCGCGACCACCTCAACATCAATGGCGGCGCCTGCGCGCTCGGCCATCCGATCGGCGCCACCGGCGCGCGTCTGATCGTCACGCTGCTGCACGCCATGGAGGCGCAGAATGCCAAGCGCGGCATCGCGTCGCTCTGCATTGGCGGCGGCGAGGCCACCGCGATCGCGGTGGAACGGATCGCCTCGTAAGAGACGATGTCCGAAAATAAGGGAAGTTTGACATTTTGGTCATGCCCGACTTGGGTCAATATCCACGCATGACCAATCCCGGCAATTCTCTCTGGGGGTGAACTTGATTTCGAACTGGCTCGCGGCGGCGCTTGCCCGCCGCAATATCCACTATGGCTGGATCATGGTCGGCGCGACCTTCTTTGCCGCGCTGGTCTCGGCCGCCGCGGTCGGCGCGCCCGGCGTCTTCATCGTGCCGTTGCAGCAGGAATTCGGCTGGAGCACTGCGGAGATTTCCTCCGCGCTGTCCATCCGCTTCATCCTGTTCGGGCTGATGGCACCGTTCGCCGCCGCCCTGCTCAACCGCTACGGCCTGCGCAATGTAACCCTCGCCGCACAAGTCCTGGTCATCTCTGCGCTGGTGCTGTCGCTCGGTATGACCAGTGTCTGGCAGCTCGTGCTGCTGTGGGGCGTGGTGGTCGGCATCGGCACCGGCATGACCGCGCTCGTGCTGGGCGCGACCATTGCTGCGCGCTGGTTTGTCGCACGTCGTGGTCTGGTGATCGGCATTCTCTCGGCCAGCGTCGCCACCGGACAGCTCGTGTTCCTGCCGCTGCTCGCCCATGTCACCGAGCGCTCCGGCTGGCGGACGGGCCTTGGCATGATGTGCGCCATCCTTGCCGTCGCAGCTCTCTTCGTCTTCCTGGTGCTGCGCGACCGGCCGAGCGATGTCGGCCTGCGGCCGTTTGGCGACAAGAGCACCGAGCCGCAACCTGCCCCCGCTCCTACGACCGCCCCAATCATGGCGGCGGCGCTCGGCACCCTGCGCGACGCATCGAAGAGCAGCGTGTTCTGGGTGCTGTTTGCGACCTTCTTCGTCTGCGGCGCCTCCACTAACGGGCTTGTGCAGGTGCACCTGATCCCGATGTGCCTCGATTACGGGATTCCTCAGGTGAAGGCGGCAAGCCTGCTCGCGGCGATGGGCATCTTCGATTTCTTCGGCACCATCGGCTCCGGCTGGCTGTCCGACCGTATCGACAACCGCTTCCTGCTGTTCTGGTATTACGGCCTGCGCGGATTGTCGCTGGTGGCGCTGCCGTTCACGGATTTCTCGTTCTACGGCCTGTCGCTGTTTGCGATGTTCTATGGTCTGGACTGGATCGCAACGGTGCCGCCGACCGTGCGCCTCACCACACAGCGCTTCGGACCGGAACGGGCGAACCTGGTGTTCGGCTGGATCTTTGCCGGCCACCAGATCGGTGCGGCCGCAGCGGCGTTCGGGGCTGGGCTATCGCGCACGCTGCTTGCAAGCTATCTGCCCGCCTTCTTCACCGCCGGTGCGCTATGCCTGATTGCATCAGCGATGGCGCTGACGATCTCGCGGCAGCCGAGGCCGGTGATGGCCGCTCAACCTGCGGAGTGAAGTCCGCTGTCATTGCGAGGAGCGCAAGCGACGAAGCAATCCAGAGTCGTTTGCGTGGCCCTGGATTGCTTCACTCCGCTCGCAATGACGGGATGGGCAATACGCCAAACAACATCCGCCTGTGGTTATGGGTCCCGGCGTTTCGCCGGGACGACGTCGTTGATGAGTCGGGTCAGCTACGGCCTGATCATCATGCCCTTCGCGAGTCCGGGCGTGCGCAACGGTTCCGCCAGACGCGCGAATTCGCAGAGCAGCGAACGCGTCTTGCGGGGATCGATGATCTCCTCCACCCAGAATTTCTCGGCCGAGCGGAACGGCGAGCGCAGCTTGTTGAGGCGGTCCTCGATCTCCTTCAACTTCTCGGCCGGATCGTCGGCCGCATCGATCTCGGCGCGATAGGCCGCTTCGATGCCGCCTTCGAGCGGCAGCGAGCCCCAATACGCCGACGGCCATGCATAGCGGATGGAGAAGCGGTCGGCGGGCTGATGCACGACGCCTGCAACGCCAAAGGAGTTGCGGATGATCACCGTGCACCAGGGCACCGTGGTCTGGTTGACCGCGGCCATGGCGCGCATGCCGTGGCGGATGGTTGCCGCCTTCTCCGCCTCCAGCCCGATCATGAAGCCCGGGCAATCCATGAGATAGACGATCGGCAGATGGAAGGTCTCGGCAAAATCGACCCAGCGCACCACCTTCTGGCAGGCTTCCGCCGTCCAGGAGCCGCCATAGTGGAAGGGGTCGCTCGCGAGCAGCAGCACCGCGCGTCCCTCGAGCCGAGCGAGCCCGACGATAACCGGCCGGCCGAAATTGCTGTTGATCTCGAAGAACGAGCCCTTGTCGACCACGGACTCGATGATCGGCCGCATCTTGTAGACCTGGCGGCGGCTGCGCGGCACCGCCTTGAGCAGCGCCTCGTCGTTTCGCTCAGGATCATCGTTGCAGGCAATCGTCGGCGGCAGTTCGAACACCGACGACGGCAGATAGGACAGAAAGCGCCGCGCACGCGCGAATGCCTCCTCCTCCGTATCGACGGCATCGTCGACGCCGCCGGCGCGGGTCTGGATGTCGGCGCCGCCGAGCTCCTGCTTGGAGAGATCCTGGCCCAGCCGCTTCACCACAGGCGGGCCCGCGACGAACATCGCGGAGTTGCGGGTCATGATCGAATAGTGGCTCGCGGCAAGCCGCGCGGCGCCAAGGCCTGCGACCGATCCGAGGCCAAGCCCGACCACCGGCACATGGGCGAGGTTTTCCGTCGTATAACGGTACCAGCGGTTGCCGCCGATGCCGCCCGGCAGATTCGCCGCGCCCTTGGTTTCGATGGTCTTCACCGAGCCGCCACCGCCCGAGCCCTCGATGATGCGGATGATCGGCAGGCGGAAATCATGCGCCATCTCCTCCGCCATCAACGGCTTGGCCGAGATCGACGCATCCGCCGAACCGCCGCGCACGGTGAAGTCATCGCCGACCACGACCACGGTGCGGCCGTCGACCTTGCCGCGGCCGAACACGCAGTTCGCTGGCGTCAGATTGGTGAGCTCGCCCGTCTCGTCATATTCGCCGACGCCTGAGATCGCGCCGATTTCGTGGAAGCTGCCGGCATCGACGATCCTGTCGATGCGTTCGCGGACGGTGAGCCGGCCCTGGTCGCGCTGTCGCTTGACCTTCTCAACGCCTCCCATCTCGCGCGCGAAGGCCTCGCGCCGAGCGAGCTCGTCGAGTTCGGGCTTCCAGATCATTCGTCTCCTCCGTCACACTCATTTTGTTGGGCGCGATAACGCCAAGCGTCTTCCGCTCCATCCGGTTGTTGAAAATATCGCCTTCGGCCGTCTCCAGCAGGCTGCCGATGGCTGCACCCAGCTCGCGCATCACAGGGGCAACTTCGCTGTGCAGGCGCTTCTCGTCATACATCGCAGCCAACAGCCCGATCGTCACCGCGACGACGGTCTGGTATTGCGGCGACCACAGGGGCACCGCGACGCCATTGATATGCGGCGACCACAGGCCGCAGGCGACGACATAACCATTCTCCCGCAGGAAGTGGCGGTTGGCCTCGATCCGCGGCTTCAGCACCCGAGCGGCGTCAGGCGCCTCCCGCTCCATCTCGGCAAGCAGCGCGTCCCCCACGTCCGGCTCGAGCGCCGCGGTGTAGGCATGGCCCGCGGCCGTGCTCGCCATCGAGATCCGGCTGCCCGTGACTTCATGCAGGCCGAGCGCATTCGCCGAGCGCGCGAACTCGAGATAGACGAGATGGTAGCGGTCGGGGATGACGAAGCCGACGGTGCCGGGCAATTGCTCGGCGACGTCCTGCAGGCGCTGCCGGATCAGATTGCGCAGCTGCAGGCCCTTCATCATCGAGGTGCTCATCGCGACCGCGCTTGGGCCGATGCGATATTTCTGGTCACGCGGCAGATAGACGAGCTGCCCCATGCGGGTCAGCGTGTGGGTGAGCCGCGACACCGTCGAGCGCGGCAGGCCGCAGCGGTTGGAAATCTCCAGATTTCCCAGCCGCGCCTCGCTGCCCTCGAAACATCTGAGCACGTCGAACGCGCGCGAGACCACCTGAATGACGTCAGCCTCACCTGTCGCGTCACTGGTGAGCAGTCTCGGCCTGCTCAGCCGCTCCGAGCGTCGTCCCAAGGTTGCCTCCTAATTCCGTTATGCGGAATAAAATTCCACTTGAAGAACAAGCTACCTCAGGCATTGTGCGGCGACAACAAAAAGCCGGTTGGCATGCCAGATATCAAGATCGTCACAGAAGTTGCCGGGCGCATCTGCGCCCTCCCGCTCGCGCTTGGCGCAAACGTTGGCGACGGCGAGGACATCGCCTTTGTCGAAGCGATGAAGATGGAGATTCCTGTCGCCGCACCTGCGGCGGGAACATTGAAATCCATCCTGGTCGCAGTCGATGATGTCGTCGCTGAAGGCCAGGTGGTGGCGATCATCGAGACCTGAATCATTTAGCTGCCCACGCAGTCGGCAGGCTGCCGCGCCAACGGGCCGGCAGGACGGTTTCGACGTGCCGCGTTGCGGCGTAACATGCGGCGTACGCCTGTCTCATTTCGGAAGATGTCATGGACATGATGCGAACGGCGCCGATCGCGGGCGCGCGCAACTGGGCTTCCTCGTCGCCGCCGCTGCTGCGATTCTTGACCGCATGTCACAAGAATTTTGCGGAGGATGATTCGGGCGAAGTCGCCCACTACATTCCCGAGCTCGGCAAGGCGCATCCCGAGCATTTCGGCATCGCGCTCGCCGCGCTCGACGGGCATGTCTATGAGACCGGCGATTCCCGGGTGCCGTTCACCATCCAGTCGATGTCGAAACCCTTCGTATTCGCGCTGGCACTGGACACGCTCGGCGCGGCGCGGGTGGAGGCCGTGATCGGCGTCGAGCCCTCGGGCGATCCCTTCAACTCGATCCGGCTCAATGCGGAGAACCACCCGTTCAATCCGATGGTCAATGCCGGCGCCATCGCCTGCTCCGGTCTGATCCTGGAGGCGAAGGCTGACACGGCGTTCGACACGGTGCGGCAGGCGTTGAGCCGTTTTGCCGGGCGCGAGCTTGACGTCGATGAAGCCGTGTTCGCTTCGGAAAGCGCGACCGGTGACCGTAACCGCGCCATTGGCTATCTGCTGCGCAATTCCGGCGTCATCAACGAAGACGTTCGCAAGGTGCTAGACGTCTATTTCCGGCAGTGCTCGGTGCTGGTGACCGCGCGTGATGCCGCGATCATGGCAGCAACGCTCGCCAATCGCGGCCTCAATCCGGTCACGGGCGAGCAGGTCGTGACGCCGTACGCCGTGTCGCGGACGCTCAGCGTGATGACGTCGTCGGGCATGTACGACTATGCGGGTGAATGGATCTACCGTGTCGGAATCCCCGCCAAGAGCGGCGTCGGCGGCGGCATTCTGGCAGCGCTCCCGGCGCGGCTCGGGCTCGGCAGCTACTCGCCGCGGCTCGACGGCCATGGCAACAGCGTGCGCGGCATCAAGGTTTGCGAGGTGCTGTCGTCGCATTACGGCCTGCATATGCTCAGCCGGGCCGATGACGCGCGCAACGCTGTCATCGCCGACTACAACATCGGCAAGAGCTCCTCGCGCCGCAGCCGCAGGCCGGCCGAGCGCAGGCTGCTCGCCGCGCATCATGACGAGGTCCGCGTCATCGAGCTCGTGGGCACGCTGTCCTTCTCCACCGTCGACTATGTCTCGCGTCAACTGGCGAGCAAGCCGCGCCCGCAATTCGTGATCTTCGACCTGCGCCGGGTCGCCGCCGTGACGCCCGCCGGCGGGCGGCTCTTGGCGGAGGAGTTCGCCGAGCTCGCCAATTTCAATGTCACGGTGATCCTGTCCGGCATCGATCGCGGCTCGGCGCAGTGGAAGAGCATTGGTGAATGGGCGAACGGGCTCGCCAACATCCGCAACTATCCCCTGCTCGACGACGCCATCGAGTGGGCGGAGGATCAGATCGTCTACCGCCATGGCGGCAACATCTATGCGGTGGAGATCACCGAGCTCGCCGAGCAGGCGCTGCTGGCCGGGCTCGACAAGCGCGAGCTCGACCAGCTCGCCGCGCTCGGCACGTTGCGCACCTACCGACCCGGCGAAAAGATCCTCGCCGAGGGCGAGCCCGCCGCTTCGCTGTTCTTCCTCAAATCCGGCGTGGTGCACGTCAAGCTGCATGACGGCATTCGGCTTGCGACCATCACGGCCGGCATGGCCTTCGGCGAGATGGCGCTATTGGAGACGCACCGCTCGGCCGACGTCTATGCCGATGCCCAGGTCGCCGCGCTCGAAGTGCCGCTCGCCGACTTCGAACGCTTCCGCGAGAACAACCCGCGCGCCGGCGAGCGCATCATGCGCAACCTCGCGCAACTCCTCGCGGACCGGCTGATCCTCGCCAACACCAAGCTGAACGTGCTGACGGCGACTTAGGCGGCGCTACCCTGCGATCCTCTGTTCGATCTTCGCCCTGCTTGCCTCAAGAATTTCGGAGGGCTTTCGGCCCGAAGCTACGCAGAGACACGCCAATAGTAGATCGCGTCGCCCAGCTCACCCGCAAGCGCGTCGCGGTCCAATTTGTCGTCGCGCAGCAGCTTCTTGATATGATCGGCAATCTCGCCCGATTCCGCGGCAAGGCCGAGCCCAAGATAGGACCAGCGCTCGACCGAAGGATTTTCGGCCACTTTGGCGATCGTCGCTGCCCAATCGGTATATTCATCAATTGTCATTCAATTGCCCACGCTTCAGACCAACCCCAACGCCGGCCGAGCTCTACTACCCACTGCGACCTAGGCACCAGCCGGCCGCGTCCACTCCATCACGACGAACCATGGCACTCGCCGGAACGATTCCTGGTGTGACGCTCTCCGGAGACTGGCGCAGGCTCGGCAAAGAATGTCAGGGTCAGCCCGGCGGCGAGGAATGCGGCCATATAGGCCGATAGCGGGCGATGCCAATTTTCGATTCGGATGCCCGACCATTCGAACCAGAACGGAAATTCCTCGAGGTAACGATCGACCGGAAAGTGCAGCCGCTTCCCCTCCGCATCCTTCACCCACCCTTGCTCGGCGCCCGCGGAAGTGAAGCCCGTAAGGTTCGCGAGCAGGAGCGAGCCGCCCGGCTTCAGCACCCGCGCCATCTCCCGAACGGCCGCCCTGAAATCGGGGATGTCGACCAGCGTGATATAGCTCACGACGAGATCGAAGCTTCCATCCCCGAACTCGAGCTGTTCGGCGCGGCCGAACCGGTAGTCGCCGGCCGGATCACGCCGACGCGCGAGGTCGAGCAACTGCGGGGTCGGATCGATCCCCGTTGCCGCCACGCCGGCTTGCTTGAGCATCCGGCAGAAGCGGCCCTCCCCGCAGCCGACGTCGAGCGCGCGCTTGAACGAGCGGCCGGTGATCCGGCCGATCATAACGGGATCGAGCACATGCTCACGTCCCCAGTCGCCGCGCTCGCCGATGGAATCGACCCAGGCCTGCGCCGAGACCTCCCAGCCATTGTCCATGATCTCAACCCCCAGAAGATGCAACCTCTGGCTTATACCACCTCCGACGCCGGCTGCATGTCGACCGCGAAGGTCTCCAGGAACTTCGACGTCATGATGTAGAAGCCGACGGCCAGCTGCAGCTCGACCAGCGCGCCCGGGGTCAATTTGGCGGCGATTGCCATGAAGGTCGCGTCGGTGACACGCGGCAGCTTGACGGTCTCGTCGGTGAAGGCGAGCGCGGCGCGCTGCACCTCGTTGAAGCAGGTCGCCGACTGCCAATTCTCCAAGGCTTCATTCTGCTCGTCGGTGACGCCGACATTCTTGCCGATGCGCTTGTGGGCGACGATTTCGTACGGCGCCTCGCACAGAATGCCGGTGCGCGTGATCGCAAGCTCCCGAACGACCGGATCAAGCTCGCCCTTGTGGCGGATGGCGCCACCGAGCCGGCAATATTGCTCGAGGTGGCTGGGCGAATGCGCCATCATACGAAAGATGTTGGCGTTACGGTTTTTGCCGAGCAGTTCGCGCGTACGATCGTTGTGCTTTGCGGGATCGCTGTAATCGATGCGGGCCATATTTCACCTTTATTTACGGATCCGCCGCGCGGGTTCCAAAGCCTTGATTCGCCAAACGAGTATCGCCCGAGCGACGCAACAGCACCATGCTGGAGTCAAATTGCCGCCGTATTACTGTTCGAGCTTGGCACAATCGATATTCGCCTGACGGGGGACGACATAAGGCGAATACGCAGCGTGGGGTGTTCCGAGTTATAATTTGACGATTTTTGCGCGTTCGCGCGCGATGACCAGTCATGCCCAAGTCTAGGGAGGAAAGGCATGAAGCATGCCACCAGGAGGGCAACCTCGGAGGCATTCGCGCACTTGCTGGCGGTGACGGCGATGCTCGTCATCGCCAGCGTTCTGTTTTATCGGGTTGAGAAGCCTTCGCAAAGCAAGGCACAAGCCGCCCAGCAAATTGAACAAACCGCGCACTGACGCGATCGCCGATGGCGAGATCATTGTCGCCATGGGCCATCATCCGGAAGCCCTCGTCGGTGTCGATTAGCACGATGTTGTAAGGCACATGCGCCTTGGTCTCCGGCGTCGCCGCGCGGCAGACTAGCGAGATCGCGTAGACCCTACCCTCGCCGCTCGCGCGACGTTCCTGCAAGTCCGTCGCACCGCACGAGGCGCAGAAGGCGCGGCGAAAATATTGCGTCGCGCCGCAGCCAGCGCAGCGTTGAAAGATGATCGCAGCTTCTCCCTTGGTCCAGTCGGCAAGGCGGTTCATCTTATGCGCTCCAGGACCATGCTGACATGAGAGGACAGCACGCCGCCATCTCCGTGCAGCAGCGCCAGCGATGCATCCCGCACCTGGCGGTCGCCGGCACGCCCCGTCATCTGCAGATGGGTCTCGACCAGATGCGCCATGGCACCACCAACACCGCAATGGCCGTAGCTGAGCAGACCGCCATGGGTGTTGAGCGGCATTTCACCGTCGCACGAGAAATAGCCGGCTCGAACGCGAGCCGCAGCCTCGCCCCGCTTGGCCAACCCTAAGTCTTCCAGCAGCATCGCGAGTGTGATCGTGAAGCTGTCGTAGACCGCGGCATAGCGCACATCGGAGATCGCAATGCCCGTGGCGGCCTTGGCCCGGGCGATCGCAATCTCGGCGCCGAGCCTGTCAAGCGGCGGCGCGGCAGTGACATGCTGGTGTGTGTGCGCCTGGGTGCAGCCACGGATTCGCACGCGCACGTTCGCGGTCGGCTCGCGGCTGATGATAAAGGCGGCGCCTCCATCGGAGACGGGGCAGCAGTCGAGCAGCTTCAGCGGCAGCGCCACGGGTTTTGAAGCCATCACATCGGCAACCGTGATCGGGTCACGGAATTGCGCGCCGGGATGCCCAAGCGCGTGACGCCGCATCAGCACGGCGAACTCGGCGAGGTCTTCCTGTGTGAGGCCATATTCGTGCATATAGCGCGAGGCGACGAGGCCGTAATAAGCGGGGATGGTCGGGCCGAGCGGCACCTCATAATCGGGATGGCCGACTTGCGCGAGCGCCTGGATTGATGCATCGCGGCTCTGCCCGGTCAGCCGGTTCTCGCCGGCGACGACCAGCACATGCTGCGCGACGCCCGCCTCGACCAGCGTATGCGCCAGCATGGTCATGGCGAGCCCGGTGGCGCCGCCGACCTGAACGGCGTGGGCATAGGAGGGCTGGATGCCGAAATGCTCGGCGAACACTGTCGCCAGCATGATGTGCGGCGACACTGTCGAATAGCCGCAGAGAATGCCGTCGATTTCCCGGCGGTCGAGGCCGGCGTCGACGAGCGCGAGCGCGGCGGCCTGGCTCATCAGGTCGAGCGAGGACGAGCCCTCGTGCCTGCCGAACGATGTGAGCCCGACGCCGGTGATGTAGCTCATGACCGTGCCCCTTGCTCCGCTGTCATTCCGGGGCGGTCCGAAGGACCGAACCCGGAATCTCGAGGTTCCGGGTTCGATGCTTCGCATCGCCCCGGAACGACAGCGTGAACAACTCGCAGGTATGACATCTCAATACGACTTTGGCAGGCCGAGCACCTTCTCGGCGATGAAGCTCAGGATCAGCTGCGGGCTGATCGGCGCAATGCGCGGGATCAATGACTCCCGCAAATAGCGCTCGACATGGAACTCCTTGGCATAGCCGAAACCACCATGGGTCATCACCGCCTGCTCGCAGGCGCGGAAGCCTGCTTCGCCTGCGAGATATTTCGCGGAGTTTGCCGCCGGCCCGCACGGCAGGCCCTTGTCGTACAGCCAGCCGGCCTGCAGCGTCATCAGCCAGGCCGCCTCGAGCTCCATCCAGTTCTTCGCAAGCGGGTGCTGGATTGCCTGGTTCTTGCCGATCGGGCGGTTGAAGACATTGCGCGTCTTGGCGTAGCCCGCCGCACGCGACAGCGCGAGATGGCCGAGCCCGACCGCTTCGGCTGCGATCAGGATCCGCTCCGGATTCATGCCATGGAGGATATATTCGAAGCCGCGGCCCTCTTCGCCAAGACGATCCGCGACGGGAATTTCAAAATTCTCGAAGAACAATTCATTGGAGTCGACCGCCTTGCGGCCCATCTTCTCGATCTCATGCACCGCGATGCGGTTACGATCGAAATCGGTGTAGAACAGGCTCAAACCGAAGGTCGGGTTCTTCACCTCCTCCAGCGGCGTGGTGCGCGCCAGCAGCAGGATCTTGTTGGCAACCTGCGCGGTCGATATCCAGACCTTCTGGCCATTGACGACATATTTGTCACCCGTGCGCACCGCGCGCGTCTTGAGTTGCGTGGTGTTGAGCCCGGTGTTCGGCTCGGTGACCGCAAAACACGCCTTCTCGCGGCCGTCGACAATGCCCGGCAGCATGCGCTGGCACTGCTCCCTGGTGCCGAACACCACGACCGGATTGAGCCCGAACACGTTCATATGAACTGCCGACGCGCCCGACATGCCGGCGCCGGATTCCGAGATGGCGCGCATCATGATTGCGGCATCAAGGATGCCGAGCCCGGAGCCGCCATACTCCTCGGGAATGCAGATGCCGAGCCAGCCGGCGTCGGCCAGCGCCTTGTGCAGGTCGGCGGGGAAACCGCCTTCCTTGTCCTTCTTTAGCCAATAGGCGTCGTCGTAGCGCGCGCAGATCTTTGCCACGGCCTCGCGGATCGATTCCTGGTTGGCAGAGAGTGCGAAATCCATGGCTGCTATCCTTTAGGCCTCGGGCGATGGCCGGGTCACGCCATCGCGGATCATGCTCTCGATGTCCTCGCGCGAAAAGCCGATCTCCTGCAGGATCTCGGCGCCATGCTCGTTCAGCCGCGGCGCGAGCCTTGTGGGCTCAGCCGCCGTTTCCGAAAACGAAGCCGACACTTTCATGCTGCGGATTGGCCCTTCGCTCGGATGCTGCACCACCGGAAAGAATCCGGTGGCGACCAAGTGCTCGTCATCGAGGATGCCCTTGAGATCGTGCATCGGCATGACAGGAACATCGGCCTGGTTCAGAAGTGCGATCCACTCCGCCGTCGAGCGCGTCTCGAAAATGCGCGCAAGCTCGCCATAGACGTAATCGATATTGACCGCCCTGCCGGCAAAAGTCGCAAAGCGTGGATCGCTGCGCAGATCGTCGCGGCCGGTCGCTTTGAAAAAGCTCTCCCATTGCTTGTCGTTGTAGACGATGACGCTGAGATAGCCGTCGGACGTCTTGTAGGGGCGACGATCGCGCGACAGATGGCGCGCGTAACCGCCCTTGTCGAGCGGCGGCTCGTAGGTGAGACCACCCATGTGATCGCCCATCACAAAGCCCGCCATGGTCTCGAACATCGGGATATCGACGCGCTGGCCGCGCCCGGTGCGCTCGCGATCGACCAGGCTGGCGCAGATTGCGCCAACCGCGGTCAGACCTACGATGCGGTCGACCAGCGCATTCGGCACATAGCGGGGCGTGCCATCGCCGGTCTCTGCCATCAGCGCCGGCAATCCGGTCGCACCCTGGATCAGATCGTCATAAGCAGGTTTCGCCGCGTAAGGCCCGTCCTGACCGAAGCCGAACACACCGGCATAGATCAGGCGCGGATTGATGGCGGACACGACCTCATAGCCGAGATTGAGCCGCGCCATCGCCTGCGGCCGCACATTATAGACCAGCACGTCGGCCGATCTGATCAGCCGCAGCACCGCTTCCCGGCCAGCTGGCGTTTTCAGGTCGAGGCAGATCGAGCGCTTGCTGCGGTTGGTGTTGAGAAACACCGGGCCCATGCCCGGATGCCGCGTCGGACCGATCAGCCGCGTGACGTCGCCCTCGAGCGACTCCACCTTGATGACATCGGCGCCATAATCCCCGAGCATCTGGGTGGCGTAGGGCCCCATCAGCACGGTGGTCATGTCGACGACCTTGATGCCTTGCAACGGGCCCATCGGTCCTCCCCCAAAATATTGTTGGCTCGGGCCAAGTAACGGCAGCCCCGGCCTTAGGGCAAGCGCAGCCCACGTATGGGGCTATGCGCTTTGTGGCCGCGCGCTCAGTGATCCCCCGAGCCCATCCCGAACACCAGCTGATTGCCGTCGGGGTCGAGCACGTCGAAGTCGCGCATGCCGTAGTCGTAATTTTGCGGCGGCTTGACGATGTTGGCGCCGCGTTCCGCGAGCTCGGCATGGACGGCGTCCACATCTTTCACAAAGACGCAGACTCCGCCGTTGCCAGGCAACCGCCGGGTCTGACGCGCCGCGACCAGATGCAGCGCGACCTCGTCGCGGCAGAGGCAGACATAGAACGTCGGATCGCCGTATTCGAAGGTCACGGAAAAGCCGAGCACGTCGCGGTAATGCGCCAGGCTCGCGCTGATGTCGCTGACGACGAACACGGTCGCAGCGCCAACCATCATCGGATCGTCTGCCATGCTCAATCTCTCCAGCCGGCCTCAGCCGGAGTCTTACAGCAGTCCTACCAGGTGAAGAAGCCCCTCCCGCCGTATGGCGAGCCCCAGGCCGCCCCTGAAGCCGGCGCGCGATAGCGCGAGCTGACGTAGCCGTAGTCCTGTGCCGGCGCTGGTTTGCGGAACTTGATGCCGCCCTGCGGCTGGTCACTCAGTACCACCACGAAATCGGTGCCCTTAGAGGTTTCGGGGCTCGGGGCCTCGTCCGTGATGATCACCGACGAGCGCGGCGATACGCCGGGGATTCGGTCGAGCAGTTCTTGAGGAATTGTAATCCGGCCGAGCGCGGCCTTGGCCTCGTCGGCTGCTGCCGTGACCTGCTCAAGCTCGGGGCTCTTGCGCCCGGCGGCGCGACCACGGGGCTCGACGGCCTCGGGCTGCGAATGTGGACCCTCCAGCGCGACAACCGTCCACCTGATATCGTCGTCGGTGCCGGTCCGCTCCATCGCAGTAAAGACATAGGTGCCAATCGGACGATCGGGATCGGTAATCGTAATGGGCGCATCGAAGATTGGCTCGAAGCCCTGACGCACATAGAGCTTCTGGGTCTTGCGGCTGATCAGGACGGATACCGGCTCGAGCTCGCGCGCAGCCTGGCGCGCGGCTTCGGCCGCCGCAGTCTGCGCAGCCTCGGCGGCGGCGACGGCATCGCGCGCAGCGCTGCGCGCATCGGCCTTCACTTGCAGCTGGGCCTTCGCCGCGTCCACTTGAGTCTGCAGGTCGGCAATCCAGGCTGTCGCCTTCGCCTTGGCATCTTCGGCCGCTTGCCTGGCCTCATCGGTGGTTGCGTTGGTGAGCGCAGTTTCGGCGGCAGCCAATTGCGCCTCGGCCTTGAGCTTCTGGTTCTCGGCGACGCGCACCGGCACCATGGCGGCCGTTGCCTCGCGATAGGTGGCGCCGGCCGCCTGCCTCGCCTGGTTCAGTTTCGCAGTAGCGTCGGCCGCTTCCGCATTGCGCGCCAGAACGAGCGCGCCTGCGCCCGGCTTCGGCCTCAACAGAGCGGGATCACTGATCTCGACCGGTGAAGGGTCCGTGGGCGCAACGATGACGCGCAGGCCGAGCTGCGTCAGATCGAACAGATGCTCGGCGAAGTCATAGGGCATCCGCACGCAGCCGTGGGATGCCGCATATCCTGGCAACGGACCGCCATGCAGCGCAATGCCCGACCATGTCAGGCGCTGCATGTGCGGCATGAAGGCATCGTCATAGAGGTTTGAATGGTGGTCGGCGTCCTTCTGGATGACACTGAAGATTCCCGAAGGCGTCTCCCGCCCCCGCTGGCCGCTCGACACGGGTGCGCGCAAAATCCACCCTTGCGCGTCATAGACGGTGATGCGCTGCTTTTGCAGGGATACGATCGCCAGGATCGGATCGCCGGGATTGCGCGTTTCGTTCGATTGGATCGCGCGCTCGCCCGCGCCGCCTCGGGCGTGTGAAGGAAGTTGCGGCCCGATCCAGAGCGCCAGGGCGGCAATGGCAAGGCGGGCCGGCAAGAGCCGCTTGCGCTTCTCCCTCGACAACAAAAACGTCATGCGCGCACCATCGAAAATCGGGGTCACGACCTTGCCTGCCCGAAAGACTAACGCCGTTCGCTCGAAGGAGCCAACTCGAAACCCCGCCAATTGTTCTACTCGGGAAATGCAAATCCGACCTCGCTTGCGCGGAATACGCCCATTCCGGATTGCCTCTTGAGCGACACGTTCCGGCATCGGATAGTGCCGCCCGCAATCAAGAGGACCTCATGACATTTTCCGGCATTTTCGCGCAAATCGTGGCGCTGATCGGCGGCGTCGCGCTGCGGTGGCGGCGGTTGCAAGGCGTGCCTCAAAAGGCCGCCTGGGGTGACAGGCCCGAAATTCCGCAAGCCAAGCCGCAAGGCGCGATCCCAACGCTGAAGATGCCGACCGCCAGAGGCTGGCGCGCCGGCGAGCAGCCAGTGGCCGCGCCCGGTCTTGCCGTGAACGCCTTTGCCACCGGGCTGAAGCATCCGCGCTGGATCAATGTGCTGCCCAATGGCGACGTCCTCATCGCCGAGGCAACACAGATCGCAGGTCCCGCCAGGACCATGTTCCACTATGCGATGCAGGCGACGATGCGGCGTGCCGCCGCGCTCGGCGTGTCCGCAAACCGCATCACGCTGTTGCGCGACAAGGACGGCGACGGCGTCGCCGAGACCCGCGAGACCTTCATGGAGGGCCTCAACCAGCCCTTCGGCATGGCGCTGATCGGCGACACCTTCTATGTCGGCAACACCGACGGCGTGGTCGCGTTTCCCTATTCCCATGGCGCCGACCGCATCACTGCCCAGGGACGAAAGCTCGTCACCTTCAAGCCCGGCGGGCATTGGACGCGAAGCCTGCTGCCGAGCGCCGACGGCAAGAAGCTCTATGCCGGCGTCGGCTCGCTCTCCAATATCGCCGAGACCGGCATGGAGGTCGAACAGGGCCGCGCGGCAATCTACGAGCTCGATCTTGCAAGCGGCGCGAGCCGCATCTTTGCCTCCGGCCTGCGCAATCCCGTGGGGCTGGCCTGGGAGCCGAACACCGGCGTGCTCTGGACCGTCGTCAACGAGCGCGACGGAATTGGCGACGAAACGCCGCCGGATTATTTGACCTCGGTGCGCGACGGCGGCTTCTACGGCTGGCCCTATTGCTATTGGGGACAGATCGTCGACGATCGCGTGCCGCAGGACCCGAGCCTTGTGGCCAAAGCCATCCAGCCGGATTACGCACTCGGCGGCCACACCGCCTCGCTTGGCCTGTGCTGGCTGCCGGCCGGCACCTTGCCGGGCTTTCCAGACGGCATGGTCATCGGCCAGCACGGCTCCTGGAATCGCTCGACGCTCAGCGGCTACAAGGTCGTGTTCGTACCGTTCGAAAACGGCCGTCCCTCCGGCCCGCCCAGGGATATTCTGTCGGGCTTCCTCGCAGCCGACGAGACGTTCTCCTACGGGCGCCCGGTCGGCGTTGCGCTTGGCCCCGATGGCTCGCTCCTGGTCGCCGACGATGTCGGCGATGTCATCTGGCGCGTCACGGGGGCCCGGCAGGGCTGACGTCTTGCCAATAACGGCGGCGCTGTCCAACTCTGGCTCATGCATGAGCACGCCGATCAGATCGTCGCCCATTATGAGCGTCATGCCGCGCATCGACGCCGATGAGTATCGAATCCTGCTTGCCCGGCATGGCCTTAAGCTGGTCGATCAGGCGATCGAGGACGCGCAGGCCGGCGGACGCACCATGTGGCTCGCACGTCGCGGATGATCGATCGCAACGAACGTCGCGCCCCCTCACATCGGCCGCCGGAAAATGAACACACAATAGCCTCTCCGTCTTAACGTTCCTGCCAAAAAGTTCGATAAGATCAAAAGCAACCTAAGAATGAAAAGTGGCGACCGCAATCCATTACAACCTTGGAGCGGTATGAAGGGCGCGCGACATGATCCGTCGCGCATGTCGGAGGAAAGCGAGTATCACTCGATGTTGCCAAACGTGCCCATAGAGGTGCGGATATCAGGCGCATGGCGTGGTGACGCCGCGCGCCGTCGCTTGCTTTCGCATGAGCCGATGCAAGGCGCGGTCTGATTGCACTTTGATGCGCGACCGTATGGCAGACGCTGCAAACGCCTTTGCCCTTGCACCATCCATCGGCCGACAGGAGGTTAGTCATGAGTATCCCGGCCCGACAGGACGAGACCCAAGACGAGACCAACCAGGAGTTCGAGGAAGCGCTGCCTCGGCATGGCTTGCCTCTGTATGGTTTGCGTGATTTGCCTTGGACGAGCGAGCCCCGCCGCGAGGAGACAAATCGCCTGCAGGAGGCCGTCATCGAGGCGGCCCAACGCATGGGGCGCGAGCCTCCTGCCTCGTTCTTCCCCGCGACCGCGCAGCGGCAGCGGCACACGGCTCTGAACTTCCGTCTGGCAGAAGCCCTCTCGAACCGAAGCTCTGCTCAAGACTCTGTTCAAGAGTCGGGTCAGGACAATGATCCGCAAAACGACCTGGAGGAGATGAACCGGAGAATCTGCGCGGGGCTGATGCCGAAATTCGTGGCGCCACCGCCGCGCGAGCCTATGAGCCTGCCCGGCCTTGGCATGACCAGTGGGCTCGTTGGCGCCGTCATTGCCGCGGCCGCGATCGCACTCGTCATTGTGCAGATTCCGATGCTCAGCCCCGGGCCTTCCAATGAGGACGACGTTCGGAACGGCCCATCCACGGCCTCGACAGCACTCGGAACCCTGACGCGGCTGACGGCCGCCGAAGCCAAGCCGGGAGCCCCCGATCAAGCTGCCGTGCCAGCCGGTGCTTTGCTCGCCGCCGTCCCGACCAACGACGTTGCTGCGCCAAGCCCCCCTGTACCAAGACCCCCTGTGCCAATAACGCTGCCGCCTGAAATTATGCAGCCTTCGCCCCAGCCCTCGCCCGAGGTTGAGGCCGTCCGGCCGGAGATCGCGACCCCAAGGCCTGCAGCCGCTCCCGAGGCCCGGCCGACCATCTCGATGACGCACAGTGAGATCGCGGCCATGCTCAAACGCGGGCAGGATCTCATCGCGGCCGGTGACATTCCGAGCGCGCGACTTGTTCTCACCCATCTCGCGGAAGCCGGCGACGCAAACGCAGCCTTTATCCTGGCGGGCACCTACGATCCCGCCGTGCTCGCGACGCGCAGGATTGTCGGCGTGCAGCCCGACGCCGCCAAAGCCCGCGCCTGGTATGCGAAAGCCGCCGAGCAAGGCTCATCAGAGGCGAGGCGCCGGCTCAATCAATCGGCGCTTCGTTAGGATTTCATCGAAGGCCGCGACAACACAAGCAAGAGCGTCGCAAAAGCACGGGGGACATGATGCGAGGTGGCGTCGGCAGGCCTTGGTACGCGGACGGCGGCGTGGGGTTCGCAGGCAATAGCGGCTACTCGCTGCGAAGGACCGGGCTGCGCAACGCGCGGGCAGCGGCATTCACGTTTGCGCTCGCGCTCATGACGCTCGTGCTTGGCGGCACCTGCAGCTCGCGCGCCGCCGACGACGAGATCCGGATCGGCAACACCATGCCGTACAGCGGCCCGGCTTCGGCCTATGGTGTCATTGGCAAGACCATTGCCGCCTATTTCAACAAGATCAATGCCGAGGGCGGCATCAACGGCCGCAAGATCAAATTCATTTCCTATGACGACGGCTACAACCCGCAGAAGACCGTCGAGCTGACCAAGAAGCTGGTCGAAGAGGACAAGGTGCTGTTCATGTTCGCAAGCCTCGGCACCGCGCCGAGCGCTGCGGTGCGGCCCTATCTCAACGCCAACAGGATTCCGCAGCTGTTTGTCGCATCCGGTGCATCGATGTGGGACCAACCCGGCGACTTCCCGTGGACAATGGGATTCCAGCCGAGCTACCAGAGCGAAGCTCACATCTACGCGCAATACCTGCTCGAGCAACATCAAAGCGGCGGCAGGATTGCGATCCTTTACCAGGACGATGATTTCGGCAAGGACTACGTCAAGGGCCTGAAGGATGCGCTCGGCGGCAAGATCCCCGTTGTCGCGGAGGTGCCCTACAGGGTCACCGACGCCAACATCAATTCGCACATCGCCGCACTCAAGGCCTCCGGCGCCGACATCTTCTTCGATGTGACGACCCCGAAATTCGCCGCCATGGCGATCCGACGCGCAGCCGAGCTCGGCTGGCAGCCGGAACATATCATCTCAACAGTATCCGAATCGGTCGCTGCGGTGATGATGCCTGCTGGCCTGCAAAACGCCGAAGGACTCCTGTCAGCGGCATACACCTGGGAGGGCGACGATCCGGCGGCCGCCAGCGATCCGGCCTACCGCGACTGGGCCGCTTTCATCGATGGTTACGCGCCTGAGCTCAGCAAGTCCAACAGCCTTGCGGTGTTCGGCTATGCTGTCGCCAATCTCATGGTCGACGTGCTCCGGAAATGCGGCGACGACCTCTCCCGCGACAACATCATGAAGCAGGCGTCATCGCTCAAGGGCCTGCACGTCCCGATGCTGATCCCGGGCGTCGTGGTCAACACCAGCGCGGCCGATCACGCGCCGCTCGAACAGATGCAGATGATGATGTTCAGGGACGGGCACTGGCAACGGTTTGGGCCGGTGCGCAGCGGCATCGACCCCGGCGCCGTCTCCGACTCCTTCAAGACAATTTTCCGGTATGGCGCCGCCAAGCGGGAGCTGGCCGACCAGATCAATGCCAACACCGTGACCCTGGTTACGGGTTCAGTCGGCAGCACCTATGCGCAAATGGGCGCCGACCTTGCGTCCGCGCTCGACAATGGCTTCGATTTCCGCGTCCTGCCAGTGACGGGCCGCGGCTCGGTCCAGGCGGTCGCCGACATCCTGCTCCTGCGCGGCGTCGATGCCGGCATCGTGCGCAAGGACACGCTGTCCTATCTCGAGCAAAAGGGCTTCGCCGACAACATCCGCAATCAGTTCGTCTATGTCACC
>DASREP010000038.1:0-6488 GCA_035652015.1 Bradyrhizobium sp. | reverse complement strand
GCGCGGCCGGATCGTCCGACATCTCCAGCGCATGGACCAGCAGGATACGGTCCACCGCGGCGTCGGGAAGCGGCAGCGAAAACTCGTCGACCAGCGCGGCCAGCGCGGGCCGCCCGGTCGGCCATTTCAACACGCCCTGGGCTGCCGGCATGAAGGCGATGCAGCGCTCCGCGTCCTCTCGGAACAGCCCGAGATAGGGCGTCGGATAGCCGATGCCGAGCACGCGCTGGCCCTCCGCGCCCGGCCAGCGCTCCCTGATGCCGCGATTGATCATCTGCCGCGCCACGATGCCGAGGCGGCGGGAATAGAACTCTCTGAGATCAACGACGTCGATGGTCATGACCGCAATGTAACATGCGCTGGGCTGCGGCCGCGCGCCCAATATTGCATTGCCTGCGCAACGTTAACGCCATATTTGTCTGGCGGGGCTGAGCGCGATGGAGATGTCATGGCCGCCGAAATTCGTATTTTCACCTGTTTAAACGACAATTTCGGTTATCTGATCCACGATGTGGAAACCAAGGCAACCGCGTCGATCGACGCCCCGGAAGCCGGCCCCATCATCAAGGCGCTGGAGCGCGAGGGCTGGCAGCTCACCGATATCCTGATCACCCACCATCATGGCGATCATGTCGGCGGCGTCGCCGAGCTCAAGCAGAAATACGGATGTCGCGTCGTCGCGCCGCATGACAAGACGACGAAAATTGCGGACGTCGATTTGCGCGTTGCCAATGCCGACGTGGTCAAGGTCGGCACCCTGCTGGGGCGCGTGCTGGAGACACCCGGCCATACGCTCGACCACATCTCCTACGTGTTCGATACCGAAAAGACGCTGTTCGCCGCCGACACGCTATTCTCGGTCGGCTGCGGCCGCGTGTTCGAGGGCAACTATCCGATGATGTGGGACTCGCTGCTGAAGCTGCGTGCCCTGCCCGACGACTTCAAGCTCTATTGCGGGCACGAATACACGGCGTCCAACGTCAAATTCGCGCTGACTGTCGAGCCCGACAATGCAGCGCTCCAGGCACGGGCGGCAGAAGTTGCGAGGCTGCGGGCAGAGAACAAGCCGACGATTCCCTCACTGCTTGGTGACGAGAAGCGAGCAAACGTGTTCCTGCGCGCTGATGATCCCGCGGTCGCGGCCAAGTTACACATGAAGGGCGCGGATGCCGCCGCGGTGTTCGGCGAGCTGCGCGAGCGCAAGAACAAATCCTGACGGGGATCGATGCCGACCGCAGCCGAGATCATCGCGCGCCTTGAGCTCCGCCCGCATCCCGAGGGCGGCCATTACCGCGAGACCTTTCGCGACCAGACCACTGATGCCAATGGCCGCTCGCGCTCCACATCGATCTATTTCCTGCTTGCGCGCGGCGAGCGCTCGCACTGGCATCGGATCGATGCGGTCGAGACCTGGCACTATTATGCCGGCAGCCCGCTGACACTGCGCATCGCCCATGAGGGATGCTCTCAGCACGAGGTGCGGCTCGGCACCGATCTCATGGGCGGCGAGCGGCCCCAGGCGATCGTGCCTGCGGACGCCTGGCAGATGGCGGAGACATCAGGCGAATGGACGCTGGTCGGCTGCACGGTGGCGCCGGCTTTCGAGTTCGCAAAATTCGAGCTCGCGCCGAAGGGCTGGGAGCCGTAGTCGGCAATCACCGCTTCCTCAGAACCATGTCCTTCGCCGCGATCAGGCCGCCACCGGCGATCAGGATCGCGGCGATCGCGATGTTGGCGCTGGCTTTTGCAAAGCCGGCGGCGATGAGGAAGCCGGTCGACAGCAGCGGCGTCGCGTAAGACGCGGCGCCAAGCACGCGGATATCGCCACGCTTCATGCCGATATCCCAAGCGTAGAAGGCCGCACCAACGGGACCGATGCCGAGCCCGATCACCGCGAGCCATTGCAACGCGGTCTCGGGCCACATCGTGATTTCCAGCACAGCATGCATCAGCGCGGCGAGCACTGAAGTGGCAAGGCAGAAGCCTGCAACCGCGTCGGTCGGGACGGCCTTCAGACGCCGCGACAGCACCGAATAGGTCGCCCAGACGAAGGCGGCGATGAAGGCCGCGATCAATCCCGGCACCGCCCCCGGCGCGAAGCCAGTGGTATTGCCGGCAAACAGCAGCACCGTGCCGACGAGGCCGAGCACGGCGCCGATGATGTGATGGACTGCGAGCCGCTCGCCCGGCAGGAAGGACGAGAACAGCACGATCAGCAGCGGCCACATGTAATTGAGAAGGCCGGCTTCGGCAGGCGGCGCGAAGCGCAGCGCAAGGAAATACAGTGCGTGATAGCCGAACAGGCCACCGACGCCGACGACCCACACGACCAGCGGCTGGCGCAGGCTCCTCGCGGCATCGCCGCGGCCGACCCAGGTGAGGAGCCCGACCAGACCGCCGATCGCGAACGTCATGGCGGCGAGCTGGAACGCCGGAATCTTGCCGGTCGCCACCGTCATCACTGAGAGCAGCGACCACATCAGGATCGCAGTCAATCCGATCAATGTGGCGGGGCGCGTGGTCATGGATCACAGGGCTCTGAGGACGCTTATGCCCGGCACGAGGCCGGGCATTTGCGTCTTCACTATCGCCTTGTCTCGCCCAACGCTACAGGCTTGATGTCCTATCAGGCCTGATACTGGCCGCCGTTGATGGTCATGGTCGATCCAGTGATGAAACCAGCATCGTCAGCGGCCAGGAACACGACCGCACGCGCGATCTCCTCGGGCTCGCCGAGACGTGCGACCGGAATCTGCGGGATCACGCTCTTCTCCAGAACATCCTTCGGCACGGCCTGCACCATTTCGGTGTTGATGTAGCCGGGGCAGATCGCGTTCACGGTGATGCCGCCCTTGGCGTTCTCGAGCGCGAGCGCCTTGGTGAAGCCGATGTCGCCGGCCTTCGCCGCGGAATAGTTGACCTGACCGAACTGTCCCTTCTGGCCGTTGATCGACGAGATCGAGATGATGCGCCCGAATTTTCGCGAACGCATGCCCTCGATCACCTGGCGCGTCATGTTGAACAGCGAGCCGAGATTGGTGTTGATGACGGCGTTCCACTGCTCAAGCGTCATCTTGTGGAAGGCGGTGTCGCGGGTGATGCCGGCATTGTTGACGAGCACCTCGACTGGCCCGAGATCGGCCTCGACCTTCTTCACGCCCTCGGCGCAGGCATCGAAGCTGCTGACGTCCCATTTGTAGACGGCAATACCGGTCTCGGCCTTGAACTTCTCCGCCGCCGCGTCGTTGCCGGCGTAGCTCGCGGCGACCTTGTAGCCTGCCGCCTTCAACGCCTTGCTGATCGCAGCTCCGATACCCCGCGTGCCACCCGTCACCAATGCAACTCGTGCCATATTGTATTCCTTCCCTTGGACTCTTCGGACGTTTCTGAAGTGATCGTTTTTAGTGACGGATTATGCGGTTGGTTTGACGGACATCAAGAACAAAACGCCCGGCGTTGAGCCGGGCGTTTGTATTTAGTCGAGGCTTGCGCGCTTGCGAAGAATATTTGATTTGCAACCGCTGCTTTTTTAATCGCGTGCAACGCACTCACTGACGTGTGCAGCGCACCGTCAGTGAAGCGTCAGCCTCAGTCGCGCGCCAGACACATCGCGATACCCATGCCGCCGCCGATGCACAGCGTGGCGAGGCCCTTTTTCGAATCGCGTTTCTGCATTTCGTGCAGCAGCGTCACCAGCACGCGTGCGCCGGATGCGCCGACCGGATGGCCGATGGCGATCGCGCCGCCATTGACGTTGACCTTGGAGGTGTCCCAGCCGAGGTCCTTGTTGACGGCACAGGCCTGCGCCGCAAAAGCCTCGTTGGCCTCGATCAGGTCGAGGTCGCCGACGCTCCAGCCGGCCTTCTGCAACGCGGCGCGCGATGCCGGGATCGGGCCCGAGCCCATGATCTTCGGATCGACGCCGGCCTGCGCCCAGGACACGATGCGCGCGAGCGGCTTCTTGCCTTCCTTGGCGGCCTGCTTGGCGGTCATCAGCACCACGGCGGCAGCGCCGTCATTGATGCCGGAGGCCGAACCTGCGGTGACAGTGCCGTCCTTCTCGAAGGCAGGCTTGAGCTTGGCCATCGCATCGATCGTGGCGCCATGGCGCGGATATTCGTCGGCGCTGACGACCACGTCGCCCTTGCGGGTCTTGATGGTGACCGGAACGATCTCGTCGTTGAACTTGCCGGCCTTCTGCGCAGCTTCAGCCTTTTGCTGCGAGGCGACAGCGAACTCGTCCTGCTGTGCACGGGTGATCTGCCACTGCCGCGCGACGTTCTCGGCGGTATTGCCCATGTGGTAGCCGTTGAAGGCATCCCACAGGCCGTCCTTGATCATCGTATCGATGAACTTGGCGTCGCCCATCTTGGTGCCTTCGCGCATGTGTATGCAGTGCGGAGCCTGGCTCATGCTCTCCTGCCCGCCGGCGACCACGATCGAGGAGGAGCCGAGCTGGATCTGCTGGGCGCCGAGGGCCACCGCGCGCAGACCGGAGCCGCAGAGCTGGTTCATGCCCCAGGCCGGAGCGTCGACCGGGATGCCGGCGCCGATCGAGGCCTGCCGCGCCGGGTTCTGACCCGCACCCGCCGACAGGATCTGCCCCATGATCACCTCGGAGACTTCGCCCGGCTCGACCCGCGCCCGCTCCAGCGCCGCCTTGATGGCGATCTTGCCGAGCTCATGTGCCGGCAGGCTCGCGAGCGAGCCGTTGAACGAGCCGACCGGCGTGCGTGCAGCACCGGCGATGACGATGGTGGCCTGATCCTTGTTCATCCTGAGCTCCACGTGAAATGCGGGAGAAACCGTCCTGGGCGCGCGGGCGTCGCGCGTCGAGTCGCGCGCACAACTGTGGACACAGTAGCAAAGCCAGCGTTGCGCCGCCAATGTTAGGTGAGGTGTTCGCTGCCAGTTCGCAAGTCTCGGAGCATTGATTGGCGTCAAATGCCGGGCCCTCGAACCTGCGCCGGACCAACAAAACGGCTGGTACTCCAACCCGAGAGCGTGCTAGCTTGTGCACAGATAATGACCAGTCAGTCCGGCCAGCGAAGCACGCTCATGCTCAACAAATCGGACCCGCCAGCGGACAAGAAAGAGCCGGTTGTCATCAAGAAGTACGCCAACCGGCGGCTCTACAATACTGAGACGAGCACGTACGTTACCCTGGATGATCTGGCCGCGATGGTGAAATCCGAGCGGGATTTCGTCGTCTTCGACGCCAAGACCGGCGATGATCTCACCCACTCCGTGCTGACACAGATCATCGTCGACCAGGAGAGCCAGAAGGGCACCGAGACGCTTCTGCCGATCCCGTTCCTGCGCCAGCTGATCCGGTTCTACGGCGCGAGCATCGAGCGGTTCGTGCCGAGCTATCTGCAGATCAGCCTGGAGACGCTGGCCAAGGAGCAGGAGCGCTTCCGCAAACAGTTCGCGGGTGCCTTCACCCCCGCCGGCGCGTTCGAGGCCTACCAGGAGCAGGCGCGCAAGAACCTGGCCATGTTCGAGCAGGCCATGCTGATGTTCTCGCCGTTCTCCGGCGCCAAGGCGCCGAATGCCAAGGCCGGCGAGGAGGCGAAGAAGGCCGAGCCCACCAAGCCCGCGGGCAATCAGGCCGACGAGATCGCCGAGCTCAAGTCGCAGCTCGCGACCATCCAGTCGAAGCTCGAGAAGCTATCCGACAACGGCAAGTAGCCCGGCCTGCCCGACGCCGTCGGCCGAGATCAGTCCACCCCGCCGATGGCGAGGTCGCGCCTGGCCACGCGGATGCCGATGGTGAAGCCTGCCACCACGTCGATCAGCGCGCCAACCAGAATGAAGAAGAACGCCGACGTGGCCGCGGCATTGACGAGCAGGAACTCGACGATGCAGACGATGAACACCAGCATCGACAGCCCGTGGTCGACCAGCGACACGGAGGTCGTGTAGGTGGCCTTGACCAGCTCCGCGAACAGGAACACCATCGTCACGAGGATGATGAGATCGCCGCGCGAGAACGCCCACCGCGCGCCCTGCATCATGGGAACGGTGAAGAGCGGGGTGCGGAAGAACTCCTCGGCCGCGCCTCCGCTGAACAGCACCAGGATGTTGTAGAGAATGAGCGGGATCGCGATCGTCGGCAGCGCCCTGAGCGTCATCATCCACCTCCTGTGCGGCCCCGGTCGAGCAGTGCCGGTCCGTCACATCCCAAACCGTGAGCCTTGCAATACGGCGCCATTGCGGCGTACCGGCCTTGCTGCGAGGTCGAGCAACCTTCTCGGGTAGGCGAGGAGCCCTACACCTCGCTCTTCTCCGGCAGGATCTGGCGGCCCCGATACTTGCCGGACTTCAGATCGATGTGGTGCGGGCGGCGGCGCTCCCCGGACTCACGGTCCTCGACATAGACGGGTGCCGTCAGCGCATCGGCCGAACGGCGGTTCCCCCGCTTCATGCGCGACACCTTCTTGCGTGGAACTGCCATCGAAATCTCCCGGAGCAGCTAGGGCGGGGGC
>DASREP010000037.1:0-6212 GCA_035652015.1 Bradyrhizobium sp. | reverse complement strand
TCCTGCGACTGCGCTAATGCGGCGTTCCATCATGCCGGTCAAGCTCGCCGCATTCATCGTGGCGCTGGCGCTTGCTTGCGTATCGGCGGCCTTTTCGATTGATGGCCTCACCGCAATCTTTGCCGGCGCGTTCTGGCCCGTGATCACTATGGGCGCTGCGCTGGAAGCCGGGAAGCTCGTCGCAGCGGCGTGGCTGGCGGAGCACTGGAACTCGGCGCCGCCGCTTCTGCGGCTGGTTCTCGTCGCGATGATCGGCCTGTTGATGGGGCTGAACGCGGTCGGGGTGTTTGGTTTCCTCACGCGCGCCCATCTCGAACATATGATGGCCGTCGATCTGGCACTTGCAGACAGAACCGCCGATATAGACGCTAATCTGGCCATTCAGGGCCAGGCCGTCGCTGACCTCGATCGGCGTATCGCCCAGATCGACGCCGCCATCGAGCAATCGACACGGCTTGGCCGACCCGTTGGCGCAATGACGATTGCTGACCAGAAGCGCCGCGATCGTGCCGACATCGTCGCGGAGCGCCAGCACCAGGCACAAACCCTCGCCAGCCTACAGATAGAGAAAGCCAAAATTGACGCCCAGCGCCGGCGCGCCGAGGCGGACGTCGGCCCGCTCCGATATCTCGCTGAGCTGACCGGTGCGCCGGCTACTGACCTCGAGCGACCGGTCCGTCTGCTCACTCTGGCACTAGTCGCCGTCCTCGATCCTCTGGCGGTGGTCCTCCTCCTTGCCGCTGGCATTCATACGACGCGTGCGGGCTCTCGCTGACTATTTCGCCGCGATGGCCTGAGAGCGAGACCATGCTCCCCGCTCGCATGAGCGAAGAGCCGCGGCGCCTCGCGGGAGGCAAGGCGCCGCAAGGCGTTAGCGCGACCAGACCAGCGCGTAACCTTCATCGACCGCCACGAGGTTGGCGTAGATCGGCGCCGGGAAGGACGGGTCGTCGAGCTTGACCGAGTGATACACGGTATTGTCCTTGGAAGTCCGCTGCCACGCGGCGCCTATCTCGACGTTGCCAGCCATTACGCGCAGGTTCGGAGCCTTCTCGTTCTCAGAGAGTTCGGCCGGAAGCAAGCGCGCCTTGATGTTGAGCGAGAGTGTCTTGATGGTGCCGGTGTACGAGCCGTCTTCGGCGCGGGTGAAGGTGCCAATCTGAGCCATGGTGATCTCCTGTTTGCTGTTTCCAAGCCCGCGACCATCGCGACCTTGATGGCGATCTGTGAGCGCCACAACGACCCGCAGCCTCTGGCCCGCAGCGCCAGCGAAGGATGGCGGGTTGAGCGATCTTGTTGCCTCGCGAGGAATGCCGCCACTTGGCGGCAGGGGAAGAAGATCGCGAATGAGCCATTGCGGGCAAAGGTCGGCGAGCGCAGCGAGCGTATTGTGGCGCGTGATCCGCCAGCAAAAGGTCGCCAGGAGGGTAGAGGGTAGAAGCAGCCTTGCAGGAGGGCATGGCTCAAGGGCGTGCCGCGGTCGACGCGGACCGCACCAACTTCGCGCCCGAAACGGTCTCTCCAGAACGCAACAAAGACAAGCTAGAGACGAAATGCAGCAAGAGTGGCTATCCCGATTATCTTCCCGCTCATAACGGTCTGGTTGCAGGTTCGAACACTTTGAAGCTTACCTATCTTTTCTGTGCCGACCGACAGTCGGAAGTGACTTTCTCGATCGAACCAAGCAACCGATATGCCTTTGCTTGCGACAGCCTATCCAATTCTTCGATTTCTTGTTTTTAGACTTTCAACTCGCAACGAAGAGAGTTCTCTTGGCGCGGACGATGTTCGGCGTGGTCTTAGGCCGCCTCGGTTGTCATTCATTGAATCGGCCAGGCGGAGATCTCCCGTCCACCTTTTTCTCTGTTCATTCTTTTGGTCGGGCTCGATCGGTTTGCTAGGCATTGAAGGGACCTACGAGTTCTAAGTGATGCCTTTGACAACTCTAAATTCAGTCTTGTCAGAAATGACGAACAAGCTCGCATTGGCGGATCAATCTGTTCCGCTGCGATTAGCGACTGCGGCGAAAATTGCCTTTCCTGACGGGTCAATGACTGCGTCCGGGTTGCGAAGTGAAGCCAAAAAAGGTCGCCTTGTCGTAGAACGAATTGCGAACAAAGACTATACTACGCTCGAAGCGATTACACGCATGAGGGAGTTATGCCGCGTCCAAGCAAGGGAGCCAGGCTGTACAAGCGAAAGGCGCGATATCGAGACGGAAAGGCCGTCGCCCAAGCCGTATGGGTCATCAAGGACGGAGGCCGCCATATCGCCACGGGATGCCTTGCGAGCGCGTCTAACGCGAAGCCGCCTCGTGAAGCCGAGCAAGCGTTAGCCGAATACATTGCGCAAAAATATCAACCCGCGCGCCAGCGGCGAGACATCGAGGAGATTGACTGCGCGGACGTGCTCGCAATTTACCTCACGGATGTTGGGGAGCCTGCGGAACAGTTTGAGATCGAGGCAAGGATTGATCGCCTGAACGAGTACTGGGGCGGCAAGATATTGGCGCAGGTCAACGCCAAGACGTGTGCCGGGTACGTCAAGCACCGCGGCAACACGGGCGGGGCCCGTCGCGACCTTGAGACGTTTCGCGCGGCCATCAATCACCATGCCAAGGAAGGCTTCCATCGAGGTGTCGTGCGCGTGTCGCTGCCGCCAAAAGGCGAGGCGCGTGACCGGTGGCTAACACGCAAAGAAGCAGCAGCCCTGATCTGGCATTGTTGGCGGTATCGCGAAAAACAAACGATCCATTCGGGCAAGTCGAAAGGCGGCGCGGTGAGCACCGACCGCCGTCCCCTGAGACATGTCGCAAGGTTCATTTTGATCGGCCTTTACACCGGCACCAGGGCTGGCGCGATCGCGACCGCGTCGCCCTACTGCGAGCCGGGCCGGTCTTACGTCGACCTGGACCGGGGCATCTTCTATCGGCAGGCGATTGGCCGGCGAGCCACCAAGAAGCGCCAGACCCCGGCGCCTATCCCGCCGCGCCTGCTCGTTCACATGCGTCGCTGGAAAGCGCGGCGGCTGATCGCGGCCTGCTTCGTTGAGTTTAACGGCAAGCCCGTAGCGTCGGTCAAAAGGGGGTTTCAGAGCGCCGTAAGGCTGGCTGGGCTCGCCGGCAGGGTCACCCCCCATACCCTCCGTCACACGGCCGCGACCTGGCTGATGCAACGCGGCGTGCCGATCTGGGAGGCTGCCGGGTTCCTAGGGATGTCCCCGGAGGTCCTGCAGGAGACCTATGGCCATCATCACCCCGACTTTTTACATGGAGCTGCGGCGGCAATTGGCCAAAAAGGCCGGTACGTTTCGGTGGTTGAATCGGTGGTTGACTCGGGAACAACCAGCGATCAGAACGAAAAATCCAAGGAAAACATGGTCGGAGTGGTAGGATTCGAACCTACGACCCCTGCGTCCCGAACGCAGTGCTCTACCGGGCTGAGCCACACTCCGACTGTAGACCGCGGCTTATAGCGTCGGGTTTCGCCCACCGCAAGCAGCTGAATTCGAGGATTTTTCTTTAAGATGCAGACCGCCCTGACCACCGAGACGCTGCCGGCGGACGCTAGCGCCGTGCATGAGGCCGCGCGGCGCCTGGCTGACGGCGGATTGGTCGCGTTCCCGACTGAGACCGTCTATGGGCTGGGGGCGGACGCCACCAATCCGGCCGCGATCGCCCGTCTTTATGAGGCCAAGGGCCGGCCGCTGTTCAATCCGCTGATTTCCCATGTCGAGGATCTGTCGAGCGCCCATCGCATCGCCCGGTTCGACGCGACCGCGATCACGCTGGCGCAGGCGTTCTGGCCGGGGCCGCTGACCTTGGTGCTGCCCAAGCGCGAGGGCTGCGCGGTGGCCGATCTCGCGACCGCAGGCCTTGAGACCATCGCGATCCGCGTGCCCGCCCACCCGGTCGCCCATGCCATTCTCAAGGCCTTTCGCCGGCCGGTGGTCGCGCCCTCCGCCAACCTGTCCGGCCATGTGTCGCCGACCACCGCAGCTCACGTGCAAAGCGACCTCAAGGGGCGAATCGACCTGATCATTGACGGCGGACCGGTGGCGGTCGGCGTCGAATCCACCATCATTGGCTGTTTCGAGCGCCCCATGCTGCTGCGCCCGGGCGGGCTCGCGCGGGAGGAGATCGAGCGTGTGCTCGGCAGGGAGCTTGCGCGTCCGGCGATCGAGGCCGAAAGCGCTGACAGCCAGCCCTTGGCGCCGGGCATGCTGACCTCGCATTATGCCCCGCGCGCCCGCGTCCGGCTCAACGCGCAAAGCGTCCAGCCCGGGGAGGCGCTGCTGGCGTTCGGCCATGCGCCTGTTGCAGGACAGGACCGAGCGTCGGCCGTGCTGAATCTGTCGGAACGTGGCGATCCGGCTGAAGCCGCGACCCATCTTTTTGGTTATCTTCGCGAGGCCGATGCAACAGGCGCGACGACCATCGCGGTGATGCCCATTCCGATGGACGGATTGGGTGAGGCCATCAACGACCGGCTGCGCCGCGCAGCCGCAGGGCGGGAATGAGGAACAAGACAGATCAATGAACATCGTCCAGCCATCCGTTCCCCCGCTCTCGCCCGAGCTGATCGGAAAGTTCAAGGCCATTGTCGGCGACAAATATGCCGTCACCGACCAGAGCGACATCGCGCCCTATGTCACCGAGGAGCGCAATCTGTTCCAGGGCCGCACCCAGCTCGTGCTGCGGCCGGGCACGACCGCGGAAGTCGCCGCAATCTGCAAGCTCGCGACCGCGCACAAAATCGCGCTGGTGCCGCAGGGCGGCAACACCGGCCTCGTCGGCGGCCAGACCCCGCATCATGGCGAGGTGGTGATTTCGCTGAGGCGCCTCGACAAGGTCCGCGAGATCGACCCGGCCTCCAATACCATGACTTGCGAAGCCGGCGTGGTGCTGCAGATCGCGCAGCAGCGCGCAGCCGAGGCCGATCGCCTGTTCCCGCTCTCGCTCGGCGCCGAGGGCAGTTGCACCATCGGCGGCAATCTCTCCACCAATGCCGGCGGCACCACTGCATTGGCTTATGGCGTGGCGCGCGAGATGGCACTGGGGCTTGAGGTCGTGCTCGCCGACGGGCGCGTGCTCAACGTGCTGTCCAAGTTGAAGAAGGACAACACCGGCTACGACTTGAAGAACCTCTTCATCGGCGCCGAAGGCACGCTCGGCATTATCACCGCGGCGACATTGAAGCTCTTCCCCAAGCCCCGCGCGATCGAGACCGCCTATGTCGGCCTCAAATCGCCAGCCGAAGCCCTGCGGCTGTTATCGCTGTCGCAGAACGAGGCGGCGGGCACGCTGACGAGCTTCGAGCTGCTCTCCGAGATCGCCGTCGATTTCTCCATCCGCCACGGCATCGACGTGCGCGATCCCTTAGGCGAGAAGCACCCCTGGTATGTGCTGATGGAATTGTCCTCGCCGCGCGACGATGCGCGCGCGACGCTGGAGGCGATCCTGTCCAAGGCGCTGGAGGACGAGATCATCGACGACGCCGTGATCGCGGCCAATTTGAGCCAGCGGCAGGCCTTCTGGAAGCTGCGCGACGAGATGTCGGCGGCGCAAAAGCCGGAGGGCGGCTCGATCAAGCACGACATCTCCGTGCCGGTCGCCGCGGTGCCGGCGTTCATCGCCGAGGCCAATGCGGCGGTGGTGAAGCTCATTCCCGGCGCGCGGCCGGTGCCGTTCGGCCATCTCGGCGACGGCAACATCCACTACAATGTCAGCCAGCCCGTGGGCGCCGATACCGCCGACTATCTCGCGCGCTGGCACGAGGTCAACGCGGCCGTGTTCGAGATCGTGCTGCGCATGGGCGGCTCCATCTCGGCCGAGCATGGCATCGGCGTGCTCAAGCGCGACGAGCTGCCGGACGTGAAGGATCCAACCGCCATCGCGCTGATGCGGGCGATCAAGGCGCAGTTCGATCCGCTGGGGATCATGAACCCCGGCAAGGTTCTCTAGGACTTCGACGCTGCAATGAACACTGCCCCTGCTCTCGCGATCTCCGACATCACCGATGCCGACGTGCCCGCCATCATCGCCCTGTGGCAGCGCTGTGGCCTGACCCGGCCCTGGAACGACCCGGCCGCCGACATCGCGCTCGCCCGCCGCGGCGACGATTCGACCATCCTGGTCGGCCGCAGCGGCGGCGCGATCGCGGCGTCCGCGATGGTCGGCCATGACGGTCATCGCGGCTGGGTCTATTACGTCG
>DASREP010000036.1:0-4268 GCA_035652015.1 Bradyrhizobium sp. | reverse complement strand
GGTGACATAGACGAACTGATTGCGGATGTTGTCGGCGAAGCCCTTTTGCTCGAGATAGGACAGCGTGTCCTTGCGCACGATGCCGGCATCGACGCCGCGCAGGAGCAGGATGTCGGCGACCGCCTGGACCGAGCCGCGGCCTGTCACTGGCAGGACGCGCAAATCGAAGCCATTGTCGAGCGCGGATGCAAGGTCGGCGCCCATTTGGGCATACGTGCTGCCGAACGCACCCGTCATCAGCGTCACGGTGTTGGCATTGATCTGGCCGGCCAGCTCCTGCTTTGCGGCGCCATACCGGAAGATTGTCTTGAAGGAGTCGGAGACGGCGCCGGGATCGATGCCGCTGCGCACCGGTCCGAACCGTTGCCAGTGCCCGTCCCTGAACTGCATCATCTGCATCTGTTCGAGCGGCGCGTGATCGGCCGCGCTGGTGTTGACCACCACGCCCGGGATCAGCATCGGGATATGCACGCCCTTGAGCGATGACGCCTGCTTCATGATGTTGTCGCGGGAGAGGTCGTCGCCGCATTTCCGGAGCACGTCGACCATCAGGTTGGCAAAGCCGTAGCCGAATACGGTAAGATTGTTGCTTCGACTGAGATCGGGCGCATATTGATCCATGAAGGCGACCCAATCGCGGTAGGCCGGATCGCTGGCGGCCGCCGGATCGTCGCCCTCCCAGGCGTATGCGCCTGACAGCACTCCTTCGGCGTTTTGCAGGCCGGCAGGGATCATCACCGCAGCGACCGATTCCGACACCCCCGGAACAATGTGCTCAGGCCTCCAGCCGAGCTCGGCCGCGCGCCGGATCGCCATCGCGGCAAACTTCGGCGTCGTCACATCAAAGAAGATGTCGGCACCGGAGGCCTTGAGTGCTGCGATCTGCTGGTTGATGTTGGTGTCGGTGACCTTGTAGGTCGCCGTAGCCACGACCGGGATCTTGCCCCCGAGCGCATCCTTGAGACCCTTGACTTCCTCCTTGCCGAAATCATCGTCCTGGTAAAGGATGGCAATCTTGCCGCCGCTTTGATGTTGCTCGAGCAGGTACTGTGCGTAGATGTGAGCCTCGGTCTGATAGCTCGGCTGGAATCCCATCGTCCACGGGAAGTCGCGGGGCTGGTCCCATATCGATGCACCGGATGCGACAAACAGCTGCGGAATCTTGTTGGCGTTGAGATAGGGCCGCACCGCAGCGTTCGGCGCGGTGCCGAGGCTTGCGAACATGAACAGCACCTTGTCCTCTTCGACCAGCTTCTTGGTCAGCTCGACGGTCTTCTGAGGGTTGTAGCCGTCGTCATAGGAGATGAATTTGATCTTGCGGCCGTTGATGCCGCCTTCGGCATTGATCTTGTTGAAATAGGCGGCAATGGTCTTGCCAATGACACCATAGGCCGAAGCCGGGCCGCTGTACGGCATGGTGTTGCCGATCCGGATCTCGTCGTCGGCGGCGTGCGAGCTGCAGGTGCCCCCAAGCACGAAAGCGATTGTCACGAGCGCGAAGGCCACTGTCGCAATCTTGCGCAGCCTTGTCAGAAGCGGCGAGCAGCGCCTGCGGACCGCGAGCCGCACCCTGCTTTCCGCGTGCCAAGGCGTATCGACGCCACGTCGCATTGTATCCCCCTTGCTTTGCGATCTTGTTGTTTCGGCCTTCGAACCGAACACTCTAGCGAGGCGCCGATTGGTCAAGACGTCGCCGGGCTTCCAATGAGCCTTGCTCGGCGGCTCTCTCATACCAAGCGCGTGCTCTTGCGGGATCGCCCTGCACGCCCACGATCCTGCGCGTCGCGAGCACGGCAGGATCAAGCGTGCCGGCCAGCATGAAGGCGGCGTCGGCGTCGCCGGCTTCCGCGAGATGGGTGAGAATGAGCCGGGCGCTCGCAATATCGCCCGCCGCGATCAGGTCCCGCCCACGTCCGAGCAGGGCTGCGATTTCATCACGCGTGAGAGAACTCGCCGGCTGGGCTTCAGGAGCGACTGCCGCCTTCAGCCTCGCCAGTTCGGGCCGCGCCGCTTCAACCTCTTGAGATGACTCGGGTGCAGATGGCAGGACCGCGGCCAGGCGGGCCATTTGGGCAAACATGGTAAAGGCCGCACCGTCATCGGTCGGAGGGGCGGCGAGCGAGGTGTTGGCTGGCGCGGACGGAGCATCCGCAGCTTGGGTTTTCGTCTCAGCCGCCGGGATTGAGCTTGGGCTTCCCGGCGCCGAGCTGGAAAAGAACGGGATGGTTCGCGTGTCGTCGTCATTGGCCCCCCAGATGCTGATCGGGAGCTGCATGACATTCACGATAGCCAGGGCAATCCCGGCGGCGGCGACGACCGCGCCGACGACCCCGGCCGTCGTCCTCAGGTTCGGCAGGCCCATACCGTCGGGGGGAGGCGGGGCCATAAATTTCGGCATGAGCCCAGCCCAGATTCTAAGGCTCATGTCCTCCTGATCGTTTTGGGCATATCTGTCTGCGCTGGCGTCGTACTGGTCGAGGTCGCGGGTTGAGAGACCGTGCGCCAGGTGAAAGCTCATCGCCGCCGGCCGTTGCGGCTGCAGAGGAGTCTCATAGGACGGCACGGCAAAACCGCGCCGGAGTCGGTGGGCCGCTTCGATGACTGCCTCTTGAAGCCGGTTTGTTTCAGACTCGCGCCGTGGCGCCAAAGGCGGAGCGTGCTTCAATTGCACGTCAGTCTCGTCCTGTCGGTCCCGACTACGCATTACCAACCTCCTGTCGGCTGACCGGCGGTGCGAGGCGCATGCTTTCGCAAGCGTTCCGCGATCCGCCGCAATCCAGCATCCAAAGTACGATTAAGCTCAGTCCGACATTCGGCTTACGCCCAAGCGACTGAATAAATTGCGGCGTTGCCAGCCACGCGCCGGACGGCCATCCCGTCCGGCAGATTAAAATCCTTCGCTTGCCTCCAACCTGCACAACGGGCGCTGCCCTTATTTTTTTACCGCTGGTGACTGGCGATTGCGCAAATCTGCTTAGTTGTATTCGCTTTCACTCTTTTCTGCTTTTCCTACTTCTTATTTTTTTCTTCTTTTTTTCTTATTTTTGACCTTCTCGAGGCCGGCCGCAGGTGGAAGCGGCGTTTTGGAGGCGACCGTGAACTAACAGCTGCCGTGTGGCCGCGTTGCCTGTGTTCCCTCTCGCGGCGAGGCTGCCGCGCAAAGGGCGCACATGGTGCGACCGCCGATCGTCGATCAATTGTGGCGTTTGGATGGATTGGCGTGTGAGGCGAGGGTCTTCTGCAAGGGCGTCAGCCCTGCCGCATCCCCGTGACGCGCCCAACGACACCGCGGAGATTGGCCGCGATGTGCTCGGTGGCGCCCCCCTCGCGAGCGATGGGCCTCAGTGCGGCAATCGTTTGTCGATGCGCTTTTTGATGGACACCGGGGTCCGCATTGCCGGGTCGCCCTGCTGCTTCAGACGACTTGCCTTCCATTCCAGAAACTCGCGGTAGAGCGTTGGGTCGTCCGGCGCCGTGCCAGCGGGGGCGCCCAGCGCTGCGTTTGCATTGGTGGACGCAACCGGGGCAGGGGCATTGCGATCGACCCACTCCTGCGCCGCCCGGGAGCGGGTCCAGCCGGCAACCGGCGCCAGCGGCGCGAGCTCCCGCCATTTCGGATGGTAGGGCGGCTGCTGTAGCTTGTTCAAGTTGGAGAACAGGGAATCCACCAATAGCGTCAATCGCCGATAGCGGTCGGTCCCCGGCTGCCAATTATAGGCGGCGAGAACGGCCTCCGCCGCAATGGTGCCGACCGGCTGGGAGCCGGAGATCAGGCCGGGATAATCCTCCGGCATCAGCTGGGACGGCAGATACTCGTCGCGCAGCGATTTGTCGTAATCGACCGGCACCAGATGAAGGTTGGGGTCGTTGACCTGGCTCAGCCATTGCACCGGCTTTCCTTCCACCGCGACGATCGCATCGATCTCGCCTCTGCGCAGCTGATCGAGCGCAACCCGCGGCTCGACATAAAGCAGATGCGGTCTGATCCCGAGCCGCTCGAACACGTTGATCGAGGTCACGAAGGTGCTGCTGTCCGGCAGGCCGACCGCAACCGTCTTGCCGTCGAGGTCCTTCATGCTGGCGATGGAGCGCGGTGCCAGCACGTGCATTTCCTCGTTGAACATCTTGGTGACATAGACGAACTGATTGCGGATGTTGTCGGCGAAGCCCTTTTGCTCGAGATAGGACAGCGTGTCCTTGCGCACGATGCCGGCATCGACGCCGCGCAGGAGCAGGATGTCGGCGACCGCCTGGACCGAGCCGCGGCC
>DASREP010000035.1:0-163697 GCA_035652015.1 Bradyrhizobium sp. | reverse complement strand
GAAGAGCACGAAGTAAGCCGTAACCCACTGCGCAGGGAAGGCCGGAGTGTCTCCGCTGTACCTGTGGTCACGCGCGTTGCGCAAGTTTTCTTGCGCGGCGGCCCCGGGTGCATGCGGCCACCCGGCCTTCCCTGTGCCCTCGTGTTTCTCGAGGGCGATGAATGATGCAAAGCTCGGGCGAAAGGCGTCGCGAGAATATGGACGTGTGTCTATTCGACCGTCATTGCGAGGAGCCAACGGGTCCGCGCGAAGCGCGGCCCGATGACAGGCTCCGCGACGCGGCAATCCAGAGTCGTTTGCGTGGCTCTGGATTGCCGCGTCGCGTTGCTCCTCGCAATGACGACCAACGTATCCTCTCGCTGTCATGCCCCGCGCAGGCGGGGCATCCGGTAGGCCGGGGCCTCTCGGCTCAACACCGGCGTCTCTGGAATACTGGATCGTCCGGCCGGACGACGACAGCCGAGAAGATGATGACCAGCGGAAGCTGGTCGGCTCTTTGACAATTGAATCTGTATGCTGACCTGGGGCGCCGCAGCGAACGCGCCCCTCTCGCCTCAGCTCTTGCCCTGACCTGTGGTCTGGTTTTGTTGCTGCTCCTGCTGCTTTTCCTGCTCATGGGCGCGGTGACGGCCGTAGAGGCAGCCGGCGGCGGCGCCGAGCATGCCGTGATGGCCGGCGAAGTGGCCGGCGGCGCCGCCGACGATGGCGCCCTTGATGCAGCCCTTGGCGTCTGCAGATGAGGCAATGCCGAGCGCAAGCACGGCGACGAGAGAGGCGATCGCGACCTTCATGATAGTCCTCTGGCGGTTGGCGGTGAGATTGTGTTTTGCGGTTACAACGGCGTTCGCCGCAATCCGGTTCCGAACCAGGCCCTCACCCCCCGATTGAACCGAACCGCCCCCGGCGGCGACTCAATCGAGGGTCATTGCGAACCGAACATTTCATCCATGAAAATTCTGTTGTTTGCCTTGTTGGGCCTGGTGCTGGGCACAGTTGGCGGGGCCGCACTCGGGGTTGGGCTGGGGCTCGCCTGGACCGAATTCTTCAAAACCACGGACTTTGAAGGCTATAGCGGCATGCTCGTGTTCTTCACCTTCATGCCGGCGGGAGCGATGATCGGCGGGCTCGGCGGCGCCTTCATCTTCGGGCTGCTCGCCTTTCGCGACGGTGAGATCGCCATCGAGCGCGAGCACGGGCGGCGCGAATAGGTGCATCTCCCGCGAAGTTGATTTCGGAACGGGCGCATCCGTGCATTGCAAATTTGTGACTTGCACTTCGGGCGGATTGTATTATTTGTATACAAACGAATGATGCAGCAACGAGGCCAGGCGCGTCGCCAATGATGCGCCCCGGTGGCCCGTCGGCTGCTTTTTTGCAAGCCATTTCCAGGACGAGACAAATGACAGAGCACAGCCTCTGGCGTTTCTCGCGCGCCATTGTTCGCGCGATCAACGACCGCCAGTTCGATGATATTGCCGAATTGATCGATGACGAGGTCGAGTGGGCGATCTTCGGCCCGATCGACATGTTTCCCTTCCTCGGCGCCCGGCGCGGCAAGGCCGCGGTGCTGGAGGTGATCCGGCAGATCGCGGAGAATTTCCGGGTGCACCGCTTCGAGCGCGAGAACGTGCTGCTCGGCGTCGACGCGGCGGCCTCGATGCTGCGCTTCTCCTTCACCTCGCTCGAATCCAGCAAGCCGATCTCGCTGCGCCTTGCGCATTTCGCGCAGTTCAAGGCAGGACGCCTCTCCCGCATCCGCGTGCTGCTCGACACGTTCGATCTGGTGGAGCAATCACTGGGCCGGCCGATTCATCTGCCGAAGATGGTTTCGGTGGCTTGAGTCAACGGCGACGCTGGTTGTGTGGGACGTCATGGCCGGGCTTGACGAGAGCGCGACTCCTGACGGTAACTTGATCCACCCCGCCACAATTTGGTACGAAAATCACCGCATCCTCGACCGTGGAATTGCAGGTGCGGGCTGGCTCGATGACGTCCCTTTTCTCCTCCGGCAGGCTGACGGCGCTTGCGCTTTCGGCGGGCTTTGTTGCGGCGTTGACCGCGCCGGCATCGGCGCAGCAGACATTGCTGCCGCAAACCAGGCCCGAGCAGGTCAAGCCCGGGCAGGCCAGCCCCGCAGACGTCAAGCCCGCGCCGGTCTGGCCGGTACAGCCGGCCGAGGCTGTGGACGCCGCCCAAGAGGCAGACGACGCGCCGGCTGACAAGCCCGCCACGGCCGACGCCAGCGATCCCGACATGAAGGACATCGACGTCTCCAAGCTGGACTGGAGCCAGCTTGCGGCCGACGCAACGGTGGCCGGCGACATCAGGGCCAAGACGGCGGCGAAAAAGGCGGCCGACGGCAGCGACATGAAATGGTCGTCGCAAGGCCAGGCCGATGGCTCGTCCGCGGTGTCGGTGAAGCAATCGGTGTCGCCATTCTGGGATGCGAGGGTCGGCGCCGACATGACTGTGGCGCGCGAGACCACCACCATGTCCGAGCTGCTGGCCGAGAAATCGACCAATGGCGGCAACGTGCCGCAATCCTCCGGCTCGGCCTGGGCCGCGCTCACCGCGCCCGGCGCTGGCTCACTTTGGGACAAGACCGCGGTGGAAGCCCGTGTCGATCCCGGATCGGACCAGAGCAAGCTCGGCACCTCCATCAGCAAGCAGGTGCCGCTGGCGGGCCAATATTCCGTCACGCTGCAGAACGGCTACAACGTCACCGAGCAGGGCACGGTGGCAGTGCCTGGCTTCACGGGCCGCACGACGCGCAGCTACGAGGCCGACCAGTCCGCCAAGCTCGATATCGGCGATACCGGCACGAGTGTCATCGCGGGTCAGAGCCTGTCGTCTGGCGACGACAAATGGCTGCGCAAGATCGGGGCCGAGCAGAAGCTGTCGGACGGCGTCACCGTCTCCGGCGCGATCGGCGAGACGCCGCAGGGCGCCACCAGCAAAAGCGTCACCGCAGGCTGGAAAAAGAGCTGGTAACGCGGCGGTAACCACAATGCTGCGCCACGGCAAATCGCATTAATGATCCCGCATTGCCGCAGATCGGCCGCGATGCGGTCAAATTCAGCCGCCCCTATGGCGCCTGCAATTCGTCGTGCGGGGGACACTCGCGCCCGGGGCATGGTCATTCGAAGAAGGATCCTGCTCAATCACCAGAGCGAACCAAAACGCGAAACAGGGGTATAGGCCGATGAGCATGCTGCGTTCGGAGAAGACTGAGCAGACCGAAGGCGAGTTGGACAGCAACCACGCCGCGGTGACCGAGGTCGAGGCTGGCATTCGCGATTTCGTGCGCAACGACATCGCCTATCTGCGCCGGCCACCCGCACTGAACGGCGCCGAGCCGGCGCTCGAACAGAGTGCGGAGGCCACCGTGAACAACGTCAACTCGCTGATCCAGCGCGTCGCCGGCACCTCGCTGTCGGAGATCGAGAACCTGATCTCGGAGCTGGAAGGCCTGCGCGAGCTGCTGCATGCCGAGGGCCAGCGCGTCCAGCGCGAGATCTCCGGCTACGCCCAGCTGAGCCAGGCGGCGATGAAGTCGACCCGCATGATCGCCGACAACGTCTCGCAGTGGAAGCGGGCCGCAGAGTCGCTGCGCAACGGCTAGGATCTAGTTCTGCGTACAGTCAGCCGCCGCCTCCCGGGGGACGGGAGCGCGGCGGTCGTGATTCGAAGCTACGGAAAACCGGCCGGGCGATTGAACGCGCAACAGGCCGGGCGCGACCAAGGTCTGGCGCCGCTTGTTCGCGGCGACCCGAGGGGACCTTGTCGCAATATGGAAAGCTTCCGCCCGGAAAAGACCGATCCCATCCCGCTTCGAGCCACGCCGCCGCGGATGGGCACCATCATGATCCGCTTCTGCGGACTGCTCGTGGTGGCGGTGGTGCTGCTGGCGTTGATGTACAGCCGCTAGCGAGCCGCGCGATGCGTGCACGAAAGGTTAATGGCTCTCGATCGGCGCGCCGAGCTTGTAGACGCCATCCGCATAGCCCTTCACGACCATGGTCGCAGTCAACATCACTGCAATGGTCACGCTTGCGAAGATGAAGCCCACCAATTTCAAGGCACTGCGATCAGCCATCGTACGTCCCCGCCGTCTGTCCCGGTTACTCAAATAGACAGCGAGAGGTTCATAACAGGTTAGCGAATGATTTGTTTGTTCGAAGCGCCACAATGAGAAGAGTTGATGCAACTATTCGCTAACCGTGTTGTCGGCGCATCACCACAACGCGGACTGCGCAACTCAGGACCTCGCATCGCGACGCGGCACGAAGGCTGTCGCGACCAGAGAAAACACCAGCTCGCCATGCTGGTTGGTTCCGGTCTGTCGCGCCTGCACAATGCCCCAATTCGGCCGCGACTCCGACGTGCGCTTGTCGACGATCTCGGTGGCAAAGCTGATGGTGTCGCCGGCGAGCACCGGCTTGACCCAACGCAGATCGCGAAAACCTGGCGACGGGCCCCACACCGCAACGGTTTCGCCGCGCGCGGCCGCCGCCTGCATCTGGTGCTGCGTGTCTCTGACGAGAAGCTTCATGCAGACCGAGCCGACATGCCAGCCGGAGGCGGCGAGACCGCCGAACAGCGAGTTGCGGCCCGCCTCCTCGCTGAGATGAAAGCGCTGCGGATCGAACTGCGCGGCAAAGGTCTTGATCGCCTCGGCGGTGAAGGTGAAGGCACCGACCTCGCGCCGCTGCCCGACCTCCATATCCTCGAAGAACCGCATCAGCGCGACTCCTCGAGAGGCGAGCGCCGGCCGACGATGATCGGCGAGGTCATCTCGCACAGCGCAACGCCTGCTGCATTGCGCGCCGTGCTCTTGAAGGTGACGATGCCGGTCTCGGGCCGGCTCTTCGAGACCCGCGCCTCGATCACGTCGACATCGAGCATCAAATCGTCGCCCGGCCGCAACGGCGCGAGCCAGCGCACCTCATTGACGCCGGGCGAGCCGAGCGAGGCGGTGCGGGTGATGAAGCCGTCGCACAGCATGCGCATCATGAGCGAGCAGAGGTGCCAGCCCGAGCCGGACAGTCCCTTGAGCATGGACTTGGCCGCCGCGGCCTCGTCGAGATGCATCGGCTGCGGATCATACTCGCTGGCGAAAGCGAGGATGTCCTCGCGCGTCACGTGCTGCGGTCCGAAGCTGCCGAAGCGGCCGGGCGGAAAATCTTCGAAGGTGAGTGTGGTCATTCAGAGTGGCGCTATGGAGTCGTTTTGGGGAATTGTGGTGACGAAGACAGATTGTGGCCGCACTTTCGGGCGATCTCAATCCCGTTTGCCGGCATGGCCGATGGCCTGATTCCGCCGTATGGCGGATTTGGGGCTGGCCGCGCCATCAGTTCAAGCGTAAGCAGCGTTCGATTTGCCGGGGGAGAGCCGACCGATGTTTCAATTCAGGGACCTGTTCCAGTGGGACCGCTTCATCACGCCGACCATCATCAAGACGTTCTACTGGCTGGTCATCGCGCTGATTTGTCTGTTCGGCCTATCGGGGATCTTCTCTGGCCTCGCGGCGATGGCGATCAGCCCGTTCGGCGGCTTTCTGGTGCTGCTGTCCTCGATCGCGAGCGTCCTCGTCGGCATCGTGTTCTCGCGGATCGTGGCGGAGTTCATCCTGATCGTCTTCCGCATCAATGAGCATCTCGGCGCCATCCGCGACCAGGGCGGGATGCGATAGTCTGAGACGTCATTCCGGGGCGCCTCGAAGAGGCGAACCCGGAATCTCGAGATTCTCAGGTGCGCAATTGCGCACCGTAGCTCGATGCTTCGCATCGCCCCGGAATGACGGTGCCCATTGATAGAGCTGCGGCAACGTCACGTATTGAAGCGGAAGTGCATCACGTCGCCGTCGGCGACGACGTACTCCTTGCCTTCCAGCCGCAGCTTGCCGGCATCGCGCGCGCCGGCTTCGCCGCCAAACGCGACATAGTCGTCATAGGCAATGGTCTCGGCGCGGATGAAGCCCTTTTCGAAATCGGTGTGGATCACACCGGCCGCCGCCGGCGCCTTGGTGCCGCGGTGAATGGTCCAGGCGCGCGCCTCCTTCGGACCGACCGTGAAATAGGTGATGAGGTCCAAAAGCTGATAGCCGGCACGGATCAGGCGGTCGAGGCCGGCCTCTTCCAGGCCCAGCGTCTCAAGGAAATCCACCCGCTCCTCGCGCGACAGGGTTGCGATCTCCGACTCGATCTTGGCCGAGATCACCACGGCGACCGCGCCCTCCTTCGCCGCCTGCTCGGCGACCTGCCGGGAAAAGGAATTGCCCGATGCGGCCGAGCCTTCCTCGACGTTGCAGACATAGAGCACCGGCTTTGACGTCAGAAGCCCCAGCATGGCAAAGCTGCGCTCTTCCTCCGCCTTGCGCTCCAGCAGGCGCGCCGGCTTGCCGTCGCGGAGCAGCACCAGCGTACGATTGACCAGATCGAGCTGCTCCTTGGCGTCCTTGTCGTTGCCCTTGGCCTTCTTGGCGAGATTGTCGAGGCGCTTCTCCAGACTGTCGAGATCGGCCAGCATCAGCTCGGTCTCGATGGTCTCGATATCGGCGAGCGGGGCGATCTTGCCCTCGACATGGGTGATGTCGGAATCTTCGAAGCAGCGCACCACATGCGCGATCGCGTCGACCTCGCGAATGTTGGCGAGGAACTGGTTGCCCAGGCCCTCGCCCTTGGAGGCGCCGCGCACGAGGCCGGCGATATCGACGAAGGTGAGCCGGGTCGGAATGATCTGTCCGGATTTGGCGATGGCAGCCAGCTTGTCCAGCCGCGGATCGGGCACCGCGACCTCGCCGACATTCGGCTCGATGGTGCAGAACGGATAATTGGCCGCCTGCGCGGCTGCCGTCTCAGTGAGCGCGTTGAACAACGTCGACTTGCCGACATTCGGCAATCCGACGATACCGCATTTGAATCCCATCGTGTCCTCAAACCCTGTTTTCGTGCCGGAGCGTGGTCCGGCCATGACGAGACGAAGGCCCTAGGGCTGCTTCTCTCAGCTCTCGCCCTTCTCGAAAAATCCCTTCGCCTGCATCGCAAGATGCACCTTGTTCTGGAACGTCGAGTCGCGCCCCGTCGCAAGCAGGCCCGCATTGTCGGCCAGGGCCTCGCACAGCGCAGCGACCCAGGGCATATCATCCTTGGCAAAGTCGGACAGCACGTGGCTGTGCACCAGTTCCTTGACGCCGGGATGACCGATACCGAGCCGCACCCTGCGATACTCGTTGCCGATATGCGAGCTGATCGAACGCAGGCCGTTATGACCGGCAATGCCGCCGCCGACCTTGACGCGGACCTTGCCCGGCGGAAGCTCGAGCTCGTCCTGGAACACCGTGACTTCGCCGGCTGCGAGCTTGAAGAAGTTGGTGGCTTCCTGCACCGCGCGCCCCGACTCGTTCATGTAGGTCGTGGGCTTGAGCAGGATCACGCGCTCACGGTCGATCGTGCCTTCCGAGGTCTCGCCTTGAAAGCGGCGGCGCCATGGTGCGAAACCATGACGCCGCGCAATTTCGTCGACCGCGAGAAAACCGATGTTGTGCCGGTTACGCGCGTATTTCGAGCCGGGATTGCCGAGTCCAACAAAGAGCTGCATGACGCGGCATCCGAGGCTCTCGCCTTACTTCTTCTTGTCGCCGCCGGCGGGCGCCTTCGCACCACCAGCGGGAGCAGCGGCACCTGCCGCGGGCGCAGCCGCCGCGGGTGCGGCAGCAGCAGCGGGTGCAGCGCCAGCCGCCGGGGCACCGGCAGCCGCGGCTGCAGCCGCCTTCTGCTCTTCGGCGTAGCCGGACGGCGGCACGATGGTGACGAGTGTCGCGTCCTCGCGGGTCAGGGCCTTCACGCCGGTCGGCAGCTTGATGTCCGACAGATGCAGCGAATGGCCGATCTCGAGCGTGCCGACATCGGCTTCGAGATATTGCGGGATGTTCTCGGCCGCGCATTCCAGGTCGATCGTGTGGGTGACGATGTTGACCGTGCCGCCACGCTTGACGCCTGGAGAGGACTCCGCGCGCTGCACATGCAAGGGAACGCTGATGCGGATGGTCGCGCCCTCGCCGAGCCGCATGAAGTCGACATGAACCGGGAAGTCGCGCACCGGATCGAGGTGGAAGTCGCGCGGAATCACGCGGTGCTTCTTGCCCTCGAGTTCGATGTCATAGATCGTGGTGAGGAACCGGCCCGCAAGGATGCGCTGGCGCAGTTCGCGGTCTTCCACCGAGATCGGCAGCGGGGGCTGGTTGTTGCCATAGATCACTCCGGGAACTCTCCCGGCGCGACGCTCAGCCCGTGCGGCCCCCTTGCCGACTGACGGACGTGCGGTCGCCTTCAATTCCTTGACGGTCGCCATTGTCATAAGTCCTTGTTTTTAAAAGCTAAAGGCCGCAAACGCGGCCCGTCTCTCGTCCGCGAAGCATGCCTCCAGGGGTGTCGGGGCCTTCGGACGTGGCGGGCTTTTAGCCCCAAAGTGGCGAAATGACAAGGAAATGAAGGGGATTTTTAAGGGCCCGGGAGGGCACCGGGTCATTCCGGGGCGGTCCGCAGGACCGAACTCGGAATCTCGAGATTCCGGGCTCGATGCTTCGCGTGCCGCGAAATCTTAGCGTCCGTCTTCAGTTGCCGGTATTCGGGTTGTTCTGGGCCACGCCCAGCTTGGCCTCCAGCGCCAAAATCCGCGCCTTCAGCCCCTCGTTCTCCTCGCGCGCGATGCGGGCCATATCCTTGACGGCCTCGAACTCCTCGCGCTTGACCAGGTCAAGGTCGCGCAGGATCTTTTCGGCCTGGGCGCGCCAGAGCGCATCGACCTCTTTTTTCATGCCCTGGGCCGCGCCGGCGGCGTCGTTCATCAGGCGGCCGATCTCGTCAAAAAAACGATTGGTGGTCTGGGTCATGAAACTGCTCCGGTGGCCCGCTACTTGCGCGATTGTCCTCGCGCACAGAATGGCGATAGACGTGGTCGCGTTCAAGAGGCCCGAAGCGCCCTCGCGACCTCTTGCCTTGTCATGCGGCGGTTTCCTTGTATTCGTATGCGCCACTCCGCGAGTCCAGCACACAGAACCGACATGATCGACCAGCAGATCGCCTCCGGCCTTGACCTGATCTACCGCCGCAACGTCGCAAAGATCGCCGCTTGATGCCGTTCCTGCTGATCAAGTTTCCGGTCTTCAATCCGATCGCGATCTCCTTTGGGCCGTTCGCCATCCGCTGGTACGCGCTCGCCTATATCTGCGGCATCGTCATCGGCTGGATCTATGCCCGCTCGCTTCTGAAGAGCGAAAAATTGTGGGGCTGCCCGGCGCCGATCTCGCTCGTCCAACTCGACGACTTCATCTTGTGGGTCACCGTCGGCATCATCCTCGGCGGCCGCACCGGCTATGTGCTGTTCTATAACCTGCCCTTCTTTATCGAGCACCCGATCGAGATATTCGAGCTCTGGAAAGGCGGTATGTCCTTCCACGGCGGCTTCATGGGCTGCGTGGTCGCGGTGATCTGGTTCGCGCGCGCCAACAATGTGCCGATCCTCTCGCTCGGCGACATCACGACCGCGGTCGGTCCGATCGGCCTGTTCCTCGGGCGCATTGCCAATTTCATCAACGGCGAATTGTGGGGCCGGCCGGCAGATCCTGATCTGCCCTGGGCGATGATCTTTCCGACCGGCGGGCCGGTGCCGCGCCATCCGAGCCAGCTCTATGAGGCGGGGCTCGAAGGCATCCTGCTGTTCACCGTGCTGGCGGTGATGATCCGTTTCGGCGCCCTGAAGCGCCCAGGGCTGATCCTGGGCGCGTTCATCGCAATCTATGGTCTGGCGCGGATCACCGGGGAGCACTTCCGGGAGCCGGACCCGCAGCTCGGATTCCTGTGGGGCGGGCTAACCATGGGGATGATCCTGTCGGTGCCCATGGTGATTGTGGGCATTATCATTATTGTATGGTCGTGGCGGCGCAAGACGCCGCCGAGCCAGGTCAATCCAGCAGTCAATCGTTAATCCGTCCATCCAAGCGTTGAGGGCCGTGACCGAATTTTCGCCGCTCCTGTCAGAGATCAAATCTCTGATCAAATCCACCGGCCCGATGCCGGTCTGGCGCTATATGGAACTGTGCCTGATGCACCCGACGCTGGGCTATTACGTCTCGCGCGACCCGCTCGGGCGCGAGGGCGATTTCACCACCGCGCCGGAAGTCAGCCAGATGTTCGGTGAGCTGTTGGGGCTATGGTCCGCCTCGGTGTGGAAATCGATGGGCTCGCCGGCCAACTTCCATTTGGTCGAGATTGGACCCGGGCGCGGCACGATGATGGCGGATGCGTTGCGTGCGTTGCGCGTGGTGCCGCCGCTCTACCAGAGCTTGAGCGTGCACCTCGTCGAGATCAATCCGGTGTTGCGCGACAAGCAGCGCGCGACGCTGACCGGAGTGCGCAACATCAGCTGGCACAACACGATCGATGAGGTCCCGGAAGGTCCGGCCATCATCCTTGCCAATGAATATTTCGACGTGCTGCCGATCCACCAGGCCGTCAGGGGCGAGAACGGTTGGCACGAGCGCGTCATCGAGCTCGACCAAAACGGCACACTCGATTTCGGCGCCGACGGCGAGCTTATCCCGCGCTTCGAGGTGCTGTTGCCGCCCTTGGTGCGCGCAGCTCCGATCGGCGCCGTGTTCGAATGGCGGCCGGACATGGAGATGATGAAGCTCGCAAGGCGCATGCGCGACCAGGGCGGCGCGGCGTTGATCATCGACTACGGTCATGTGCGCAGCGAAATCGGCGACACGCTCCAGGCCATCGCCCGCCACAGCTTTACCGATCCGTTGAAGGCGCCGGGACAGGCCGACATCACCGCCCATGTGGATTTCGAGGCGCTGGCCCATGCCGCCGAAGACGTCGGCGCACGCGTCCACGGCCCGGTGACACAAGGCGAGTTCTTGAAGCGGATCGGCATCGAGACCCGCGCGGCGACGTTGATGGCCAAGGCCTCGCCCGACGTGGCCGAGGACATCTCCGCCGCGCTGAAGCGACTTGTCGGCGCCGGCCGCAGCGGCATGGGCACATTGTTCAAGGTGCTGGGCGTCTCCAGCCCCGAGATCCGCGCCCTTCCCGGCCTAAGCGACGAACAGCCACGGACATCATGATCCTTGCCTCGCCCCTGCTCTCGGCCGTGCCAGGCCTGCGCCACGCCTTCTTCACCCGCGAGGGCGGCGTGTCCGATGGTATCTATGAAAGCCTCAATGGCGGCCTCGGCTCCAACGATGATCCGCTGATCGTTGCGGAAAACCGGCGTCGCATGGCCGAGCAGATGGGCGTGAGCGCGGACCGTCTGATCAATGCGCACCAGATCCACTCACCGGATGCGGTGGTCGCGACCGGGCCGTGGGAGACACGTGCGCGGCCGAAGGCCGATGCCGTCGTGACGTCGACGCCCAATCTCGCGATCGGCGTCACCACGGCCGATTGCGGGCCTATCCTGTTCGTCGACCCCAATGCACGCGTGATCGGCGCGGCCCATGCTGGCTGGAAGGGCGCGCTCACCGGCGTGCTCGAATCGACCATTGAAACCATGGAGAGGCTGGGCGCTGATCGCAGCGGCATCGTCGCCGCGATCGGGCCCCTGATCCGCCAACAAAGCTATGAGGTCGGCGGCGAGTTCGTCGAACGCTTCCTCGATGCGGATGCGGACAACGCGGTGTTTTTCATTCCATCGGAGCGCCAGGGCCACGCGATGTTCGATCTCGCCCGCTTCATCCGCATGCGACTCGAAAATGCCGGCATCCTGATGATCGACGATCTTGGCATCGACACCTATTCGGATGAGCGCTGCTTCAGCTACCGTCGCTCGGTGCACCGCAAGGAGCCGGATTACGGCCGCCACATTCATGCGATTGCGCTCGAATTCTGACGCAAAGGCGCCACGAACGGTTGGCTCGTCGAGCTTGAGCATCAATCAGGCTCCCGGGCGTTTACCGTGTTGTCCCCGGTGTGTTCCGCCTGCCCTAGACGTTAATCGATTTTAACGATATCGCTGCCCTCAATGAGGGAAGCGTCAATTCACTGGAAGCGGGCCGGCCGCGTATCCTTGCGCGCCTGTGTCGCTGCGCTGTTGCTGGCGACCGCTGGCACACTTGGCGGTTGCGCCGGCGGCGGCGCCACAAGCGGCGCCTATGCCATGGCGACGCCCGACGCCCAGACCATCGCTTTCGAATCCATCGACGGTCCGCCGCCGAATGTCTTCGACCGCATGGTCGGCGTGCTCGATTCCGAGAGCAAGCTGCGCAATCTCGCCGTCGTCTCCCGCGAAGGCCAGGCCGCCTACCGCGTCCGCAGCTATCTGGCGGCGCAGGTCATCAAGGGACGCACCGTCGTAGCCTGGGTGTGGGACGTCTATGACCGCGACCAGCAACGTACGTTGCGGCTGTCCGGCGAGGAGCCAACCGGCAAGTCCGGGCGCGACGCCTGGGCCAATGTCGATGACCTGGTTTTGCGGAAGATTGCGCAGGCGGGTTTCTCCGGCCTGACTGGCATGGTCGGAACGCCGCCGGACGCCACCTCGCCCGCAAGCCCAGCGCCCGGCAAGACCGGACCGGCGGTGGCCGAGGTGGAACCGGCCCCTGCCCCGGGAAATGACGGTATCACGGCGCTCAGCTACGCCGAGCATTAGTCAAATCCCGGAAGGTGCGGGCATTTTTGCCCAGGAAAACGGTCCCCGCGGGTTGCCAGCCACATTGTCTCCCTGATATTCCGTCCCCGTCGAATTTAGCCGGTTCCACGGGGAAAACCCGATTATGCTCAACGTTGTCTCCAGCAAGCCGCGGGGAGAGGCCTCGATGTCGGCCAAAAATGGCACCATCAAGCTCGTTGCCGGCAATTCCAATCCAACGCTTGCCCAGGCCATCGCCGGCGGTCTCGGCTTGCCACTGACCAAAGCGGTGGTGCGGCGCTTCGCCGATATGGAAATCTTTGTCGAGATCCAGGAAAACGTCCGCGGCTCGGACGTCTATATCCTGCAGTCGACCTCCTATCCGGCCAACGACCATCTGATGGAGCTTCTGATCATCACCGACGCACTGCGGAGGGCCTCGGCCCGCCGCATCACCGCGGTGGTGCCTTATTTCGGCTATGCCCGCCAGGACCGCAAATCAGGTTCTCGCACGCCGATCTCGGCCAAGCTCGTCGCCAACCTGATCACCCATGCCGGCGCCGACCGTGTCATGACGCTCGACCTGCATGCCGCTCAGATCCAGGGCTTCTTCGACATCCCGACCGATAATCTGTTCGCCTTGCCTGTGATGGTGCGCGACATCAAGAATCGCTTCGACCTCGGCAACGTCATGGTGGTCTCGCCCGACGTCGGCGGCGTGGTTCGCGCCCGCAGTCTGGCCAAGCGCATCAACACGCCGCTCGCCATCATCGACAAGCGCCGCGAGCGTGCCGGCGAGTCCGAGGTCATGAACGTGATCGGCGACGTCGCCGGCCACACCTGCATCCTGATCGACGACATCGTCGACTCCGGCGGCACGCTGGTGAACGCCGCCGATGCGCTGCTCGCCCACGGCGCCAAGGATGTCTATGCCTACATCACCCATGGCGTGCTCTCGGGCGGCGCGGTGACGCGCATCACCTCCTCGCGGCTGAAGGAACTGGTCATCACCGACTCCATCCAGCCGACCGAAACCGTGCGCACCGCGCCCAACATCCGCACGCTGTCAATCGCCGGCCTGATCGCTGAAGCGATCGGCCGCACGGCGGCGGAAGAGTCGGTATCGAGTTTGTTCGACTAGCCGTCGCCCCAGCGAACGCCGGGGCCCATAACCCCAGGCCTATGTTTTGGATTTGTAGGGTGGGCAAAGGCGCGCTTCGCGCCGTGCCCACCGTTGACGTCCTCGGGTGAAATGGTGGGCACGCTTCACTTTGCCCACCCTACGCAGAGCTAGCCACCCGGCCTTCGCCGGGACGACGGCGGAGTAATGCAAAGACCCTAGTCGCCGCGCCCTTCGTCGCGCTACAGTTCTCCGTCATAAAAATAAATGGAGGGAGGAGACGATGGCGGACAACCGCATTTCTCGCCGCGCCGTTCTGGCTGGCGCGGCGGCGACAAGCGCACTCGGCGTGACCGGACGACCGGCGCGCGCGGCCGAGCCGCAATGGAAGAAATATGCCGGCACCAGGCTGGAGGTGATCCTCGCCAAGGGGCCGCGCGGCGACAATCTGCAGAAGTACATCAAGGAATTTACCGAACTCACCGGCATCGAGGTCGAGTCGGAGCAGATCCCGGAGCAGCAACAGCGGCAGAAGGCGGTGATCGAGCTCGCTTCCGGCAAGCCGAGCTTCGATGTGATCCACTTGAGCTATCACGTGCAGAAGCGGCAGTTCGAGAAGGCGGGCTGGCTCGCCGACATCACCGACTACATGAAGGACCCGACGCTGACCACGCCGGACCTCACTGAAAGCGATTTCTCGGCCGCAGGCCTCGCCTACGCCAAGGATGATAAGGGCCGGATGCTGTCGCTGCCGTGGTCGGTCGACTACTTCATCCTCTACTACAACAAGGAGATGTTCGCCGAGAAGGGCATCAGCGTGCCCAAGACACTCGATGAGATGGTGGACGCGGCGGAGAAACTCACCGATCCCAAGAAGGGCACCTTCGGCTTTGTCGGCCGCGGTCTGCGCAACGCCAACATGACGCTGTGGACCAACTTCTATCTCGATTATGGCGGCGAGTTTCTCGACGCCAAGGGCAATATCCTCACCGATGGTCCCGAGGCGATCGAGGCGACAAAGCTCTACCAGAAGCTCCTGACCAAATGTGCGCCGCCGGGCGTTGCCGGTTTCAACTGGATGGAGTCGATGGCCTCATTCACCCAGGGGCGCTCGGCGATGTGGATCGACGGCGTCGGTTGGGCGCCGCCGCTGGAAGATCCGACCGCCTCGCGCGTCGTCGGAAAAGTCGGCTACACGGTCGTGCCCGCCGGCCCCAAGGGCCAATACTCCGCCACGTACGGCGATGGCATCGGCATCGCGGCAGCCTGCAAGAACAAGGAAGCCGCCTACCTGCTCTGCCAATGGGTGGTGTCGAAGAAACAGGGCGCACGGCTGGTGCAAGCCGGCGGCGGCGTGCCGTTCCGCAACTCGGTGCTCAATGACCCCGAGGTTCAGGCCGGCGTCAAGCTGCCGAAAGAGTGGCTGCAGTCGGTCATCGATTCCGCCAAGATCAGCAAGCTCGGATTGCCCGTGGTGATCCCGGTCGCCGAATTCCGCGACATCGTCGGCGCTGCGCTGACCGCGACGTTGTCCGGCGCCGATCCTGCGACCGAGCTGAAAAAGGCGCATGAGCAATATCGCCCCATCCTGGAGCGCAGCGAGAAGGCGTGAGCACCATCAGCGAGGCAAATCCGGCGGCGGCCAAGACCGAGCCGCTGCCGGAACAGCAGTTGCGGCAGCGGTCCTATTGGCCATTCGTGCTGCCGGCGCTGATCATCGTGCTGGCGGTGATCGTATTCCCCTGGGTGTTCACGATCTGGATGAGCCTCAATGAGTGGAAGGTCGGTTCGCCCACAACATTCGTTGGGCTCGCCAATTACCTGCGGCTGCCGACCGATCCGCGCTTCATCGAAGCGATCGGACATACGCTGTACTACACCGCGCTATCGGTCGTGCTGCCCATGATCTTCGGCACGCTGGCCGCGGTGATCTTCCACATCAAATTTCCGTTCCGCGGTGCCCTGCGCGCCGTGTTCATCATGCCGATGATGGCAACGCCCGTTGCGGTCGCGCTGGTGTGGACCATGATGTTTCACCCGCAACTCGGCGTCTTGAACTATCTGCTCTCCCTGGTCGGCATCACGCCGCAGCTCTGGGTGTTTCATCCCGCGACCGTGATCCCGTCGCTGGTGCTGGTCGAGACTTGGCATTGGACGCCACTCGTCATGCTGATCGTGCTTGGCGGCATCGCGGCGATTCCGACCGAGCCTTATGAAAGCGCGAAGATCGACGGCGCCACGCACTGGCAGATGTTCCGTTACATCACCCTGCCCCTGATCACGCCGTTCCTGTTCATCGCCGCGATGATCCGCACCATCGATGCCGTGAAGAGTTTCGATACGATCTTCGCGATCACGCAAGGAGGTCCCGGCTCCGCCTCGGAGACCATCAACCTGTATCTCTATAGCGTCGCTTTCGTCTATTACGACCTCGGCTATGGCTCGGCGATTGCCGTGGTGTTCTTTGCGCTGATCGTCGCACTCGCGGCCGTGCTGCTCTATCTGCGCCAGCGCACGCTCTGGACCGAGATCGGAGGCGGCGCATGAGCGCGCGTCAGATCCTCGGCAAGGTCGGCATTGCATTCGCCGTGTTCGTCATCGTCTCGCCGGCGATCCTGTTCTTTCTCTGGATGGCTTCGCTCTCGGTGAAATTCGAGATCGACAACGCCGCCTATCCGCCGGTGTTCATCCCCGAGCATTTCGCCTGGAAGAACTATGCGGACGTGCTCTCGTCAAACCGCTTCGTCACCTATTTCTTCAACAGCCTGATCGTGACAGGGTCGGCGACGGCGCTCGCGATGCTGGTCGGCGTGCCCGCAGGCTATGGCATTGCGCGAATGGCCGCGCACAGGTCGGCGGTCGTGATCCTGATTGCGCGCATTACGCCGGGCCTGTCCTATCTCATTCCGCTGTTTCTGATGTTCCAGTGGTTCGGCTTGCTTGGCACGCTGCTGCCGCAGATCATCATTCACCTCGTCATCACCGTGCCGATCGTGATCTGGATCATGATCGGCTATTTCGAGACCACGCCACTGGAGCTCGAGGAAGCCGCGACCATCGACGGGGCCACGCGCTGGCAGGTGTTCCGACATGTCGCGCTTCCCGTTGCGAAGCCGGGGCTGGCCGTTGCCTTCATTCTTTCGGTGATTTTTTCCTGGAACAATTTTGTGTTCGGCATTGTGCTTGCCGGGCGTGAAACGCGCACACTGCCGGTTGCTGTCTACAATATGATCTCCTTCGATCAGTTGAGCTGGGGTCCGCTCGCCGCCGCGGCGCTGATCGTCACGTTTCCAGTATTGCTGTTGACGGGTTCGCGCAGCGGCAGATCGTTGCGGGGTTGACCGCGGGCGCGGTGAAGGGTGGATAGTTTCCTCGCCATCGCGTTCGCTAGGACGACGAGACGTTGAAACAACTCACGAAATTCGTTTCACCTGCGGACAGCCGATAGAATTTTATGTCAGACGACACTCCCTTCAATTTGCATTGTGCAGTGCCACTGCAGCTTTGCAGGGAGTCGCCCGTGTGTTATATGAAGTGTCACAAGACCATCACAGAATCTTCATGTCAGAAACCGATGCGATCAAGCTCGGCGGCGCAAATGCGCGCGCCTTGACAGGGCTCAACCCTGCCAACCCCGTCCCGTCGGATAAGCAAGGGATGGAAAACGACGTCACAACGAGCAAGCCATCGGAGACGACGGACCCGGCTGATGCGCAGGCCGCCGCGGCAAACCGTCCGCGTCGCAGGCCGACTCCATCCGATGTTGTGCGGCAGCACGAGGCGGCGCCGGCAGACACCGAGATCGAGCTCAAGCTTGTCGTCGATCCCGATCGGCTCGCTGAATTCAACCAGGCGCCGATCATCGCGGACAACGCCCGCAGCAAGGGCAGCCGCAAGCACTTCAAGACCGTCTATTATGACACGCCCGAGCGGACGCTTCGCCGCGAGGGCTTGACTCTGCGCGTCCGTCAAAGCGGCGCGCGATTTACGCAGACCGTGAAAACGGAATGCAGCGACGATCCGCTCACCCGCGGCGAGTGGGAAGCGAGCGTGCCGTCGATCGTGGCCGATGTCGCGCTGGCAGCCCCCTTCATCCCGGCCAAACTGCTCGCCGATCTCGAACCGCTCGAGCCCGTCTTCACGTCGGACATCCACCGGCATCAGCGCCTAGTCGATTTGCCGTCCGGCACAGTCGAGGTCGCCTTCGACCACGGCCTGTTGAAAGCGGGCGAGCGCACGCTGCCCGTGAGCGAGATCGAACTTGAGCTCAAGGCCGGCGGCGCCGGCGCGATCTACGAGCTTGCGTTGCAGCTTGCCGAGCACGGACCCGTGCGGCCGTCGATCCAGGCCAAATCCGAACGCGGCTTCGATCTCGCGGAAGGGGCGCCGCCAACGGCACCCAAGCCGCGCAAGCTGCGGCTCGATCCATCGGTCCCGCTCGACGATGCGTTGACGCGGATCCTGCGCGCCTGCCTGCACCATCTGTTGCAATCGCTGCCCGCGGCCGAGGACGGCCGCGACCTCGAGGGCGTGCACCAGTTGCGCGTCGCACTGCGTCGCTTGCGCTCGGCGCTGCATCTGATGCGCTCGGTGAGTTCGCTCTCCAAGCTGGAAATGCTGCGCTCCGAGGCGAAATGGCTGGCTTCCAGTCTCACAGCCGCCCGCGAGTGGGATATTTTCCAGACCGAGACTTTGCCGAGCATTGCCAAGGGCTGTCCATCCGTCACAGGGTTCGACGCACTGGAAGAGGTTGCGGAGAGGCGCCGCGCGGCCGCTTACCACAAGGTGCGCGTCGTGCTGGCCGACCAACGTTGCGCAAAGTTCCTGCTCAACCTGGGCGCCTGGATCGAGGCCCGCGGCTGGCGCAGCGACATCTCGTCGCAAAACCTCAGTGAACTGACCGAGCCCGCCATCGCCTTTGCGCAACGAACGCTGGCTGCGCAATACGCCAAGGTGGTCAAGCGCGGCCGTCGTCTCAAATCGATGAACCCGGAGGAACGGCATCGCGTGCGCCTCGCCGTGAAGAAGCTGCGCTATGGCACCGACTTCCTCTTGCCTCTGTGCGGCGAGGGCAAGGTGGTCAAACGCTTCCGCGAGCGGCTGATCGAGCTGCAGGAAGAGCTCGGCTCCTATAACGACATGGCAACCACCGCCTCACTGCTGTCGGGACTTGGCATGGAAACGCCTGACAGCCGCGTCGCCGCAGCCGCGATCGCCGGCTGGCAGGCCTCTTCGATGGTGAGCACTGAGGCCCGCCTGCGGGAGGCCTGGCGCAATTTCGCCAAGGCGCAGGCGCCGTGGGAGAAGGACGAGCAGTCCTAGGACATCAGCGCGGCTCGTGGCCCGCAAGCTGAAAGAACGCATCCCCCGACGGCATGCGTGGCGGTAGTCGCTGCCGCCGCAATCGGCTATCAACCCCGCAGAATAATTCGGGGAGGCATCATGCCTGATATCGGGCCTATTCAACGGGCGCTGGACGCGGCGGTCGGTGCCGACAAGATTCCCGGCATCGCGGCAGCGGTCGCGACCAGGGAAGGTGTCATCTTCGAGGGTGCGGCGGGGCAGAGAAGTGCAGGCTCACCTGCGCCGATGACCGCCGATTCCGTGTTCCGCATCGCCTCGATGACAAAGGCGATCACGGGGGCTGCGGCGATGCAGTTGGTCGAGCGAGGGAAGCTCGCGCTGGACCAGCCCGCCAAGGAGATCCTGCCTTTGCTGGGCAAGGTCCAGGTCCTCACCGGCTTCGATGCATCCGGCCCGGTCATGCGGCCGCCGCGCACCGACATCACCTTGCGCCATCTCCTCACCCATACTGCGGGTTTTGCCTACGATATCTGGAACGAAAAGATCGCCCGCTATGCCAGGGACAAAGAGGTGCCTGCGATGCGCACGGCCAAGCTGGCTGCGCTCGATATCCCGTTGGTGCGCGATCCCGGCGAACGCTGGGAATATGGCGTCAATATCGAGATGGTCGGCCGCATGATCGAAGCGGCAAGCGGCCTCGACCTCGAAAGCTATTTGCAGCGGCACATCCTCGAGCCGCTCGGCATGCGCGATACGAGCTACATTGCACGTCCCGCCTGGGACAACCGGCTCGCGGCCGTTCACGCCCGCAAAGCCGACGGCACGCTTGAGGTGATCGCAAGCCCGCCGATCGACGAGGCGACGCGCGAGTTCTTCCCCGGTGGCGGCGGACTTTACTCCACCGCGCCTGACTATCTGCGTTTCCTGCGCGCGCTCATGAACGGCGGCGAGCTCGACGGCGCGCGCATCCTCGAGCCCGAGACCGTCGCGCTGATGGGCGACAACCATATGGGTGCGCTTGACGTCGAACCGCTGCCGACCTTCAATCCGATTCTGTCGAACCCGGTCGACCTGATGCCGGGCGTGGTCAAGAAATGGGGCCTGACCTTCCTGATCAACACCGCAGCCTCCCCCGCGGGCCGCAGCGCCGGCAGCCTCGCCTGGGCCGGCCTCAACAACACTTATTACTGGCTCGATCCATCGGCCAAAGTCGCGGGCGTGTTCATGACGCAGATTTTACCGTTTGCGGATGCGACGGTGCTGCAGGCGTTGGATGCGTTCGAGCGCGCGGTGTATGGGGTGGTGCGCGGACGCTAAACGCTCTTCGTCGTCCCGGCGAAAGCCGGGACCCATAACCCCAGGGAGTGGTTTTACGACGATCGTCTGCCACCGAATGCCACAGATAGATTCCGCGGTATCGTCCCGGCTTTCGCCGGGACGACAGTGGCATGTCTGGGTCGATTGGGAATCACGCCACTGCGTTGCGCCGGATAGTCTCGCGATAGAAGGCGGCGCTCAGCTTTGGCGTGCGGCGCTGGGTTTCGAAATCGACGCGGTAGAGGCCGAAGCGCTTCTTCAGACCGTCCGCCCATTCGAAATTGTCGAGCAGGCTCCAGAGGAAATAGCCGGCGACAGGAATCCCCTCGGCGGTCGCGCGCTGCAGCTGAGAGAGATAGTTGCGCAGATACATGATGCGATCGAGGTCGTAGATGTTGCCGTCCGCGTCGGGCGCATCGGTGGCCGATGTGCCGTTCTCGGTGACGTAGATTGACCTTACGTTCCAGAGCCGCGCGGCGTGGCGTGGCGCCCAATACATCGCTTCCGGTCCGACCATCAGCCAGGGCGGGTCCATATGCGGAAACGATGCCGGGAACGGCGCCAGCGCAAAGCCACGGGGATTGTCGGCCGCGACGATATAATGATCGGGCTTGTAGATATTCAGGCCGAGAAAATCGATCGGCGACGAGATGACGCGCAGATCCTCCGCGGCGAATTGCGGAGCGTCCCTGCCGGCGTCGGCCAGATAAGCGGCCGTATAGCGCCCCTCGAGCATCACCGTCAGATAGCCGGCATTGAGCTCGCGGGTTGCGATCTCCGCAGCGCGGATATTCGCGGGCGTATCTATGACGGGGATGCAGACCACGAGATTTTCGGCCGGTCCCACCTTGACGGGCCGCCGCGCACGCGCGCGGATCGCCTGCACGGCAAGGCCGTGTCCCAGCGCGACATGATGCCGGACCTGGTTCTGCTCGCCTTGCGACAGCTTGAGCCCGGGCGCGTCGATTCCGAGCCCGTGCCCGAGATGCACCAGCCGCGAGCACTCATTGATGGTGAAGAAGTGCTTCACGCGGTCGCTCAGGCGCTCCGTGACGTAGCCGGCATAGTCGGCAAATGCTTTTGCGGTGTCGCGCGAGCGCCAGCCGTCGAAGCGATCCTGCAGCGCCTGCGGCAGGTCCCAATGATAGAGAGTCGCATAAGGCTCGATGCCGCTCGCGAGCAGCTGGTCGACGAGCCGGTTGTAAAAATCCAGACCCTTGGCGTTCGCGGCGCCCGAACCTTGCGGAAAAATGCGCGGCCAGGCGATGGAGAAGCGATAGGCTTTGGTGCCCAGCGACTTCATCAGCTTGCAATCGTCCTTGTAGCGGCGATAATGATCGTCGGCGACATCGCCATTGCTGCCGTCTTCGATGGTGCCTTGCCGATGTGTGAAACTGTCCCAGATCGACGGCCCTCTTCCGTCTTCGTTCACGGCCCCTTCGATCTGATAGGCGGAGGTCGCCGTGCCCCAGATGAAGTCGCGGGGAAAGCCCGGCGCGCTCCCGGACTCCCCTGGCGCGCTTCGCCTGTGTGCGGCTTGCGCCGGCGCCGACGCCCGGAGCGCAGCCCATGCTGCACACCCGGCAAAATAGCGCCGCGAGATCCCGTTCAACACCATGTTTTCACATCCCGGACGGTTGCATCACGACAGAGATTTATTTGTCGCGTTCCATTCGCGATGACGCCGTCGCCAAGCTCGCGGCTGCACCAGCCTGCGGCGCCGGCTGCGCGAGAGACTCGAGCCCCACGCCCTGGACCACGCGCGACTGCTTGCCGAGCAGCCTGAACAGGATGCCATCCCCGATCATGCTCACGGCGAGGAGCGTGCGCGGCGGCGCCAGGCTGATGCCGAGCAACAGGAACGCCGCCGACGTCCACAGCGACTGCCAGTTGCGAATGCCTTCGTTGATGGCAATAAACAGCGCGCTCGACAGAAATAGGCCCGCGAACACGGCTTCCGCAACGCGGCAGGTCGCGGAGTTGCGCGGGTTGAGAAGCGTCACGGTCCAGAGCGGCACCGCGAACATGGTGAGACTGGCGAACGGGAAATCACGCGAGCGCGCATCGAACACAAGGCCGAGTGCGGTCTCGGTCGCGGCCAGGATCGCAACCGACAGGACCGATCCGAAGATCAGCACCGGCCAGGACCGGGCACGACCACCGCGCGGACCGAACAGGTCGACAAAGGCCGGCAGCGGCTGCCCTGTCATCACCGCATTGGCGCAGAGCAGCGGCAGGATAACGGCTGCGGCGAGCAGCAGGGCCTGCAACAGCCCGCCGTCAAAGCCATAGCTCTCGTCAATCGCCTTTTCCGCGGCGAGGCCGACCAGGAGTCCGCCGGATGTCGCGAAGATCGCCACAGCAAGCCATGGCGTGACGCCTGCCGGTCGTCCTCCCCTTCGCGCCACCAAGGCGGCAGCGAAGGTCGCGAGGCTGAGCGCAAGGCCGGCCCCCATCTGCAGCTTCCAGCATGGAAAGTTGCTGACCGCAGCTCCTTCAGCGTATTTCAGCTGCCGGCTGATGCCGTCGAGCAGGCCCCAATGGGCGCCGACGGTGCCTTCCCACTGCCGCTTCCACGGCTCGTCGTAGGCCTCGAACAGATTGACGCGGAAGCCTTCCTGCCGCGAGAGCGTGAGCAGCTCGGAAAAAAAGCGCGCCTGGTTGATGCGGGACGGCAGCGCGTGGTCGCGCATGCGGCCCTGGCTCGGCCACCCTGCCTCGCCGACCAGAACTTCCTTGCCCGGAAAGGCACGAACCATCTCCTTGCGAATGTCATCCACATGGCGCGCAGCATCCTCGGCGCGGACCGGGGCGTCTTCCCAATAGGGCAGAACGTGGACGGCAACGAAATCGGCGTCCTCGGCGATCTCCGGGTCGCGCAGCCAGAACTCCTCAACCTCGGCATAGCCGACGGGAACGTTGAACTTGGGCTTGGCCGCGCGGATGGTGTTTCGCAGCGCCTGCGCCGTCATCTCGCCGCGCAGCAACACTTCGCTGCCGATGATGACGGAGTTGATCACGCCGGGGTGCTGTTTTGCCAACTCCGCTGCGCTGTCGATCAGCTCGGCATTTTTCCGAGGATTGCGGCCGATCCACACGCCGAGAATGACCTTGAGGCCCACCTTCGCCGCCAGCTCCGGCACCTTATCAAGCCCGTTCTCGATGGAATAAACGCGGACGCATTTCGATATAGTGGCGAGCTGGGCGAGATCGTCGGCGATCTGAGCCTCGCTGATGACCACCTGCGAGTTCCACGGGGTCTGCCCCTCGCGGAACGGCGCATAGGACACGCAATCGACTTTTTGGGCGGCATCGATTGGCGCGACCTCCAGCGTCACCGGGGTTCCCAGCCAGGACCAAACCCCGGCAATGAGGCTCAGGGACAAGAGGAGAAGCAGCAGCGGTGTCCGAAGCGAGGTGCCCGCGTTGTTGTGGACGTTTGCCGGATCCTTCAGATCGGGATGATAGAGTTGCATCACAGCGCGCCCCGGATCCCGCTCAAGACCAAGTGATGCCTGGCGCGGCTGTGACATCTCCGACCGCTACTTGGAGATGACCCCCGCTATTGGCCGTGGTGAAACGACATTGCATATGCCTTGGCCGCCTGACTTGCCCTGTTGGTCGGGGCGATGGATGTCGTGAACCGGAGGCCGCGAGGCCGCGACCACAAGGAAAAGGCCTCGTCGCCGAGCAACGACCGAGGCCATTTCTTGACGTCCTTTAACCTGACAAAAGCTCCTACTTGAGGGTATAGATCAGGAGAAGCCTCCCGACCAAGCCCTCAACGAGCTCCGCCTGTTCCACGATAAGAATATACCTGTATCCAGCGTTTTCAACAGCTTCGGAAAATCGCGATGCACCGGTTGCCCAGTGGTTTGATGCCCAGGTCGATTATCAGCTTGCCCGATTTCGCCGCGGCGTGGCCCTCCAGGGCGGGAGCCCGATGATGCGGCGCCGGGACTTCATCACAGCCACGGCGGCACTGCTGGCCTACACACAATTGGCCAAATCAGCCGGCGCGGCGATGCCCGGCCAGAGCGCAGCGCCCAAGCCCGGCACAGGGTCCGATGTTGGCGCCGACGACCGCCTGCCGGTCGGATTTCACAATTTCACCGGCACGAACCTCGCCAACTGGAAGGCGGCGCTGACGGCGCAGCAGCGCGGCCAAGCCAATGCCGTTATCGGCTGCCTCGGCGATTCCACCGTGGCCGGGCAAGGCGCTGCCGGTGATGATCTCGCCTCCAACGCCAAGAGTCTGTCATGGCCTACGCAACTGGCAAAGCTCATTCCCAACGGCAGCTGGTCGAGCGTCTGGGGCGACAACAATGTCACTGCCAATGCGGGAGACATGCACAGTTTCGACGCGAGGCTGAACCGCGCGGGCTGGACCACCACCACCATCAAGGCCTCCGGCACGCTGTGCGGCGGCTTCTTCCAGGACGTGCCAACCTCCGCTTCGCATTCCTTCACGCCCACCAACCCGATCGACACCATCGAGGTCTGGTACGCGCAATCTCCCGATAATGGCGCGTTCACCATCGACGTCGATGGCGGACCGCCCTTGGCGCGCGTGAACTGCGCCGGCCCCAATGCCTTCCTGAAGGCGACCGTCCATTGCCCGCGCGGCCTTCACACGATCAACCTGCAGCGGACCGGGAACAATGAAGCCGATGTCTATCTGACCGGACTGCGGGTCTACAACTCCGCGATCAAGGAAGTGTCGGTCTATAATCTTGGCGGCTGCCGCTGGGAAAGCGCGGACTTCGTGGTCAACACCTATCCCTGGAGCACGTTGCCGGCCGTGGCTGCAATTGCGCCGAACCTCGTGATCTTCCAGGCCGGCCAGGTCAACGACTGGGACAATCACACGCCGCTGCCAACCGTTACGGCAAACATGATGACGGTGATCGAGGCGCTGCGGGCAGTGAAGTGCGACGTGATCCTGATGAGCGGCGTGCCGTCCAAGCCCGACTATTTGCCGTCCTACGTCGCACAGGAGGCCTACGTCACCAATATGAAGAAGCTCGCCTATGCGGCCAACGTTCCCTTCATCGACGTCTGGACGCTGTTCGGCCGCAGCTGGAAACGATCAGCGATGTTCGATGCCCTGCATCCGAACCAGACCGGCTACGAGCTGATTGCAGGCTACGCCAAGGCCGCCGTTCTCAATCCCTCCGCCCACAGCGCGAGCTAGCCGCGCTGGCCCCGGCGGCGCTCCTGCGTCATCTCGGCTAAGATCGACATCGCGATCTCTTCCGGTGTGATGGCGCCGAGATCGAGGCCGGCAGGCGCCCTGACCGCGGCAAGCGCGGAGGCCGCGCCGCCTTGCGCCAGCAGCTTCTCGCGCAAGGCTGCCATCTTGCGGCGGCTGCCGACGAAGGCGTGATAGGCGGCTTCGATCGCAAGCGCCGCGCGCAACGCGGCCTCATCGCCTTTGCCTTGCGTGGACACCACGACAAAGCGTTTCGCCTGATGCAGTTCGCCGACCGCAAAGCCGTCGATCAGCATATCTGCCTCGACGACAGCCGGACGGTCGGCCACAGGCGCGGCAAGCGTCACGTGGTAGCCGAGCTGGCGGGCCTGTGCAGCCAGCGATAGCGCGACCGGGCTCGCACCGAAGATCACGAGCGAGGGATGCGGCAGCACCGGCTCGACGAAAATATCCATGGTACCCTGGCTCGGGCAGAAATTGGCGGCAAAGCGTACCCCCTGCCGGCTCTCGCCCGCCTTGACGCCGAGCTCGGTGAGCAGATCCTCCGGCTGCACCGAGACCATGCGCGGCTCGCCATCGGCGAGTGCCTCGCGCGCCGCCTTCAGCACCGCGCCGCGGGCACAGCCGCCGCCGATCCAGCCCGCGACGATGGTGCCGTCAGGCGCGATGATCGCTTTTGCGCCAGCCTTGGCCGCGGTCACCGAGACCGTGCGCACCACGGTTGCCAGCACGAAGGCGCGTTCCTCGGCCTTCATCTGTGCAACCAGGTCCATCACCTCGACATGGGCACCCATGGCTTCTCCTTGAGCATGGCTTCTCCTTTGGAGCATGATCTATTCGGACAACCGGTCCACTTTTCCGCATCATGCTCATAGCCTCGCAAGATAGGGTTCGAGCGCAACCAGGCTCTTCAGCGTATTGGCCGGCGCGTAGAGGTCGACATGCGGCAGCGCGGCCTTGATGCCGGCGGCGACCGGCACATAGCCCTGCCAGGCCGCCATCGGGTTGAGCCAGACGATGCGGCGACAGCGTTTTGCAAGGCGCCCCATCTCGCGGCCGAGCAGGTTGGCATCCCCAGTCTCATAGCCGTCGGAGACGATCATCACGCAGGTCCGCGAATGGATCACCCGCGCCGCGTGATGGCGGTTGAACGTCGCAAGGCTTTCGCCGATCCGGGTGCCGCCACCGGCCCCTTGCGCCAGGATCGAAAGACGATCGAGCGCGCGCGCCGCATCCCGCTCCTTCATCGCGCCAGAGACGTGGGCGAGGCGCGTGTGAAACAGGAACGCCTCGGCCTCGCGAAACTCGTCAAGCACGCCGTGGATGAAGCGCAGGAACACGCCCGTATACATGCTCATTGAGCCGGAGGCATCGAGCAGCACGACCAGCCGCAGCGGCTTGTCTTTGCGCTGCCGCTTGACGAGCGAAATCGGCACGCCGCCATGGCTGATGTTGCGGTGAATGGTACGCCGGAGATCGAGCCGATAACCGTGCCGCCGCGCGAGATCGCGCCGCGTCAGCCGGGTGCGCATCGCTTTCGCAAGCCGCTCGGCTGCGTCATGGGCCTGCGCCGCCTGCTCGGGATCGGCAAGCTTGCGGAAATCGACCTCGGCGAGATTTTCGGCGCGCGAAGCCCCCTCCATGCGACCCTCGCCGCCGCGGCCCTCCGGTCCATCCTCGGTCGATGGCACCTGATCCGTCGCGGACTGACCGCTGATCGTGCCGCCGTCCTGCAGATTCTTCAGCGACGGGCTACTGGCTGTTTTCGCCGCCCCCGATGTCATCGAGCGCGAGCGCACGCGCTTTCCGAGCCAGAACGCATCGAATAATCCGTCGAATTTATCCCAATCCGATTTGCGCGCCGAGAACAGGTGTTTCAACGCCGAACGCAGCAGGCCGGGCTTGCCGACATAACCCGAGGCCATTAGCGTAGCCGCATCGCGCCCTTCCGCGAGCCCCACCGCAAAGCCGTTGTCGCGAAGCGTCTTCAGAAACGCGGACAGTTTTTGCGCGACCAGGCGCGACACCTGGTCGATCTCCTCAAACGTGGGATGGTCGCCGCAGCAGCTCATGCGACCTTCCCCAATATGCGTTCAGTGACCTCGCGCGTGACGCGCGCGCGATCCTCTCTGGTCTTGAGCAGGCACATCATGGTCTCGTAGACCGTCTCCGGCGCGTCATGCAGGTCGCGGACGTCAAGCCCGACCAGCGCCGCGGCCCAATCCAGCGTCTCGGCCACGCCAGGCACCTTGCGCAGCTCCTCCTTCCGCACGCCCTCCAGCATCCGCGCGATCTGTAGCGACAGCGAGGCGGAGGCGCCGTCGATCCGCGCCATGATGATGCGCGCCTCGCGCTCGACATCGGGATAGTCGACATAGTGATAGAGGCAGCGCCGGCGCAACGCGTCGGACAGCTCCCGCGTGCCGTTCGAGGTCAGCACCACATGCGGGATGGCGCTAGCGGTGATGGTGCCGAGCTCGGGAATCGAGACCTGGAAATCCGACAGCAGCTCGAGCAGGAACGCCTCGAACTCGTCATCGGCGCGGTCGATCTCGTCGATCAGCAGCACCGGCGGGGTCTCACGGCGGATGGAGGCGAGCAGCGGCCGCTCGAGGAGATATTTTTCCGAGAAGATCTGGTCCTCAACCGCATCGGCATCCGCGCCATGATGCGCCTGGATCGCCAGCAATTGCCGCTGGTAATTCCATTCGTACAGCGCGGCGGACTGGTCCAGCCCCTCATAGCATTGCAGCCGGATCAGCTCGGTGCCATGCACGCAGGCGAGCGCCTTGGCGACCTCGGTCTTGCCAACCCCCGCCTCGCCTTCCAACAGCAGCGGGCGCTTGAGCATCTGCATGAGTGAGATCGCGGTCGCAAGCTCGGCGTCGGCGATGTAGCCGCACGCTGCGAGGGCCTGCGCGATCTCGTCACGGGTTTTCATGCTCACCATGCCTTCCCGTCATTGCAAAGGAGCGAAGCGACGCGGCAATCCAGAGTCGTATGCGTGGCCCTGGATTGCTTCGCTTCGCTCGCAATGACGTCAAGCTAGCACACCCAGGCTCTTCGCCGCCTGCCAGTTGCGCCAGTAGTCATGCGGCATCTGGATATGCGTCGAGCCGAGGAACGAGAAGGCATCGTTCACGGCGTTGGAAAACGCCGGCACGCCGCCGACATTCGGGCTTTCGCCGACGCCCTTGGCGCCGATCGGGTGATGCGGCGAGGGCGTCACGGTGAAATCGGTCTCCCAATGCGGCGTCTCGACCGCGGTTGGCATGAAGAAATCCATGAACGAGCCGGTGACGACATTGCCGCCATCGTCATAACGGATCTCCTGGCCCATCGCGATCGCAAATGCCTCGGTCAGACCACCATGCACCTGGCCCTCGATGATCATCGGGTTGATGCGGGTGCCGCAATCATCCAGCGCATAGAAGCGGCGGACCTTGTAGACGCCGGTATCGACATCGATGTCCATCACGCAAAGATAGGCGCCGAACGGATAGGTCATGTTGGGCGGATCGTAATAGCTCACTGCCTCCAGACCCGGCTCCATGCCGGGTGGGACCGAGTTATACGCCGCCCAGCAGATGTCCTTCATGGACATGAATTTCTCCGGCAGGCCTTTGACGCGGAAGCCGTCGATGTCCCATTCCAGATCGTCCTCATGCACCTCGAGCTTGTAGGCGGCGATCATCTGCGCCTTGGCCTTGATCTTTCGCGAAGCCATGGCGATGGCAGCGCCGGCAACCGGCGTTGAGCGGGAGCCATAGGTGCCGAGCCCGTAGGGCGCGGTGTCGGTGTTGCCTTCCTCCACCATGATGTTGTCGGCGGGAATGCCGATTTCGCTCGCGATGATCTGGGCCCAGGTGGTCTCATGACCCTGGCCCTGGCTCTTGGTGCCCATCCGCGCAATGCCCGCACCTGTGGGATGCATGCGGATCTCGCACGAGTCGAACATCGCAATGCCGAGGATATCGCAGTTCTTCGATGGGCCGGCGCCGACGATCTCGGTGAAGAACGAGACGCCGAGCCCCATGATCTCCCGGGTCTCGCCGCGCCTGAACGCGGCGCGCTTGTCCGCCTGCTCCTTGCGCAAATTCGCGTAGTCCGTACTCTCCAGCATCTTGCGCATTGCGGTGTGGTAGTCACCGGAATCGTATTCCCAGCCGAGCGCGGAATGATACGGGAACTGCTCGCGCCGGATAAAATTCTTCAGGCGCAGCTCCGCCGGGTCCATCCCGAGCTTTTGCGCCAGGATGTCCATGGCGCGCTCGATGCAATAGGCGGCCTCCGTGACGCGGAACGAGCAACGGTAGGCCACACCGCCGGGCGCCTTGTTGGAATAGACGCCGTCGACGCTGAGATGGGCGACCGGGAAATCATAGGACCCGGTGACGATGTTGAAAAAGCCGGCCGGCCATTTCGACGGATCGGCGCAGGCATCGAACGCGCCATGATCTGCGAGCACGTGGACGCGAAGGCCAGTGACCTTGCCGTCTTTCGTGGCCGCGATCTCCGTCGTCATGTGATAGTCGCGCGCGAACGAAGTCGCGGTGAGATTTTCGATGCGGTCCTCGACCCATTTCACCGGCTTGCCGGTCACGATGGAGGCGACCGCCGCGCAGATATAGCCGGGATAGGCGCCGACCTTGTTGCCGAAACCGCCGCCAATGTCGGGCGATATCACATGGATCTTCTGCTCCGGCAACTTGGCGATCAGCGCGACCACTGTGCGGATCACATGCGGCGCCTGGAAGGTGCCCCAGATGGTCAGCTCGCCCTTGATCTTGTCAAAGGAGCAGACGCACTGGCAGGTCTCCAGCGGCGAGGGATGGGTGCGGTGATAGGAGATCAGCTCCTTGATGGTGACGTCGGCCTTCTTGAAGGCGGCGTCGGTGAGGTCCTTGTCGCCGACGCTCCACTCGAAGATGTGGTTGTGGTGCTTGCGCGGCCCATGCGCGCCCGTGGTCTTGCCGGCGAGGTCCTCGCGAAGCACCGGTGCATCGGGCGCCATCGACTTGAAGGGATCGATGAGGACGGGCAGCGGCTCATATTCGACTTGCACCTTGCTTACGCCGTCATCAGCCGCGTATCGGTCCGTCGCGACCACGAACGCGACCTCCTGATTCTGGAACAGCACCTTGCCATCGGCGAGCACCATCTGCACGTCGCCGGCAAGGGTCGGCATCCAGGCGAGGTTGACGGTCTTGAGCGTCTCGGCGGTGATCACCGCGAGCACGCCGGGGACCTTCAGCGCCTCCTCCGAGTTGATCGATTTGACGCGCGCATGCGCGTGCGGCGAGCGGACGAAATCGCCATGCAGCATGCCCGGCAGCTTGACGTCGTCGACATAATTTCCCTTGCCTTGGGTGAAGCGGATGTCTTCGACCCGCTTGCGCTTGCAGCCCATGCCTTCAAGGGCGGCGGTACGTTGTTCCCGCGTGGGAGTTAAGTCGTTCATTCCGCGGCCTCCTTGAATTCGACGCCATTGATCTTGCTTGCGGCGTACTGGATCGCCTTGACGATGTTCTGGTAGCCGGTGCAGCGGCAGATGTTGCCTGAGATGCCCTGCCGGATCTCCTCCTCGGTGGGGGACGGATTTTCTTTCAGCAGCCGATGCGCGCGGACGATCATGCCGGGCGTGCAATAGCCGCACTGCAGGCCGTGCATCTGGCGAAAGCCCTCCTGCAGATGCGACAGCGTGCCGTCGGCATTGGCCATGCCTTCGATGGTGGTGATGTCACTGCCATTGGCCTGCACCGCGAACATGGTGCAGGACTTCACCGACATGCCGTCGATGTCGACGGTGCAGGCGCCGCAATGGGTGGTCTCGCAGCCGATATGCGTGCCGGTGAGCTGCAGATTCTCGCGGATGAAATGCACGAGCAGCGTGCGCGGCTCGACCAGGCCCTCGACCTCGGCGCCGTTGACCTTCATGGTCACATGGGTTTTTGCCATTGATCCCTCCCCTATTTCGCGCGGCTGGCGGCGCGCTGCAGCGCGCGCGTCACCATGATGCCGCCGACATGTTTTCGGTATTCGACCGGCCCGCGCGCATCGGCCGCGGGCGACATGATCGCCCGTGCCGCTGTGGCTGCGTTCTTCAGGCTCGCGTCATCGAGGCTGGTGCCGATGACGGCCTTGGCGGCGTCGATCGCGAGCAGCGGCGTCTCATGCAGGTTGGTCAGTCCAATCGCGCAGGAGGCGACCTTGCCGCCGGACATGGTCAGCACCACGGCCGCGGCGGCGGTGGCGTAATCGCCGACCTTGCGCTTCAGTTTCTCATAGGCGTAGCCGTGGCCGGCTGCGGGTACGGGTATCGTAACGGCGGTCAGGATCTCGCCGGGCTCCAGCGCAGTGAAATAGGCGCCCTGATAGAAGTCGGAGGCCATGACCTCGCGCGCACCGTTCGGCCCTTCCAGGCGATAGGCCGCCCGCAATGTCAGCATCAGCGCCGGCATGTCATTGCCGGGGTCGCCATTGGCGACATTGCCACCCAACGTGCCGCGGTAGCGGACCTGGGGATCGGCGATCAACGCAGCCGCCTCCTGCAGGATCGGCAGCGAGGTCCTGATCTCGTCGGAGGCGAGCAGCTCGTGCTGGGTCGTCATCGCCCCGATCACGATCCTGCTGCCGTCGCGGCGGATGCCCTTGAGCCCGGCGACGCCATGCAGATCGATGAGATGGCCGGGCGTGGCAAGCCTGAGCTTCATCATCGGGATCAGGCTGTGTCCGCCGGCGAGCGGACGCGCCTCCTCCCCCAGCGAGGCCAGCAGCTTTATTGCATCGCCCACGCTGTCGGGCCGGTGATAGCTGAATGGACCAGGAATCATGGTCTCCTCCCTTCGCGATTTGCGCGCGTTGGTCGTGCGGACGTTGGGCGGGACGCTGTCCCTGCAGTTGGCGGCTCGCAACGCTGCTGGCACGGAGATACGAAATTCGCACGAGTTGCGGCGGATGACGCACGAATTGCGTCAGGGAGCGCGACCTAATGTAACCGCTCGCGCCGCTGTACCCTCGCCCCTTGTGGGAGAGGGTGGTTTCAATGCGAAGCATTGAAACCGGGTGAGGGTGAGGGGGTCTGCTTCCGCATCGGGAGTGTGGAGAGAGACCCCTCACCCAGACGAGGTTGAGGTAAACGATGGAGCTGCCCTCTCCCACAAGGGGCGAGGGCACATCGATCAGCATCGCGCTCGTGGCGCGCTTTCCTAGGTCGAAGGCGACAAGGTCGACCGCGCCACGTGCCCGTTGCGCGGCTTGGCAAGCCCCAGCCTTGCCTTCACCTCGGCGATCTTGGCACGGCTGACCGGGACACGGTGGGGGGTGGGGCCGTCGAGCTCGATGATGGCGCCGTCACCCTCCTTGCGGACCAGGGTGACATGCGGGATCGCCACGATATGGCTGCGGTGCACCCGGACGAACAGGCCGGGATCAAGCTGCGCTTCGGCTTCCGAGATCGACCACGGGCACATCCGCTCCCGCGTGCCGTCATGGACGCGGGTGTAATGTGCGTCGGCGCGCACGCTGCGGATATCGGCGGCATCGATGAAATGGGTGCCATCGGCGCCCTCAATCGGCAGTCGTGGCACGGGTGCCGGCCGGGGCGGCTGACCGAGCCCGCCGAGCGGCGCCGGCATCAGCCGTGGCGCAGCCATGGCTGCGGGCGCGGGCTCAGCCGCCAGCACCACCGGGGCCGGCGGCAGCGCGACCGCCTGTTCGACCGGCGCTGACGCGACCTGGCGGCGCGGCTCCGGCACCAGCGACAGCAGGAAGCCGGCGGCGATCACAAAACACAGCACGGCCACCACGATCGAAAGGATTTGCGGCGAAGCCGCGAGGCCACCGGCGAGGTGATGATGCTGGTTGGCGGCCGACAACGGCACGAAGTGCATGCCATACATCGCGGTGTAGTGCATGCCGGACACGGCAACGCCAAAGGCGACCGCGCTTGCAATCAGGCGGACGCCGTCGGCCCGCGCCAGGAAAGCGCGCAAGCCCCCATAGGCCGTAACAATCGCGACCAGGACCGACAGCGCCACCATGGTGCCGTCATGCCGAATGGCGAAATCGCCCGACAGCCCGTGGATGCCGACATAATGCATGCTGACAATGCCGAGCCCGAGCAACACGGCTGACGACACCACGCGGAGCAGAGACGGCTCGCCGATCGAGACAAAGAACAGGGAAATGCCGACCACCAGCGCGCAGATCAGGAATGAGATCATGGTCGGCAGCACGAGATAGACCGTGTCGGACGGGATCGGGGCGGCGAGCACGCCGACGAAATGCATGGTCCAGATGCCGACGGCGAGAAAGGCGGCGGCGCCAGCGAGCAGCGCGCGGCGGCTGACGCCTGCCGCACTGCGCACGCGCGCAGCCAGCGCAAAACCGGTATAGCCGCCCAGGATCGCGATCGCCACCGAGAGCGCCACGAGATAGGGATCGTGTCCTTCGAACATGATCTTTTCAGGCTCACCCGTCGCCACGGGCAAGCCTCCTCCCGCCGCCGAGTTTATCAACGCGGCGGCGGGAAAGACAATCAATGGATTGTGGCGCGGCGACCCAGCCCTATGAGCCCGCCACGATGCCGGCTGCGACCTGGCCGCGCAGCCGCTCCAGGCTGAGCAATGTGTTGGCGCAGGCTTCCGCAACCTCGATGCCCTTGGTGGCGAAATGCTTGCGGAAGAAATCGAAATGCGCCTGGCTCTCATGGAACTGCTGCGGCGTCAGCACTGCCGAGAACACCGGCACCTCGGTGCGCAGCTGCACATCCATCAGCGCCTTGATCACGGTGTCGGCGACGAATTCGTGGCGATAGATGCCGCCATCGACCACGAGACCGGCGGCGACGATTGCCGTGTAGCGCCGCGTCTTGGCGAGCAGCTGCGCATGCAACGGAATCTCGAACGAGCCGGGCACTTCGAAAATGTCCACCCGCTCGCGCGGAATGTGGCGCGCCTCGATTTCGTCAAGAAAGGCGATCCGCGCCTCCATCACCACGTCGCGATGCCAGGCGGATTGCACAAAGGCAACCCGCTGCGGCTTTGCAAAGCGCGGATGCTCGGGCCGCTGCGGCGGCTCAACCGGAGCGCCGTTTTCGGTAGTTTGGGAGTCTTGGACTTGCGTATCTTGCAACATCTGATTCATGGCTTTCCTCTTTCAGGACCAGAATCAGGGCCTACGGAACGACGAGCCCCGCGCGCGGAAAGGCGCACGGGTCACCGCAACCGTTCTCTTCCATCCGGACTTTAACCGTCGGCCTCGGATTTGCACCGAATCTGCTGACCCTTCCCTCAAGTGAGGGAAGGCGCTCGCGGGCTTGGGCTCATCGCCCTTACCGCCGGTGGGGACTTCCACCCCGCCCTGAGAACATCGGCCGGCCCGGAATGAGCTGACCTGGGTGGAAATATGAACAACACCATTGCGCTGGGCAAGCCGGTTTGGTCGGGAAAATGCTCATGGTGCCCATGCCGGGAACGCGAGGCGGGAAGCCAGGCTGCCCCTTCTCTCGCTGCTGGCGAGTTGCTCTCCCTCTCCCCGTTCTTCACGGGGAGAGGGTCGGGGTGAGGGGTCTCTCCACGAGTCGGATTCGCGGAGACATCCCCTCACCCGCCGCGCGTTGCGCGTCGGCCTCTCCCCGTGAAGAACGGGGCGAGGCGGAGGACAAACCGAATCAAAAATCCCCCGCGCCAAAAAGTTAACAAGTTCCTACCGGCACCGATCCGATTCCGGTTTGTTCTTCTGTTAACCAATGCGCTGTGGACGGCTGCTCACATGTTGTGGAATCGCCGCGGGCGCGGTTGCGCGGATTCCGCAAATCACATCAGTTGATCGGCGCAGGCCCGGTACCGTTCGGGAGTGCAGCCGGTAAGAAGCGCGCGATTTAACCGACGCGCCTGCGTATCAACAAAGACTTTGAAAAGAAGAAGGTCGAGACGGCATGTCCCTGCTCGAAGGCATCGTCGATTCACATAAGCACCCGCTCGCCGTGGTGGAGGATATTGCGTCCGATAACAACTGGGCGTTCGAACGCTCGGGCGAAGACGAGGTCACCATCGTCTCCAAGGGCGATTGGACCGATTACCAGCTCTCCTTCACCTGGATGGGCGAGATCGAGGCGCTGCATCTGGCCTGCGCCTTCGACATGAAAATCCCGGATGCGCGCAAGGGCGAGGTGCAGCGGCTGATCGCCGGCATCAACGAGCAATTGTGGGTCGGGCATTTCGATCTCTGGACCCACACCGGAATGATCATGCACCGGCAGGCCCTGGTGCTGCCCGGCGGCCTGACCGCCTCCAGTGCGCAATGCCAGGCCATGCTCGCCGCCGCCATCCACGCCTGCGAGCGCTACTTCCCCTCGTTCCAGTTCGTGGTCTGGGCCGGGAAGTCGACTGCGGAAGCGCTGGAAGCCGCGATGTTCGACACCGCGGGCGAGGCGTAGTTTCCTCCTCCGTCGTCCCGGGCAAGCGAAGCGCGACCCGGGACCCATAACCCCAGGCAGCAATTGCGGCGCACGATGCTTGTTGCAAACAGCGCGATCAAATAGAACCGCCTGTGGTTATGGGTCCCGGCCTTCGCCGGGACGACGGGAACACTCGCTGTGAGCAATTTGCAAAACATCACCGGCACCATCGCGCTGGCCGGCGCGGGCAAGATGGGCGGCGCGATGCTGTCCGGCTGGCTTGCCGGCGGCCTCGACGCAAAGCGGGTCGTGGTGATCGAGCCGATGCCATCGGCCGAGATTTCGGCGCTTGCCGCGCGCGGCGTGCGGCTCAATCCGAAAGATATCGGGACCGTCGACACGCTGGTGGTCGCGGTCAAGCCGCAGAGCTTTCGCGAGGCGGGCGCGCAGCTGAAATCGCTGGTCGGCCCGACCACGCTCGTGGTCTCGATCATGGCGGGCACAACGATCGCATCACTGAACGAGGTCTGCGGCGGCGCCGTCGTGCGCGCGATGCCCAACACGCCGGCGGCGATCGGACGCGGCATCACCGTCGCGGTGCCTGCGCACAATGTCAGCGCCGCGCAGCGCGCGACGGCGGATGCGCTGCTGCGCGCCACCGGCTCGGTCGAGTGGGTCGAGGACGAGGGCCTGATGGATGCGGTGACCGCAGTCTCCGGCTCCGGCCCGGCCTACATCTTTCTGCTCGCAGAAGAGCTCGCACGCGCCGGCATTGCCGCAGGGCTGCCGGAAGAGCTTGCGACCAGGCTCGCGCGCGAAACGGTTGCCGGCTCGGGTGAGCTGTTGCACCGCTCCGATCTGACCGCCGCGACGCTGCGGCAGAACGTGACCTCGCCCGGCGGGACCACGGCAGCGGCGCTGAGCGTGCTGATGGCAGGGGATGGTCTGCAGCAGTTGATGATCCGCGCGATCGCGGCGGCAACGGCAAGATCGAAGGAACTGGCGAAGTAGTCGCCACTCGTTGTCGTGGGCTTGTAGGGTGGGCAAAGCGTAGCGTGCCCACCATTCCGAAGCTGCGACGACGATGGTGGGCACGGCGCTCATGCGCCTTTGCCCACCCTACAAATCGCGGCGATGACCGACGCTACGGCACCTTGAATCGTTCCTTGAACGCAGCTCGTAGGGTGGGCAAAGCGCAGCGTGCCCACCATTCCGAGGCTGTGACGACGATGGTGGGCACGGCGCTCATGCGCCTTTGCTCACCCTACAAATCGCGGCGATGACCGACGCTACGGCACCTTGAACCGTTCCTTGAACGCAGCAAAGGTTCACCAACCCTCGCCCGTGGCGGCCTTCGCCGATGCGGCGGACCTCGTCGAACGCCTCAACCTCAAAGCGGATGACGCGGCGTTCCACCTCGATCACGCGTGCGGTGGTGCGCACTGTGGCGCCGACCGGCGTCGCAGCGAGATGACGGACATCGACCTCGGTGCCGACGGTGATCCAACCCGGTTGCAGGCAGGCAGAGATGGCATCGCCTGAGGCCATCTCCATTTCCAGGATCATCATCGGCGTCGCATAGACCAGCGGCATGGATTTGAGGAAATGCCCGACCGTGCGCTCCGGCGGCACCACCAGCGTGCGCTCGGCGCTCATGCCGACCTTGATGAAGTCGCGTGCGTCCATGGTTGCTTCGGCGATGACGTCATTCCGGGGCGCGCGACAGCGCGAACCCGGAATCTGGAAATTGTGGCGCGAGATTCCGGGTTCAGCGCTACGCGCTGCCCCGGAATGACGAGGCCATCACTTCTTCTGTGCAGCCGCGCGTTCCACGAAGGTCTTGCCGCCCTTCATCTTGTGAGCGAGCGGCGCCTCGTTGATCTGGATGACAACGGCTTCGGCATCGACCCCGAGATTCTTCACCAGCGCCTGCGTGATGTCGCGCATCATGCCGGCCTTCTGCTCGTCGGTGCGGCCGGCGGCCATGCTCACGGTAATCTCAGGCATCGTTTACTCCCGTTGGTTTCCGTCATGGCCAGGCTTCTCCCGGCCATCCACGCCTTGTCCATCAAACAAGACGCGGATGCCCGGGACAAGCCCGGGCATGGGGTCATGCGCGAATGGCTATCCCCACTTCACGTCATGGCGGGCGAGCACTTCACGCACTTTTGCGACGATCTCGTCTTCCCTGCAGGAAAATTGCGCGGGACGGGTCTCCCGCCACTCCTGGTTGGAGGCGATCGCAGCCGCGGCCTTGGCGCCTTCGATCAGGTCCTTGATCTGCACCTCGCCGCGCGCTTTTTCATCCGAGCCCTGGATGATCACGCAAGGCGCGTTGCGGCGGTCGGCATATTTGAGCTGGTTGCCCATGTTCTTGGGGTTGCCGAGATAAAGTTCGGCGCGGATGTTTGCGGCCCGGAGCGTTGCGACCATTTTCTGGTACTCGGCGACACGATCGCGGTCGAAAACGGTGACGACGACGGGGCCGAATTCGGCGCGCGTATCAAGCTTGCCGAGCAGCGTCAGCGCCGCCTGCAGCCGCGACACGCCGATGGAAAATCCCGTGGCCGGCACCGGCTCGCCGCGGAAGCGCGAGACAAGGCCGTCATAGCGGCCACCGCCGCCGACAGAGCCGAAGCGCACGGGGCGGCCCTTCTCGTCTCTGGTCTCCAGAGTGAGTTCAACCTCGAAGACCGGCCCTGTGTAATATTCAAGTCCGCGAACTACTGAGGAATCTACGCGAATCCTTTTGCTGCCAAAGCCCGCGGCCTCACATGCCTCTGTAATCTCTTTTAATTCTTGGATTGCCTGAAGTGAAATCGGGCTTTTCGAAAAAGCAAATTCCCAGGACTCTAGCGTCTTTCGATTCGAGATGTAGTCGAATGCACCGACTGTCTCCATGTCCAGCGACATACCAGCATCCGCCGCGCGATCGAGAGCAAACGTCCCCGAGCCGCCGATACTAGCGAATTGAAAACCCGGCACCTCAATGGGTGACCAAAGGCGCTCTAGCATTTCAATTTGCGAGAGGGACAATCCTGCCCCCTTGGTAAAGTCTCCGCTTTCGTCCTTGCGTCCATCTCCGAAAAGCAGGCGCACTCCCTCGGGACCCAGCCGATCCAACTTATCGATAGCTCTCAATACTGTGAGCCGTCGGGCAGCATTTGCTTCGCCGCCCAAACCAATGCTGTCCATCAGGCCATCGAGGATCTTCCGGTTATTTATCTTAACGACATAATTGCCGCGAGGAACTCCCAGTTTCTCCATAGCATCCGCCGCCATCATACACATCTCGGCATCGGCCGCGGGCGAAGCGGAGCCCACCGTATCGGCATCGAACTGCATGAACTGACGGAAGCGACCCGGGCCGGGCTTCTCGTTGCGGAACACATAGCCGGCCCGATAGCTGCGGTAGGGCTTCGGCAGCGTGTCGAAATTCTCCGCCACATAGCGCGCGAGCGGAGCGGTCAGGTCATAGCGCAGCGATAGCCACTGCTCGTCGTCATCCTGGAACGAAAACACGCCCTCGTTCGGACGGTCCTGATCGGGCAGGAATTTGCCGAGCGCGTCGGTATATTCGATCGCGGGCGTCTCCACCGGCTCGAAGCCGTAGAGCTCGTAAACGGTGCGGATTTTTTCGACCATCTGCCGGGTCGCATTGATCGCGGCAGGACCATGGTCTTCCAGCCCGCGCGGCAGGCGGGCTTTGAGCTTTTGCGGTTTTTTGGGTTTGTCGGCCATCGCGGGCGTTTACCAGCCGGCAGCCGCAGCGGCAACCGGTGTCTCTTACCTCGCCCCGCTTGCGGGGAGAGGTCGGATTGCATCGAAGATGCAATCCGGGTGAGGGGGAGCCTCCGCGCACTCCTCAGGCGCTCAAATCGCGGAGAGAGCCCCTCACCCCAACCCTCTCCCCGCAAGAGCGGGGCGAGGGAGAGGAGAGAGCGTGCCGCTTACGCCGCCTCGGCCCGGCCCTTCGGCTGCACCTCCGCAGCGTAGTCCCGCATCAGCTGTTCCGAAATCCTGCCGGGCGTGAACCGCCACTGCGCGATTTCGGACACCGGCGTCACCTCCGCCGCGGTGCCCGTGATGAAGCACTCGCTGAAGCCGCTCAGTTCCTCGGGCCAGATGCGCCGCTCCACCACCTCGATGCCACGGCGCCTGGCGAGATCGATCACCGTTGCGCGGGTGATGCCGGCGAGGAAGCAGTCCGCGATCGGCGTGTGGATCGCGCCGTCCTTGACGAAGAAGATGTTGGCGCCGGTGCATTCGGCGACCCGGCCCTCCCAATCCAGCATCATCGCATCCGCATAACCGTTGCGCTCGGCCTTGTGCTTCTCGATGGTGCAGATCATGTAGAGGCCGCTCGCCTTCGCGAGCGCCGGGATCGTCAGCGGATCGGGCCGGCGATAATGGGCGAGATCGATGCGGATGCCTTTCAGTTTCTCAGCCGGATCGAAATAGCTCGGCCACGCCCAGGCGGCGATGGCGAGATGGATGGTGTTGCGCTGCGCCGCCACCCCCATCATCTCCGAGCCGCGCCAGGCCACGGGGCGCACGTAACCGTCGGGCAGGTTGTTCCTGTCGATCACCAGCTGCTTGGCCGAATCGATCTCGGCGACCGAGAACGGGATCTCGAAGTCGAGGATTTCGGCCGAGGCCTTCAGCCGCGCGGAATGCTCCGTGCTCTTGAAGACCCTGCCGCCATAGGCGCGCTCGCCCTCGAACACGCAGCTCGCATAATGCAGGCCGTGGGTCAGCACATGGATGTTGGCCTCCGCCCACGGCACCAGCTTGCCGTCGAACCAGATGAAACCATCAACTTGATCGAACGAAACGCCCATGGGCTTTCTCCCGGGTAGCTGCCCCGGGCTCTTTGGCCCGGCGCGGGTTTAAGGGGTCTGGACATCAGCCCAAAGGCACGCCGTTCCCGGCCAAGCTCGTCGGCCGAGGGACATGCTTTTGTGGAATGCGGAAGTCCAGTATGTTTGCCGACATGCCGCTCGACAATCGTACGGTAGATCAGGTCGCGGCCTTCGCCGCTTACGGGGCCCTCGCCGGGCCGGTTGGAAACATCACCGCGATCGAAACGATCTAATATTTCGTTGCGGCTGATTGTTTTGTAACATTGGGTCCAAGAAACGTCAATATGGCTGACATAAATTTCTCGAGTGCAAAGTCGAGCGCCGTGCCAAGCACCGAACGCGGCGCGGCCGAGACGCGGGGGGCAACCTCGCGGGAGGGCGAATTGCGCTGGGATATCATCGAGTTGTTGTTTTTCGCGTACCGGGATTTCGTCGGCGATGCCGACCAGGAATTGGAGGCGTTCGGCTTCGGCCGCGCCCACCACCGGGTGATGCATTTCGTCTATCGCTATCCCGGCCTGAAGGTCGCCGATCTGCTCGACGTGCTGCGCATCACCAAGCAGTCGCTGGGTCGCGTGCTCAAGCAGCTCCTGGACGAAGGCTATATCGTGCAGAAGACCGGCAACAACGACCGCCGGCAGCGCCTTCTTTTTGCCACCCCGAAAGGCGAGGCGCTGGTCACCAAGCTTGCGACGCTGCAGACCAGGCGGATCGAGCGCGCGCTCGGTGAGATCGATGCGGCCAGCGCCGAGACGGTGCGGCGCTTCCTGCGTGCGATGATCGACCGCGACGACCCGGACAAGGTTTTGGAGACGATCTTCAAGAACGCCAGCACAAAGGAATGAACGTGCCCCTCGCCTCAATCGCCGCGCGGCCGATTCCGCGACCGGCCGACGACGCACCGCATATCCTGCTTGTCGACGACGACCGCCGCATCCGCGATCTGTTGTCGCGCTTTCTCGCCAGCGAAGGCTATCGCGTCACCACCGCGATGAGCGCGAGCGACGCGCGCGCCATTCTCAATGGCCTGCATTTCGACCTGCTCATCCTCGACGTCATGATGCCCGGCGAGACCGGCTTCGAGCTCGCCCGTTTCATCCGCAAGTCCTCCAATGTGCCGATCGTGATGCTGACCGCGCGTCATGAGGCGGAGGCCCGCATCGAGGGCCTGCAGATCGGCGCCGACGACTATGTCGCAAAACCGTTCGAGCCGCGCGAGCTTGCGCTGCGCATCGGCAATATCCTCAAGCGCACCGCGCGCCCGCCGACCGAGGCGCTGGAGCAGGTCGCGTTCGGACCTTACATCTATCATCTCGCGCGCGGCGAATTGCGCCAGGGCGAGGAGATCGTCCATCTCACCGATCGCGAGCGCGAGATGCTGCGCATTCTCGCGGAAAATCCCGGCGAGACCGTGCCGCGCGGCGCGCTGACCGGCAACGGCACGGTCAACGAGCGCGCCGTCGACGTGCAGATCAACCGCCTGCGCCGCAAGATCGAGCACGATCCGGCAAACCCGCTCTATTTGCAGGCCGTGCGCGGCATCGGCTATCGCCTGGTGGCGTCGCCGTAGGATGACCATCTTGCCGGGTCAAAACACGCGCCGAACTCACCCCGTCATCCTGAGGCGCCGACGCCAACGGGTCCGCGCGAAGCGCGGCCCGATGACAGGCTCCGCGGCGGCCTCGAAGGATGAACGGCCCGGACGCAGCGGGGGCCGTCGCCCTTCGAGGCTCGCTTCGCGAGCACCTCAGGGTGACGGTGATAGACTGGCCAGCTCCCGATGAGCACACTCGACACGGGCCTCACCTTTATCCGCAGCGCGGCGGGGCGGGTCTCCGCGGCCAACGGCCGGCTGAGCGCGACCTTCCGGGGCTTCATGCCGACGGGGCTCTATGCCCGCGCGCTGCTGATCATGATCGTGCCGATGGTGGTGCTGCAGTCGGTGGTCGCCTTCGTGTTCATGGAACGGCACTGGAACACGGTGACGCGACATCTGTCGGCCGCCGTTGTGCAGGACATCGCCGCGCTGATCGACGTCTACAAGGGCTATCCTCAGGACAAGGACCGCGCGCAGATCCGCCGCATCGCCCAGCAGCGGCTTGGGCTCGTGGTCGATTTCCTGCCCGTCGGCGACATGCCGGCGCCCGGCCCAAAACCGTTCTTCTCGCTGCTCGATCAATCGCTCTCGGCCCAGATCGGCCGGCAAATCGGACGCCCCTTCTGGATCGACACCGTGGGCAAGTCCAACCTGGTCGAGATCCGCATCCAGCTCGACGACGCCGTGATGCGGGTGTTCGCGCTGCGCAGCGCGGCCTATGCCTCCAACTCGGAAATCTTCCTGTTCTGGATGGTCGGGACCTCCTCGATCCTCCTGATCGTCGCGGTGCTGTTCCTGCGCAACCAGATCAGGCCGATCCTGAGGCTTGCGGATGCCGCCGAAAGCTTCGGCAAGGGCCGCGAGGCGCCGAACTTCCGGCCACGCGGCGCGCGCGAGGTGCGGCGCGCGGCGCATGCGTTCCTGGAGATGAAGGCGCGCATCGAGCGCACCATGGAGCAGCGCACTGCGATGCTGGCCGGCGTCTCGCATGATTTGCGCACCATCCTCACCCGCTTCAAGCTCGAGCTCGCGCTGCTCGGCGACAGCCCCGAGATCGACGCCATGCGCAAGGACGTCGACGAGATGTCGATGATGCTGGAGGATTATCTCGCCTTCGCCCGCGGCGATACCGGCGAGAATGCGCAGCCGACCGACATGGCGATGGCGCTGGAAGAATTGCGCAGCGATGCCGAGCGCAACGGCCATTCGGCGACTGTCGCCTTCCATGGCCTGCCGGTGGTGACGGTGAAGCCGGCCTCGTTCAAGCGCTGCCTCGCCAACCTCGTCTCCAATGCGGCGCGGCACGCCAACACCATCGCCATCACCGGCCATCGCGATCACCGCTATCTTTCCGTCACCATCGACGATGACGGCCCCGGCATCCCCGCAAACATGCGCGAGGAGGTGTTCAAGCCGTTCATGCGGCTCGACGACGCGCGCAACCAGGACGAAGGCGGCACGGGCCTCGGGCTTGCGATCGCCCGCGACATCGCCCGCTCCCATGGCGGCGACATCATGCTCAGCGACAGCCCGATGGGCGGATTGCGCGCCACAGTCAGGGTGCCGGTTTAGCTTCGCCCTCGCCAAGCTTACCCTTATGACCCCGTCATCCTGAGGTGCTCGCGGAACGCGAGCCTCGAAGGAGACGGCCCGGATGGAGCAGCGGAGGGCCGTTCATCCTTCGAGGCTCGCTCCGCTCGCACGTCAGGATGACGGTGATCGTGCGGGACTCGATTCAGCCGAAAGGGAGTTCTCAATTCCCCTTCGGCAAAAGCCCCTTCAGCTTCTCCGCGTCCTTGACGTTGAGCTTGAAGCCGCCGGGCATGACGATATCACCGGCCTTCTGGCCCGGCTTGCAGTCGCCAAGCCACTTCGCCTCGATATGGGTGGTGAGGTCGCGCAGGTTGGTCGGGCCCACATCGGTGTGCGAGGTGGACACGACGGTATAGGCCGAGTTGAAGTCGCCTGTGATCTCGGCATGCGCGGTCATGGTGCCACCGCCGATGGAGCAGACGGAATCGGAGACATAGCCGGTCGCGGTCTTCTGTAGATCCTGCTTGGAGCAGATCTGCTTTGCCATCGGCGAAACCACGTTGTTCATGTCCTTGTCGGTCGTCGCATCCGTGCAATGCTGCATGGTGAGCTCCGGCAAGCCGCTTCCGTTGCGCGCGATCTTCAGCTCCCAAAGGCCGGGCTTGCGCTGCGGCAGATCCTCGGCGCGCGCACTGGCGCCGAGCACCAGAGCACCAAGGGAAACAGCAAGGCAAACAGCAACAGGCCGCGTCATGAAGCCGCCTCCGAATGCTTGAGCTCGAAGCGATAAGGACTAATAGAGCGCCCGCACCGGAGGCGCCTTGACCGTGAGGTGCTCCCTGGCGCCGTAGGGCACCCAGCGGCAAGCAAAGGAGATGTAGCCGCCATATTGGGCGTCGACCGCGAGAAACTTCACCACCTTGCCGTACTGGGCGCAGTGGTTGACCGCGATCTGCCGCGCGTCGGCTTCGGTCGCGACCGAATAGGCGATGATGCCGCCGGTATCGTTGCCCTTGACGGGGAACACCCAGTCGGCCTTCGCGGGCAGGCTGGCGAACACCCCGCAAATGGCAACCAGGCTCGCAGCCACAATCCTTCGCATTACGTCACTCCCTTTCCGAAGCAGGCATATTAGGGTGCCTGTCCCGCCCTGAAAAGCCGAGTTGGCCTGGTCAATGCGGAGTTGCTGCGGAGTGTTGCCGCGCTGCACTTGACCCGGTGCCGCCTTCGCGGCACCGTCGTTCCCTGGACTTTCAGCTTCGCCGGGATAGGCCATGCGCGACTTCACCGCTTCATTCAAACGCTTGGGATTCAAGAAACTAGCGGGTGCGACGGCGTTTGCGGCCCTGTTGGGGGCGCTCGCTCCCATCCAGCCGGCGCAGGCCGCCAACCCGCTCGAGCTGAACTTCTGGCTGTCAGGCCCGAAATATGACGGCCGCGTGGCGCCTTGCGAGAAGGCCCTCGGCACGATCACGAATCAATTCTGGGACAAAGAGAGCACCTACTGGAATTCGAAGCTGCAGATCACGGGCTATCGCGACATTCACGAGATCGCGTTCCGTCCCTGGCAGTCCGACAACATTCCGCGCCGCTTCTGCACCGGCAAGGCGATGACCAATGACGGCAAGATCCACACCGTCAACTTCTCGATCATCGAGGATGGCGGCTTTGCCGGCTACGAGCAGGGCGTCGAATGGTGCGTGACCGGGCTCGACCGCAATTGGGCCTACAACCCGGCCTGCCGCGCCGCTGGCCCGTAGCCGCCGAATCACCCCTTCCCCCGAATCAAAAGACGACAGGTTGCCGGCGCTCGCGCCGGCAATTTGTTCTTGAAATGTTCACGTTACCTGCTACGCTCCGCTGCCGTGTGTAGGGGAGGTTGCTGCAATGTCCATTTTTGTTCGGATCGGCCTTATTCTGCTGGGCTGGATCGCCCTGATCGGCGGGCCCGCCGCCGCGCAGGATGCGCGGCAGAATGCGCCGGGCGAGTTCGATTATTACGTGCTGTCGCTGTCATGGTCGCCCTCCTTCTGCGAGGACTCGGAGGAGCGGGGCAGCAGCGGGCGCTCACAGCAGTCCCAATGCGGCGGCCGGCCGTTCTCCTTCGTGGTGCACGGGCTGTGGCCGCAATATGAGCACGGCTATCCCGAATATTGCCAGCGGCCCTCGCCGCGGCTCGAGCGCAACATCATGGTCTCGATGCTCGACCTGATGCCGGCGCCCGGGCTGATCTACAACGAGTGGGACAAGCATGGCACCTGCTCAGGCCTTGGCGAACGCGCTTATTTCGAGACCGTCCGCAAGGCCCGTGCCGCGGTGAAGATTCCGCCGGAATTCCTGCAATTGTCGGAAGAAAAGACCGTCGCGCCCGCGGACGTCGAGGATGCCTTCGTCAAGGCCAATCCCGGCCTTTCGGCTGGTGCCATCGCGGTGACCTGCAACCGTACGCGGCTGTCGGAGGTGCGGATCTGCCTCAGCAAGGACCTGCAGTTCCGCGATTGCGAGGAGATCGACAAGCGCGCCTGCCGCCGCGACCAGGTCACCATGCCGCCGGTGCGGGGCGGCTGAGCCGTCGCGCCGTCATTCCGGGGCGCTCGCACAGCGAGCGAACCCGGCATCTCGCGCCGCAGGCCGTGCTGCCTGCTCGCGCCACAAGCTCCAGATTCCGGGTTCGATGCTGCCGCATCGCCCCGGAATGACGGGCATAACGACGGCAAGCGACGCCGCGTTACTTTCGCCGCGTGATGTCGTAACGCTCATCCATGAACTACCGCCACGCCTTTCATGCCGGCAATTTTGCAGATGTCATCAAGCACATCGTGCTGACGCGCATCCTCGTCTATTTGCAAGAGAAGCCGGCGGCCTTTCGTGTCATTGACACCCATGCGGGGGCAGGGCTCTACGACCTCACGTCGGAGGAAGCGCGCCGCGGCGGCGAGTGGCTCACCGGCATTGCCCGGGTGATGCAGGCGCGTTTTTCGCAAGACGTGCTGCCGCTGCTCAAGCCCTATCTCGACATTGTCAGGGCCTTCAATCCGCCCGGCGAGCTCGCGGCCTATCCGGGCTCGCCGCTGATTGCCCGGGCGCTGTTGCGGCCGCAGGATCGCCTCACTGCATGCGAGGTCGCCGACGGCGCCCGCAAGGATCTGATCGACGCGCTGCGCCGCGATCCGCAAGCCAAGGTGGTCGACCTCGACGGCTGGGTTGCACTGCCGGCCTTCGTGCCGCCGAATGAGCGGCGCGGGGTGGTCCTGATCGACCCGCCTTTCGAGGATAAGGCCGAGTTCGAACGGCTCGCCGACCGTTTCGCAGCCGCCTTCACCAAATGGCCGACCGGTATCTATGTGCTGTGGTATCCGGCCAAGAGCCGGCGCGCGACGGACGAACTCGCCGATCATGTGGCGGAGATCGCGGCCACGACCAGGCCGGCCGGTAAATACATGCGGCTCGAGTTCAGCGTTGCTCCACAGGCCGCAGGAGCCCCGCTTGCCTCGGCCGGGCTTTTGATCGTCAACCCGCCCTTCCCGCTGCAAGGCGAACTCAAGATCATCCTGCCCGAGCTGGAGAAGCCACTCGGCCAGGGCGGCGCGGCGCGCTTCAGGCTGGAGCCGCCCAAAGCCTGATCCCCAAGAATGTGGAAAAGCCGTAGTCAATTTGCGGTGATCCGTATTAAACTAACGGTTTACGAGACTGGCTTTGCGTCCCGCTTCCGCGAATGGTTGCGGCGGAGTGATGAAGGCCAAAAGAAGATCCAGGCGGGCCGGCGGAAATGCCGGGTCGTTAAGGTGGCCAGCTTCCGGGGAGCGGAAATGTCCGGTCGGGCCGATACGCGTGTTGCGTAACGGTCGGAAGCAGTGCGGGGGAGGAGTTACCCGATGGCCATGACTGGTACGGTCAAGTTCTTCAATGGAGAACGTGGCTATGGCTTCATCAAGCCGGATGACGGCGGGCGCGATGTGTTCGTTCACATCACCGCGGTCGAGCGTGCGGGATTGAAGGATCTGACCGAAGGACAACGCGTCACTTTCGAAGTTGAACCGGACAAGAAGGGCAAGGGCCCGAAAGCGGTCAACCTGGTGATACAATCCTAGTGTCTTTGATTTAGCCGACGCGTTTTTTTAAAGTCACGAACCGCAGCCCTTTTTGGGATCAGGTTCGAAGCAGGCTTTTGCTCGAAAAACGCCGATAGAATTTTGCGACGACGTTCGCAAAAAAATCCCGGCCGTGGAGCCCGCGGCCGGGAGTCTTGCTGCTGCTCGTTTTTCTTCTTTGATCAGAAATGATAGTTCACGCCGGCGCGGATGACGCCGAAATGGTAGCCGTTGGAGAGGCCGGTGATTGCAAACTGGCTCTCCGACAGATCGACGTAGAGATATTCGATCTTGGCGGTCCAGTTCGGCGCCAGGCCGAATTCGGTGCCGGCACCCAGGGCCCAGCCGATATTGGTCTGCGATTCCGAGAGACCGAAGGTCTGGGCGCGCAATTCGCCGAAGGCAAGACCGCCGGTGCCGTAGAACAGGATGTTGTTGATGGCGTAGCCGACGCGGCCGCGCACCGTGCCGAACCAGGGGTTGGAGAACTTCCAGGCCGCAAACGTGTCACTCGCCCCGCTCAGTTCGAGATCGCCCTCGACGCCGAACACCCATGACCCGCTCTGGAAATTGTAGCCGCCCTGGACGCCGCCGGTGATGCCGGACGGCTGGGTGCCGTTGTTGGTGACCGAGCCCCACTCATAGCCGAGATTGCCGCCGAGATAAGGCCCGGCCCAGCTATAGGCGTTGAGCGGCTGGTTCACCGTATAGGGCCGGTTATAGGGCAGATCAGCGGCATCAGCCGGTTGAGCCATGCCCGCCAGCGTCAGCGCCGCCGCGCCCACAGCGAACCTTTTCATTGCACTCTCCAACGCAACACAAGTGACCCGAGGTTTCGCCGAGAGCACCCGATGGGCGGCCCACGAACCGCGTGGTTACGAAACTCCGATCCTTTTCGCGAAGATTTATCGAGACTTTTAAGTTAAAGGCTTGTTAAGCGCCGTTACCGGCCGATCAGCATTCTTAAAAGACTCTTACCGAGGTGAGGCCGACGCGCGGGGGGCGACCGGCCGCGGCGCTGTCCACTGGAAAGCTGACCGACAACTTCAAATCGGCCCCGCCTGCCCTTAAGTTCGACCCATGACCACCCGAAAAAGCGATCACGCCAACACGCCCGGCCCGGAGCAGGCACCGGGCCCGGCAAATCCGCAGGCAGGTTCCGGCCCCGATTTGCCCATCGAGGCACTTTCTCCGCCGGATCTCGATCCCGAGAACTCCCCCGCCGAGGAGGATGAGGAGGCGCGCCTTCCGGAACTGTCCGAGGAAGGCCTCGAGGCGGTCGCCGAGGGAACATTGTCGGCCGGACATGCCGCAATCGAAAAGGCGGTGCGGCTCGCACCGACCTCGCCCGGCGTCTACCGCATGCTCAATGCGGCCAATGACGTGCTCTATGTCGGCAAGGCGAAAAACGTCCGCAAGCGCCTGTCCTCCTATGCGCGCGTCAACGCGCCGCTGCCGGCGCGCATCCTGCGCATGATCGCGGCGACCGTCTCTGTTGAAATCGTCTCGACCACCACCGAGACCGAGGCGTTGCTGCTGGAAGCCAACCTGATCAAGCAGCTCCGCCCGCGTTTCAATGTGCAGCTGCGCGACGATAAGTCCTTCCCCTATATTCTGATCACCGGCGATCATTGGGCGCCGCAGATCCTCAAGCATCGCGGTGCGCAGAGCCGGCCAGGCCGCTATTTCGGGCCGTTCGCGTCAGCAGGCGCCGTCAACCGCACCATCACGGCGCTGCAGCGCGCGTTTCTGATTCGCTCCTGCACCGATTCGTTTTTCGAAAGCCGCACCAGACCCTGCCTGCTCTACCAGATCAAGCGTTGCGCGGGTCCGTGCACGCATGAGATCGACTTCGGAGGCTACAGCAAACTGGTCGGCGAAGCCGTGGATTTCCTCTCCGGCCGCAGCCATCTCGTGAAGCAGGAGCTGGCGCAGCAGATGGAGCACGCGGCCGGCGAATTGGAGTTCGAGACCGCGGCCGTTTACCGCGATCGTCTGGCCGCGCTGTCGGCGATCCAGTCGCAGCAGGGTATCAATCCGCGCACGGTGGAAGAGGCCGACGTGTTCGCCATCCACCAGGAGGGCGGCTATTCCTGCGTGGAGGTGTTCTTCTTCCGCACCGGACAGAACTGGGGCAACCGCGCCTATTTTCCGCGTGCGGAGAAGTCGTTCACATCAGAGGAAGTGCTGTCCTCCTTCCTTGCGCAGTTCTATGACGACAAGCCGCCGCCGAAGCTCATCCTGCTGTCGCACGAGATCGAGGAAACCGAACTGCTGAGCGACGCGCTCGCGGTCAAGGCCGGACACAAGGTCGAAGTCTCCGTGCCGAAGCGCGGCGAGAAGAAGGAGCTCGTCGCGCATGCGCTGACCAATGCGCGCGAAGCATTGGGGCGCAAGCTGGCGGATACGTCGACGCAAGGACGCCTGCTGCAGGGACTGGCGGCCACGCTCGGCCTGCCGCACGCCCCACGACGGATCGAGGTCTACGACAACAGCCATATCCAGGGCACCAACGCGGTCGGCGCCATGATCGTGGCCGGCGCCGACGGGTTTGTGAAAAACCAGTATCGCAAATTCAACATCAAGTCCGAAGGGCTCACGCCCGGCGATGACTATGCGATGATGCGCGAGGTGCTGCAGCGGCGCTTCAAGCGCCTGGTCGCCGCGAACGGGGACGAGGCGGCCAGGGAGGCAGCCACAGCAGAGCCGGCGGCGAAGGACGACGACGCCTTCCCGCAATGGCCCGACGTCGTCATCATCGACGGCGGCCGTGGCCAGCTCAACGCCGCCAAGGAGATCCTGGACGGGCTGGGCGTCACCCAGGTGTCGCTGCTTGGGGTCGCAAAAGGCCCGGACCGCGATGCCGGCCGCGAGACCCTGTTCATCCCTGGCCGGGAGGCCATCAAGCTCGAGCCGCGCGACCCTGTCCTATATTTCATCCAGCGGCTGCGCGACGAGGCGCACCGCTTTGTGATCGGCTCGCACCGCAAGCTGCGCAAGAAGGACATCCGCGAAGCCGGCTTGCAGGAAATCCCGGGTATCGGACCGTCGCGCAAACGGGCCTTGTTGCTGCATTTCGGCACGTTGAAGGAGATCGAGCGGGCCTCGATCGCCGACCTGGGCAAGGTTCCCGGCGTCAGCGCCGAAAGTGCTAGGAAGATTTTCGAGTTTTTCCACGCCCAACCGGGCTAAAACCGGGCGGATTCACACGACCGTCGTCTCCGCCGGGTGATCTGAATGGCCGGTTGACCTCGGGACCTGAGGGGTATTGGTAAGAGATATGAACATCGCAACCACACGGGGGGGAAACAAGAGCTCTCTGTCCCTCCCGAACATCCTGACCTATGGCCGGATCGCCGCGATCCCGGTGGTGGTCGGCTGCATTTACTGGCAGTCGATCCTGGACGGCCCGTTGTGGCTGCGCTGGGTAGCGGTCGCCCTGTTCATCGCCGCAGGCGTGACGGATTACCTCGATGGTTATTATGCGCGCATCTGGAACCAGACATCGGCTTTCGGCCGCATGCTGGACCCGATCGCCGACAAGCTCCTGGTCGCCTCCTGCCTGTTGATGCTGGCGGCCGACGGCATCATTCATGGCTGGTCGCTGTGGGCGGCGATCATCATTCTCTGCCGCGAGATCCTGGTCTCGGGCCTGCGCGAATATCTCGCGGCCTTGCGGGTCAGCGTGCCCGTCACCAAGCTTGCGAAATGGAAGACCACGATGCAGTTGGTGGCGATCGGCTTCCTGCTCGCGGGCGAGGCCGGCGACCTCGCGGTCTCCGCGATTTCCACCGAGATCGGCCCGCTCGTGACCGAGATCGGGCTGGCGTTGCTGTGGACCTCGGCGCTGATCACGATCTACACCGGCTATGACTATTTCCGCGCCGGCATCCATCACCTCATCAAGGAGGATGAGGGATGAAGGTGAAATACTTCGCCTGGGTGCGCGAGCGCATCGGCAAGGCGGAAGAGACCATCGAGCCGCCGCCGAACGTGCGCACCATCGACGATCTGATTGCCTGGCTGACCAACCAGGGCGAAGGCTATGCGTACGCCTTCGAGAAGCCGAAGGTGATCCGCGCCGCAATCGACCACGCCCATGTCAAGCAGGACGCGGCGATCGCCGGTGCCCGCGAGATCGCCTTCTTCCCGCCGATGACCGGCGGCTAGCGCAGATGCGAATGAGACAACGGCCGCAGCGAAGAACCACCTCTCCCCGTCGGGGAGAGGTGAAGGATGCCTGCGGAGATCGGTATTCGCCATGACCAGCGTGACGATCCGCATCCAGGAAGCCGATTTCGACATTGCGCGCGAGAGCGCGCTGCTCACGCAAGGGCGCACCGACATCGGTGCCGTCGTGAGCTTCTCCGGCATCTGCCGCGGCAGTGACGGCGACGGCGTTACCGCGCTCAACCTGGAACACTATCCCGGCATGGCGGAAGCCGAGATCGGGCGGCATGTCGAGGAGGCGCTGTCGCGCTGGCCGTTGTTTGGCGTCAGCATCATTCACCGCGTCGGCCGCATCGAGCCGGGGCAGAACATCGTGCTGGTGCTGACGGCGTCTGCACATCGCGAGGCGGCGTTTCAGGCCGCGGAGTTCTTGATGGATTATTTGAAGACCAGCGCGCCGTTCTGGAAGCGCGAGGAAACGTCTGAAGGCACGAACTGGGTCGATGCGCGCGCGCATGACGACGACGCCGCTGCACGCTGGACCAAATCCTGATGGCAAAACGCGTGAAGTCGCCGGCAAAGCCCGTGGCCAGGCGTGCGAACGCCGGCCCGACATTCCCTAAAATCGCAACCGGTGAATTGCTCACGCTGCTCGATTTCCTCCGCTTCGCCGTCAGCCGCTTCAATGAAGCCAAGCTCGTCTTCGCCCATGGCACTACCGATCCCGTCGCGGAAGCCGCGTTCCTGATCTCGGAGGCGCTGCATCTTCATCCCGACCAGTTCGAGAGCTTTGCCACCGCGCGCGTCGCTGCCTTCGAGGCAAGGAAAATCCTCGAGCTGATCGAGCAAAGGGTGCGCACGCGAAAACCCGCGGCCTATCTCGTCAACAAGATTTACATGCGCGGCATCCCGTTTTACGTCGATGAACGTGTGATCGTGCCGCGCTCCTTCATCGGCGAAATCCTGGACACGCATTTCAGCGGCGGTGAAGACGGCGATCCTGCGCTGCTCGGCGACCCCTTTGAGATCGAGCGCGTGCTCGACCTCTGCACCGGCTCCGGCTGCCTTGCCATCCTCGCGGCGCGGCATTTCCCGAATGCGCAGGTCGATGCGGTGGATGTTTCGAAGGACGCGCTCGCGGTCGCCGCGCGCAATGTGGCCGAGCACGGACTTGAGGACCACGTGAGCCTCTACCATGGTGACCTTTTCGCGCCGCTTACTGATGCGACCTACGACCTCATCATCTCCAACCCGCCTTACGTCGATGCCGAAGGCATGGCCTCGCTGCCGCCGGAGTGCCGCGCCGAGCCAAGGCTCGCCTTCGACGGCGGCCCCGACGGGCTCGATCTTGTGCGGCGCATCCTGCAGGAAGCACCGGCACACCTGACGCCGGAGGGCGGGCTGTTGTGCGAAATCGGCCGCGGCCGTGACAATGTCGAGGCCGCGTTTCCGCAATTGCCGCTGCTGTGGCTCGACAGCGAAGATTCGGAAGCCGAGGTGTTCTGGATTTCGGCTGCAGATCTCGCCTGAGAGCTGCGCAGAAATCGCACGCCTCGCGCGGTTTTCGTGGCGTCCGGAAGCTGATAGCCTGCGCGGTAACCAACCGGTTCAAATCCACAATCCGAAGAGGTCCGACATGCTCGACAAGAGCCCCCGCGCCAATCCCGTCAACGTGCCCAATGACCTCGCCGCGCACTGGATGCCGTTTACGGCCAACCGGGCCTTCAAGAAGCAGCCGCGCCTGCTCGCTGGCGCCAAGGACATGCATTACATCACCGTCGACGGCCGCAAGATCATCGATGCCGCCTCCGGCATGTGGTGCACCAATGCCGGGCATGGCCGCAGCCAGATTGCGCAGGCGATCGCCAAGCAGGCCGAGGCGCTGGACTACGCGCCGCCCTTCCAGTTCGGCATCCCGCAGGCCTTCGAACTCGCCAGCCGCATTGCCGAGCTCGCGCCCGATGGGCTCGATCATGTGTTCTTCTGCAACTCCGGCTCGGAGGCCGCCGACACCGCGCTGAAGATCGCGCTGGCCTATCACCAGATCAACGGCCAGGGCGCCCGCAGCCGCCTGATCGGCCGCGTCCGCGGCTATCACGGCGTCGGCTTCGGCGGCACCGCCGTCGGCGGCATCGTCAACAACCGCAAGATCTTCGGCTCGCTGCTCGCGGGCGTCGATCATCTGCCGGCGACCTACGATCGCGAGAAGCAGGCCTTCACCAAGGGCGAGCCGGAGTACGGCGCGCATTTCGCCGATGAGCTGGAAAACCTCGTCAACCTGCACGGCGCCAACACCATCGCCGCCGTGATCGTAGAACCGATGGCGGGATCGACCGGTGTCATTCCAGCGCCGAAGGGCTATCTCAAGCGCTTGCGCGAGATCACCCAGAAGCACGGCATCCTCTTGATCTTCGACGAGGTGATCACCGGCTATGGCCGGCTCGGCTATGCCTTTGCCGCCGAGCGCTATGGCGTGCTGCCGGACATGCTGACCTTCGCCAAGGGCATCACCAATGGTGCCGCGCCGATGGGCGGCGTGCTGGTGCGCGACACCATCCACGATGCCTTCATGAACGGGCCGGAGCATGCGGTGGAGCTGACGCATGGCTACACGTATTCGGCGCATCCGCTGGCCTGCGCGGCCGGCCTTGCCACGCTCGACATCTATCGTGACGAAAAGCTGTTCGAGCGCGCCCGGAATCTCGAGCCGAAATTCGCCGAGGCCGTGATGACGCTGAAGGGCCTGCCCAACGTGCTCGACATCCGCACGGTGGGGCTGACCGCCGGCATCGACCTCGCCCCGCGCGCCGCCGACCTGGTCGGCAAGCGCGGCTATGACGCCATGGTGAGCGCATTCCACGACAACGACCTGATGCTGCGCATCGCCGGCGACACGCTGGCGCTGACCCCGCCATTGATCATCAGCGACGAGCAGATCGGCGAGGTCATCGACAAGGTCGGCAAGGTGATCCGCGCCGTGGCGTAGCTCTTGCCTCGCCCCGCTTGCGGGGAGAGGCCGGATTGCATCGCCAGATGCAATCCGGGTGAGGGGGAGCCTCCACGCTCTCATCTCCAACCGAATCTGTGGATGGAGCCCCTCACCCCGACCCTCTCCCCGCGAAGGGCGGGGCGAGGGAGCACTAGCGGTTCCCCCGTGTTGCAGAATCGCTAGCATCTCGAATCAAACTTGGTGGTAAGGTCGCGCTGCTACGAGGAGCCTCGCGCGCAACATGATCCGTATTTCTACGATTTTCATCGCCATCTGCATGGTGCTGGTCTCGGCATCGCTTGGCCTTGTTCTCTATTCGATGGCCGGCATCAGCGGATCGGAGTCGGCGATCGTGGCGCTGACCGCGCTCACCTTCCTGATTCTCTACAATGCCGTCTCGATGCGGCTGCGCGATCGCACCGATGTCGGAACCCAGATCGCAGACCTGTCGCGCGGCACCGCCGACCTCGCCCGCCAGGTCGCCGAATTCGGCCGCAGGCTCTCCTCGGTCGAGGGCAAGATCGCCTCCAGCAATGCCGCGGGCGCCGACCGCATGCAGTCCGTGATCGGCGAGATCAACGAGCTCGGCGGCCTGGTGAAGCAGCTCGCCACCTCCGTCGCTAGCCACGAGGAAATGCTTGCCGAGCGCCCGCTGTCGTTGGCCGAGCCCGCGCCGCCGCAGCCTGCAGCGCCACAGCCCGTCAGGCCGGAAGCCGCCGGGTCACCTCCGGCCAAGCCGCAGGCGACGGCCGAGAAGCCGCCAGTCCCCGTCGAAAAGCCGATCTTGACCGCCGCGCCGGCAGCCAAGGAGACGCCCTCCGGCCGCAGCCAGTCGCAGGTTCTGAGCGCGCTGCGCAGCGCCATCGATGAGAACCGGCTGGACGTCTACCTGCAGCCCATGGTGACGCTGCCCCAACGCAAGGTGCGCTTCTATGAGGCCGTGACGCGACTGCGCGATGAGCGCGACCATATTTTTGCCGCCGAGGATTTTATCGGGGTTGCCGAGGCCGCGGGCCTGATCGGCCGCGTCGATCACATGGTGATGCTGCGCTGTGTGCAGGTGCTGCGCCGCCTGATGGTCCGCAACAAGGACGTCGGCGTGTTCTGTAACGTCGCGGCCGCAACGCTGTCCAATGCCGAGCTCTTCTCGCAATGCCTGGACTTCCTGGAAGCCAACCGGGCACTGGCCCCCTCCTTGATCCTGGAGTTCAAGCAGTCGATGTTCCGCAATCTCGGCCCGACCGAGACCGAACATCTTGCCGCGCTGGCGCAGCGGGGCTATCGCTTCTCCATGGATCATGTCACCGATTTGCGGATCGAACCGCGGGAGCTCGCAGACCGCGGCGTCCGCTACATCAAGGTACCGGCGGCGCTGCTGCTCGACCCGAAGCAGGGTGCGACGTCGGACATTCATCCGACCGATCTGTCCGACCTGCTCGGCCGCTTTGGCATCGACCTGATCGCCGAGCGCATCGAGGGTGAACGGGCGGTGGTCGACCTGCTCGACTACGACGTCCGCTTCGGCCAGGGCTTCCTGTTCGCGCCGCCCCGGCCGGTGCGCCCCGAAGGCGCCGGCGCCCCCGGAGCCAATGCCGAGGGTGAAATCAGGACCGAGCCCGGATCAGGCAAGCCGGCCGGCATCGAAGCGGTCGCGGCGGAAGCGCCGCCGCGCATGACCGGCAACGCCGCGCTGGTGCGCCGCGCCGCCGGTCCAGCGGTCTGACCTGTCCATCATGACCAGCTTGCGTTTTGTCGAGCGTCTGCGGGACGTCACCGATGGCGTCGATGTCCTGCTTTCCGATATCTGGGGCGTGGTCCACAACGGCCTGGAGGCCTTTCCCGAGGCCTGCGAGGCGCTGCACAACCATCGCAGCCGCGGCGGCACGGTCATCCTGATCACCAATGCGCCGCGCCCGGCCGATTCGGTGCAGCGGCAATTGCGCAAACTGCACGTTGCCGACGAAACCTATGACGCCATCGTCTCCTCCGGTGACCTGACCCGGCACTATGTCGCCGCCCATCCCGGACGGAAGGTGTTCTGGCTCGGCCCCGAGCGCGACAGCTCGATCCATCGCGGGCTCAACGCCGTGCTGTCGCCGCTGGAGGAAGCCGACTACCTGGTCTGCACCGGCCTGCTCGACGACGAAACCGAGACGGCCGAGGACTACCGGCCGATGATGCTGAAGGCGCGCGAGCGCAACCTACCCTTCATCTGTGCCAACCCGGATATTGTGGTCGAGCGCGGCGATCGCCTGATCTACTGCGCCGGCGCCATCGCCGAGCTCTATCGCGAGCTCGGCGGCGAGGTCATTTTCTACGGCAAGCCGCACCGGCCGATCTACGAGCGCGCCATGGAATTGGCCGCCGAACAAAGGAATGGCCAGCCGGTCTCACGCGAGCGGGTGCTGGCGATCGGCGATTCCGTCCGCACCGATCTTTCCGGCGCCCACGGCTTCGGCATCGACCTCTTGTTCGTCACCCGCGGCATCCATTCCGAGGAGTTCGAGGGCATCGACCAGCTCGACCCGGCCTCCGTGAAGGAGCTGTTCGGCCATCCGCCGAAGGCGCTGATCCGGGAATTGCGATGGTGAGCTAGGCGCAAGCGCCCCTTGCTCCGCCGTCATTCCGGGGCTCGCGAAGCGAGAACCCCGAATCTCGAGATTCTCAGGTGCGCAATTGCGCACCATAGTTCGGTCCTTTGGACCGCCCCGGAATGACGGAGCAAGATCGTACGGTCGCAAAAACGCGGATGCCCGGGACAGGCCGGGCATCACGCCGCATTCAGCGATTTTTTGGCTGGCGTCTTTAGGTCGACGCCATATCCGGGAACACCGCCTCGATCTTGGTCTTCAGCGTGGCTGCATTGAACGGCTTCACGATGTAATTGTTCACGCCGGCCTTCTTGGCCGCGATCACGTTCTCGGTCTTGGATTCCGCCGTGATCATGATGAAGGGCGTCGTGGCCAGGTTCGGATCGGCGCGGACTTCGCGCAGCAGATCGTAGCCGGTCATCGGCTCCATGTTCCAGTCCGAGATCACCAGGCCATACTTCTTTCCGCGCATCTTGTTGAGCGCCGCCGAGCCGTCGCTCGCGTCGTCGATATTCTCGAATCCAAGCTGCTTGAGAAGATTCCGGATGATACGGATCATGGTGCTGTAGTCGTCCACAACCAGCACCGACATCGACAGATCAACCGCCATCTTGACTCCCCCACGCGATACTATGTCGTCAGATCAAAATTTGGACTGCGCGGAGCGTCCTGCCACCGCCGCAGTGCTCCAGAACTAGCATCAGGCCTTAAACAGCGCGTTAACTCACCCCGGGTCGAACATCCTTGTTCCACAACGAGAAATGGTCGAGACGAGCGCGACTTGACTTTCGGTAGGCGTCAGCGCCACGGTCCGGCCGCTTCAGAAAGCTAAAAGTCGCACCCAAATTGATCCCGAAATGACTGCTGCCTTTACCGTTATCCGTGACGACACGCCCGCATCCGCCCTGCCTGCGGGAGCGGTGGTTGCGATGGGCAATTTCGATGGCGTGCATCTCGGCCACCGCGCCGTGATTGCCGCGGCCATGGAAATGGCTCGCTCGCATCGCCGGCCCGCTTTTGCGGTGACCTTCGAACCGCATCCGCGGCGCTATTTCAGCCCGAACACCCCGCAGTTCCGCCTGACCGACGAGATCGCCAAGCTGCGCCTCTTGGCCGGGACCGGGCTTGCCGGCGCCGTCGTGATGACGTTCAACAAGGCCCGCGCCGAGACCCCGGCGCAAGATTTTATTCACCACGATCTGATCGAACGTTTGGGCGTGTCCGGGATCGCGGTCGGCTACGACTTCCATTTCGGCAAGGGCCGGGTCGGCTCGCCCAGTCTCCTGGTATCCGAGGCCCCCCGCCTCGGCATCGAGGTCGACGTGCAGCCGCATATCGATATCGAGGAACGGCCGGTGTCCTCCACCGCCATCCGCATGGCACTGGCCGAAGGCCAGATCGCGGATGCCACCACCATGCTCGGCGGCCCCTGGTTCGTCACCGGCGAGGTGATCCATGGCGAAAAGCGCGGCCGCGATCTCGGCTTTCCCACCGCCAATATCCGCCTGGACGCCAGTTGCGGCCTCAAGCACGGCATCTATGCGGTGCGGGTCGGCCGCGGGACCGATCGGATCGACGGCGTCGCGAGCTTCGGCCGCCGGCCGACCTTCGACAATGGCGCCCCGCTGCTCGAGGTCTTCCTGTTCGATTTCAAGGGCGACCTCTATGGCGAGCGGCTGGACGTCGCCTTCATCGGCTTCATCCGGGAAGAGCTGAAGTTTTCCAATGTCGAGGACCTGGTCCGCCGCATGGACGAGGATTCCGCGGCCGCCCGGGCCCAGCTTGCCGCGGCCCCGGAGGCGTTCCCAAAACTTGGGGACATCGGCTGAAGCTCACGAGGCTTTGCGATTTCCCCCTCCGGCTGCTATGGAGAGCCATGTTTGCGCGGCGCATCATAATCGGCATTAGCGGCCCGGCTTCCGCCTGAGCTTCCCAAAGGCTCGGCGCAAGACCGGGGTCTTCCTGTCCGCCCGCTGCATCACAAAGCGTTTTCGCGCCCCTTCCGAGCCAAACAAAGCCACATGTCCGAAAAGCCGCAAAAGTCCGACGCCAAAGACTATTCCAAGACGCTCTATCTGCCGCAGACCGAATTCCCGATGCGTGCCGGCCTGCCCCAGCGCGAGCCGGAGATCCTCGCCCGCTGGAACGAGATCGGCCTCTACGGCCGGCTGCGCGACGAGGCCAAGGGCAAGACCAAATTTGTCCTGCATGACGGCCCCCCTTACGCCAATGGCAACATCCATATCGGCACGGCGCTGAACAAGATCCTCAAGGATCTCGTCACCAAGAGCCAGCAGATGCTGGGCTTCGACTCCAACTACGTCCCGGGCTGGGACTGCCACGGGCTGCCGATCGAATGGAAGGTCGAGGAGGAGAATTACCGCTCCAAGGGCAAGCAGAAGCCTGACTTCCGCGATTCCCCCGCCATGGTGGCCTTCCGCCGCGAATGCCGCGCCTATGCCACCCACTGGCTCAACGTCCAGCGCGAGGAGTTCAAGCGGCTCGGCGTCATCGGCGACTGGGACCATCCCTACGCCACCATGAGCTATCCCGCCGAAGCCCAGATCGCGCGCGAGTTGATGAAGTTCGCCGCCAACGGCACGCTCTATCGCGGCTCCAAGCCGGTGATGTGGAGCGTGGTGGAGAAGACTGCGCTCGCTGAAGCCGAGGTCGAATACGAGGACTACACCTCGGATACGGTGTGGGTGAAGTTTCCGGTCACCTCGCCCGCACATGGCGCGCTGGCACAGGCGAGCGTGGTGATCTGGACCACCACGCCCTGGACGCTGCCCGGCAACCGCGCCATCTCCTTCTCGCCCAAGATCGCCTACGGCCTCTACAAGGTGACGGATGCGCCCGCCGACAATTGGGCACGAACCGGCGATCTCCTCATCCTTGCCGACGCGCTTGCCGAGGACGTCTTCAAGCAGGCCCGCGTCACGTCATACGAAAAGGTGCGCGATATCCCCGGCGACACGCTGGATGCCGTCGAATGCGCGCATCCGCTGAAGGGCCTGGCCGGCGGCTATGAGTTTACCGTGCCGCTGCTGCCGGGCGACCATGTCACCGACGACACCGGCACCGGCTTCGTCCACACTGCGCCGAGCCACGGCCGTGAGGACTTCGATGTGTGGACGGCCAACGGGCGCGAGCTCGCCACCCGCGGCATCAACACCGCGATCCCCTACACCGTCGATGAGAACGGCGCTTTCACCGAGCAAGCGCCCGGCTTCACGGGAAAGCGCGTCATCAACGACAAGGGCGAAAAGGGCGACGCCAACGAGGCCGTGATCAAGGCCTTGATCGAGGCAGGCAAGCTGCTTGCCCGCGGCCGGCTCAAGCATCAGTATCCGCATTCCTGGCGGTCCAAGAAACCGGTGATCTTCCGCAACACGCCGCAATGGTTCATTGCGATGGACAAGGACATCACCGCTAACGGGATGGCGAAGGCCGGCGATACGCTGCGCGCCCGCGCGCTGCACGCGATCTCCGTCACGCAGTGGGTGCCGCCGTCGGGCCAGAACCGCATCACCGGCATGATCGAGGCGCGGCCCGACTGGGTGATCTCGCGCCAGCGCGCCTGGGGCGTGCCGATCGCGGTGTTCGTGCGCGAGAAGGGCGACGGCTCCGCCGAAATCCTGCAGGACGATGCCGTCAACGCGCGCATCGCCGACGCCTTCGAGAAGGACGGCGCCGACGCCTGGTATGCCGAGGGCGCGCGCGAGCGGTTTCTCGGGCCGAGGGCCAATGAGGACTGGCAGAAGGTCGACGACATCCTCGACGTCTGGTTCGATTCCGGCTCGACGCATGCCTTCGTGCTGGAGGACCCCGTGCATTTCCCGGGGCTCGCCGGCATCAAGCGCAAGGCCGATGGCGGCAACGACACCGTGATGTATCTGGAAGGCTCGGACCAGCATCGCGGCTGGTTCCACTCCTCGCTGCTGGAGAGCTGCGGCACCCGCGGCCGTGCGCCTTACGATGTCGTCCTGACCCATGGCTTCACCCAGGACGAGCACGGCCGCAAGATGTCGAAGTCGCTCGGCAACACCATCGAGCCACAGGCGGTGATCAAGCAATCCGGCGCCGACATCCTGCGTCTCTGGGTCGCGGCCTGCGACTACACCGACGATCAGCGCATCGGCCCCGAAATCCTCAAGAACACGGTCGAGACCTATCGCAAGCTGCGCAACACCATCCGCTGGATGCTCGGCTCGCTGCATCATTTCAAACGCGGCGAGAAGGTCGCCCTTGCCGACATGCCCGAGCTCGAGCGCTATATGCTGCACGAGCTCTCCTTGCGCGCCGCCGCGGTTCGAAAGGCCTATGAGGCGTTCGACTACAAGACGGTGGTCGCAACGCTGTCGGCGTTCATGAACACCGAATTGTCGGCATTCTATTTCGACATCCGCAAGGACACGCTGTACTGCGACCCGCCGTCATCGCTCGCCCGCAAGGCCGCGCTCACCACCATCGACATCATCTGCGATGCGGTGCTGAAGTGGCTGGCGCCGATCCTGAGCTTCACGTGCGATGAGGCCTGGCTGCAGTACCGGCCGGACGGTGCGACCTCGGTGCATCTGACGAGCTTCCCCGAAGGCCTGGAGAGCTTGCGCAACGACGAACTCGCGGCGAAATGGGCCACCATCCGCGACGTCAGGCGGGTGGTCACCGGCGCGCTCGAGCTCGAACGCGCGGCAAAGAAGATCGGCTCCTCACTGGAAGCCTCGCCGGTGATCTATGTCGCCGACCGCAAGTTGATCGGAACCCTGTTCGACGTCGATCTCGCCGAAGTCTGCATCACCTCGAATGCGGAGGTGCAGGAAGGCGAGGTGCCGGACGGTGCGTTCCGCCTCAATGACGTCGCCGGCGTTGCCGTGGTTGTCGAGAAGGCGGTCGGCACCAAATGCGCGCGCTCCTGGAAGATCCTGCCGACGGTCGGTGAGGACCCCGACTATCCCGACGTCTCCCCCCGCGACGCCAAGGCGTTGCGGGAATGGAAGGCGCTTGGGGTTGTGCCGTAACAATTCCATCGCAGCCAAATACTCTCCCGTCGTCCCGGCGCAGGCCGGGACCCATAACCCCAGGGCCCTCAGCAAGCGAAGGCAGATGACCGCCAATCTTTCAACCAACGGGCATCCCGCGGTCGCGACGAGCGCAAACGCGCTCGCGCTGGGGGTCCCGGCCTGCGCCGGGACGACACCATATGTGCGGCGGGCGATCGGGCCATGACCTCCCCCCTCCGCGCAGGCCTGATCGCTGCCGTCGTGACCCTGGTTGCCGATCAGGCCTCGAAACTGTGGCTGCTCGACGTGTTCGATCTCGCTCATCGCGTCGCCGATCGCGGCGCGGTGCGCGTGACCCCGTTCTTCGACCTGGTGCTGGCCTGGAACACCGGGATCAGCTTCGGCTGGCTGCAGGACGACAGCACACTGGTCCAGTTCGGCCTGATGGCGGTCAAGGCGCTCGCTGTGATTGCGCTTGGGATCTGGATGGCGCGGTCGCGGACGCTGCTTGCGACAATTGCACTCGGCATGATCATCGGCGGGGCGGTCGGCAATGCGATCGACCGCATGGCCTACGGCGCGGTGGTCGATTTTGCCCTTTTGCACGTCGAAATCGCTGGAAAAACCTTCAACTGGTACGTTTTCAACCTCGCAGACGTGGCAATCGTTGCCGGAGTCATAGCCCTATTGTATGATTCCCTGCTGGGGGTACCCGCCGCAAAAGCGCCCTGATCCCGGCCGATACGCCGGAAGAGCGGTGGTCTTGTCTTGCGGGCGGGACGCCCCTTGAGCCGCCGGACCGCAATTTTGGACAGGTAGAGCAATGCGTAATACCGAGGCCTCTGGCTGGATGGCGAAGACCTCATCGCTGGCGCGCAGGCGCACGGTGCGTCTTTCCGCAGTCGCGCTTGGTATCGGGCTCCTGGTCGTTTCCGGCGCCGCCCGCGCCCAGGATGACGATGAAGACGACAAGACCTTCGAGGAGAAGATCATCGAAGGCATCATGCACGGCATCGGCGCCACCAACATGGAAAACAGCGGCATCGATTACCGCGAGCGCTCGCCCCTGGTGGTGCCGCCCAAGCTCGATCTGCCGGCGCCGGTGACCGCGAAGCAGGAAGCCAACGTGCCGAACTGGCCGAAGGACCCTGACGAGGCCCGCCGCAAGGCGCTGGCCGAAAAGCGCAAGAAGGACAAGAAGGACACCCGCGACGCCACCTCAAAGGCGATCCAGGAGGCGCGTCCGCTGTCACCGAACGAACTCAACGTCGCCAGAACCGCGCCCGATGGTTCCAGCCCTCACGGCTCCGATTCGGAGAGCCCGGGTGCTGGGGCGAATCCGCTCAACCCGGATCAGCTCGGCTTCAACGGCCGCTTGTCCAACCTCTTCGGGGGCAACAAGACCGAGCAGGCGCAGTTCAAGGGCGAGCCGACGCGCGATTCGCTGACGCAGCCGCCGCCCGGCTACCAGACCCCGTCACCGAACTTCGCCTATGGCACGGGCAAGCAGATGGAAAGCCTGAACAAGGAATACAATCCGTCAAAAGGCAAGTATGGCGACGAGTAGCCGCCGCTGCACTGGAGCGTGATGATCTCATTGCGGACGTCATCGCGCGCGAATTTCTGCAGAAGCACGATCGCATGCAGGCGGCACCGATTCGCCGCGCGGGACTCCCGGAGCCGATGTCCGGATTACGTAGCAGACTTCGTGACGCGAAAGCGTTGGTCGCACCCGTGAACGAGGTGCTTTGACCCGAACGGTGACGTTCGGGCTTTTTGCATAGGTCAGGATGCCCGCATATCGGCTGAAAGCCACCCTTCTCGCACTGTTCCTGTTCACCTCAGGCGCTTGGGCGGCGCAAGCGAGTCCCGCCTCGGATCCGCCGACGACGTTCACGCTCGACAACGGCCTGCAGGTCGTGGTGATCCAGGATCATCGCACCCCCGTCGTCACCCAGATGATCTGGTACAAGGTCGGCTCCGCCGACGAGACGCCGGGCAAGTCGGGACTGGCGCACTTCCTCGAGCACCTGATGTTCAAGGGCACGGCAAAGCACCCGGAAGGCGAGTTCTCCAAGACCGTGCTGCGGATCGGCGGCAATGAGAACGCCTTCACCTCCTATGACTATACCGGCTTCTTCCAGCGCGTGCCGCGCGAGCAGCTGCCGAAGATGATGGAGTTCGAGGCCGACCGCATGACCGGCCTGATCCTCAAGGACGAGAACGTGCTGCCCGAGCGCGACGTCGTGCTCGAGGAATACAACATGCGGGTCGGCAACAATCCGGATGCGCGGCTGAACGACCAGATCATGGCGGCGCTCTATCTCAACCACCCCTATGGGCGGCCGGTGATCGGCTGGCATCACGAGATCGAGAAGCTGACCCGCGAGGATGCGCTCGCCTTCTATCGGCGCTTCTATGCGCCCAACAATGCGATCCTGGTGATCGCAGGCGATGTCGAGCCGGCCGAGATCCGCCCGATGGTCGAACAGACTTTCGGCAAGGTCGCCGCGCAGCCGTCGATCCCCGCGCGCCGCATTCGTCCGCAGGAGCCGGAACCGACCGCCCCGCGCACCGTGACCTTGTCCGATCCGCAGGTCGAGCAGCCCACCGTCAAGCGCTATTACCTGGTGCCGTCGGCCGCGACCGCCGCGCCCGGCGAGAGCGCCGCGCTCGACGTGCTGGCGCAGCTGATGGGCGGCGGCAGCAACTCCTATCTCTATCGGGCTCTCGTGGTCGACCGTCCGCTCGCGGTCGGCGCCAGCGCCGCCTATCAGGGCACCTCGCTGGACGAGACGCAGTTCTCGATCTCGGCCGCGCCAAAGCCCGGCGTGTCGTTTGCGCAGGTCGAACAGGTGATCGACGAGGTGATCGCCAAGATCGCGAACAGCCCGGCGTCATCGGAAGACCTCGAGCGGGTCAAGACCCAGCTGATTGCGGAGGCGATCTATGCCCAGGACAACCAGGCGACGATGGCGCGCTGGTATGGCGGGGCGCTCACGACCGGCCTGAGCATCGAGGATATCAGGAGCTGGCCGGACCGAATTCGCGCGGTGACCGCCGAACAGGTACGGCAGGCGGCCAGGGAATGGCTGGACAAGAAGCGCTCGGTCACGGGCTATCTGATCAAGGACGCCAAGGACACGGCAGCCGCCAAGCGCGAGGAGAAGCGTTCGTGAACCATCTCAAGCTCACTAGGCGCTCGGCTCTCATTCTCGCCCTCGCCGCGACCCTGCCCCTTGCCGCGCCCGCCCGTGCCGCGACCAAGATCCAGCACCTGATCTCGCCCGGCGGCATCGAAGCCTGGTTCGTGCAGGATTCCACCGTGCCTTTGATCGCGATGGAATATGCCTTTGCCGGCGGCGCAGCGCAGGACCCCGCTGACAAGCCCGGCGTCGGCAATCTCGTCGCCGACACGCTGGACGAAGGCTCCGCCGATCTTGATTCGAGGGCCTTTCATGAACGGCTCGAGCGCCGCGCCATCGATTTGAGCTTCGCGGTGACGCGGGATCATTTCCGTGGCTCGTTGCGGATGCTCAAGGACAACAAGGACGAGGCCTTCTCGCTGTTGCATGGCGCGCTGACCTCGCCGCATTTTGCGGATGTCGATGTCGAGCGCATCCGCTCCCAGATCATCGCCGGACTGAAGCGCGACACCGTCAGCCCCAACGCGCTCTCGGGCCGCAAATTCCTCGAGCTCGCCTATGGCGACCACCCCTATGGCAAGCCAAGCTCAGGCACGCTGGAAAGCGTGCCCCGGATCACCGTCGCGGATCTCAAGGACTACACCCGCCACGTGCTGGCCAAGGATACCCTCAAAATCGCCGTGGTTGGCGACGTCGATCCGGGATCGCTCGGCAAGCTGCTCGACGAGACCTTCGGCGACCTGCCGGCCAAGGCGAGCCTGACGCCGGTTGCCGATATCGACGTGGCCAAGCCGCCGCAGCGCGCCTTCATTCCGCTCGACGTGCCGCAGACCACGATCACCTTCGGCAGCCCCGGCGTGATGCGCCATGATCCGAATTTCATGGCAGCCTATGTGGTCAACCACATCCTCGGCGGCGGCGGACTGTCGTCGCGGCTCTATCGTGAGGTGCGCGAGAATCGCGGGCTTGCCTATTCGATCTATGGCGCGCTGACCTGGATGGAGCATTCCTCGCTGTTCATCGGCAACACCGGCACCCGCGCCGACCGCGCCGGCGAGACCATCGACGCGGTCGAGAAGGAAGTGCGCCGCATGGCCGAGGACGGCCCGACGCAAGCGGAGCTGGACGAGGCCAAATCCTATCTGAAGGGCTCGCAGATGCTGGCGCTCGATACCTCCGCCAAGCTCGCCGCGGGCCTTCTGCAATACCAGATGGACCGGATGCCGATCGACTACCTGGAAAAGCGCAACGCGATCGTCGATGCGGTGACGCTGGACGATGCGAAGAAGGCCGCGAAGCGGCTGTGGGGCAACGGCCTCATCACCGTCATCGTCGGCCGCGCCCCGCAAGCCGCCGCGCAGCCAGTGGCGGCGCCCGCGACGCGGGCGAATTGAGGGGTACAAGGCGCCAATTTTGACCCGTCGTCCTGAGGCGCTCGCGCAAGCGAGCCTCGAAGGATGAACGGCCCCGCTGCGAGAGGCGGACCGTCGACGCGCAAAGCCTGGGCTGACTGACAAAGAGCAATCCGAGCGCTTGGTGGAAGCCGCTCGAGAAACACCTGCACCGTTGCCTTTCAGAATTTGATTTCCGCTACTCAAACCGCGTTGCGCTTGGCGTACTCCGTCATTCCGCTCAGGACTCGCGGCGGAAAGCCGGTCGAAACCGCGACGACCGGCCACCGATGACCGTTACTGACATGAACGCCATCGTCGCATTGCCGTTTTGGATGGCTGCGCCTCCGAATCCGAGAGACTAAAGCCCGGAAATCTCATCATCCACGACACCATTTACTGGGTTCCTCTGATCGCGTCTTACTCGCTCGCACGCCGCGAGGAGGTTTGCGGGTTGATGGTGGCCGACGTTGTTTTCGACGCAGCAATCCCGCACTTCGATATTCGGCCCAACAAGTACCGACGGTTGAAAAACCCGCAATCGAAACGCAAGGTTCCCATCCTCCCTGAACTCATCCGGCTCGACTTGCGCGAGCATGTCGCATCTCCAGCAGCTCTCGGCTGTGACCTACTCTTCCCGGACCCGCTCCCCGCTCGCGGCGCGGGGCCGCTCGGCAACCAATTCCATGATCTTTGGGCGCCGGTTCTGGCGACAGGAGTCCCGGATTCCGAAACAACGGGAAAAGTCTTCCACAGCATCCGGCATTATGGGAATGACACGCTCGTAGACGCCCGCATCATGATCGAGTGGCGTCAAGATATCCTGGGCCATGGCGGACGATCGGAGGCGGAGGAGCGTTACCGGGACGCGACGAGACTTAAGCGCAAGCTTACCGCGCTCAAGAAGCTTCCCAATATCACATCGAATTTGCTGTCGCATCCGGTCACGCTAACGACGAGCGTTATGAAAAAGCTCGCGCGCAAGCCGCGACGGACACGATCGAGCCAATAGCCAGGGAGAGCAGACGGCCCTGGTTAGTGCGGGTGAGCCCGTTCCAACGGATCATTCGAAGAGGGCGAAAGGATCGGCTTCCAGTTAGTCAACCTTTGAAAGACGTAGGTGTCATAGGAGATACCGCGCCAAGACAGATCGACTTCTCCGACGGTCAGCAAATGGGCGCTGGTATTCCCCAATACCGCACCCTCGGGGTCGCCCTTAGGCCCGACATAAAGCCCAACCGGACCATCAAGCACCGGCTCGGCAAAGCCAATGAAGCGGCGGCGTTCATTGACCTGCACAACGGGGACCACGTCTCTCAAGTGCCATCGCAGCAAGGAGTAGATGCGATAGTCCGTCGTCGCAAACCACTTGGCACCGATCGCGTTTCGCGCAACGTCGGCGGCGGTAGCAACCTCGGCGAACCCGGCCTCTTTGCCGATAGGATCGTTGCCTTTCAGAAAGTTGGCTGTCCCTCCTACATAGTAGATCTGCGCAGCTACTACAAAGGCGATGCCGGAAGCGATCGCCGCCACCATCCAGAACGGACCTGCCCGCGCGACCCGAGACCGTGGCGAAAGGTCTCGAACATCCTTCAGATTGATGGCCGCGCAGGCAAACGCCATCGGCCACACGAGCAGCGGCCAGCTATCTCCGATGCGTGCGCTGAGGCCATGCCACAGAAAAAACCCGAGCGGAAACAAGACTGCGGTTGACAGCAAGATCGGGATCGGCGCCCGCTCGCGATAGCCCCGCACGGCCAGCATCGTCGTGCCACCGATAGCAACCGGAACCAGGACGACGCCAATGAGGCCGAACTGCTGCCCCATGAAATCGAGCAGGAACTTCGCGGTCCAGCCCGACACCTGCGCGGGACGATCGAGCTGGAACCGGAATGACGCCCAGTCATGCACGGCGTTCCAGTACAGCACAGGCGAAAAGGTCAAAAGAGCTATACCCAACCCTAGCCAAAAATAGACGCTGGTCAGCTGCTCCTTTCGCCAAGATGGGATCAGCACAAAGGCTGCAACGGCCGGCACCAGCAGCACGGCTGTGTATTTGGCCAGCAGCGCAAGCCCGCCAAAGAGTCCGGCAAAGAGCCACCACCGCCGGTCCTTGGATCGGGTCAACTCAACGAGCGACAGAAACATCGCTAGTACCTCGTCACAGTGATTATGACTCTTTGGAAGTGGCGGGATAGGCGCCTGCCATTTTGGCGCGAGCCTTGTCGGTTGTGAACATCCATTTGATGCGGGAGCGGGCGGCATTTCGTTGTCGTTCCCAGGCGGTGATTTCGCGGTGCAGTCGCTTGGGGTCGTCGATCCTGCGATCCAGGCACTGGCCTCGCAGGACGCCGATTTCGATCTCGACCATGTTGAGCCAGCTTGCGTGCTTTGGGGTGTAGTGGAACTCGAGCCGTCGCAAAATCCGCCTGGCTTCGGCGGGCGGGAACGCCTGATAGAGGGCGCCGGCGGAGTGGGTCGATAAATTGTCCTGGACGACCCGGATGATTTCGGCGTCGGGATAATGGATGTCGACGAGATCACGCATGCATTCGGCGTAATCTCTTGCCGCTCGCCGCTCGGTGACCTTGACCTTGCGCCAGGGGCGATGCACGTCGAGGAGAACGAAGAGATTGACCGTGCCATTGCGACGATACTCATAGTCGTAACGTTGGAGCCGACCCGGCCTGGCCGGAATGGGCTGACGGACCTCACCGATGAGTTGCACCGGACTTTCGTCGAAGCACACGACCGGCCGTTTGGGATCGGGCGCCTCGGCATAGAGATCAAGCACATCCTCCATGCGGGCGACGTATTCGCCATCGACCTGTGGAATGCACCACATGTCTTGGCGCCAGGGTTTGAGGTCATTTTCCGCCAGGCGGCGCCGGACCGTCTCGTGCGACAGGCTCTTGTGTTCGGTGAGCTTGACCATCGCACCCGCGAGCAGCTTGAGCGTCCAGCGGGCGCGGCCCTTTGGCGGACTGGCGCAGGCCGTCGCCACCAGCAAGGCTTCTTCCTTGCCCGTGAGTTTGCGTTCCGCCCCGGGACGCGGCTCTTCGCTCAGCGCCCGCTCCAGATTGCCTTCCACGAAGCGTCGCTTGGTCCGGTACACGGTCGAGCCGCTCACGCCGACGCTCCTTGCGATCTCCTCGTCGCTGGTCCCGGCATCGGCGGCCAGCAAAATCTGCGCTCGCTTGAGCTTGCGGGACGCATGCTTGCCGCCGCTGAGCAGCGCCCTCAGTTCGGTGCGCTCGATTTGGCTGAGTTCGACCCGATAGCGTACATTCATGGCGTGCCTCCTCGTTCGAGGCACGCACGAACAACTGAATCGGATGGCCGGCGTGAGTCCTTCGACAAAACCCTTCACGCCCACGCAGGGGCAGTATCTGGCTTTTATCCACCTCTATACCCGGCTGCATCGCAGGCCCCCGGCCGAAACCGACATGCAGGAATATTTCCGCGTCAGCCCGCCTTCGGTTCACCAGATGGTGCTGACGCTGGAACGCGAAGGCCTCATCAGACGGCAGCCAAGGACGCCTCGCAGCATCGAGGTCCTCATTGATCCGAAACTCCTGCCGGAGCTAATCTGACCGCCGGACCCAACCTGTCAAAATCACTGTGCAGAGCCACTAGTTCGCACGGAATGAGCGCGATGTCGGGCGTGATCTTCGCCATTCCAAGCCCATAGGCAAGCGAGGCTTCTGGCATCAGCATAACGGCGACAACGTAGCGAAGGTCACGAACGATCCGCCAAACGATGCTCGCCAGCAACACTTGCATCAAAGCCATCGACAGCAGGGCTGGAAATCGCACGCCGAAATTCGTGTCGCCGAAGACAGATGTGCTGAGCCGGATCAGCCAGGCGATCAACGGTGGATGGTCGAGATAGGAAATCACGTTTTCTTTCGACCATGTCCAGTAGTAGGCTTCGTCCACCCGCAGATCGATTGTCACTATGAACATGCAACGAAGTAAAGTGAGCGCGGCGACAACCGCGACGCAGACCCAAAGCAGCATGCGGAAGGAATTGAAGCGCTGCGGGCGAGACAGAGACGAATCCAACTCCCGGATTGATCGAACAGCGGCAGCCAGGAAATCGCGAAAGCAAGCTACCGGAAGCCCGACATAGCGTCGAAAACAAAGGGTCGGGATCGTTTCGTTCGACTGAACGAAACGAAGTGACGGATAGTGTTTCAGCACGAAGGAGGCCCCAAAGAATCTGCGAAAAACATGAGGTCGGCGAAATCTCACTCTGAGACTAGCGTCCGTCTACAGCCAATAGCAAGGCTTCGACGCATTTTACGGAGAGCCTTGCGGGCACCGCCTTGAAGCCCGGTGGCATCACCTCTTAGAATTGCTACCTCGGCAGCAGCGAGGCCCCTAGGGCTGTGAAGTGGGTAGACCGGGAATTGTTCAGGCCGGCGGAGAAATCGATCTGGCGGGCTTAGGCAGTCCCGAGGCCCCATCAACATGCGTCGACGCTATTGTCAGCCAGGAACAGGCAGCTGCGGCTTAGGTGTCTCGGGAACGGAGAATGACAGAACAAATTCAGGGCGGCGTTCCCCGAACCATCAATGTGACACTCCATCCTGACGGCGTCGCTGGCCCAGCACATCGAGCCGCAATAATCCGCAGAGAGGCCGTGGACCTGTACTTCGATGCCTTATCTAAGACTGACCTGGATCAGCCGCCGCAAGTCGATCAACGAACCTCGGACTGCCGGCCGGTTGGCCAGAAGCACAATCTGTTTAGGTTGACGAGGTTCGGCGAGCCCAGCCATCTTATTGCAGCGGGTTAGAGTAGCCCGGTAGCTCGTCAGGCTTCTGACCGTGCACCTACACCTGATTTGCCCGACGACCACCGCTCGCAAAATCCTGTCAATCCCTCGCCGCAAAAATATTTCCGTTTTACCGAAACAAGAATCAATGCTATATGCTCCCTCATCCCGCCCCAACCGAAGAGGGGCGATCGCGATCGTCACAAACGCGGGGCGGGGATGCGGTGGCTGCGGATGTGCTGACTGACGAGCGGCGCGGATGCGGACGGCGAAATCGTGTGGTCCCGACGCCCCGACGCTGGCGTCAAGTCCGAGCGAAGCCGAAAGGCTTCGCGGAGGCGATGGTGGCAATCAAGCATTGGCTCACCAAGGAGAGCGCGTATAAGCCGTAAAACCATTGCGCAGGGAAGGCCGGAGTGTTCTCCGCCGCAACCTGTGGACTTCGCGCCTTTGCGCGAATTTTTCGCGCGAGGGCCCACGGGTGCGAGCGGGCACCCGGCCTTTCCTGCGCCCTCCGATTTGAGGAGGGTCAAGGTTCTTGGCATAGCTCGGGCAAAACGCGCCGCGAGAACGCGGTTTCATGTTCTCCCGGATGTCATGCTCCGCGCATGCGGGGCATCCAGTATTCCAGAGGCGTCTCGGCTCGATGTCCGGCGTCTCTGGAATACTGGATCGTCCGGTCGAGCCGGACGATGACAGCGGAGTGAGTGGCTGCTTGACAATCACATCCGTTGGGAACGCTCGGGTGCTGCTTCGTTGAATTCGTTTCGAGCCACGAACTCGGTTCACCTCTCCCATTCAACTCGGGTTTACCCGAGTTGAACTTTGAGAACAGCGAAGTCGGATGAATCCGACTTCGACGGGAGAGGTGCAGGAGGCAATTCCGCCGCAAAACCGCTATTGTGCGCACGAATCTCAATGACCCGGTGTCCCATGCTGCGGATCTCCCGCAATCTCTCCATCGACGAGAACGATCTCGAGATCGGCTTTGTCCGCGCCTCCGGCCCCGGCGGGCAGAATGTCAACAAGCTCTCGACCGCGGCCCAGCTGCGCTTCGACACGCGCCGCATGGTGCTGCCGGAGGACGCCCGCGCCCGGCTGGAGCGCCTTGCCGGCCAGCGCATGACCAAGGACGGCGTCATCGTCATCCATGCCCAGCGCTTCCGCACCCAGGAGCGGAATCGCGCTGATGCGATCGAACGTCTGGTCGAGCTGCTTCGCGAAGCCATGGTGCGCCCGACGCCGCGCCGCCCGACCCGGCCGACGCTCGGCTCCAAGCAGCGCAGGCTGGAAGGCAAGAAACGCCGTGGCGACATCAAGGCAGGCCGCGGCTCGCGCGGGTTCGATGATTGAGGGAGCCGCGATTGAGGCGGGATAATCACGGCCCGCCGCATGCATTCGACTGCACCTTGGACTAGATTGCGAGCCACCTTTTCGAGACATTCACCGGCAACCCATGCCCGTCCGCCAGCTCCCCGAACAGCTCGTCAACCGCATCGCCGCCGGCGAGGTGGTGGAGCGGCCTGCGAGCGTGGTGAAGGAGCTGGTCGAGAACGCGATCGACGCCGGCGCCAGCCGCATCGATGTTTTCACCGATGGCGGCGGCCGGCGCAAAATCGCCATCACCGACGACGGAAGCGGCATGACCGCGGCCGACCTTGCGCTCGCGGTGGAACGCCACGCGACGTCAAAGCTCGACGATGAGGACCTGCTGCAGATCCGCACACTTGGGTTTCGCGGCGAGGCGCTGCCCTCGATCGGCGCGGTGGCGAAGCTCGCCATCACCACGCGCCATGCGAGCGAGCCACATGCGTGGTCGCTGTCCGTCGAAGGCGGCGTGAAGTCGGAAGTCATGCCGGCGGCGCTGAGCCAGGGTACCCGGGTCGAGGTCGCCGACCTGTTCTACGCAACGCCGGCGCGGCTGAAATTCCTCAAGACCGAGCGCACCGAGGCAGAAGCCATTCGCGAAGTGGTGCGGCGGCTCGCGATGGCGCGGCCCGACATTGCCTTCACCCTGGCAGGCGAGGAGCGCGCGCCTGTGACCTGGGCTGCCGCGCTGCCGGGTGCGGCGGGACGCCTGACACGGCTCGGCGACGTGCTGGGCGCAGAGTTTCGCAAGCACGCCATCGAGGTGCGCGCCGAGCGCGACGGCGTCGTGGTCGAAGGCTTCGCCGCTTCGCCATCGCTGACCCGCGCCAATGCACTCGGGCAATATCTGTTCGTCAACGGCCGCCCGGTGCGCGACAAGCTGATCCTGGGCGCGGTGCGCGCGGCCTACGCCGATTATCTGCCGCGCGACCGCCATCCGGTGGTGGCGCTGTTCGTCACCTGTGATGCGCGCGAGGTCGATGCCAACGTGCATCCGGCCAAGACCGAGGTGCGCTTCCGCAATGCCGGCCTGGTCCGCGCGCTGATCGTGCACGCGCTGAAGGAAGGGCTGGCGCGCGAGGGCAGGCGCACGGCCGCCAATGGCGCGGGTAGCGCGATCGCCTCATTCCGCCCGGCCTTTGCGCCGCCGCGGCCAGGCAATTGGGATTGGCGCCATTCGCCATCACTGCCGACCGGGCCGCTGCCGAGCTACGGCGGGGCGGCGCCGGCCTTCGCCGAGCAGGAGCAGGCCGCCTTCGATGTCGGCGCACCCACGGCCGACGTCCGCTTCGAGGCGGAAGCCCCAAGCGACCTGCTCGACCGCCCGCTCGGCGCGGCGCGCACGCAGATCCACGAGACCTACATCGTGTCGCAGACCCGCGACGGACTGGTCGTGGTCGACCAGCACGCTGCGCATGAGCGCATTGTCTATGAGCGGCTGAAGGCTTCGCTGGCGAAGAACGGCGTGCAGCGGCAGATCCTGCTCATTCCTGAAATCGTCGAGCTGGACGAAGCCACCGTCGAGCGGCTGCTGGCGCGCGAAAGCGACCTCGCGGCGTTCGGGCTCGCGATCGAGTCGTTCGGACCCGGCGCGGTCGCCGTGCGCGAGACGCCGTCGCTGCTCGGCAAGATCGATGCGGCTGCATTGCTCCGCGATCTCGCCGAGCACATGGAGGAATGGGACGAGGCGCTGCCGCTGGAGCGCAAATTGATGCACGTCGCCGCCACCATGGCCTGCCACGGCTCGGTGCGTGCCGGCCGGCGGCTCAAGCCCGAAGAGATGAACGCGCTGCTGCGCGAGATGGAGGACACGCCGAACTCCGGCCAGTGCAATCACGGCCGCCCGACCTATGTGGAATTGAAGCTGTCGGACATCGAGCGGCTGTTCGGAAGGAAGTGACGGCCGGGTTGTAGGGTGGGCAAAGGCGCGCTTCGCGCCGTGCCCACCATGACGCGGCACAATCGCGATGGTGGGCACGCTTCGCTTTGCCCACCCCTACAACGTCGGGTCAACCCGCCCGCAAGAACACGAATTCCGTATCGTCATACGCGCGCCGCTCGAGTTCGGTAAAACCGTCCGGCGCAGCAAACGAAGCAGCCTTGGCTTCCTCCACCACCACCAGCGCCTCCTTGCTCAGCCAGCCGCCATCGCGCAGCGAGGCGAGCGCCTGTTCGGCAAGGCCCTTGCCGTAGGGCGGATCGAGGAAGGCGAGCGAGAACGGCTCGACAGGATGCGCTGCTCCCAAATTGGTAGCATCGCGCCGGAAGACTTTGGTCACACCGCCGAGCCCCAGCGCCTCGACATTGTTGCGGAGCAGCGCGCGCGCTTCCGTGCCGTTGTCGACGAACAGCACAAACGCCGCACCGCGCGAGACCGCTTCGATGCCGAGCGCGCCGGTGCCGGCGAACAAGTCGAGCACGCGTGCGCCGGGAAGCGGATCGCCATAGGCATGGATCAGGATGTTGAACACGGACTCGCGCAGCCGGTCCGCGGTCGGGCGGATCTCGCGCGATTGAGGCGAGGCAAGATTGCGGCCCCGGAGCCTTCCCCCAACGACGCGCATCGGTGGCCTACTCGTCCCGCGGCTTGAAGTCGCGCTTGCCGTGATAACCGCGCTTGGGCCTCCGCGGCGGACCGTAGCCGCTGGCCTCCTCATCATTGCGCGCGCGGGCCTCATCACTGCCGGTGCGCTGGACCAGCACGCGGCGGCCCTTGCGGTCGGCGATCAGGGCGCTCTTGCCGGCGGGCTTGAACGGCTTCTTGCCGCGCGGGGGCTCCGCGTCCTGATCCTCGCGACGGGGCGATGGAGGGAGCGCGAAGTCGGCGCCGGCCTGTGCAATCACCTTCTCGCCAAGCTGCTCGCGCAGCACCCGCGTCTTGACCTCCTCGACCGCGCCTTCCTCGATCTCGCCGAGCTGGAACGGACCATAGGAAACGCGGATCAGCCGGTTCACCTCCAGCCCAAGATGGGCCAGCACATTGCGCACCTCGCGGTTCTTGCCTTCGCGGATCGCGAACACCAGCCAGACATTGGCGCCCTGGTCGCGCTCCAGCGTCGCATCGATCGGGCCGTATTTGACGCCGTCGACCTCGATGCCGTTCTTCAGCTCATCGAGCTGCGCCTGCGTCACCTCGCCATGGGCGCGGACGCGATAGCGGCGCAGCCAGCCGGTGTCCGGCAGCTCCAGGACGCGCGCGAGCCCGCCGTCATTGGTGAGCAGCAGAAGCCCCTCAGTATTGAAGTCGAGCCGGCCGACGCTGATCAGCCGCGGCAGGCCTTGGGGCAGGTTGTCGAACACCGTGGGTCGCCCCTCCGGATCGGCATGGGTCGTCATCAGGCCGCGCGGCTTGTGATACAAAAACAGCCGCGTGCGCTCGCGCGCCGGCAACGGCTTGCCGTCGACCATGATCTCGTCATTGGCGGTGACATCGAGCGCGGGCGAGTTGATGACGCGGCCGTTAACAGCCACGCGCCCCTGCACCACCCACTCCTCGGCATCACGGCGCGAGGCGAGCCCTGCCCGCGCCAGGACCTTTGCAATGCGCTCACCGGCCTTCTTGGGCTTGAGCTCCTCGCGCGGCGCACGTTTCTCAAATCCGCCCTTGCGGTCGCGGAAATCGTCCTTGCGCTCACGATAGCCACCACGGCCGCCGAAGGCCGGGCGCTTGGCGAAGCGCTCGCCGCCTTCGTCGTCCTCGCGGCGTGGCCGATCGAAACGCGGCCGGCTGAACGTGGGGCGATCGTCATTGCGGCGGTCGTCGCGATCGCGCGAAAAGCGCGGACGATCGCCAAGTCGCTCGGTGTCCCGCCGCGCATCACGCGGCTTGTCGTCACGCTCGCGCCAGGGCTTCACGTCCCGAGGCTTAACGTCCCGCGCCTTGGCATTGACCGGCCCATCGCCACGGTCGAAACGTTTGCGCGGTGCGTCCTCACCGAAGCGGCTGCGCTCACCACGATCCTCACGGAACGGCCGCCGCTCGCCACCCGCGGGCCGGTCGTCGCGGAATGGGCGGCGCTCACCGCGCTCGGCGCGATCACCGCGAAAATCCGGCCGCTTGCCGCGGTCGCCGCGGAAGTCCTTGCGTTCGCCGCGGCCCTCGCGGGAATCCTTGCGCTCACCATCGGCGGCACGAAAACTCTTGCGCTCACCGCGATCTTCGCGGAAGCCCTTGCGCTCGGTGCGGCCCTCGCCGAAATCGCGCCGTTCACCGCGGTCTTCGCGGGCGCGGAAAGGCCGCTCGCCACGGTCGTCACGACTGCGGAAGGGACGCGCATCGCGGTCGCCGCGATGCGGCCTGCCCCCATCCTCGCGCTTGTCGCCAAAGCTCCGCTTGTCGGAAAAGCCGCGCTTGGCGAACTTCTTCTCGCCGCCGCGCGCCCCGGCCGGACGCTCCTTTCGGCCGCCTGCGCGGTCACGCGGGCCCCGCGGATGAGCGTTGTCTTTATCTTTGTCGCGGGGCATGAAAGGCTCTCTCGGTCGGTGAAAACGCGTGTCCGGCGCGTTCGCGCGCGGCTACTTTCGCAAAAACCGGCATTAACTTTTGCTGAAGGCCGCCCGTTTAGCAGCTTTTGTTTCAAGATACGAGGCATGAACGCACCTTCTTTCATGAATTTGGCCCTGAAAGCGGCCGAAAACGCCGGCGCAGCCGGGGAGGTGCCGATCGGCTGCGTCATCGTGCGGGACGGCGAGGTCGTTGCCTCCGCCGGGAACCGCACTCTCACCGATCGCGATCCGACCGCCCACGCCGAAATTCTCGCCATTCGTGCTGCCGCCGACAAGATCGGCAGCGAGCGGCTGGTCGATTGCGATCTCTATGTCACGCTCGAGCCCTGCACCATGTGCGCGGCCGCCATCTCGTTTGCCCGAATCCGCCGGCTCTATTACGGCGCCACCGACCCCAAGGGTGGTGCGGTCGAATCCGGCGTGCGTTTCTACGCCGCCCCCACCTGCCACCATGTGCCGGAGGTGTATTCGGCGGTCGGCGAGAGCGAGGCGGCCGCGATGCTGAAGGATTTTTTCAGGACGCGGAGGTAGTGGAGCGCGGCTCTCCCCTGCTCATTCCGCTGTCATCATTCGCGAAAGCGGATGATCCAGTATTCAAGAGACAGCCGTGCTTGAGCCGAGACGGCGCGGCGTACTGGATACCCCGCTTTCGCGGGGTATGACGAGGGTGGCTGTGGCTACGGCGCAAGAAAAAACTCCCGCAGCAATCTCGCCGTCTCCTCCGGATTCTCCTCCGTCAGAAAGTGCCCGGAATCAACCGGCGAGCCGACGACATTCGTCGCCCAGTTCTTCCAGGTTTCCAGCGGCGTTGCGGCAGCACGTGCGATCCCCGCGTCGCCCCACAGCGCAAGCATCGGAATGGTGATCTTCCTGCCCGCCTCGAAGTCCGCCTTGTCGATGTCGTAATCGGCGTAGGCGCCGGCGCGGTAATCTTCGCACATCGCGTGCACCCGCGAGGGATCGCGGAACGGCGCCAGATAATGCTCAAGCGCACGCGGATCGATGGCTTGAAGCGTCTTCGACTTGGTCTGGCTCGCCATCTTGGTCTTGAGAAAGAAATCGGAGCTTGCCGTGATGAGCGTTTCCGGCAGCGGAGCGGGCTGAGCCAGAAAAGTCCAGTGATAGATCTTCAGCGCATAGAGACGATTGATGCGCTCCCAGTAATTATAGGTCGGCAGAATATCGAGTACCGCGAGCTTCGACAGCCTGCCGGGATGATCGAGCGCGAGCCGATAGGAAACACGCCCGCCGCGGTCGTGGCCAGCGAGCGCGAAATGCACATGGCCGAGCTGCTCCATTGCTTCCACGATGGTGCGCGCCATCGCGCGCTTGGTGTAGGGCAAATGCTCGGCATCGCTCTCCGGCATGTCCGACCAGCCATAGCCGGGCAGATCCGCGATAACAAGCGTGAAGCGATCGGCAAGCTGAGGCGCCACACGATGCCACATCACATGGGTCTCGGAGAAGCCGTGCAGCAGCAAAAGCGGCGGACCCTCGCCGCCGACGCGCGCAAAAATGCGTCCTGATGTGGTGTTGATCCATTCGGACGCGAAGCCAGGGAAGAGGTCGGCGAGGTCGGACATGGCGCTTCAAACTTTGTTTTTCGTTGCCGCATTCCGCCCATGGATATATCCAAATGGGCGGGGACAACCATAAAGAAGCAGCAGAGGAAATGCCATGCCGATCGACTTCGAAATCCCCGAGGAAGCCAAGGCCATCCGCGAAAAGGTGCGCCAATGGGTGCATGACGAATGCATCCCCGCGGAGAAGGAGCTGGACGACAAGCCGCTCGAGGAGGTGCTCGGCAAGTTGCGCGCGAAGGCACGTGCGCAAGGTTTGTGGTGCCCGTTCGTGCCGAAGGAATATGGCGGCATGGGGCTGGGACCGCTGGCGAATGCGCTGGTGCAGATGGAGTTGGGCGAGAGCATTCTGGGCGCGCTCTCGATGAATACGCAGGGGCCCGACGACGCTTCCATGCTCACGATCCTGGAGCACGGCACGCCCTACCAGAAAGAAAAATTCCTCAAACCTCTGCTCAATGGCGAGAAGCGCATCTGCTTTTCCATGACCGAAAAAGCCTCCGGCGCCGACGCGACGGGCATGCAGACCAGCGCTGTGAAGGACGGCAACGAGAATTACATCCTCAACGGCGAGAAATGGTTCTCGTCATCAGCAAGCGTCGCCGATCTCGCGCTGGTCATGGCCAAGACCGATCCGAACGCGCCGCGTCACAAGCAATTCTCGACCTTTATCGTCGAATTGCCCAATCCCGGTTATCGCATCAAGCGCAATATCGCGAACATGGCCATCGAAGGTCCGCATGCAGACGTGCTTTCGGGCGGCCACTCCGAGATCGAGATCAGGGATCTGAAAGTGCCGGCCGACAATCTGCTCGGCGGCGAAGGCAACGGTTTTGCCATGGGCCAGCATCGCCTCGCCTATGGCCGCCTGCGCCACGGCATGCACAACATCGCCAAGGCCCAGCGCGCGCTCGACATGGCGGTGGCCCACGTCACCAAACGCTCGACCTTCGGCCAATTGCTGGCCGATCGCCAAGCCGTGCAGTTCATGCTCGCCGAATGCGCCAGCCAGCTCTATATCGGCCGGTTGATGCTGCTGCACATCGCCTACAAGGCCGAGAAGGGCCTGGACCTCAGGCAGGAAAACTCGATTGCGAAAGTGTATCTCGCACACATGGTACATCATGTGATCGACACCGCGATCCAGCTGCACGGCGCGCTCGGCTTCAGCCAGGATACGGTGCTGGCGAAGTGGTACACCCAGGTCCGCTCGCAGCGGCTGGTCGACGGGCCTGATGAAGTGCACAAGTGGAAAGTCGGTCGCAACGTGATCAAGGCCTTCCGCGAGCACGGCACGACGGCGTCGGCGACGGGCGGGGATCTGCTTTAAGCCAAAAGCATCGTCATTCCGGGGGCGGCGCGCAGCGCCGAACCCGGAATCTCGACGTAAGGGACGAAGCGCCAAACAACCTCTGGATTCCGGATCGACGCGTTGCGCGTCGTCCGGAATGACGGGAGCTAGGATCGCTCCTTCTCCGCCGCCTGCCAGCCGATGTCGCGGCGGCAAAAACCATCCGGCCAATTGATCCGGTCGACAGCCTGGTAGGCGCGCGCCTGGGCTTGTGCGATCGTCTCGCCGAGCGCGCAGACGTTCAGCACGCGGCCGCCATTGGCAAGGATGGCACCGTCCTTTTCGATGGTGCCGGCATGGAAGATCTCGACGCCATCGATTGCCGCGGCGTCGTCCAGCCCGTCGATGCGGGTGCCCTTCGTGTAATCGCCGGGATAGCCCTTGGCGGCCATCACCACTGTTATCGCGGGCTCGGGATACCAGCGCAGATCGAAATGCTTCAATTCGCCATCGCAAGCGGCGAGAAAGGCCGGCACGATGTCGGACATCATGCGCAGCATCAGCACCTGGCACTCGGGATCGCCGAAGCGGACGTTGAACTCGAACAGCTTTGGACCGTCCTTGGTCAGCATCACCCCGGCATAGAGCACACCGCGAAATGGCGTGCCCCGCGCCTTCATGCCGGCAACCGTAGGCCTGATGATGCGGTCCATGATCTGGTCATGGATTTCCGCGGTCACGAACGGCGTCGGCGAATAGGCGCCCATGCCGCCGGTGTTCGGACCCTGGTCGTGGTCGAACACCCGCTTGTGGTCTTGCGCGGAGGCCAGCGGAATCGCGGTCTCGCCGTCGCACAGCGCGAAAAAGGAGACCTCGCGTCCCTCCAGGAATTCCTCGATCACGACCTCGGCGCCGGCCGAGCCGAACGCGCCCTCGAACATCATGGCGATGGCGTCCTCGGCGTCACGCAAGGTCTTGGCGACGACCACGCCCTTGCCGGCGGCAAGCCCGTCCGCCTTCACCACGATCGGCGCGCCCTGCGCCCGCACATAATCAAGCGCCTCCGCCGCGCTGGTGCAACGACGATAGACGCCGGTCGGAATACCGAAATCGCTGCACAGCCGCTTGGTGAACCCCTTGGAGGCCTCGAGCTGCGCGGCGGCTCTATGCGGCCCGAACGCCTTGATGCCGGCAGCTTCGAGATCATCGACGATGCCGGCGGCGAGCGGCGTCTCGGGCCCGACCACCACGAGCTCGACCGCATTGGTTTTGCAGAACGCGATCACGGCCGCATGGTTCGTCACATCGAGCGCCACGCACTCCGCCTCGCGCGCGATCCCCGCATTGCCGGGCGCGCACCAGAGCTTTGTCAGCAGCGGCGAGCCCGCAATCTTCCAGGCCAGGGCGTGCTCACGGCCGCCGGAACCGAGCAGGAGAATGTTCATTGCAGGAGCCTAATGAAGAGCCATTGGAGGTCCGGTGACACGAGTCCGCCTCCGTCTGCAAGGGAAAAGCGGGCCATTTTCCCCGTCATTCCGGACGGCGCGCTTTGCGCGGCGATCCGGAATCTCGAGCCTGTTTGGCATCGCCGCCCACCAGCTCGAGATTCCGGGTTCGCGCGCTTTGCGCGCGTCCCGGAATGACGGAGGTCTGGGCGCTACTCCTGCCCGCCTCCGCCACCGGCGATGATCTCTTGCAGCATCGCGACGTGCCGGGCGAAGGCGCTGCGGCCGGCCACCGTCGCGGTCACCGTGGTCTGCGGCTTCTTGCCAACGAAGGCCTTTTCCACGCCGACATAGCCGGCCCTGGCGAGCGTCTCGATGTGGGCGCCGAGATTGCCGTCGGTGGCGCCGGTCAGCTTCTTCAGCCTGGAAAATTCCAGCCCCGTTCCTTGCGGCAGCGCATTGAGCGCCGCCATGATGCGCAGGCGCAATGGCTGGTGGATGATGTCGTCGAGCTCGGCCACGGCGCTCAAGCCCACCGCATCCAGAGCCCGCCGAGCACCAGCCCGCCCCCGTTCACAACCGCCATCCACAGCAGGAACGCCGCACCGGGAACATAGAAGTAGCCGATCAAGGTGAGCACGGTGACGCCGAGGCCGAGGGCGATAAAGGCACGGCCGAACCAGAGGCCGGCGAGGACATAGAACAGCATGAAGTAGATCGGCCAGAAGGCGCCGAGCTCGCGCGGACCGAAATGGCCGAGCACGTCCGAGCAGAAGTAACCGAAGGCATAGAACAGGACATAAGCCGCGACGACCCGGCTATCGACGGCTCGGATGCGAGTCCCAATGTGAAGCAGCGCGCCGATCGCCACCGTGCCCACCACGCCCCCGATATTGACGGCGGGCCAGATGAAGGCGGCGTGCCATGGAAACAGCCAGGTTGCGATGTTGCCGGCAAAAACCAGCACGCCCCACCAGATCATGATGAGGCTTGCCAGATTGTAGATCTGCGACTGCCGCACGCGCTGGACAATATCGTCGATATCGCTGAGCGCCGCTGCGGCCTGCTTGCTGTCGATCATGTCCCCGCCATTCCGCGTTTTGCCACGTCGTCCGCGATTGCCGAAACCGCCCTCGGGTCGCTCAGGATGCTCATGTGGTTGGCGCCTTCGATCAGCTTGACGTCGACCTTGGGTGCGACGGCATGGACGGCATCGGCATATTTGTCCGACAGCATCAATTCATCATCGGCACCGGCGAACAAGGTGACCGGTCGGGTCGTGGCGGCAAAGTCGGCCTTGTAGCCGCGCGTGGCGAAATTGCGCATCAGGCGATACGAATAGGTCGGAGCGAGGATCGCGCTGCTGTTTGCGGGCACCGCAAAGGCGAGGGTCGGAAGCTGCTCGCAGCAGTCGATGCCTACGCGGTGCAGCATCGCAAGGGCCAGGAAGCGCGGGACATCGGCATGGGCCCAGCCGCCGGAATCCGGCCGGTTGGTCGGGGCGTCATAGCCGAGATAGGGCGCGAGCAGCACCGTGCGCGCAAACAGGTTCTGGATCGGCGAGCTCGCCAGGCGCAGCGCAAAGCCGCCGCCTGCGGAGTGGCCAAGCAGGGTGATCGGAGCGTCCGGATTGGTCCGCCGCACCAGCGCGACAAAATCAGCCATGTCGTCCTCGAGCTGGCCGATATAGCCGATGTCGCCGCGGTTGCCGGAGCCGCCATGACCGCGAATGTCAGGCGCGAAAGTCTCGATGCCGTGGGCTGCGAGCGCGTCCGCCAACCCATGCACGGCCGGGCTCGAACCGGAGGAGCCATGAACGAGAATGGCGATCGGCCCGGCTACCGGCCCACGGGCCGCATAGTGGCGATAGGTCAAAGTCGTGCCGTCACGGGCGCTGAAGTGATCCAGCGGTGGCATGGTGCTGCGGTCGACGGCCTTGGCCGTCTCCGAGACCGAGTGCAGCTCGGGCAGCGGGGTCAGCGGCGTTGCGATCATCGCAGCAAGCACCAGCGCCGCAAGCCCGACAAGGCACAGCGCCCATTGCAACAGGCTCAAGGGGAACCACAGCAACCATTTCAGCAGCATGATTTTCCTCCAGCATCCAATATAGAGAACTCTGTATCACAGAGTTTATGATCGAACAAGGCCGCATTGGCGCTTGCCGCCCAAAATCCCTAACTTGGGCGCCTACCCCAAGTCAGCGAATCGCAATGCCTGCAGCGGAAAACCTGATCAACGCGCCCGAATTCACCGTTACCGAGCTGTCCTCCGCGCTGAAACGCACGGTCGAGGACAATTTCGGCCATGTCCGCGTGCGCGGGGAGATTTCGGGGTTCCGGGGGCCCCATTCGTCCGGGCACTGCTATTTCGCGCTCAAGGACGAGAACGCCAAGATCGAGGCGGTGATCTGGAAGGGCGTCCACTATCGCATGCGCTTCAAGCCCCAGGAGGGGCTCGAGGTCATCGCCACCGGGAAGCTCACCACTTATCCGAACTCCTCGAAATACCAGATCGTGATCGAGGCGCTGGAGCCGGCCGGCATCGGCGCGCTGATGGCGTTGATGGAGGAGCGCAAGCGCAAGCTGGCCGCCGAAGGCCTGTTCGACGAGCGGCGCAAGCAGCTGCTGCCCTGGCTGCCCGAGGTGATCGGGGTGGTCACCTCGCCCACGGGCGCCGTGATCCGCGACATCCTGCATCGCCTCGCCGACCGCTTTCCGCGCCATGTGCTGGTATGGCCGGTCAAGGTCCAGGGCGACGGCTCCGCCGAGCAGGTCGCGGCCGCGATCCGCGGCTTCAATGCGCTGCCCGAGGGCGGCCGCATTCCGCGGCCGGATGTGCTGATCGTCGCGCGCGGCGGCGGCTCGCTGGAGGATCTCTGGTCCTTTAACGAGGAGATCGTGGTGCGGGCGGCGGCCGAGAGCCACATCCCGCTGGTCTCGGCCGTGGGCCATGAGACCGACATCACGCTGATCGATTTCGCCGCCGACAAGCGGGCCCCGACGCCGACGGCGGCGGCCGAGATGGCCGTTCCGGTGCGCAGCGAGTTGATGGGCGAGGTCGAGACCTTGCGCCGGCGTTTCATCATCTGCTGGCAACGTGGCCACGAAAGCCGCCGCAACGAGTTGCGCGCCGCCGCCCGCGCGCTGCCGGCGCCGGGCGAACTCCTGGCGATCCCGCGCCAGCGGCTCGACAGCGCCGGCGGGGCCCTCTCCCATGGCCTGCGCGCCAACACGCACGCCCATTTCCGTCGCTTTGTCGCCGCGGGCGCACGGCTGACGGTGCGGGTGCTGCATGGCCAGGTCGAGCAGGCGCGGCACCGTGAGCAGGTCTGCGGTGAGCGGCTGACGCATGCCGCGCGGTCGCTGCTCCGCCGCCGTCGCGACCGCTTCACAGGGCTGGAGGCACGCCTGCGCGCCTCCAGGCTCGCCAATGTGCAGGCCCAGCGCCAGGCCATCGCCCGCAGCCGCGAGCGCACGCTCAGGCTCGCCGACCGCGCCGAGCGCGCCATGCTGACCATGTTCGACCGGATGGAAGCGCGTATGAACCACTCCGGGCAGCTGCTCGCCGCACTGTCCTATCGCAGCGTGCTCGCGCGCGGCTTTGCGCTGGTGCGCAACGAGGCCGGTCATCCCCTGCATGCGGCCGCCGACGTCGAGCCGGGCACGCACCTGGAGCTGGAATTTTCCGATGGACGCGTCGCGGCGACCGCCGGAGTTGATCGACCGGTGTTGATGCAGCCCGAGCGGCCAAAGCCTGCGCGCGGACCGCGCGTGCCCAAGCGCATGGTCAAGTCGGCCGATCAGGGCAGCTTGTTTTAGGGCTCGCCATTCCGGTGCACGCGAAGCGTGAACCCGGAATCTCGAGATTCCGGGTTCGGTCCTACGGACCGCCCCGGAATGACGGTGCAAGACAATGAGCGCCGCGCCCGGCGTAACAACAGCTTGCGGCCTACCTCGACAGCCACTCCGCAACGAGCTTCTGCGCGTCCTCGCGTGCCTCGGGGTCCGTTCCGACATGGCCGCGCTCCGGGGTGGCGGCGTCGGCGGTGGCCGATACCGCGTGCAGCGGCAGATTGGGGCGGTCGAAATCGTGATAGGCGCCGGGATAGACCACGATCCGCGTCAGCGCGCTGCGGCCCCGGGCGCCGTCGATCATCTGCCGGCAGGCCGGTGGCGAGGACACGTCGTCCTTGGCGCCGATCAAAAGCAGCGTCGGCACCCGCGCGCTCCAGCCGAGGCCGGCCGAGAGCCGGCAGTCGGGATAAAAGGCAATCGCTGAGCGGAAGTCCGGGTCGAAATTGCGGGTGAGCGATTGCGGCCGGATCGCCCACAAGAGCGCGCTGGCGCCGCTGGCCCAGCCGATCAGGCTGATGCGGTCGTGCCGCGCCCAGCTCTGCTGGATCAGCCATTGCCGCGCCGCCAGGATGTCGGCCACGCGCTCGCGGCGCGCGGTGAGCCGCCGTTCCTTGACCCGGCATTGCGGGCCGAGCCCGCGCGAGGCGTAGCTGTCGGGCAAGAGCACAGCGCGGCCGCTTTTTACCAATTGCTCCGCCCAGTCGCGATAGCGTGGCAGCACAGGCTCGGCGCGGGTGGACAGGCCGCCGCAGCCATGCAGCGCAATCACGGTCGGAAACGGCCCCTCGCCCTCCGGCTTGAACAGCTGAGCACGCAGGGTCACGCTGGCAGAGGGAATCTCGATCTGGTTCGGCAAGGCCACGGGCGCGGCCCGCGCCGTGGCGATCAGCATCAGTCCTGCAATTGCGGCGAGAACACGCATCAAATTTTGCAAATCATCATGCCCAAGCCAGAAGCGGCGTCAGCCCCGGAAAAAAATAGCATGTGGCCGAAAGCATAAAACATCACAAATCGGTGGGTTTTGCGGGCGGACAACGCACCCTATTTATGTTAGCTAGCTCAGCATGATCCGGACGCGTAGGGCCGCGTTAGCGCAAGGTGTGCCGCGGTTTTCCGAAAAGATCATGCTGAATGAAGAATGAGTGGTAAACATTACCGGGATTTAATCGGAGCTTAAAAAACCGTGCTGAACAAATTCGGTCCCTCAGGCCATGGCGAAGCGCAGGTGCAGTATCTCGACGGCGATTTCCGCGTGATCTCGCCCGGAACCTATGTGCGCTGCGCGGTGACCGACGCACGGATCCCGCTCGACGAGCTTAAATATTGGAGCGTCGATCTCCAGGAGGCCTATGCGACGCCGATCGCGGTGCTACAGAGGCATTACCCGGCGCAGGTGCAGAAGTAGTCAGGTTTCGCTGGGCTCTACCGACCGGCACGGTCACCCGCGAAGTGAGTTCTCGCGCGCCTTAAACAGGCGGTCGACGAGAAATGTCCTCAGGACCGGCGCATCATCGAACTGCAGGGTCACCGGAAACGCCAAGATCTCACGCGCCAGCGCCGCGAGCTCCGCATCGCCGGATAGCCGCACCAGATCTTTCTCCGTCGTCACCGGGATCAGGCCCTCGCGCTTTGCGTCCGCAACCAGCGCCGCGATCTCCTCCGCCGAAAAGCGATGATGATCGGCGAACTCCTTGTGCTGCACCACCTCGATGCCGCTTGCCTGCAGCGTGCGAAAGAAACGGCCGGGGTCGCCGATCCCGGCGAAAGCCAGCACGCGCTTTCCCTTCAGTTTGGCGACAGCAGCGGCGTCCGGCTCGAGATGCGCCGCAAGCACTGGCTTGCCGGCTGCGGTAACCGCCGCCGCCACGGCCTGCGCCGCGGTGCCCGTGCCAATCACGACCAGCGCGTCGGTGCGCGCAAGCTGGGCTGCCACCGGCGCCCGCAAAGGACCGGCCGGAAACACCAGGCCGTTGCCAATGCCGCGCTCGCTGTCGATCACGATGAGCGCGGCATGCTTCACCAGCGCGGGATTCTGAAAGCCGTCATCCATCAGGATGACGCTCGCAAGCCGCGACTTGGCCAGCGCCACACCGTCGACGCGATCGCGCGCCACCACCACGGGAAGATGGCTCGCCAGCATCAAGGGCTCATCGCCAACCTCGCGCGCGCTGTGCCTTTCGGGGTCGACCATGAGCGGACCACGCCGCTCGCCACCGTAGCCGCGGCTGAGCACGACCGGCCTCTCGCCGAGCTCGCGGAGGATCTGTGCCAGTGCCAGCACGGTCGGGGTCTTGCCGGCGCCGCCGAGATGATAGTTGCCGACGCAGATCACCGGCACGCCGGCCTCAAGGCCCTTGCCTTGCATGCGCTGCGCCGCAACCGCGCCATAGAGCGCGCCGAGCGGCCGGAGCAGACGCGATGTGAAGGATCGGGGCCGGTGCCAGAAGGCCGGCTCACGCATTGCCGGCTCCCATCTCGAGCCGCAACTGCAAGAGATAGGGTTCGAGCGCGCCAAACGTACGTTCGAGCGCACCGCCGAGCTGCTCAACCACATGGCCTGAAGCCGCTCCAAGCTTGTCGCGGGCCTCGGCATCGGCCAGCAATTGTCCGAGTTGCTTGACCAGCGCTTCGCGGTCGGCGGCAATGCGTGCGCCGCCGGCCTCGTCCAAGGCCTCATACACATCGGCGAAATTGAAGACATGCGGTCCGTGCACGATGGCTGCGCCCAGCTTGGCCGCTTCGATCGGATTCTGCCCGCCATGCGGGACCAGCGAGCCGCCCATGAAGACGATCGGCGAAAGCCGATAGAACAGGCCGAGCTCGCCGAGCGTATCCGCAACATAGATATCGGTGCCGGCCGTCGGCAGCTCCTGGCCCGAGCGCAACGCGGCCTTGAGCCCTGCGGCCTCGATCATTCTTGCAATCCCGACCCCGCGATCCGGATGCCGCGGCACGATCACGGTCAACAGCTGCGGAAAGAAGCCGGCGAGCGTGCGCTGCGTCTCGATCAGGATCTCTTCTTCACCCGGATGCGTGGACGCCGCGACCACGATCGGGCGGCCGCGCGTCACCGCCATCAGCTTTTCGAGCTTGACCGGATCGGCCGGCGGCGCAGGCACATCGAGCTTCAGATTGCCTGTGACGATGACATTGCGGCTGCCGAGCGCGGCAAAACGATCGCCATCGGTCCTGGATTGTGCGAGGCACAGATCGAACTTCTCGAGCAGCGCCGAGATCGTGCCCGACATCCGCCGCCAGCGCGGGAAAGAGCGCTGCGACATCCGCCCGTTGATCAGGACCATCGGCAGCCGCCGCGCCGCACTCTGCAGGATCAGGTTCGGCCACAGATCGGATTCGATAAACAGCGCCAGTGACGGACGCCAGTGATCGAGGAAGCGCGCGACATAGCGCGGGGAATCGAACGGCACATATTGATGGATGACGTCGGGCGGGAAGCGCTTGGCGACAATCGCCGCCGAGGTCACCGTGCCCGAGGTCAGCAGAATGCGGATCTTGAGTGCGCGCAACCGCTCGATCAACGCGGCCGCCGCCAGCACCTCGCCGACGCTGGCGCCATGGATCCAGACCAGGGGACCGGAGGGGCGCACATCGTGCGACAGGCCGCGGCGCTCCCCGATCCGATCCGGATCCTCCTTGCCCTGCTTCAGGCGGCGGTTGATCAGGGCCGGCGCGAGCGGCACCACGACCGACGACAGCTTGCGGTACATGCGCAGCGTCATCGGCAGCGCCTTAGCCACGGCCGGCCTCCGGGCGTCCGACCTTGGCATAGGCGCGGCGGGTCGCCTCGTTCAGATAGGCCTCGAGCCGCAAGCGCAAGCGCTCCATGGTTGCAGCGTCCGCGTCCTTCGGCACGTTGATCTCTTCAATGCCGACCAACGCACCGCGCCCGAACGGCAGATTGATGGTGGTGCGGTCCCAGTTTCTGAGACGGATGAAACGGCTGGTGGCCATTGCAAAGGGCATGATCGGCCGTCCGCTTTCCCTTGCCAGCATGATGACACCGAGGCCGGCAACCCGCGCGCGTTTCGGCACATCGGCGGTCAGGGCCACATTATAGTTGTCCTCCAGCGCATATACCATCTCCCTGAATGCGCCCACCCCGCCTTTGCGATGAAACGCGCCGCCATGGTCGCCGGAGCCGCGGATGGTGCCGATGCCGAGCCGCTCGGCGGCGATGGCATTGTATTCGCCGTCGCGATGGCGCGAGATCAGCACCTTGGCGCGCTGTTCCTTTTTGTTCCTGATGAACGGCGTCAGGAAATGCTGGCCGTGCCAGAACACGAAGATCGCGGGCTGGCGCGGCTCGACCATGTCGTAGACATGCGGCGGGTCGAAGATGAACGTGTTGGTTCTCCACACCAGCCGAAGATATTCGGCCGCGAGAAACCCCACAGCACGCTGAAACCAGCCGCTGCGCAAAATGTTGCGAAGCAGCTTCTTCAATGGTCCGATTTCGCCTCTTGGGACGGATCGAGCAGCCGATGCAGGTGGACAACAAAATAACGCATGTGCGCATTGTCCACGGTCTGCTGCGCCTTGGACTTCCAGGCCGCGTAGGCGGAGGCGTAGTTGGGGAACAGGCCGACGATGTCCACCTTGTCGAGGTCCTTGAACGTGTTTTGCTTGAGGTCGACGAGTTCACCGCCGAAAACGAGATGAAGCAGTTGAGGTTGCGGGGCACTATCTGGCATGGCTGTCTTTCCTATGGATGCCCGGCAAGCGTGATTGTCTCAAACGTGGTCGTCTCAAGCGTGATCGTCTCATGACATCGGGGCGTGTCAATCGGGCGAATGCTTCCGGAAACGCGAGACAATGCTCGCATGACGATCGCGTCCCGACGCCACCAGCACCCCGTGTGTTACCTCCCGGCGATTATAGACAATCCCCTCGCCGGACAGCGCGGTCATCTTACCATTCGCTTCCTGCACGATCAAATGAGCCGCCGCAAGATCCCAATCGCGACTATTTCCGCCGGCGAAGGCCGCGTCGAGATCACCTTGCGCGACCCGGCAGAGCCGCAGCGCCAATGAACCGATTCGCGGATGCAGCGCAATCTCGTGGTTGCCCGTTTTGAGCCGTTCGACCAGCGGCTTGGGACCTGCGATCCGAGCGAAATCGATGGTCGTCCCCGCGGTCGCGTGGATCCGGCGCTGGTTGAGACTCGCGCCCTGCCCCCGCGCGGCAAAGAAAAATTCGCCGGCCACCGGCACGAACACCGCCGCGAGCACCGGCGCCTCATCTTCAACCAGCGCCACGCTCACGCACCAGTCCTCGCGCCCGGCGAGATAGCCGCGGGTGCCGTCGATCGGATCGACGATCCATGTCAGCCTTTTGCCAAGCCGTTCCGCGTCGTCGACGCTTTCCTCCGACAGCCAGCCATAATCAGGGGTAGCCGAACGCAGCCGCGATTCCAGAAGATCATTGACGGCAATGTCGGCTTCCGAGACGGGCGAGGACACGCCCTTGGTCCAGTTCTTCAGCTCGGTGCGAAACAGCGACAAGGCAAGCGCCCCCGCCTCCCGCACGGTGTCCTTCAGCAATTCGGCGTCGCGCGAAATCTCCTGGCTAGCGTCCGCCAAGCGTCAGACCCTCGATGCGCAGCGTCGGCGCGTTGATGCCATAGCGGAATTCCAGGTCGTTGGCGGCGACCAGCGACTTGAACATCCCGAGCAGATGGCCGGCGATGGTCACCTCGCTCACGGGATAGGTGATCCTGCCGTTCTCGATCCAGAAGCCGGACGCACCGCGGCTGTAATCGCCTGTGACGCCGTTGACGCCGGAGCCGATCAGGTCGGTGACGTAGAAGCCCTGCTTGATATCGGAGATCAGCTCGGCCGGCGTCACGGCGCCTGGTTCGAGATGCAGGTTATAAGGGCCCGGCGACGGCGAGGAGGAGACGCCGCGATGCGCGTGCCCCGTGGTCGCAAGTCCCAGCTCGCGCGCGGTCGCGCAATCCAACAGCCATGTCGTCAGGATGCCCCGGTCGATCAACGCGGTCTTCTTCACGACGACGCCTTCGGCATCGAAAGGCTGAGAGCGCAGGCCGCGCTTGCGCAGGGGATCGTCGATGATGCGGATATTTTCCGCGAACAATTGCTGGCGGAGCTTGTCCTTCAGGAAGCTCGTCTTGCGCGCGATCGAGGCGCCATTGATGGCGCCGACGAGATGGCCGACCAGCGAGCCGGAGACGCGCGGGTCATAGACCACCGGCACCTGGCAGGTCTCGACCTTGCGCGGATTGGCACGCGCCACCGCGCGCTCGCCGGCGCTGCGGCCGACGCGCTCGGGGGAATCGAGATCGGCGCCATGGGGAGCGGCGGTGTAGTCGTAGTCGCGCTCCATGCCGGTGCCTTCGCCCGAGATCGCCGTCATGGAGATGCTCTGGCTCGAGCGCAAGTAACTGCCGTGGAAGCCCGTGCTCGTCACCAGCACCATGCCGCCGATGCCCGACGACGCCGACGCGCCGCCCGATTTGGTGACGCCCGTCACGGCCAAGCCTGCAGCTTCGGCTTCCTGCGCGCGCTGCTCGAGCTCCGCGGTCGAAGGCGTCACCGGATCGAGCAGATCGAGCTCCGGGAAGTCGCGCGCGAGCAGCGAGGCATCCGCGAGCCCGACATATTTATCTTCCGGCGCAACGCGCGCCATCGCGACCGCACGCTCGGCGAGTTTCGCGACGCCGTCGCCCGACACATCATTGGTCGAGACCACCGCCTGCCGCCGTCCGACCAGCACCCTCAAGCCGACATCATCGCCTTCCGAACGTTCGGATTCCTCGACACGGCCGTCGCGCACCTCGACACCGTGCGAAACGCCGCGCACGGCGACTGCATCCGCAGCGTCCGCGCCAGCGCGCTTGGCGGCCTCGACAAGGCGTTGCGCAAGGTCGGAAAGGGCCGATTGATCGAACAGGTCGGAGCCAGCGGCTTTGCGGGCAGCTTCGGCGGTCGATGCGGCTGACGGTGAAGAGATCACGAACGTTTTCCCATGCAGTTGCGGGAGCGTCGGAAACAAGTCCTGACCGCTCCAGATGTGCCCAACTGGCGTCAACTTCAAGCGTTTTTGCGCAGCCGATCCATAAGAATCTCAGCTGTTGCGCAACTTCCCGTCAATCATGCACGGTGAGGTCTTGTCAATCATGAGCAGCAAAGCAGGCCCGGTGACATCCTTTTAACCAGCCTTTTTAAGGGGAAACGGACGGACGCGGGCTTAAGGTCTTGCGTAACGACCGGGGAACAATCCCGGCGGGGAGACCAAAGCCGTGAGGCGTCAAACAGCAACAGGCGGGATCAATCCCGCGGGGTCGAGCCGCGCAATGCGGCTCGACCCTCTCTCTCTGCCCGTCAGCTTTCATGCGCATGATGCCCGTGCCGACGGCTTCGTGCGGCAGGTCGAGCTGCATCGCGAGCGCGTGGTGCTGCATCGCGCGGTGCGCGGCATGCAGATGTCGGTCAAGCTTCGCGTCAGCGACTTTCTCGGTATCGCATTGCGCAGCGTCCAGGATGGCGAGATGCTCCTGCTCGCGCATCGCGATCCCTCGTTGAATATTCCGCTCTGCGTCACCACCGATATCGACGAGCTCGCTTGCGCCTGGCAGCTGTGGAGCGACGTCTTCGCGCTGCCGATGCTCAAGGATTGCGCGCGCGAGCCGGCCCAGCGCCGCCGCCGCCGCAACGTCATCCGCACCCGCCGTCCGAAATTCCTGATGCGCCGGCGGACCGGCGCTCTGCTCAACGAGGCGAAGACCTATCGCGGCGAGCGCGAGATCATCGCGCGCAATTAAGCGCGTACCAGCGCGTCGACCAGAAGTCCCGCAAACAGCAAGAGACCTGCGTCGCGGTTGGACTTGAACAGCTTGAGACAGAGCGCGGGTTTATCGATCCTGAGCTGGCGGATCTGCCAGGCCAAATGCCAGGCGAAGCCGGCAAGCCCGAGCCAGGCCGGCCAGTGCACGCCGCCACGCACCAGCGCCGCCGCGATCAGCAGAACCGCCAGACCGTAGAAGATCACCAGCGCCCGATGCGTGCGGGCGCCGAACAGTCGCGCGGTGGATTTGACGCCGATCAGCGCATCGTCCTCGGCATCCTGATGCGCATAGATCGTATCATAGCCGATCACCCAGGAGATCGAGCCGGCGTATAGCAAGAGCGCGGTCGCATCGATCCGCTGCAGAATGACTGCAAAGCCCATCAGGGCTCCCCAGGAGAAGGCGAGTCCGAGCACGACCTGCGGCCAATAGGTGATGCGCTTCATGAAGGGATAGATCGCAACAACCAGCAGGGAGGCGATCCCGGTCAAGACCGCAAAGCGGTTGAACTGCAACAGCACGCCAAGTCCGATCAGCGCCTGCAGCACAAGGAACAGCAGCGCCCGTTTCACGCTCACCTGGCCTGCCGGAATCGGACGCGAGCGCGTGCGTTCGACCATGGCGTCGAGGTCGCGATCGGTGATGTCGTTCCAGGTGCAGCCGGCGCCGCGCATGGCAAAGGCGCCAAGGAAGAACAAGGCAATCGTCAGCGGCAGTTGCGAGACGTCGCGCGCGATTGCGGCTGCAAGTGCCGCCGACCACCAGCATGGCAACAGCAGCAGCCAGGAGCCGATCGGACGGTCGAGCCGGCAGAGCCGCAAATAAGGCCGGAGCCACACGGGCGCATGGGTATCGACCCAGTTGCCGGTCGAGTCCGCAACGCGCGCCGCGTCGCTCACGCCATCACCGCGCGAGCACGTTGCCGTTGAGCGTATCGAAGGTGCTGCCGCCCTTCTTGGCTGCGGTCGCCTCCGGCACGGCGGTCGCCGAACCCAAGACCTCGCTCAGACTCGGGCCCGCCGGCCCGCGCTGCTGCATCTGCTGGGCGACGTTGCAGACCTTTGTCTCCAGCGCCTCGGTGTTCTTGTGACTGGCCTTGATCTGATCCCCGATCTGCGGCGGGATTCCGCATTTGGCCTGATGCGTCTCGACATATTTCAGCATCTTGGATTCGGCCGCAGAGTAGTTCTTGATCAGCTTGCAGGCTTCGTCCGGTCCCGCGTGCCGGTCGCCGGCGGCCTTGATCATCTTGCCACGCTTTTCGGCTTCCTCCCGCAGCGGCATGAACTCCTTCATGCAGGCCTCGCCGGCTGCCTGCGTCGGGCCGGCTGCCTGCGTCGGGCCGGCGGCCGGCGGCGGAGCGAAACCCGCAGCGCCGCCGCCCATCACGGGCGCGGCGCCCGTGGACGGAAAGGGCGACGCTGGCGCCGTTCCGACCGAAGCCCTCGGCGCCGCGCCATTGACCGGCGGAAACGCCGGGTCGTTCGGCTGCACACCACCCTGATTGGGGAGCGGCGCGGGGAACGCGCCCTGCGCCGAGGCGTGGCCCACATGGAGGACGACGACGGCAAGCGTGAGCGGTACCAGCAAGCGGCGAATGATCAAGGCAATTTCTCCGGCAAGGCCCGTGACCCGCTCAATTCCCGGCAAAGGGCTTGTCTCGACCGCGGCGCGGGGGTGCGAAATAGGGCCTTCTTACGATTCCTGCAGGTCCTTAACAAGAACGCCGAATTTGGCAACAGCGCGGCGCACCGTCGCGGGCCAGGGTCAATATTTGCCCCTGATTCTAAACCGTTAGTTTAAAACGCGTGAAATCGGAACAATATGACGCAGACTTGAATGATCATGCCCGAAATCGACTTTCGTGCCCCCCGCCTCTTTGTTGACACAGCGCTTCGGCCAGGCGCGGTGGCCGTGCTGGACCGCGACCAGAGCAACTACCTCGGCAATGTGCTGCGGCTTGCATCTGGCGACAGCATCCTGATCTTCAACGGCCGCGATGGCGAATGGCTGGCCGAGCTCGCCGGCCGCAAGCGGCCGGAGAGCCTCACCGCCGTCAAACAGACCCGCCCGCAGGACGTCCTCCCCGACCTGATCTACGCCTTTGCTCCCCTGAAGCACGCCCGGCTCGACTACATGGTGCAAAAGGCGGTGGAGATGGGCGCCGCACGGCTGCAGCCGGTCCTCACCCGCTTCACCCAGGTGGCCCGGGTCAATGGTGAGCGCATGCGCGCCAATGTCATCGAGGCAGCCGAGCAATGCGGCATCCTGAGCGTGGCCGAGGTCGCCGAACCGATGCCGCTGGAGCGGTTCCTTGCCGCCCGCGACGCCGAACGCCTCCTGATCTTCTGCGACGAGGCCGCCGAGGTGGCAGATCCCTTGCGCACGTTGGCCCAAGGCACGGCAAACAGCGGTATCGACGTCCTGATCGGCCCCGAAGGCGGCTTTGCCGAGGAGGAGCGGACGCTCCTGATGCGCCAGGCGCGAACCCTGCTGCTGTCGCTCGGCCCCCGGATCCTGCGCGCCGATACGGCCGCGGTGGCCGCCCTTGCGCTGGTGCAGGCCATGCTTGGCGACTGGCGGGGCAAATGAGCGATGGGTCGGGATTTCCGTTAAGGGCTCGGGCCAATCCCTGTCGAAACCGTTGTAAACCCATGCTAAGTGGCAGCCGAACTCTGATCCCGGACCCCCGTTTTGATGACCGGAACCGCCGCTTTGACCGCCGCCTCGACTGCCCCACGGGCGAGCGCGCTCCTGACCTCGTTTGCCCAGGCGGGCTACGAGCGGGCGGAGCCTGCCATTTTGCAGCCGGCCGAGCCCTTCCTCGACCTCTCCGGCGAGGACATTCGCAAGAGCCTGTACCTGACCACCGATTCGAGCGGCGAAGAGCTCTGCCTGCGCCCCGACCTGACCATCCCGGTGGCGCGCGATTACCTCGCCTCGCCGCGCGCCGGACAGCCGGCCGGCTTCAGCTATCTGGGCGCGGTGTTCCGCTATCGCGGCTCGGCCGCGAGCGAGTTTCAGCAGGCCGGAATCGAATCGTTCGGCCGGCAGGACCGTGCCGCGGCGGATGCCGAGATGCTGGCGCTGGCGCTGGAAACGACCCGCACCTTCGGCGTGAACGATCTGGAAATTCGCACCGGTGACGTCGCGCTGTTCAATGCGCTGGTCGATGCGCTCGATCTCTATCCGGTCTGGCGGCGGCGGCTGATCAAGGATTTCAATCGCAAGATCTCGCTGGACAAGGATCTTGAGCGGCTCACGCTCGCGACCGGCACCGGCCGCAACGAATATGAGGGCGTGCTCGCCGCGCTCGCCGGCTCCGACCGCAAGGCGGCGCTGGCGCTCGTCACCGACCTGATGTCGATTGCGGGTGCCAGCAATGTCGGGGGACGCACGGTCGCCGAGATCGCCGACCGCTTCTTGGAGCAGTCGACCTTGAAGGGCGGCGCGCTGCCGCACAATGCACTGAACCTGATCAAGCGCTTCCTTGCCATCGCGGGCGATCCTGACGCGGCGGTCGCGCAATTGCGCGCACTGGCCCGCGAAGCCAAGCTCGAGATCACGGCCGCGATCGACCAGCTCGAGACCCGCATCGGCTTCATGGCGGCGCGCGGCATCGATGTGAAGACCTTGCGCTTCTCCACTTCCTTCGGACGCGGGCTCGATTACTACACCGGGTTCGAGTTCGAGCTGCACGCGCGCGGCAACGGCGCGGAGCCGCTGGTGGCCGGCGGCCGCTACGACGAGCTGATGACGCGGCTTGGCGCGCCGTCGCCGATCCCTGCCGTCGGCTTTTCCGCATGGGTCGAGACGCTCAGCAAGATCAATGCGAGGGCGTCATGAGCGGTCCGTTTGTTCTCGCCGTTCCTTCCAAGGGCCGCCTGCAGGAGAACGCGGAAGAGTTCTTCTCCCGCGCCGGGCTCAAGCTCGCCAAGCCGCGCGGCGCCCGCGAATACCGCGGCACCATCACGGGCCTCGACAATGTCGAGATCGCCTATCTGTCGGCGAGCGAGATTGCCGCGCAACTTGCGCGCGGCACCGTGCATTTCGGCATCACCGGCGAGGATCTGGTGCGCGAGAGCATCGTCAATGCCGAGAAACGCGTGCTGCTGCTCGACAATCTCGGCTTCGGCAATGCCAATGTGGTCGTGGCGGTGCCGCAGGCCTGGATCGACGTCCGCACCATGGCTGATCTCGACGATGTCGCCACCGGCTTCCGCGCCCAGCATAACCGGCGGATGCGGGTCGCGACGAAGTACATCAATCTCACGCGTTTCCATTTCGCGCGCCACGGCATCGTCGATTACCGCATTGTCGAAAGCGCCGGCGCCACCGAAGGCGCACCGGCCGGCGGCACGGCCGAGCTGATCGTCGACATCACCACAACCGGGGAAACGCTCGCCGCCAACGGCCTGAAGGTGCTCGACGACGGCGTGATCCTGAAGAGCCATGCCAACCTGGTGGCCTCGCGGGAAGCGGACTGGTCGCGCGATGCGCTGGAGATGGCGCGTGTCATCCTCGATCACATCCACGCCCGCGCGCGCGCCAGCAAATACAGCGAGGTCCGGACCCGCTTCAAAGGATGCGATGCAGCAATGCTGGCGGAGGCGCATAACCGTTTTGGCGTGGTGACGCCGTTCGGCGGCCCGACCTCGTCGGGCATGCTGACCTTGCACTGCCCGCCGGGGCAGCTTTATGGGCTGGTGAGCTACCTGCGCGCCGGCGGCGCGGACACCGTCTCGGTGGTCTCGCTGGATTACGTGTTCGACCGCGAGAATCCGCTGTTCGCAAGGCTCGAGGCCTTCCTCAACACACAATGACCACTGCGCCGAAGCGCCGCTGCCATGGCGTGGCGACAAGCCAGCACGATTGCCATATGGTAAACACGGGCCCCAGGGGAATGCGTGCGCCGGTTTCCGGCAGGGGTTCACGGGCGAGTTGGGACATCTGATTGATCATGCTGGGTAGCGACGTCTCGAGCCTGTCCACGACCGCGGTCAATGCCGCGGCCAAGGGACTGTCGATTGTCGTCCCCGCCTACAACGAGGCGGCGGGGCTCGCCGCACTGCATCAAAGGATCTGCGATCTCGCCAAGGTACTGCGGCAGCGCTACGGGCTCGGCTGCGAGGTCGTCTATGTCGATGACGGCTCGACCGACGCGACGCTTGCGATCGCGCGCGCGCTGCCGGCCGATGCGCTCGACGTGCAGGTGGTCTCGCTGTCGCGCAATTTCGGCAAGGAGGCCGCGTTGATGGCCGGGCTCGACCATGCCCGCCGCGGCGCCGTGCTGTTCATGGATGGCGACGGCCAGCATCCGCCGACACTGGTGCAACAGCTCGTCAGCCACTGGATCGAGGGCGGCTATGACGTGGTCTATACCGCCAAGGCCCATCGCGATAATGAGTCTTTGTTGCGGCGGCTGTCGGTGCACGGCTTCTACGCCCTGATCAACTGGGGCGCGCGGCAGAAAATTCCGGAGGATGCCGGCGACTTCCGCCTGCTGTCGCCGCGCGCGGTGGCAGCGCTGCGGCAGCTGCCCGAGCGCAACCGCTTCTTCAAGGGGCTCGCGAGCTGGATCGGCTTCCGCCAGATCCGGGTTGACTATGAGCCCGACCCGCGGGCGCACGGCGTCACCACTTTCAACTTCATGCGCCTGCTCGGCCTGTCCATCGAAGGCCTGACCTCGTTCTCGGTGGCGCCGTTGCGCTTTGCGAGCCTGCTCGGGGTGCTGCTGGCATCGGCCGCCTTCCTGTTCGGGCTTTCGATCATTTGGGAGGTGTGGACCACCGGAAAGCAGGTGCCGGGCTATCCCTCGCTCGTCGTCGGCCTCATGACCATCGGCGGCGTGCAGCTGATCATGATCGGCATCGTCGGCGAATATATCGGCAAGATCCTCTCCGAACTGAAGGCGCGGCCGATCTACTTCGTCGCCGAGCACAGCGAGAAGCAGTTCGAGGCGGAACGCGGCGCGAGCGAAAGCGAAAGCAAGAGGACCGCCGCGGAATGAACGACGCCGCGCGGCGCGCGCCGATCTGGCTGTGCGCCGATGATTACGGCATCAGTCCCGGCGTCAATCGCGCCATCCGCGACCTGATCGAACGCGGCCGGCTCAATGCGACCTCGGTCATGGTCGTGGGAGCCGCGATCGGCCGTCATGAAATCTCGGCATTGCAGAGCGTGGTGGAAGCAAGCCCGCGCTGCGCGATCGGACTTCACACCACGCTCACTGCGCCGTTCCGGCCGCTCTCGATGCATTTCCAACCGCTCGGTGGCGGCTTGTTCCCGCCCCTCGCAAAACTTCTGCGCGCGGGGCTTTTGCATAAGCTCGATCGCGAGATTATCCACGCCGAATTGAAGCTGCAGCTTGCGACCTTTGCCGGGATGTTCGGCCGCGTGCCGGATTTCGTCGACGGCCATCAGCATGTGCAGCTCTTCCCCGTTGTGCGTGATGCGTTCCTGGGCGCGGTGAAGGACCTCGCGCCGAAGGCCTGGGTGCGGCAGGCCGGCCGCACAACGCCGCTGCTGCGGCGGCTCGCCGCGCCAAAGGCCTTGTTCCTGGATGCGCTGAGCGCACAGTTTCGCTCCCGTGCAAAGCGCGCCGGTCTCACCGTGAATCCCGCGTTCGCCGGCGCCTATGATTTTTCGCGCAAAGCCGATTTTGGCGCGCTGATGCGCGGCTTTCTCGATTGTCTGCCTGCGAATGGTGTCGTGATGTGCCATCCCGGGTTTGTCGATGAACAGCTGTTAAGCCTCGATCCGTTCACTTATCAGCGCGAGTATGAGCACGCCTATCTGTCCGGGGATCAATTCCCGGCATTGCTTGCCGAAAAACAGGTCACTTTGGGCTGAGCGGGCCTTCCGGCAAGGCCAGAGGCAATTTGTCGCCTACCTAAATTTAATTGGGAACCGCACTTCAGGGCGCCTTGAACCCCCATTACATCTTCGGCGCGCTTCGTCACCGGAAGCCGCTGGAGACACATATGAACCCGCAAGAACGCCAATTGGTTGATGAACTTTTCGACCGGCTCGCCAAGCTCGAGGGCAGCCCGCGCGACCCGGACGCGGCCAACGCCATCGCAGACGGGTTGCGCAAAGCGCCGAACGCCATCTACCCCCTGGTGCAAACCGTGCTGCTCCAGGACGAAGCCTTGAAGCGCGCCAATTCCCACATCCAGGAGCTGGAGGCAGCGCTGCAGCATGAGCCGCCGCAACAGCAGCAATCCGGCAGCTTCCTTGATTCGATGCGCGACGCCATTTTCGGCCAGGGTCAGTCCAGCCAGCCGCAGCATGGCTCGGTGCCCAACGTCCCGCCGCCCGCAAGCCGCCCGGTGTGGAACAGCGGCCAGGTGATGCAGCAGGCGCAATCGCCAGGTTACGGTCAGGGCTATGGCCAAGGTTACGGCCAAGGTTACGGCCAGGGTCAGGGATACGGGCAAGGCCCAGGTTACGGACAGGGCCAGCCTTACGGCGCGTCCTATGGTGCGCCGCCGTTTGGCGGAGGCGGCGGTTCATTCCTGGGCACGGCAGCCGCGGCAGCAGCAGGCATGGTCGGCGGCTCGCTTCTGATGAACGGCATTCGCAACATGATGGGCGGCCCACGTTACGGCTTTGGCGAGCCGACAACGGTGATCGAGGAGGTGAACCGTCCGAGCGTCGATCGTCCGAGTCCCTGGAGTGATCAGTCGGGGAGCACGCTGGCGCGTGATGCCGGCGTCAACGACATCGGCTCGTCCCGCGATTATTCCGACAATTCGTCACGCAGCGGGCTGCTGGACCAGGGCGCTGACAACAGCGGCTATGACGGCAACGATCGCGACGACATGGATGCCGATGATTACGCCGACAATGGCGGCGACTTCGGCGACGATGGCAGTCAGGACGTCTGAATCCTGTAGCACCTGACAACATGAAAACGGCCACCCTCGCCGGGTGGCCGTTTTGATTCGTCAGATAACATGCGATCAAAGCACGATGACCCTGGTCCCGACATTGACGCGACCATAGAGGTCGATGACATCCTCGTTGCGCATCCTGATGCAGCCGGAGGAGACGTTGGTGCCGATGGTCCAGGGCTCGTTGGATCCGTGGATGCGATAGAGCGTGGAGCCGAGATACATCGCGCGCGCCCCGAGCGGATTCTCCGGCCCGCCTTCCATGTGGCGGGGCAGATCGGGACGGCGTGCGATCATCTCCGCCGGTGGCGTCCAGTCCGGCCATTCGCGCTTGGCGGTGATGGTCTTGACGCCCGACCAGGTGAAGCCGGGACGACCGACACCGATGCCATAGCGCAGCGCGCGGCCGCCGCCTTCGACCAGGAACAGGAATTTGTTGGGCGTGTCGATCACGATCGTGCCGGCGCCTTCGCTGCCGTGATAATCGACCTCCTGCTTTTCGAATTTCGGATCGAACGGCTGCTGCCGCGGATCGTAGGCCTGCTGACCCTGTTCAGGGTAGCCCTGCTGCTCCGGCATCGGCTCTCGCCCGTAATAGGCGGGCTGCTGCTGATACATCGGCTGTCGCTGATAGCGCGGATCCGCGGCCTCGCGATCGCCGAACAGGAATTCGATGAAGCCGCCGCCCATGTTGGGCCGCTCGTAAGCCGCGCGCACCGGCGCGATCTGTTGCGGGGCGTAGATCACGGTGGGTTCGGGAACGTTTGCGGCATCGATCGCTGCGGCCTGGTCGCTGCCTGCCGCGAGCAGCGCAGCGCCGGCAAGCAGCGCGAGAGAGGTGGTTTTCAACATCGACGTACTCTGTACTGGTTCGTCTGATCAACTGACATCGGCAGGCGGAAAGCGCGCTGCACGAAGCGATGATTAACCTTGAAACCGCCTCGCTTTGGTAAACGAAAACGACGTTTCGATTCACCAAGTCTGCAACCGGATGCTGATTTGAGCGACAGCGTTTATTTTCGATGAATTCAAGGCGCGCATGGTTAATTCGCAATTTGCCATAACTGCGCAGCGCCTGCCGCCATGGTTCCTGACGTGAACCCGATGTTAAAGAGCGTCTGGATATGACTCTTCGCGGAATGTGAGGGGGGAGCCCTGATGGTTGTTCATCGCAAGCGTTACCGGGTTGAAGAGGCGATCGGCATTGACGTGCCGATTGGGGTCGAGGACGTGTCTGGAGGCGAAGTGGGTCCGATGCATCGTGAAATCATGTCTGAGCTGCGCGCGATCCGCGCCCAGATGGCGAGCGGCGGAAACGCAAGCAAGAGCGCCGCAGCCAACGTGCTCGAGGACTCCGCGAGCCGCGAAGTGGCCGAGGCCCGCGCGCTGCTTGAGACCTACCGCGCTCAGATCGAGCAGTGCGAAAAGCTCAAGGTCGAGCTCGACCTGATCCATGACGCCATCAACCGCACCAAGCGCGAGATCGCCGCGATCCACGGCAAGAGCTTCGACGGCCAGGAGATGGCCAAGGTCAATGGCGAGCTTGGCGCGGTCGCCAACGGCACCGAGCAGGCGACCCAGCAAATTCTGGAATGCGCAGAGTTCATCGACCAGGCGGCGAGCGCGCTGTCGAAGGTGAACTCACCCGACCAGCAGAAGATCCTGTCCGAGGAAATCCAGGAGCGCGTGGTTTCGATTTTCGAAGCCTGCAACTTCCAGGATCTCACCGGTCAGCGCATCAACAAGGTCATGAACACGATGAAGCTCATCGAGGGTCACATCAACGTGATGATGGAGATCTGGGGCGGCGTCGATGCCATCAAGGCCCATGCGCAGCCGATCATCGACTCCCGCGCGGACGACGAGAAGCTGCTCAATGGTCCCAAGCTCGAAGGCGACGTCGGCCACGCCTCGCAGGACGACATCGACGCGCTGTTCGATTGAGCCGCAGGCGGAATCGAGGATCAAAAACAAAACGCCGGCCCTGGGGCCGGCGTCTTTTTTGCTTTCGTCATTCCGGGGCGCGCGTCAGCGCGAACTATGGTGCGCAAGTGCGCACCTGAGAATCTCGCGCCACAACCTCTGGATTCCGGGTTCGCTCGCTTTGCGAGCGCTCCGGAATGACGTCGTATGGCCTCACGCCCGCGGCCCGCAGCGGACATAGACCATGGTCTGGTAACGGGTTGCCGCATCCTTGTCGACGAAACGGGTGATCAGCACGCGTCCATCGAAGGAGATGATCTCGCGGTCCTGCTCGCCGCCGGGCGGCCCATCGGGGCCGATATAGTTCTTGCCGCTGCGGCTGCCCTTGAGCCGCAATTCCTGCGGTGTCGCCTGGTCGGCCAGATGCATGATCACGCCGCCAGTCGGGCCGGCGCCAATCGTGTAGGGCTGCTTGCATTGCGCCAGCGCCATCTTCTCGGTGCGCGCACGGTCGGCGGGATTGTTGAAGGCCGCAAGGCCCCACTTCCCCACCAGTTCTTCGGATTTGATGGTCGAGGGCAGCGCGGGCTCCACGCCCGGCTCGGTCTCGGCCGTGGTCGGGGTGGAGGTACCCAGGCTGAAGCTCGAGCAGGCTCCAAGCAATATTGACAAGGCCGCGACGACCGACAGATTTCGAACCGTCTGCGCGTACCTCAAACTGACCATGGCCTTCCCCCGAACTGGATCGTGGTCGCACCCGCGCCCAACCAACCCCAAATCCGCTGTCGGAGCAACAACCACGCCCCGATTTCCTGTTTGGTTTCGCTTAACAATATGATCGACCAGTCTCAAGCGGCAGTTCGGCCTGCTTTGCTTGACAGGATCGGCGCCAAGCCATATTTCGATCCCACAATTTAGCACTCCGAGAGCACGACTGCCAACATCCACCCCTCTGAGCGCGCGACCAACGCGCACAACAGGGGTCGCAGACAGATGCGCTTTCGATCCACCGGACCTCACCAGCAAGCCTCCGAGAGGAAAATGTCATGGCCAAATCAACTTTCCGTCCGCTGCACGACCGTGTCGTGGTGAAGCGTATCGACGCAGAAGAGAAGACCAAGGGCGGGATCATCATTCCCGACACCGCCAAGGAAAAGCCCTCGCAGGGCGAGGTCGTGGCGGTCGGTCCGGGCGGCCGTGATGAAGCCGGCAAGCTGATCCCGATCGATGTCAAGGCCGGCGACCGCGTGCTGTTCGGCAAATGGTCGGGAACCGAGGTCAAGATCGATGGCGTGGAACTCCTGATCATGAAGGAGTCGGACATCATGGGCGTGCTGGCCTGACGGCCATACAGAAATATTGAGGAGTTAGGACAATGGCTGCCAAGGACGTAAAATTCGCCGGCGACGCGCGCGACCGCATGCTGCGCGGCGTGGATGTTCTCGCCAATGCCGTCAAGGTGACGCTGGGCCCGAAGGGCCGCAACGTCGTCATTGACAAGAGCTTCGGCGCGCCTCGCATCACCAAGGACGGCGTCACCGTCGCCAAGGAGATCGAGCTCGAGGACAAGTTCGAGAACATGGGCGCGCAGATGCTGCGCGAGGTCGCGTCCAAGACCAACGACACCGCCGGTGATGGCACCACCACCGCGACCGTGCTGGCCCAGGCGATCGTCCGCGAGGGCGGCAAGTCGGTGGCCGCCGGCATGAACCCGATGGACCTCAAGCGCGGCATCGACATCGCGGTTGCGGCCGTGGTGAAGGACATCGAGAAGCGCGCCAAGCCCGTGGCGTCGTCCTCTGAAGTCGCCCAGGTCGGCACCATCTCCGCCAATGGCGATGCGGCGATCGGCAAGATGATCGCGCAGGCGATGCAGAAGGTCGGCAATGAGGGCGTCATCACGGTCGAGGAGAACAAGTCGCTCGAGACCGAGGTCGACATCGTCGAAGGCATGAAGTTCGACCGCGGCTATCTCTCGCCCTATTTCGTCACCAATGCCGAGAAGATGACCGCGGAGCTCGAGGACGTCTACGTGCTCCTGCACGAGAAGAAGCTCTCAGGGCTCCAGGCCATGCTGCCGGTGCTGGAAGCCGTGGTACAGTCGGGCAAGCCGCTTCTGATCGTCGCTGAGGACGTCGAGGGCGAGGCGCTGGCCACCCTCGTCGTCAACCGCCTGCGTGGCGGCCTGAAGGTTGCCGCCGTCAAGGCGCCCGGCTTCGGCGACCGACGCAAGGCCATGCTCGAGGACATCGCGATCCTGACCGGCGGTCAGCTGATCTCCGATGAGCTCGGCATGAAGCTCGAAAACGTCACGGTCAAGATGCTCGGCCGCGCCCGCAAGGTCGTGATCGACAAGGAGAACACCACGATCGTCAACGGTGCCGGCAAGAAGCCCGACATCGAGGCGCGCGTGGCCCAGATCAAGGCCCAGATCGAGGAGACGACTTCCGACTACGACCGCGAGAAGCTGCAGGAGCGGCTGGCCAAGCTCGCCGGCGGCGTCGCGGTGATCCGCGTCGGCGGTGCGACCGAGATCGAGGTCAAGGAGAAGAAGGACCGTGTCGAGGACGCGCTGAACGCGACCCGCGCCGCGGTGCAGGAAGGCATTGTCCCCGGCGGCGGCGTCGCGCTGCTCCGCGCCAAGAAGGCGGTCGGTCGCATCCACAATGACAATCCGGACGTGCAGGCCGGCATCAACATTGTGCTGAAGGCGCTGGAAGCCCCGGTGCGGCAGATCGCGGAGAATGCCGGCATCGAGGGCTCGATCGTGGTCGGCAAGATCCTCGAGGACAAGTCGGAGACCTTCGGCTTCGACGCCCAGAACGAGGACTATGTCGACATGGTCGCCAAGGGCATCATCGACCCCGCCAAGGTGGTGCGCACCGCGCTGCAGGACGCTTCGTCGGTTGCAGGCCTGCTGGTGACCACTGAAGCCATGGTCGCCGAGCTGCCGAAGGAACCGGCCCCCGCGATGCCGGGTGGCGGCGGCATGGGCGGAATGGGCGGCATGGGCTTCTAAGCCTCCGTCCCTCCCGAAAATGAAATCGAAGGCCGCCTCCGGGCGGCCTTCTTTTTTGGCCACGGCGCCCGTAAAAGGTGGTCCGTCCGATTGAATCGATGGAACAGGAATTGGCTGATGCGCGCGCTTTTGCTTGGCTTGTTGATTGCGTCCTCGTCTCTCGCTTTTGCAGATACGAAGCTGCAGACCAAGCCTGCTCCGGCGGCCGGCGAGACGCGGTATTTCACCTCCATCGACGGGCTGATGGACGGCAATGCCGACGTGGTGCTGAAGGAAAGCCGGCAAGGCAAGCAGGTCACCGCGGCAACCCTCGATGTCTGCTATCCCGCCGACAAGACCGGCGCCCGCAAGGACCGCTTCGTGGTCAATCTTGCCGTCAACGGCCAGACGCTGTCAGGCACGACCCAGAGCGTCATCGACAAGGCGCCGGTCACCGTCAAGCTGGCGCGCAAGCCCACCGGGGACACCTTCGAATTCCGCGGCCAGATCGCAATCGGCCCGAATGTCACTGAGGTCGCCTCGACCGACAATTCGGACATCAGCGAACGCGAATTCCAGGACAGCCAGTCCAGCGACGACGGTATCACGCCGCAGCCGAAGGATTTTTCCGAGGTCTCGCCAGAGTCGGTCGGCGTCAGGCTCAAGCTCGAGGCGGTCGAGGATTTCCTGAAAAGCCTGAAGGGCCAGGACGTCGAGGTTGCCGTCTCCAGCCTGGCCGTGACCTGCGACGCCATGCGCGCCGGCCAGCAGACCATCAACCTCTCGATCGATCCGGAGCGCGCACCAGCGCTTATCGACAAGGCGAAATCGTTATCCGGTGTTATCACCGCGGGGTGGACCAGCGGCATCATCGAGATGGATCGCGCGATCCGGATCTCCGCCGCGGACTGGCGCGATGGCGACAAGCTCAACCGCGAGAAGCTCGCGGCTGCGATCAGCAATGTCCTGACCAGGACCCTTGCGGCCAAGCTCTCCGGCTCCAGCTGGAGTAGCACCACTGGGAAACTCAAGCTGACCTTCAAGCGGCCGAGCCAGCTGTTTCCGGCGCTCGGGCTGACCGAAACGGTCGAGATCACAGGCCTGGTGTCTCCCGACCGGCCCGGCGGAACGGACCGGCTGATCGTCTGGATCGGCACGCCCGCGATCACGACGGCCGACGAGAACGCAGGCGCCAAGCTCAATCTGTCCGACGATTCCTCCGGTGACGAGGAAGGCGACCAGAAGGACGAGTCCGGCTCAGTCGAGGCGCTGGTGAAGGAGCTGGAAGGCCAGCGCTGGGACTCGGACAAATCGGTGTGGAAGTGACTCAGGTCTAGCTCTACCCGCCCCTGGAGGGGGCGGCTCGATCGCGCATGAAATGCGCGAGCGGGGTGGGGTGACAGTATCTCCGCATCATCAGTGCCCGTGCGGAGGGGCTGTCACCCCACCCCGTTTCGCATTCCGCTTCGCTTCATGCGAATCGACCCGCCCCCTCCAGGGGCGGGTAGAGAAAGCGCCGGCGCTTGCAATCCTCAATTCGTGTTCAGCCGGAAGTGCAGCGTGCGAGGACCGACGAAGAAGATGGAATCGCCCTGGCGTTTCCAGTTGGTCGCCTCGGTCAGTGCAGCGATCAGCTCGTCATCGGCCTGCGCGCGATCAGCAGGACAGGAGCGCTCCTGCATCGGACCTGCGACAAAGATCACGGTGTTGCCGGCGACCGAGAACTGGCCCTTGCCGCCCTTGCACCACAATTCGACAACTGTTTCGCCATTGTCGCCGATGTCGAGATCGGGAATGCGCTTCGATCCGGGCATCGGCGCCGCATCGAGCGTCATCTCCATACCGAAGGGAAAACTGTTGTCGGCACGCGCCGGTGCAAGAGTCGCTGTGGATATGAGCAGGAGGACTGCGGTTGCCACGGTGAGAACTGATGGCCTTGAAAACATACGACCTCGTGAAACTTGGCGACTTCCGTCATTCCGGGGCGATGCGGCAGCATTGAACCCGGAAATCTCATCTTTCCGGGTTCGCGCTGGCGCGCCCCGGAACGACGGTTAAGAGACGCGCCCTTCTATTTGACCGGCACGTTCTTGAACAGGTTCATCCGCGCAAAAAAATGCCCGCGGCACCTTGGGGGCCGCGGGCATTCTTGTGGCAAGCGTTATTTCAACACCAGCATCGTGAACGGATAAACATAGGCCTGCAACGTCACCAAGATGCCGACAAGGCAGGCCAGCACGATCGAGTGCTTGAAGACGTAGCGCAGGATCGACCCTTCATGGCCGTACCAGTTGGTCGCGGTGGAGGCGACCACGATGGACTGGGCGTCGATCATCTTGCCCATGACGCCGCCTGAGGAATTGGCCGCGGCCATCAGGATGGGAGACAGGCCGAGCTGCTGGGAAGTGATCTTCTGCAGATTGCCGAACAGGATATTCGAGGAGGTATCAGATCCCGTCAGCGCCACGCCGAGCCAGCCGAGCAGTGTGCCGAAGAAGGGATAGAGCACGCCGGTTGCGGCAAAGGCGAGGCCAAGCGTGGCATCGACGCCGCCGAGCCGGGTGAGCGTGCCAATCGCAAGCATCGCCGAGATCGTGATCAGCGAGATGGCGCAGAGCTTGATGGTGCGGCCATATTCGGAGATCAGCTTTGCCGGCGACAGCCCCATCACGAAGCCCGCGATGATCGCGGCAATCAGCATTCCGGTCCCGGTGAAGGACAGGTAAGTGAAGGAGAACACCGCGCCTTCCGGCGTGGGCTTCGCGACCACCGGCGGCATCTTGTTGATCATGTTGTGCAGGTCGGGAACGGGATAGTTCCAGGTGAAGATCGAGTTCGCCCAGGTCTTGAAGGCACCGTTGCCCCAGATCAGCATCACGATGCAGACGATGATCCATGGCAGAAGCGCGCTCCACAATTCGCTTTGCGTCAGCAGCGTCTTGTCCAGCGGCTTGGCCGCGGCCATGGTGGCCGCCGATTCGTCGCGCCCGCGCAAAGCCGGCGACAGCCACAGTTCGCGCGGCTGCCAGACGCGCAGGAACAGGATCAGGCAGCCCATCGAGATCAGCGAAGCCCCGATATCGACGATCCAGGGATTGATGTAGTTGGAGATCACGAATTGCGGGATCGCGAAGGAAACGCCGGTGATGAGAATCGCGGGCCACACCTCCTTCATGCCGCGCCAGCCGGCAAACGCCCACACCACCCAGAACGGCACAATCAGCGAGAAGAACGGCAACTGCCGTCCGACCATGGCGCCGAGGATATAGGGATCCAGTCCGGTGACGGAGGCAAGACCCTGGATCGGCGTGCCAAGCGCGCCATAGGCGACCGGCGCAGTGTTGGCGATCAGCGACAGTCCGGAGGCCGCGAGCGGCGAGAAGCCGAGCCCGATCAGGATCGATCCCGTGATCGCAACCGGCGTGCCAAAGCCGGACGCGCCCTCGAAGAAGGCGCCGAACGAGAATGCAACCAGCAAGAGTTGCAGCCGGCGGTCTTCGGTGACGCCGCCGACCGCGCGCTTGAGCAGCTCGAATTTCCCGGTCATCACCGTGATCTGGTACAGGAAGATGACGTTGAGCACGATCCAGCCGATCGGGAAGAATCCGGTCACGATGCCGAGCAGCGAGGCGCGGATCGACAGGCCCGCGGGCATGGTGAAGACCAGTATCGCGATCAGGTTGGTGACGATCACGGCGATGATGGCGGCGACGTGCGCCTTCACCTTGCCGCTTGCGATCAGCACCAGAAGAGTGACGACCGGAACGGCAGCGGCGACCGTCGAGAGCGCCGCGTTCCCCAGCGGATTATAGACTTGGTTCCACATTCGGAATTCCTCCCCACGCCCCTTCGCGCGGCGATCCGGCGTGGACGGATCGACCCGCTTGGCGCGATCGCGGGAGTGCCTGGCAATGTTGCAAGGCCAGCTCAGAAATTCGGCAAGCGCCGAACCCCGCTCAAAACCTCGCGAATGGCAATGGCGCCCCCACCCCTCGCCGTTGTGCCCATGCTAGGGTCGAGTCGAAGGCTCGGACAAGCGAACCCAGACCACCATACCTACAACTTTAGTCTAGGCAGTTTCTGGGCGAGCCGAAATTTAGGCGCCTTTTCAGGCCCTTAAGTTCGTATCGCCTAGTTCCCAGGTCAGGAGACACTCACAAGGTGACAAAAATCCGCGCGACGCTCGCAATCGTATGGCGGATCGCCATCCCCTATTTCAATTCCGAAGACAAAATCGCGGGCCGCTCCCTGCTCGCCGCCGTGATTGGCTTGCAGCTCGCCTCTGTCGGCGCCGACATCTTGATCAACGCGTGGCGGAACCGGTTTTACAACGCGCTTCAGGAAAAGGACTGGGAGGGCTTTGTCCGCGAGATGATCGTGTTCTGTGTGGTGGCCGGTTTCTCGGTTCTACTTGCGGTCTACCAGACCTATCTCACTCAGTGGCTTCATATCCGCTGGCGCCGCTGGATGACGACCAGATATCTCGGCGTCTGGATGCATGACGCCAACTATTACCGCATGCAGTTGCAGGGCGACGCGGCCGACAACCCCGATCAGCGCCTGACCGAAGACGTGAAATCGTTCGTCAACCAGACACTCGGTATTTCCGTGCAGCTGTTGGGTTCGATCGTCAGCCTGGCATCCTTCGTCGTCATTCTTTGGGGCTTGTCAGCTGCAGCGCCGTTTTTTGTGAGCGGCTACGACCTGTCGTTCCCGGGTTATCTTGTATGGGCTGCGCTGGTCTACGCCATCTTTGGAACCGCGCTGACGCAATGGATCGGCTCACCGTTGGTCAACCTCAACTTCCAGCAGGAACGCTACGAGGCCAACTTCCGCTTCGACCTTGTCCGGGTCCGGGAGAACACCGAACAGATCGCGCTGCTCAAGGGCGAGAGCGCAGAGCGGGGCCGGTTGCTGCAGCGTTTCGGTTCGGTGGCCGCCAATTGGTATGGCATCATGAGCCGGACCAAGCGATTGGTGGCCTTTACGCAAAGCTTTACCCAGGCTGCCGCGGTCTTCCCCTTCATTCTGTGCGCGCCAGCCTATTTTTTCGCCGGCAAGATCCAGCTCGGGGCGCTGATGCAGACCGCCGAAGCATTCGGAAAAGTGCAAGATTCGCTGTCCTTCTTCGTGACGGCCTACACCTCGCTGGCGGATTGGCGCGCAGTGGTCGCCCGTCTCGACGGTTTCGAGACCTCCATCAAGAAGGCCGAAGAACTCGCCGCCAGCAAGTCTTCCATCCAGCTCGCGCCTTCCAGCACGACGGACACCATCAGCATCGATGACCTGTTGGTCGAGCTGCCCAATGGAGAGCCGCTGGTCACAGCCAGCAGCTTCAGCATTTCCGCCGGCGACCGTGTTCTCTTCACCGGCCCCTCCGGCGCCGGCAAGTCGACACTGTTCCGCGCCATCGCGGGCATCTGGCCATATGGCAGCGGCTCGGTCACGATCCCCGCCCATGCAAGCCTGATGATGCTGCCGCAGCGGCCGTATTTTCCGATCGGCACGCTCAAGGCCGCCATTGTCTATCCGGCAGAAGCGGACGCGTTTTCCGATGAACAGGTCCGAGACGCGCTGGTCGAGGTTGGCTTGCCCAAGCTCGCGCAGCGGCTTGACCATGACGATCATTGGAATCGGATGCTGTCATTGGGCGAGCAGCAACGGCTCGGCGTGGTCCGGGCCCTCCTGCACGCGCCGCAATACCTGTTTCTCGACGAGGCCACGGCGTCGCTGGATGAGGGCTCGGAAGCGAAGCTCTACCGCCTGTTGGCGCAGCGACTGCCGGCCACCACGATCGTTTCGATTGGCCATCGATCGACGCTCGCCGCATTCCACACCAGTAGGGTGGCCCTCACCCACCAGGGGAATGTGTTTTCGCTGCAGGACCGCAGCCGGGAGGAGATGAAATCATCGCTGGCCGAATAGGTCGCACGGCTTCACCGGATCCGCCAGATCAACAAAAAGGGCGGCAGGTTGTCCTGCCGCCCTAAGCGCGATCCGCTCGGGATCGGTTATTTCAAGTTGCTCATCGCGGTGAGGTCGAAGGAGAGCTTGGCGATGCCGGCGGCGCCGCACCAGTTGGAGCCCGTTCCGGTCGGATTGATCGAGGTAATATTGGTGGTTCCGCTTGCATTGAAGGAGCTGGTAAAGGCGCTGCAATTGCCCTTGCTCAGATCAGTGTCGGAGTAACGCAGATCCAGCGTGAACACCTTGTAGGTGAAGCCGATGCCGATGTTCCAGGTATTGTAGTCGGCATATTTGATGCCGTTCGGGAAGAACGGACCAACATAGCCGGCCGCCGCCGTGAACGCGCTGGCTGCGGTGCCATAGAACGCATCCGTGGTGCCCAGCCACTGGCGACCGAACTCGCCGGACACATACATGCCGACGCCGCTGGAGCCGAACGTCGTGCTCGGCGCAGTCCACTTGCCGGTAATCGAGGAATAGTTGCCCCAAGCGCCCGAGTTCAGGAAGTTCGGCGAGTAGTATTCGTTGACCCCAAACGCCCAGTTGTCGTTGATGGTGTAGTTCAGCTTGCCGTAGACTTCGAAGAAGCTGACGTTCTTCTTCATCACGTTGCCGTTGGCGAGGAAGATCGTCGACGTCGAGACTGGGCAAACGCCGCCGCCGGGAACGGTGAGGGCCCCAACCGCAGTCAGGGTATTATCGGCGCAGCTGCCACCCGGATAGAGATAGCCCCAGACGCCGAAGTCGAAGGCGGCGGCGCCGAAGGTCGGGCGGATGCCGCCGTAGACGTCGATCTCAGCCGCGGCACGATTGGCGAAGGAGATGCTCTCGCCGGAGGTGCCGATATAGAGCTGCAGGTCCTTGTTGACGTTATAGCGCGGCTCGAAATAGGCCGCGACCGAGGGCTGGTGATTGGACTGCGTGACGCCACGGAAGATGTAGTCGTTCATCAACGCGCCACCGAAGGCGATGTCCCAGGGGTCGAAGGCCGGAGGCGGCGGCGCCTTCAAGGCCTTCATGGGCAGGTCAGCCGCAAGCGCCGAACCCGAAACCAATGCTAGCGCCGTTGCTAACAAAGCGACTTTCTTCATGACGATCCCCATCCACTTCCCAAGTCAGATTTTGAAACCAGATTTCTTGATGCTCCGGGGACCAGCGGTGCCTCGGTGCCGTTCAAAAGCTATTATTTGGCAATGTGACGCCTAGTGTCGTTATCGTGAAGATTAAAAGGCAGTCATCTGATGACTTTTTGAGCTAACGGGCGATTCCGGGGAAGGTTGTTGCCGTGTGTGGCATTCCGACAACAATTTTGCGGCGCCGTGGCCCGTAACCCCACGGGGATGCGGCGGCAGGGCGGCAGCGAGGCCACGCTTGCAGATCAGCGCAACGAATCAGGGAGCGAGGCAGGCGAGCATCCCGGAAAGCCAAGCGACGGGATCTGGGGCCCACGGAAAAGGGCCGCGGCGATTGCGACGCGGCCCTCTTCGATTGTGCGGTCGATCAAAGGCTGCTCAGCGTCGCCAAGCCGTCCCTTGATCGGATGTCTATTCCAGTCTCAGCCCTGGTCCTCACCAGTCGCGGCGCTGTCGCCCCACGATTGTGCGGGCGTCGGCGTCGCCCAGCTGTGAGCCGGAGCTTCCGCTTCGGGCTCAGGCGCCGGGGCAGGAGCGGGCTTCGGAGCAGCCGGTTTTTTCGCTGCGCTCTTCTTCGGAGCCGCCTTTTTGGCAGGCGCCTTCGCAGCTTTGCTCGCCGTCTTCTTGGCTGCCTTCTTGGCCGACTTCTTCGGCGCCTTGGCCGCCTTCACCGACTTCTTGGCTTTCTTTGCCGACTTCTTCGAAGCCTTCTTCGACGCTTTCTTCGCCGCTAGAACTTTCTTCTTTTTAGCTTTCTTACCCTTCTTGGCTTTTTTCCCTTTGGCCATCATGGTCCTCCTAATTGCCGCCGATCAATGTCCATCGGGCGCTGTCTCATCGTCCGTGCATCTCCCGCGGTGGCTTTGATCGATCACTTCGATCCTGGCCTGGGACCGCCCGTCGCCCAATCGAGTAGCTCAATGGTGTGGACGACAGGAACTGACGTGGCGGACGCTATCTGCATCATGCAGCCGATATTGCCCGCGGCGATCATGTCCGGCTTGACGCTTGCGATATTGGCGACCTTTCGATCGCGCAGGCTTGTCGCAAGATCAGGCTGGAGGATGTTGTAGGTCCCCGCCGAGCCACAACACAAATGGCTCTCAGGTACATCTTTCACCACGAATCCATTCTTGGAAAGCAAATCTTTCGGAAGACCTGTGATTTTCTGTCCATGCTGTAGCGAACATGCCGAGTGATAGGCGACGACGATGCCGCTTTTCTCTCGCGCGCTCTTCAGTTCGATGCCGGCAAGATACTCCGTGATGTCCTTGGCAAGCGCGGAGACCTTGGCGGCGCGCGCCGCGTAATCGCGATCGGTCCGCAGCATGTAGCCATAATCCTTGATCACCGAGCCGCAGCCCGAGGTCGTCACCACGATGGCGTCGAGCCCTGCCCGCTCGGCCTCCGCCGCCCACACCGCCACATTTGCCCGCGCGCGAGCCAGGGCATCGGCATCCTGCCCCATGTGATGGGTGAGCGCGCCGCAGCATTGCTCGTCCTTGACCAGCACCACCTCGATGCCATGCCGGGTCAGGACGTTGATGGCAGCCTGGTTGATTCGCGGCGCCAGCACCTGTTGCGCACAACCCTGCAACAGCGCCACGCGGCCACACCGCTCGCCCAGCGCGGGAAATACAGTGCCTCCAGCCGGTCCCGGCGGCGGGAGGCTGGCAGGCGACAGGTCCAGCATGGCCCTAACGCGGCGCAACAGGGACGGAAGAGGCGCCGTGCCTCGCCCCTCTCCTTGGCCCTTTGGCAGCGCCGCAAACAAAGGCCGCGCCAGCCGAGCGAGCCGAATCGCCGCCCGAAATGCGGCCGGCCGCGGCAGCACAAAACCGAGCACCGCGCGCAACCACCGCTCGGCCAACGGCCGCGTGTATTGCTCCTCGATACGCACCCGCGCCTGGTCGACCAGATGCATATAGTGCACCCCGGAGGGACAGGTGGTCATGCAGGAAAGGCAGGAGAGGCAGCGATCGATATGCTTGACCACCTCCTCGGTCGGCGCCTTGTCCTTCTCCAGCATCTCCCGGATCAGGTAGATGCGGCCGCGCGGGCTATCGAGTTCGTCGCCGAGCAGCACATAGGTCGGACAGGTCGCGGTGCAGAAGCCGCAATGCACACAGGCGCGCAGGATCTTGTCGGCCTCGGCAATATTGGGATCGGCCAGCTGGGCGAGGCTGAACTCGGTCTTCATGCGCCCTCCCGGCTGAGCCGGCCGCGATTGAGAATGCGGCGGGGGTCAAAGCTGTTGCGGACGCGCTCGCTCAGGTCGCGCAGTCCTGCCGGCTGCGGCTGAAACACATCGATCGCACGGCGCAGTTCGATCGCGCCACGGACCAGCATGGCATGGCCGCCGATCGCGCCTGCGCACTGGCGCACCAGCGCGGCTTGACCATCGGATTTGGGCGGAACCGCTGCCCAGATCAGGCCGCCGCCCCAATCATAAATCACCTCGCCGTCCGTCTGGCGCGCGAGCGCCTCGCCAAGCTCCCCGCCGGAGGCTGGGGGACAGACGATCCGCCACACCGGCCAAGCCCCGAGCGGCCCGGTCGCCGCGAACGGCCGTACATCCCGAACGGCGCCCCAGGCCTCCTGCGAGACCGCCTCCTCCACCAGTTCGATCCGTCCGAACGCCTTGAGCGCCTCGCTCAGCGAGGCGGCGCGGTGACGGACCGAGGCCGCGATGCCCTCCAGCCGCAACAACGTCAGCGCGTCCTTGGGCGAGCCGAGCTTGTCGAGCCAGCCGACCTCGCTGCGCTGGCTGGAGGCCGGCACATGGGCCGCCGCGGAGACGTCGAAGGGCGAGCCAAGCGCTGCCGTCATCGCCCGGTTTGCCGCGGCAGGATCGAGGCCGCGGAGCAAAAGCGTGCTCTCGGTCTCGGGCCGCGGCATCACCTTGAGCGTGACCTCGGTCATGACCGCCAGTGTCCCCCAGGACCCCGCCAGCAGCTTGCAAAGATCATAGCCGGTGACGTTCTTGACCACCTTGCCGCCAGCCTTGAAGCTTTCGCCGAAGCCGGACACCGCATGCGCCCCCAGCAGGTGGTCGCGCACGCCTCCGGCCCCGATCCGTCGTGGACCAGCGAAGCCCCCCCCGATCATGCCACCGACGGTTCCTCGCTCGGGCGTGCCCAACAGCGACGCGAGGCTGACCGGCTCAAAGGCGAATTGCTGGTTCTTGGAATCGAGCAGCGACGTGACGTCGGATAACGGCGCGCCGGCCTGGACGGTGATGATCAGTTCCTGCGGCTCGTAGGCCGAGACCGCACTCAAGGCGGACAGATCGAGCACGGCATTGGTCGCCATCACCTGCCCGACCGGCCGCTTGGAGCCATGGCCGATGATCTCGAGCGGCTGCTCGCCGGCAATCGCCGCGCGCACCGCTTCCTCCACGTCCTTGGCGTCTCTGATTTTCAACGTGTCCACGGTGTAAGCGCGTAACCAAAATCGCCGCCGAAAGCAAATGTGACTGCAGTCGCAATCGGCCCGCGGATCGCCACCTCACTTCGATCGTCATCGAAACATCTGGCCGGCACTGTTCGGCATATACCGAATTGTCCCGTCGATCGCGATCGAGGGGCGTGACCCGAAGGAGATCGACATGACCCATTATGCAATCAAGGAGCGCACCATCAACGACGCCGTGAACGAGGGCGGGCTGCTGGTGGTGGCGCAGTGGGAAGCCAAGGAAGGACAAGCGGAGCGGATTGCCGGCATTCTCGACCGCTTCCTGCCGCAAGCCCAGGCAGAACCCGGCGTGAAGCTGTTCCTGATCAGCCGCGCGACCGACAATCCGGCGCAGTTCCTGTTCTACGAGCTGTTCCGCGACGAGGCCGCCTTCAAGGCGCACCAGGAGAGCGCACATTTCAAGAGCCATATTGCCGGCGAAGCGCTGCCGCTGCTCGCAAAACGCGAGCGTGCGCAATATGCGCTGCTCTAACGCTTCGCGTTAGCGATGATCCTGCCGCTGTCACTTCGATCGGCATCGAAGCAGCGGCAGGAAACGCCGCCTGCGGTCGCGAGTTGAGCCAGCACAACCGCGACCGCGCGCCCTTCCGATACAACCGACGTGGTACATGCATGACAGACTATTCTGCAGCATCGAAACTCGATCCGCGTGAGGAGCATTTCCGCATTCCGGGACCAAACGGGGCACTGTCGCTGTTCCTGCGCTTCCTGCCTTCGGCGGAGACCAGGTTCCGTCCGCGACGCGCGGTGCTCTATGTCCATGGTGCCACCTTTCCATCGGCGCTGTCGATCGCGCATCGTTTCGATGGAAGATCATGGCGCGATGCCCTCAACGACGCCGGCTTCGACGTGTGGGGCCTCGACTTCTACGGTTTCGGCCACTCCGACCGTTATCCGGAAATGGAGCAGCCGCCGTCCGACAACCCGCCGCTTTGTGTGACGGACGATGCGGCCGGGCAGCTGGAGGCCGCCGTCCGTTTCATTCTCGCCCACCAAGGCCTGGAAACGTTGTCCCTGATCTCGCATTCCTGGGGATCGATGCCGGCCGGCCTGTTCGCAAGCCAGCACGCCGCGCTCGTCGACCGCATCGTGCTGTTTGCGCCGATCGGCCGCCGCGGCCCGCGCCGCTACGAGAGCCCGCCGAAATTCCCGGCCTGGCGAATGGTGACGGTGGAAGACCAGTGGAATCGCTTTGTCGAGGACGTCCCGGCCCACGAGCCGCCGGTGCTGTCGCGCGCCCATTTCGCCGAATGGGGCGAGCGCTATCTGGACAGCGATCCCGAAAGCCGCTCGCGCGCACCGGCTGCCGTCAAGACGCCGCTCGGCCCGTTCAGCGAGATCATCAAGGCCTGGCACGGGCAGCTGGCCTACGATCCGTCACAGCTGCGCACGAGCGTTGCCATCATCCGCGGCGAGTGGGATGGTCTGATGCTGGATGACGATGCGCGCTGGCTGTTCGATGCATTCACGCAAGCCCCAAGCAAGCGCGACCTCAAGATCGGCCGCGGCACCCATCTGATGCATCTCGAGACCATGCGGCTCGCGCTCTGGCAAGAGAGCATCAACTTCCTGTGCGGCCAGGATGTCGCGCCTGTTCCCTCCTGAAGAATCGAGAAGGAGACGATGATGTTTTCCGTGATCTTCGAAGTGCTGCCCGCGCAGGGCAAGAAGGACGAATACCTTGGGCTCGCAAAACATCTGAAGCCGATCCTGGAGACGATCGACGGCTTCATCGACAATGAACGCTTCGAGAGCAGGCGGAGGCCGGGCTGGGTGCTGTCGCACTCGACCTGGCGCGACGAGAAATCCGTGATTCGCTGGCGCACCGAGGGCGAGCATCATGCGGTCCAGGAGAAGGGCCGTTTTGACATCTTCCAGGACTATCATTTGCGTGTCGGTGAGGTGACGTTCGACAGCGATCCGCCAAAGGCGGCGGCCGTCGAGGAACGGCGCCTGGACGAGACCGAGGTGGGAGCGGCGAAATTCGTCAGCCTCACCGAAATCGTCCCGGTGAAGGGTGCGGCCTTAGCGGCGCAGACCGATCTGCTGCCCGCTCATCTTGGCCTTGACGTCAAGGATGCCAGCGTCGTCGCCTATGACGTGTTCGAAAGCATCTACAATCCGGGTAAGCTCGCGCTCCTGGTCGGATGGAAGAGCGCCGCAGCCGCCGGCACATGGTCGCCTCGCAAGCTCGACGGCGTCGATCAAATGCGCCATCGCCGCATTCGCATCGTGCGCGACTATGGCCGGTTCGACCGCCGCGAGGCGCCGCAATTCTATCCCGACGTCAAGGGCGCCGAGACCAGGCACGCAACGCCCGCGCGCTAGAACCTTGGCAAATCCGGAAACGCCAGCTTGCCCGCGTGCACATGCATGCGGCCGAGCTCGGCGCAGCGGTGCAGCGTCGGGAACACCTTGCCGGGATTGAGCAATCCTTGCGAATCGAAGGCGCATTTGAGCCGCTGTTGCTGATTGAGGTCGATGTCGGAAAACATCTCCGGCATCAGATCGCGCTTCTCGATGCCGACCCCGTGCTCGCCGGTCAGCACGCCGCCGAGCTCGACGCAGCAGCGCAGGATGTCGGCGCCGAAGGCTTCCGCGCGCTCCATCTCGCCGGGCTGGTTGGCATCGTACAGAATGAGCGGATGCAGATTGCCGTCGCCGGCATGAAACACGTTGGCGCAGCGCAGCCCATATTTCTCCGAGAGCTGGCGAATGCGCGCCAGCGCCTGCGGCAGCTTGCCGCGCGGGATGGTGCCGTCCATACAGAGATAGTCCGGTGAAATGCGGCCCACCGCCGGAAACGCCGCCTTGCGCCCGGCCCAGAACAGATTGCGCTCGGCCTCCGAGGTCGAGATCCGGCAGCTCGTGGAGCCGCAGCCTTGCGCAATCGCCTCGACGCGCTTGATCAGCTCGTCGACCTCGATTGCGGGGCCATCGAGCTCGATGATCAAGAGCGCCTCGACATCGAGCGGATAGCCGGCGTGAACAAACGCCTCGGCGGCGTGAATGGCGGGCTTGTCCATCATCTCCATGCCGCCCGGGATGATGCCGTTGCCGATGATGCGCGCGACGCATTCGCCGGCCGCCTCGACCTCGGCAAAGCCGACCATCAGCGCACGCGCGGTCTCCGGCTTTTGCAAGATGCGCACCGTGACCTCGGTGACGACACCAAGCAGCCCTTCCGAGCCGGTGATGATGCCCATCAGGTCGTAGCCCGAATTTTCCACCGCCTTGCCGCCGATGCGCAGGACCTCGCCCGTCATCAGCACGATCTCGCAGCCGAGCACATTGTTGGTGGTCATGCCGTATTTCAGGCAGTGCACGCCACCGGAATTTTCCGCGACATTGCCGCCGATCGAGCAGGCGATCTGCGAGGACGGATCGGGCGCATAATAGAAGCCGGCATGCGCGACCGCCTGGCTGATGGCGAGATTGGTGACGCCGGGCTCGGTGACCACCACGCGGTTGTCGAAATCGATCTCGCGGATGCGCTTGAATTTGCCGAGGCCCAGCAGCACGGCATCGGCCAGCGGCAGCGCTCCACCGGACAGCGAGGTGCCGGAGCCGCGCGGCACCACCTTGATGCCCTGCGCGTGGCAATATTTGAGGACGCGCGAGACCTGCTCGGTGGTCTCGGGGAGCACCACGACCATCGGCGGCTGGCGGTAGGCCATCAGCCCGTCGGACTCGTACGGCAGCATCTCGGGCGCAGACGAGATAACCCCCTCGCCGGGCACGATCGCACGCAGGCTGGCCACGATCTCCGCGCGCCGGGCGATAATTGCGGCATCGGGTTGCGGCATCAGAATGGTCATGAGCGGGTGTCCGGCTTTTGAATTTGTGAGGCCAAATCAAGCATATCCGATGCGGATTGAACAGGTCGCGAAACGTTCGCAACTGCAGCGCTGCAACGCTCCGCCACAAATGAGACGCATACGCCCTTTGGTGGCTTGTCCGGCCCATGCACGGCATGCCAGAACAGCGCCCGAAGTCCCTCCTCAAAACGAACTTCCTTCCAAAACGAAGAGCTCATGCCATGAAGAAACTGACCTTGAGTGCATTGGTGGTCATCGCGTCTGCCGCAACCGCGACCAGCGCGCTGGCGCAGGACGCCGCGGCCGGGAAGACCTCGTTCAACAAGTGCCTGCCCTGCCACTCGATCGGCGAAGGCGCCAAGAACAAGGTCGGACCGGAGCTCAACGGCCTTGACGGCCGTCACTCCGGCACCGCGCCGGACTACAACTATTCCGATGCCAACAAGAACTCCGGCATCACCTGGAACAAGGAGCAGTTCCTCGAATACATCAAGGACCCGAAGGCCAAGATCCCCGGCACCAAGATGACGTTCGCCGGCATCAAGAACGAGACCGAAGCCCAGAACCTGTGGGCTTATATTTCCTCCTTCGACAAGGATGGCAAGCAGAAGCAGTAAGCTTCGCGAGCTTGAGAGTAGAAAGCCTCGGGCTCTCGCCCGGGGCTTTTTGCTGCGCGCGGGCGATCAAAGCGCGACGCTTTTCACCTCCCCCATCATCGCCTCGATCTCTGCGATGACGCGCTCGGGCACGGCCTGCTGCACCATGTGGCCGACGCCCTCGAGCAGGACGAGCCTCGTTTGCGGCACCGCGCGTGCGAAGGCGCGGGCGTGGATCTCCGTCGACACCGTCTTGTCGACATCGCCCGCGAGGATCGTGACTGGCAGCCTGATCTCGCCATAGCGCGGCGCCTGCGCGATCACCGCGGGCTTCAAGGTCACGAGGTCGCGGGCATTGGCCAGGAATTCATGCGGCCTGAGCAAGAGCGGCGTTGCACTGTCCCGCAGAAAGCCATCGGGCAAGGACTGGGGCAGGAAGACATTGCGTGCGCCCGACTTTGCCAGCAGAAGTCCGAGCGGCAGCGTGATCGTGTGGGCGAGCAGCCGGCCGATGACCGGCGTGGTGACCAGCTTGTTGTAGCCGCCGACGCCGCCACGCCAGGGATGGGTGACCGGCGCCAGCATGACCAGGCCCGCGAGGCGATCCGGCGCATCCAGCGCCAGCCGGGCCCCGAGCGCCCCGCTCCAGGAATGCACCACCAGGATGGCGCGGCCGATGCCGAGCTTCTCCAGCGCGTCCGCAATCATCCGCGCCTGGACGTCGGGCGTCGAGGCCACTTCGCTGTTGCGAGCGCTCCAGCCATGTCCCGGCCGGTCGATCAGGATCACGCGATAGCGCTCCGCAAGACGCTCACCGAGCGGCCAGCGCATCACCTCGAGGTTCGAACTCGCACCATGAACCAGGACAATCGGCGGGTCGAAACTGTGGCGCGGCCCCAGATCGACCACATTCAGACGCGCGCCGTCGACTTCGACAGGTTCACCGCGCTGGGGATAACTCCGCTGCAAAAACGCCACGCCGGCCTGCGTGAGCAGCGCGAGACCAATCAGCGCAGCCAGCAGTACGATTGATATCATTGAGCTTATCCGAGCGATCCTGCCGCGGACGAGCCACACGGCTGGGACGAATTGGTTTCGAGAGGCCGGGCTTTTCCCGCGTTATCCCCTGTGATGTCATACTGCCGTCGTCGGCCATTTTATAACCATTCTCAGCATTATTTCTGAACGGCGGGCGCAGACCATTTTGAGACAGTTGCCGCCGGAGCTTTCCACGTCATCCACAGGAACGTGGAGCCCGTTTTGGCGATTGCTCCTCAGTCAAATGGAGGGATGTTTTCATGAGTATCCGATCGAGCGATGCCGCCATCGAGGAAATCGTGGCGAGCTGCAATGGTGATCTCCGCGGTGCGGTACGGGCCTTGCTGTTGATCAACGAGCACCTGGAAGCGGAGTTGGCGCAGCTTTATGCCCACGCCGCCAGCAACGGGCTCGTCGAGCGACGCAGCAGCGCGCTGCACTAACGCGCCGCAGCCGGGTCGTCCCCGCCCTTACTTCTCGTCGGCTTCTTCCTTGCCCGGATCAACCTTTGGGCAGGCGTTGATGGTCGAGCGGGCAAGCTTGGCGTCGTCACGCGACTTGTAGGGCCCGTCCCCGAACCAGATGTCGCTGCCATCCACCACCGGATTGCTGGTGACGATCTGGCATTTTCCAGTGGCGTGGCTGCCGACCACCCAGAACATGCCGTCGGCCCAAGCCGGCGTCAAAAAAGCCGGCATTGCCAATGCAGCCAACAGGCCGCCCGTGAGCATCACGCGCTTCATGATCTTGCTCCCTGATGCAGGCGGAATGAGACGCCAGGCCAGACTATCGGGAAAAATCCCCGATGGCATCGAGCGCCTCGGACTAAGGTAAATGTCGTACCGCTAGATATCGCGGCCTTCGACTTTTTCCGAGAGTTGCTTGACCAGCTCCGGCACCTTCTCCAGATGCGGATTGATCGCGAGCGCCTTGCGGAAGGCCTCCAGCGCGCGCTTGTCGTCGCCGAGGTCCTGCATGATCATGCCAAGCCCGGCGAGCGCAGCGAAATGCCGGGGCTCGCGGGCCAGCACCTGCTGGATGTCGGCGAGCGAGCGGGCATAGTCGTTCTGCAGGTAATACAGCGTCGCGCGCCGGTTCCAGGCTTCCACATAGTCCGGGCGCAGCTTGATGATGGCATCGAGCAGCTTGATCGCAAGCTCGGGCTGCTGCGCCTCCATGGCGGCCTTGGAGCGCATCATCAGGAGGGCGGCCGTGTCGCTCGGAGTCTGCAGCCAGATCGCCCAGATCCGCGCCTCCACAGCCTTGGCGCTGTCGTCGTCAGGCGCGGCCTTGAGCGCGCCGAACAAGAAGTCCAGCCCTTTGACGCGATCTGTTGGAACTTTCGGGAGCTTGGGCGGGGCCTCCGGCGGCCTCAACCTGGGCGGCGCAGCTCGGTCTTGGGCAAAGCCCTGGACCGGAAGCGCTGCGAGGGCCGCAGCAAGGCCCAATGCAGTCAGAAAGCGACGAGCCGCGGGGGCCACGCAGAATCTCTTTGCCATTGGCAAAGTGTATGCGCAGCGAAGGCGGCTTGCAAAGCTGCAAGCCGTCAAACACCCGTGAGAAGCGCGAATTTACCGCTGGAACGGGTCAACCAAAGCCGCGAACGAACTTAGCCCTGACGCGCCTTGAAACGGCGCTGGACCTTGTTGATCACATAGACCCGACCCTTGCGGCGGACCAGGCGGTTGGCACGATGGCGGCCGCGCAGCGATTTCAACGAGTTACGGACCTTCATGGCAGAATCCTGATGCTTCCAAAGGCCGTTGCGACAGGCCGGATGTGGCAAAATGGGGACCATCCCGCCGGCGGTACCCGCCCGGGATGGCGCGGTTTCTAAGCGATCGAGGGCCCCGATGTCAATGCAAATGGGCCCTTTCGCCCGGCCAGTCGAGCGGCAGCCCAGCGATCAGACCAAAGGCTCCCGGGGGAACTCAACCATCGCCTCCCCGGTCGCGACCCGCTCATCGTGCTGATTGCGGACCACGACGTCGATCACGACCCAGCGTGATTTCGCGGTCTCCTGCTTGGAGCGGATGATGCCGGACGGCCGGATAGTGTCGCCAGGCCTCACGGGCATCACCCAACGCGTCTCGAGCCGGCGATGGACCGCATCGAGCGGATAGGCCCAGTCGGTGATCATCCGCGTGATCAGCCCGAAATTGTTCATGCCGTGCATGATGACACCGCCGAATTGCGTCTTGCCGAAGCTGCCCTTCATGTAGTCGTCGTCGAGATGCAGCGGGTTGTAATCGAGCGAGGCATCGCAGAACAGGCGGATGGATTCGCGCGACACCGGAAATTGCGGCCCCTCGATGCCGTCGCCGGGGTTCAGGCTTTCGAACGTCGTGATCATGATGCCCTCCCTCACGCCGGCCGGATGGTCCAGCCGCGACCCGAACAGATGACATCTCCCTTGGCATTGAAGAAGACGTTGTCGTGCACCACGAACAGCCGCTCGCGCTTGATGAATTTGTCCAGCGCGCGCGCCTGCAACGTGATGACATCGCCGGGCCGCGCCGGGATGTTGTAGCTCCAGGACTGGCCGGCATTGATGGTGCCGGGCGAACGCATCCAGTCGTCGCTCGGCGTGCAGGAGAACATCAGCAGGATGTGGATCGAGGGCGGCGCGATCAGCCCGCGGTAGCGCGTCGTCCTGGCATAGGCCTCGTCAAAATAGAGCGGGTGCGTTTCACCCACCGATCGGCAATAAAGTTCGATGGCCTCGCGGGTCAGCGTGTAGGGAATGGTCTTGCGCGGCTCGCCCGGGACGATGTCGTCCCAGACCTTGCGCAAATTCGCATGCTTCCAGAAGTCGGTCTCGAAAGCGGCCGGCTCGGCCATGTCGTCCTCCCGTTTTCTTGTTATCGGCGCGCGAACAATACGCGAAGCCCGTCGGGAGTGGAGGCCTCGTTCAAATGGCCGCATTCGGCCCCGACCGCCCCGTTGTCGAGGGGCTTGCCAAAATCGTTATAAGGTATAATCAATTTGCCAAGACCCAGAACCAAGCTGCCGGGACGGAAAACCCATGCCCAAACTGACCCTGCCCAACATCGACGACGCCGTGGCGATCGACATCCACACCCATGCCGAAGAGCCCTGCGGCATGCATGGCGACGACGGTTATGACGATTTCCAGGCCCAGATGGCCGAATACTTCAAGTCCCCGCACAAGCATCCGCCGACGGTGCAGGAGACCGCAGCCTATTACCGGGCCAAGAAGATCGCGGCCGTGATCTTCCCTGTCGATGCCGAGCGCGAGACCGGGTTCCGCCGCTACAACAATGACGAGATGCTCGAGATCGCCTCGCAGAACCTCGACGTACTGATCCCGTTTGCCAGCATTGACCCGCACAAGGGCAAGCTCGGGGTGCGCGAGGCCAAGCGGCTGATGCAGGATTATGGCGTGCGCGGCTTCAAGTTCCACCCGACCATGCAGGGCTTCTATCCCAACGATCGCCTCGCCTATCCGCTCTACGAGGCGATCAACGACGGCGGCGCCATCGCGCTGTTCCACACCGGCCAGACCGGGGTCGGCAGCGGCATGCCCGGCGGCATGGGGATGCGGCTGAAATATTCCAACCCGATGTACATGGACGACGTCGCGGCGGACTTCCCCGATCTGAAGATGATTCTCGCCCATCCCTCCTTTCCCTGGCAGGAGGAGGCGCTGTCGGTCGCGACGCACAAGCCGAACGTCTATATCGACCTCTCCGGCTGGTCGCCGAAATATTTCCCGCCGATCCTGGTCCGCTACATCAATTCGATTTTGCAGGATAAGATGCTGTTCGGCTCGGATTGGCCGGTGATCACGCCGGACCGCTGGCTTGCGGATTTCGCCAAGCTCGACATCCGCGAGGAGATCCGGCCGAAAGTGCTGAAGGCCAACGCGCGCAAGCTGCTCGGCATCTGATCGCAAAGCCGGCACTCGCGCGAGCCGAACCCGAGGGGGGTCGCGCGATGCCCAAGCTGTTCACCCTCGCCGCTCTCGCCGCCGCGCTTTTCGTGGGGCGCGCCGGCACGGCGACCGAGCCGTCACCTCGCATTGTCGATCTGGAAACGCCGCTCGCCAGCACCCAGCCGCTGCAGGCCTATCTGCGGCAGCCCGAAAGCACAATCCCCCTGCCCGCCGTGGTGCTGCTGCATGGCTGCAACGGCAATTTCAAGCGGCTCGACGAGCGCTGGGGCAAGCGCGTCGCTCAATGGGGCTATGTGACGCTCACGATCGACAGTTTCGGGCCGCGCGGCATCGACAACACCTGCGCGAGCAACGCGCCGGTCGACATGGCCTTCGATGCCTATCGGGCGCTGAATTATCTGGCCGAGCAACCCTTCGTCGACAGCGCCCGTGTCGTTCTGCTCGGCTTCTCGCAAGGCGGCTGGCTCACCCTCACCTCGCTCGAACGCGGCGTCATCGCGCAAACCGCGCGCCATAGATTCCGCGCCGGCATCGCCTTCTATCCGCCCTGCAAGGGCTTCAAGGACGACATGACCGTGCCGACCCTGATCCTGATCGGCGCGAGCGACGACTGGACGCCGGCGCAGGAGTGCCGCGACATGGTGGAGGGACGCGACGGGTTCGGGATCTCGCGCAAGAAGGGCATGGGCGTGCCGGCGAAGCTGATCGTCTACGCGAGCGCCTATCACGCTTTCGATGTGCCCGCCTTGCAAACTCCGCGTACCTATCTCGGCCACCATCTCGAATATAATGAGGTCGCAGCCACGCAGTCGATCGAGGCCGTGCACGACTTTCTCGCCAGCATGATCGGCGGCAAGGACGATTCGCGATCGAAACCGGACAGGTGAAGAGAATGAGCATCAAGGCGATCGTGTTCGACGCTTATGGCACGCTGTACGACATCCAGTCGGTCGCAGCGGTCACCGAGGAGACATTTCCGGACTATGGCGACATCATCACCCAGATCTGGCGCATCAAGCAGCTTGAATATAGCTGGCTGCGCTCGCTGATGGGCCGCTACGAAAGCTTCGCCACCATCACGCGCGATTCGCTTGCCTATACGCTGCGCGTGCTTGGGCTGAGCTATGAGCCCGAGGACTTCGACCGCATCATCGACAAATATCTGCATCTCGACCTCTATCCCGACGCGATGGCCGCGCTCGATGCCATGGCCGGCCGCAAGCTTGCGATCCTCTCCAACGGCAGCCCGGACATGCTCAATGCGCTGGTTCGCAACTCCGGGCTCGACCGCGTGCTTCATGCCACCATCAGCGTCGATGCCGTCAGGATCTTCAAGCCGAGCCCGCAGGCCTACAGCCTGATCGAATCGACCCTTGCCATCCCGCCCGCTTCCGTGCTCTTCGTCTCCTCGAACCCGTGGGACGCCTGCGGCGCCAAGGCCTTCGGGCTCAACGTCGCCTGGATCGAGCGGGTGACGCCGGAAGCGATGGCGCTTGCCTGCGTGGAGAGTGAAGCGATTGCGCCACAGACCATGTTCAAGGCCCTGCGGACCCAGACGGACGAGCTCGGCTTCGCGCCGGATCACCGCATCCGGTCGCTGGCGGAATTGCCCAACATTGTGAAAGCTGCATGAGTCTGGAATCGGTCCGCGCCTTCTTTGCGGAAAAAGCCCCCGACATCGACGTCATGGTCTCGCCGATCTCCTCGGCCACCGTCGCGCTTGCCGCCGAGGCTTATGGTGTCGAGCCGGCGCGGATCGGCAAGACGTTGTCCTTGCGCGTCGGCGAGCGCGTGGTGTTGATCGTGACCAGCGGCACCTCGCGCATGGATAACAAGAAGGTGAAGGCGCTGTTCGGGGTGAAGCCGAAGATGCTGGCGCTCGACGAGGTCGCCGACATTACCGGTCACGAGGTCGGCGGCGTCTGCCCGTTCGGCCTGAAGTCGCCGCTGCCGATCTATTGCGACGTCTCGCTGAAGGCGTTCGACATCGTGGTGCCGGCCGCGGGCTCGACCCACAGCGCCGTGCGCATCAGCCCCGAGCGGATGGCCGAGCTCGTCGGTGCCGAATGGGTGGATGTCTGCGAGCAGCGCGACGCGAGCCAGGCCGCAGCGGAGCGCGTCGCGGTTACCTGAACCACTGTAGTTCCGGAGTCCGCCTCACGAATGGAGGTGGACATGGACAAATTGTGAGCGGCGGCCGGGAACAAATCGAGCCGCATTGATTTCTCTCGACTCGCCAAAAGTTTCGGACAGCGCGAGCGCGGGAACCGCCTGCGGCTCGGCTGCGTTTGTCTCCCCACTCACCAGTTCCAAACCATTCTCTTTGATTCGATGACAGTCAGCAGCCGAACATTGCCTCGTGCGCACGTAGGAATTCCCGGACTCGATCACGTGCTCGAAGGCGGTCTCGCCCAGAACCGCCTGCATCTGCTCGAGGGCACCCCCGGCACTGGAAAGACCACCATTGCGCTGCAGTTTCTGATGGCGGGCGCCGCCGCCGGCGAGACCGGCCTCTATGTCAGCCTGGCCGAAACCGAGGAAGAGTTGCGCGAGGGCGCCGCCTCGCATGGCTGGCAGATCGACGGGCGCATGATCAACATCTGCGAGCTGGTTCCGCCGGAGAGTGTGCTCGATCCCGATCAGCATCAGAGCCTGCTCTACTCCTCCGACCTCGAGCTGGGCGAGACTGTCGAGCGCATCTTCGAGGCGATCGAAAAATACAAGCCGCAGCGCATCGTGATCGACAGCCTCTCGGAGATCCGGCTGCTGGCGCAAAGCTCGCTGCGCTACCGCCGGCAGATCCTCGGACTGAAGCATTATTTCGCACGCCACAAGTCGACCGTCATCACGCTCGACGACCTCACCACCGAGAGCACCGACCGCGCCGTTCACTCCATTGCGCATAGTGTGATCCATCTCGACCAGCTCGCCCCGAATTACGGCGCCGAGCGGCGGCGGCTCCGGGTGGCCAAATGCCGGGGCCAGAGTTTTCGGGGCGGCTATCACGACTTCATCATCGGGCGCGGCGGCGTTCAGGTGTTCCCCAGGCTGGTCGCCGCCGAGCACCGGCACGGCTATGCGGGCGAAGCCGTCAGAAGCGGCGTGGCCGAGCTCGACGCGCTGTTGGGCGGCGGCCTGACCGCAGGCTCCTCGACGCTGGTGATCGGGCCCGCGGGCACCGGCAAATCCCTGCTGTCCATTCAATTCCTCGCGGCGAGCGTCAGGCGCGGCGAGCGCGTCGGTCTGTTTGTCTTTGACGAGGAGTTCGGACTGTTGTTTGCGCGCGCCAAAAGCCTCGGGATCGATCTGCAGGCCATGCGCGACGCCGGCAGCTTGTTCGTCGAACAGATGGACGCGGCCGAACTGACACCCGGCGAATTCAGCCATCGGGTTCGCAATTACGTGGACCGGCAAGATATCCGTACCGTGGCGATCGACAGCCTCAACGGCTATCAGGCGGCCATGCCCGAGGAGCAGTTCCTGATCCTGCACCTGCACGAGCTCCTGCAATATCTCAACCGCCGCGGCGCAACCACGCTGCTGACCATTGCCCAGCACGGCATGATGGGCGACATGCGGCAGCCAATCGACGCCACCTATCTCGCAGACACCGTGATCATGCTGCGCTATTTCGAGGCAATGGGCCGGGTGCGGCGTGCGATCTCGGTGATCAAGAAGCGCACCGGCTCGCATGAGGACGCCATCCGCGAGCTCAAGATCAGCGGAAAAGGCATCAGCGTCGGCGAGCCGCTCACCGATTTCCAGGGCGTGCTGCGCGGAATTCCGACCTATGTCGGCAAAGCGGCCCCGCTGATGGAGCGCCCGTGAACAGGCAGGACCTTGTGACGGCTGAACGCACTCTGATCCTCGCACCGCGCGGCCGCGATGCCATCCTGGCGCAGAGCATCCTGCGCGAAGCGGAGCTGTGCGCGGATATCTGTCCAACATTCCAGGACCTGGTTGAGGGCATCAAGGCGGGCTGCGAGCTCGCCATTGTCACCGAGGAGGCTTTCCGCGGTGTCGACATGCGCGGCCTGGTCGAATGGGTCAGGGCACAGCCGGCCTGGTCGGACTTTTCCTTCATCGTGCTGACCGAGCATGGCGGCGGGGTGGAGCGCAATCCCACCGCCGCGCAGCTCACGGACGCGCTCGGCAGCGTCAGTTTTCTCGAGCGGCCGTTCCATCCGACCACGCTGATCAGCGTGGTGCGCACCCATTTGCGCGGCCGGCGCCGGCAGTATGAATGCCGCAGGCTCAACGAGGAGCTCGAGTTTCGCGTGCAGGAGCGCACGCACGAGCTCGCCGCAGCCAATCGCCAGCTGCTGGCACAGATCGAGGAGCGGGAGCGGGTTGAAAGCACGCTGCGCCAGATGCAGCGGCTCGAGGCGGTCGGACAGCTGACCTCGGGCGTCGCACACGATTTCAACAATCTGTTGACGGTCGTGCTCGGTAACATTTCCTTCATGGAAAAGGATTTTGCCGCGCGCGGCATCGACGGCAAGCTGCGGCAGCGCCTGCAGTTCATGCGCTCGGCCGCGGAGCGCGGCGCCAAGCTGACCGACCAGCTGTTGTCCTTCTCCCGGCGCCAGCGCCTGGAGCCCAAGGTGCTGGACCTGAACAACACCATTGCAGGCATGCGCGACCTGCTCCACAGCACCATCGGCGGCAGTATCCGGATCGAGACCTCCCTGGCCGACAATCTCTGGCACGCGCTGGTCGATCCCACCCAGCTCGAGCTCGCAGTGCTCAACCTCGCCATCAACGCCCGCGATGCCATGGGTGTCGATGGCCTCCTGACCGTCGCGACCCGCAACGCCAGCCTGCGCGAAGCGACCGCACCGGAAGATCCGGTGCCCGGCGATTATGTCGAGGTTTGCGTGTCCGACACCGGCTCGGGCATGAGTCCGAGCGTCCGCGCGCGGGTGTTCGAGCCGTTCTTCACCACCAAGGAGGTGGGCAAGGGCTCGGGGCTCGGTTTGAGCCAGGTGCTCGGCTTTGCCAAGCAATCGAATGGCGGCGTGCGCATCGATTCGGTCGAAGGCCAAGGCACCTCGATCCGCATCTTCCTGCCGCGCTCCGAGCTTGCCGAGCAGCGTGCGGACATTGCGGCCGAACAGCTCGGCGCCGATCCCGATTTCCCCGCCCGCATCCTCCTGGTCGATGACGACGATGCCGTGCGGCAGGTCGTGGCGGACATGCTGCGCGAGTTGCGCTATGAGGTCTTGGAAAGCGGCAGCGCCGGCGCCGCGTTCGACATCCTCGAATCGAACCGGGCCATCGACCTGCTGCTGCTCGATTTCGCGATGCCCGGGATGAGCGGGGCGGAAGTCGCCCGGCGGGTGCGGACGCGCTATCCGCGGCTGCCGATCCTGTTCGTCACCGGCTATGCCGATCGCACGCTGCTCAGCGGCATCGACGAAGCACAAACCATCGGCAAGCCCTTCCAGCTCCACGACCTCGCCGCCAAGCTCGCGCAGGCCCTGAGCCACAGGGTGACCGGGGCTCCGCCGGCGACGAGCGACAATCCACGCGCCGCGATGTAGCAAGCGGCGCTGAACTCACGCGCTCCGCCGCTTCGCCTTCGCAAATTGCCTGGTCAGAAACTCCGCGAGCACCTCCACGCGCGCAGGCCGCGGGCCGCCCGGCGGCGTGACGAGATGTACCGCGGCTTCCGGCTGCTTCCAGCCCTTGAGGATCACCTCGACCTGGCCTGACGCAATCGCATCGCCGACGATGAAATCCGGCAGATCGGCGATGCCGAGGCCTGCAATCAGCGACGGCATCACCGCCTCGCCATTGTTGACGCGCAGTTGCCCCGCGGGTCGCACGCTCGCCTGCTCGCCGGCCGCGTTGGTGTACTGCCAGACATTGCTGGAGAGATAGGCATAGCCGAAGCACTTGTGCTCGGCGAGATGCATCGGATGCGTCGGCCGGCCGTGACGCTTGAGATAAGATGGCGCGGCGACCGTGTAGCGCGGCATCCCGCAGAGCCTGCGCGCGATCAGCGAGGAATCCGGCAGCCGCGCGATGCGTAAGCCTGCATCGAAACCCTCGCCGATCAGGTCGACCGTCGCATCGCTCAGATGCAGGTCGATCGAGACGTCGGGATATTGCAACAGGAATCCCGGCAGCAGCGGCGCCACGGCCTTCACCCCGAACGACATCGGCACCGCCAGGCGCACCAGGCCGCGCGGCGCGGTCGATTGCGCCAGAGTCTCGTTCTCCGCCTCCTCGCCATCGGCGAGCAGCTGTGCGGCCCGCGTCGCCAGCCGTTGCCCCGCGTCGGTCAGCGCGAGCCGGCGCGAGGTGCGGTTGAACAGCCGTGCGCCGAGCCGCTCCTCCAGCCGGCTCACCGCCTTGGATACGGTCGCCTTCGAGAGCGCCAGCTCGCTGGCTGCAGCTGCGAATGAGCGCAGCTCCACCACCTTGGCGAAAATCGCCAGCGCCTCGAAATCCGGAAGCTTTGCCATGCCGCAGCCTGCATAGTGATAGAATTTGAAACAATGAGTTTCAACAGTTTCTATTTCTATACCGTGCTGGAATCCTTATCCAGAGCGCAACGGACATTTCGAACAGAGATCGAAAGGAACTCCTCGAATGATCGACGTCAAACCCTTTGCCAAGCTCGGCCATGCCGACCATGGCTGGCTGAACGCCCGCCACCACTTCTCGTTCGCCGACTATTACGATCCCCACAACATGGGCCATGGCGCGCTGCGGGTGTGGAACGACGACGAGATCGCGCCGAACACCGGCTTTCCCGCCCATCCTCACGCCAACATGGAAATCATCACCTATGTGCGCGAGGGCGCAATCACCCATCAGGACAGCCTTGGCAACAAGGGCCGCACCGAAGCCGGCGACGTGCAGGTGATGAGCGCGGGCAGCGGCATCCGCCACTCCGAATACAATCTGGAGCCGAATACGACCAAGATCTTCCAGATCTGGATCCAGCCGACCGGACGCGGCGGTGAGCCGACCTGGGGCTCCAAGCCGTTCCCCAAGGCCGATCGCTCCGGCAAGCTCGTTACCATCGCCAGCGGCATCAAGGGCGACGACGACGCGCTGCCGATCCGCGCCAATGCGCGGGTGCTCGCAACGACGCTGAAGGCCGGCGAGAGCGCCGAATACTCGACGGGCAAGACGCGTAATCTCTATCTGGTGCCGGCAGCCGGCAGCGTCGAAATCAACGGCGTGCGGGTCAATGCCCGCGATGGTGCTGCGATCTCCGGCGAGGAAAACCTGCGCATCAAGGCGCTGGAAGATTCCGAGCTGGTGCTCGTGGACGCGGCGTAAGCCAACAACACGCGTCATGGCCGATAGTCGTGCCATGACGCCCACTCCCATCACCGATCCCCCAAAGGAGACTGCCTGTGACAAAAGTCCTCGTCCTCTACTACTCGGCCTATGGCCATATCGAAGCGATGGCCAACGCCGTTGCCGAAGGCGCGCGCGAGACCGGCGCAACCGTCGACATCAAGCGCGTGCCGGAGCTCGTACCGGCCGAGGTGGCAAAAGCCTCGCACTACAAGCTCGACCAGGCCGCGCCCGTCGCCAAGGTCGAGGACCTCGCCGACTACGACGCCATCATTGTCGGCACCGGCACCCGCTTCGGCCGCATGTCCTCGCAGATGGCCAACTTCCTCGACCAGGCCGGCGGCCTCTGGTTCAAGGGCGCACTGCACGGCAAGGTCGGCGGCGCCTTCACCTCGACGGCGACCCAGCACGGCGGCCAGGAGACCACGCTGTTCTCCATCATCACCAATCTCCTGCATTTCGGCATGGTCGTGGTCGGCCTCAACTACGGCTTTGCCGGCCAGATGAAGCTCGACGAAGTGACCGGCGGTGCGCCCTATGGCGCGACCACCATTACCGGCGGCGACGGTAGCCGGCAGCCCAGCGCCAACGAGCTCGCGGGCGCGCGCTATCAAGGACGCGTGATCGCGGAGACCGCCAAAAAGCTGCATGGCTGATGCGTGCCGGGGCGGCATTGTCAAAGCGAGATGCCGCTCCCACTTCGTCCTCTGACGAAGGACAGTCACGATGGTTGAAATTCTCTTCATGGCCCAGGCGATGCGCAAGCCGCTGCAGCTGGTCGCGCGGCGCTGGTATTGCCGGAGCCTGTTTCGCGCCTCCAAGGGGCGCCTTCGCTGCGCCGAGTGCACGCGGTCGTAAACGCAGCGCACTCGCGCGCGGCTGAGTTTAGCTGTCGAACAGCGCCGCTTCCGTAAAGGCCAGATCGCCGAGCAGCGGCGGCCGCGGGCCTTTGGCGTATTTGCGGCCACGCTTTTCCGAATACCAGCCGATCACTCCCGGGACAGGAGCATTGGCATCGAACCGCACCAGCAGCCCGCCGCAGCGTGCCAGGAAACGTCCGAGATTGCCCGCGAAGCGCTGCAGGTCGGCAATGTCGCGGCAATAGAGCAGCCGGTAGACCGGCAACACATCCTTCACCCGGTGCTTTTGAAACACGAACGGATAGGCCGTCGCGCCGTGGCGGACGACGACGCTGAGGCAGCCGAAGGACGCGTGCTGGCGGAGCAAATCGGCCTCATCATCATCGAGGCCTTCGGTCGCCGCTTCCGAGAACAGCTCCACCTTGGCCTGCGCGACCTTCCGGGACAGCGCCAGCGCGCCATACACCTGCCCCTTGCAATACACCGAAAAGCCCTGCGCCTCGACCGTCGACCAGGTGTGCGGGGCCGGCGTGATGTTGAAATAGGTCACGCGCTTGTCCCTGGTCGCGGCCCGCACCATCAAGGAGGAGAAGGCGCGGAACGCAGGCTCGACATACCAGCTCGAGACATTGCAGCGGATGACGCGCTCGGTGCCGGCACGCACGTCCGAAAACAGCAGCAGGATGACGCCGACCGGCGCGCCGCCGTGATCGAGGCAGTAGCCGAAGGTTGGATAGCCTGGAGGGCGCGGACGATCGGCGTGACGCTTCAGCCCGCGCAGCCAATAGTCGATTGAGCGAAACGCAAAGCCGCGGTTGAGCAGCGCGGCGATTGCCGGGAGATCAGTCTCGCGGATCTCACGGACCCTCAGGCGCGCCTCCGGTGCCGGCGCGTCACGCTGACGGTCTGGTTGCAAGGCTCTGGCTTCGATCTGCACCGGCTCGATCCGCGACACAAATGGCTTTTGCGAAAAAGTCGATCGCAATAAATTCTGAGACAAAGCCGATAACAGCAAGTTGCGCCCTGGATGCAAGCCAAAGCGACGCATTCGGCGCATTCGTTCCGCGTTTACCTTAACGTGGTCACGATCTCGGTACGCGGATCATGATGGTCTCGTTCTCATCGAGTCCATCCAGCGTGAGATGACCGCCCTTGACCGCAACGCGGCGGCGCAGGCCGTCCCATCCCCAGACTTCGATCATGCGGGCCCAGTCAGGCAATTCGAGCTCAAGCGTCCGTCCCGGGCGATCGGTCCAGCCAGACAGGTTCTGCCACACAATGAGTTCGGCATCGGCGCCGGCAAGCGCGGTCAACCCGCGCGACCTGTCGATTGACGTGATGGTCATGTCGCCAGCGAGCTGGAGCACCATGCGCAGCACGATCGCACGCGGATCGGGCGTCCACGGATTTTCCGTCGCTGCCATCGCATAGGCCGGGCCGTCGACGCGCACGGTGTCGCCGAGGTTCCAGGGAAATGCCAGCGCTGTAACGGGTGAATGCCCGTCGGCGCCGACCACGCTGACCTGGTCCCAGAATGCAGTCAGGAACAGCTTTGCCGCCAGCTTCGTATCGTCCCAGTCATCGAGCCGCGCGACGTTGAACTCGGTGGTGTAGAACCTGATGTCGCGCTTGAGACCCATCGCCTGCTTGATGCGATCGAAGCAGGTTTGCACCGAGAACTCGCGCCCCTTGGTGATCGGATACCATCTGGAATGGTAATAGGTGTGGAGATCGATGCCGTCGAGCCGGCCGTCCTCGAACAGGTCGGCGATTGCAGGCCCATAGCCGCGCAAAGTCGCGTCACGGGCGGAATTGCAGGTCGCAAAACCGCCGGGCACGACCTTCAGCACGGGATCGACGCTGTGCACGCCGTCCGCGAGACCCTTCAACGCGTCGTGATAGTCCGCGCGCGGAATGGTCTGCAGCACATCGGGCTCGTTGATCGCAGTGAAGATCGTCGCGCCCCATCCGATGATACCGTGCTCTTTCCCCCATTCACCATCCGGGCGAAAACGCCTTGCCATCGCTTGTCCCGCGGCAAACCAGTCGTGATACGATCCGATCGGTTGCGGCGGATTGAGGGTCTGGTAGCTGCCGTCATATTCGAGCAGGATGACTGGCGTGATTGCGTTCTCATGGGCCTGAAGCATTTCAGCATCGAAATCGTGCGGCGTCGGCTTGCGGTCGAGCGTGCGCCAGCCATAGGAGTCCATGCGCCCCATGGTGGCGCCGACGCCATGGAGCGCCGCATAGAGCTGCGTCAGAGCCGGTTGCCCCGCCAGATGTGTCACCAGATTGCCGCCGCCGATGTGGTCGCGTAGCCGGTTCCCCGCCGCATCGCTGCCGCCGCTCGCAAGGCTGGCTGCGCCGCAGGCCAACACGATGGTTAACGCCATCACTGCCAAGGCGCGCAAATTGGAAGGGATTTTCAAGCTTCGGCCCTTAAGACACGGCGCCATGGATTCTCAGGCGGGTTTTCAGATCGTGCAGGTCGTGCAGGAATTGAGCACCGCCGGCGGCGTCGAGACCGTCGCCGGCGAACTCGCACGCGTTTTTAGCCGCAACAACCTGCCGAATGTAGTGCTGGCGAGCGCCGTCAGCAAAAACTTCGAAGATACGGCAAACGTCGAGCGGATCGCCCCATGGCTGTCGCGGATCCCGACCCGCGGCCCATTCCGGCATCTCGGGCGCATCATCGTCGTCCCGGTCTTCACGCTGGCCGCGACCTGGGCGCTGAAACGTCGCTACCGCAAGGCGATCGTGATCAGCCATGGCGATTCGCTCGCGGGCGACGTCCTGGTGGTGCATGCGGTCAACGCGCAGAGCCTGGCGGAGAAGCGCAATGCCGGCAGCTGGCGCTGGCTGTTCAATCCGATGCATCTGTGGGTCAGCCTGCGCGATCGCTTCATGATCGGCGGCCTGCGCTACCGCACCTTCGTTGCGGTCTCGTCGCGGGTGACAGCCGAGCTGCAGCGGCTGTATGCCGTGCCGCCTTCGCGCATCCGCGTGATCTCCAACGGCATTGATCTCGCTCGTTTCAGCCGCTGCGCCGAGAGCGGCCGTGCGATCCGGCGCGAGTTCAATATCCCGGCAAGCGCAAAGCTGCTGCTGTTCGTCGGCCACGAGTTCCAGCGCAAGGGCCTTGCACACGTCATCGGCGCGCTGCAACGGCTCTCCAGCGACACCTACCTGCTCGTGGTCGGTTCGGATAATGCTGCGCCCTATCGCAAGCTTGCACCCGAGCTTGCCGATCGCGTGATCTTCGCCGGCGCTCGCGCCGACCTTCCCGCGCTTTATTCCGCCGCCGACGCCTTCGTGCTGCCGACGGCGTACGAGACCTTCTCACTGGTGTGCATGGAAGCGATGGCCTGCGGCGTGCCGGTCTTTGCCACCGCCGCCGGCGGCATTGAGGAATATCTTGAGGACGGCATCAACGGTTTCCAGATCCGGATGGATGCCGAGGATATCGCGGCGAAGCTCGCCGCGGCTTTTGCTGATCCGGTCCTGATGCAGCGCCTGCGCGACGGCGCGCTGGCCACCGCCAGGAGCTATGGCTGGGACCGTATCGGTCAGCACTATATCGAGCTGTTGAGAGAGATCGACGCGGAGAAGCAGGGTGCGGCCGAGCAGCCGCTGCCGCTCGCGCCGTGAGGCGCTGTGATTCTGACCCGTCATCTTGAGACGCGAGCGCAGCGGAGGCGCCTCAGGGTGACGGTGACAGGGTAGCGTCCGCGGCAGCTCTACAGGCCGCGTGTATTGCGGTCGCGACGGCCTCATACGTAAACCGCGCCTGGACATTTTCCCGCGCCGCCAGTCCCTTCGCCCGCAGTTGCGCCGCATCCCCCGCTATCCGGTCGAGCAGCTCCCGCAAGGCTTTCGCATCACGCTCCGGCACGATCCAGCCGCCGCCGCCGACCACATCGGGAATCGCGCCACAGGTCGAGCCGATCACCGGCACGCCGCAGGCCTGTGCCTCGATGATGACGCGGCCGAACTGCTCGCGCACCGCCTTGGTCGTGCGCGTCAGTAGCACCAGCGCATCGAGGCTGCGGATGAAATCAGCAACATCGGCAGGCGCGCCCCAGCCGCGGAATGTCACGCGATTCGACAGGCCCAGCGCCGCGACGCGCTCGCGGAGCTTTGCCTCGTACGGCCCCTCGCCCATGATGCTGAAACTGAGCGGCACGCCGGGCAAGGCCATCGCGTCGAGGACATCGTCGAGTCCCTTCTCCTCGATCAGTCGACCGACATAGCCGATCCTCAAGACACTGCGCCGCGAGGGCGCGGCAGCTATCGACGCCGGCCTGAAGGTCCCGGGATCGACGCCGTATCCGACCGGCGTCACCGGCCCGTTGTAGCCCCGCGCACGCACCACCATGGTCGCGTCCGGGCTGCGGGACAGCACATGATCCGTATGCGCCAACACGTATTTGCGGATGCTCTCGAACGGCGGCGGCAGGCGCTTCAAGATATTCTGATCAACCTCCAGCACCAGGGCGGCGCGGCCCCTGCGCAGCTGCGCCTGCAGCGCGACGATGCTCCACGGCTCCTCCCAGAGATGGATCACGTCGGGATCGATCGTGCGCAAAAGCCGGCGCAGTCCCGGATAGAAGTGCAGATACCACTTCATCGGACCGGCCTGCGGCAGCAGGATCGGCAGCACATGCACCGAAAAGCCGGTCTGTGGGGGCGGCTCGGCGACAATGGTGCGGCCAAATTCCTTCCAGACCGCCGGCAGCACCAGATGCAAGTCGACGTCGCGCTTGGCTGCGAGAAAGGGATAGCGAAGCCGTCCGGCTTCGCTGCTCACCGCCGGATGAGCGATGGAGACGATCCGCAATGGCCTGAAATCAGACACGCCCGGCGATCCGCGCGGCCGCTCCGGTGAGGCCCATCAGATGCATCTCCATCGCGCCCAGGCTGCGATGGCCGCCATTGATGGTGTTGCGCGGCAGGCTGAAGCGATCCTGGCCACCGCGCACCAGCCCCTTGCGCGTGGTCGCAGCGCTCAGGAAGCCCGCGCGTCGCGCGATGGCAAAATCGCGCGGCCCGCAATCGGCGGAGCGGCCGTAAGGGAACGCAAAATGCTGCACATTGACGTTGAGCCGGTCGTTCAGCCGGGCTCGCGAGCCCGCGAGCTCGGCCAGCGCGGCCTCGGGCGAGAGCCTGGAGATTCGCGGGTGATTGATGGTGTGGGCGCCGATTTCGATCAACGGATCCCTCGCCAGCACCTCCAGCATCTCCCAGGAGATGGCGTGCTTCCAGTGCGTGGTCTCCATATCGATGCCGTTCGCCGCGCAGAACGCGGCATAGTGGCGCTCCGCATCCGGCCCGTCCCACCGGGAGGCAATGCGCTGAAAGGCGGCGCGCCGGCCCTCGGCGCTCGACAATCGTATGACCTGGTTGTCCAGCACGATATGGTCGCGCGCGGCCAAGGCATCTTCCAGGCCGATCGACCACAGCAGCATGGTGCCATCAGGGATTCCCGTGGTGACAAACAATGTGAGCGGCACGTTGTGGCGGCGGAACACCGGGGCAACCAGCTCGAAGCTGTCGCGGTAGCAATCGTCGATGGAGAAGTTGACGTAGCGGCTGTGGTTATCCGTGCTGCCCGCGCGTCGCACCGCTTCCGCGATGGTCACCACTTCCCATTCCTGCGCCTTGAGATGGGCCAGAAAGCGATCGAGGAATTCGATGTCGATGTAGAAGTCGCGGTTCGGCAGCTTGTCCCACTCGGCCGAGGGCGCCGCGCGGTGGAAGGTGAATAGGCACCCTCGCGGGCCCAGCATGCGATCGGCGGCTTTCGCCAGCGGCAGTGTCAGCACGTTGGCGGCAACCATCGCTGCCGAGAAGGCGATCATCGCTGCTCTCCCTTCACCCTCGGGGTGAGCTTTGGCGCGACCAGCACGGCAAAGGTCCAGAACAGGAAACCGTTTTCGCCCGAGGTGATGTTCGCGAGCGGGATTTGCGCCAACGCGCCGAGTGCCAGCGCGCCGATCACGACCGCTTCGGGGGCCGGATCGGTCCAGGCCGCCGCGACCGCGTTGCCGATCGCCCAGAGCAATGCGGCGAGGCTGAAGCCGCCGACCATGATTCCCATCGAGAGCCAGCAGGCGATGATCATGCCGTCGATCGGCATGGCGCCGGCCGCGCCCACATCGGTGATGGTGAAGCCGCTGCCGAGCAGCGAGGAGTCAGGCAGGTTCCAGAGCCTGACGAATTCCCCGAGCCGCTCCTGGGCGCTGCCGTCCTGGGTGCCTTCGCTCAGGGTCGAGAGGCGATCCATCACGAGGTCGCCGAATGGCGTGAACAGCACGGCGATCAGCACGGCGAGAGCAATGCCCACCAGGATCATCCCGGCGCGCCGCCGCGTACCCGCAAACAACAGGCAGAACAGGATGCTCACGGCGAGCGAGATCCAGGCGGTGCGATACAACGACAGCAACAGCCCGAGCGCGGCCGGCATCGCCAGCAGCGCCGGCCATGGCCGCCTGGAGAAGCCGATCAGGAACAGCCCGGTTGCGGTGAAGGTCGCAAAGGCCGCCGGCGCGTTCATCGTGCCGAACACGCGCACACCGTAAGGCACGGGCTGGCCGATCGATGGGATCGGCGCAAACTGCATCCAGTAAATGTCCCAGTCGGCTGGGTCGACATATTGATAGATGGCGTAGATGCCGACCACCGGGAGGATGAAGGCAAAGGCCGATGTGGCGGCCTTGATCAGTTCCTCGCGCTCGGCACTGACCGCGAGCAGCGCGGCATAGAGCAGCGGCGCCAGCCATTTCAGCATCCCGGAGGCGGCATTGGTCCAGTCGCCCTGCCCCATCGAGAGCATGCCGGCATAGAGCACGCTGGCGGCGACAATGCCCAGCGGCCACATCACATATTCGCCGACGCGGCAGGTTTCGAGCTGACGCGGCAAGTCAATCACGGGAACAAGAATCGCAAGCAGCGGCCCGATCAGCATCAAGCCGAGCTGATCATAGCCAAGATGAAGATCGACCACGCGGCGCACGAAAGGCGCGAAGGTGAAGAGAATGAGCGCAGCCTGCAGATGCGTTGCGGGGCCTTGCCGCCAGGCGAACCACCCGACAAAGCCGCAGGCCAATACGAATGCCGGCCGCGACAAACCGCCGAGCGAGCCGCCAACGACCGCCATGCCGATCACAAGCAGCGCCGCAACGAGCCAGCCCGGCACGGCCGCGATGCTGAACCCCGGCGTTGCTGCGACCCGCGTGGTCATGCCGCGGCTCCCGCCTGCAGCTTGCGGATCACAAGACCGATCGCCTCCAGCATCTGCGTCACGCTGTACTGCGCCTGCGCGCGGGCGGAAGCATAGGCGAGCTGAGTCTTGAGCGCCTCGGGCCTTGCCAGCACGGCCGCGATGGCGCGGGCCAGCGCCGGTGCATCATTGGGCGGAACCAGCGTTCCTGCCCTGCCGCCCTCGAGAATATCGGGCGCGGCGCCGGCGTTGGTGGCAATCACCGGGACGCCCGCGAGCATGGCTTCCACAAGTGTGCGGCCGAAAGGCTCGGGGTCGATCGAGGGATGCACCATCGCATCGACCGCCTTCATCAGCTTCGGGACATCGCCGCGATGGCCGAGAAAGCGCACACGATCGGCAAGGCCGCGTTGCAGCACCGTCTGCTTCAACTCGGCCGCATAGGCCTGCTCGCCGAACAGCGCGTCGCCAACCACGATGCAGCCGACGCCAGGCAGGCTGGCAAGCGCCTCGATCAGGACATGCTGCCCCTTCCAGGCCGCAAGACGGCTGAACACGCCGACCAGCGGCCCCTCCGGCAGGCCGAGGCTCTGCCGGAGCTCGGCTGGGGTGCGCGGCTCCGGCGGCAGGGCCAGGCCGTTGGGCACGATCTCGACCAGCTCGCGCTTGCCGCCAGCCTCGATGAAGGCGTGAGCTGCGGCCTGCGAGGGCATGATCACTCTTGTGGCGCAGGCATTGGCGAGTATCACCTGCATGCGGCGCTGCATGGCGCCGAAATGCGCAGGCGAAATGATGTCGTGCAGATGCCAGATCAGCGGACGCCGGACGAACAGGGTTGCGATCGCCGCCAGCACAAAGGCCTTCTGCGAATTGGCATAGACGACCTCATGCGACTGCGCGGCAAGCGCAAGCTCCTCGACAATCGCGATGAAGCGCCCGGCGAGCGGAATGGCTGCCAGCCATTTGCTGTCGCGGCGGAACTGCGACAGGCCGTGGCCCCATTTGGAGATGATGAGCTTGAGCTTGCGCTCGGCCAGGGCTTGCACGAGCGGACCGTCCTCGAACAGGAAGGCTGAGGAATTCTCACGGCCCGCGACGACGTCAAGCAGGATCAGCTCGGCGCCGCCGATCTGCCCGGTGTGATCCACGAACAGGATACGTTCGCTGCCCATTACACCGCCCTTGCATAGACTTCCACTGGAACAGGCCGCGGCTGACGCGAGGTCGCGCGCTCCGGCTCCGCCATGGTGACTGCGACCGCGATGTTGCTGCCGCCGAGGGCCTTCACCGCGGAGACCGCGCCTGCGGTGCGCTCGGCCAGCGCGGCGTCGGCTTTCATGCAAACCAGCACGTTGTCGATGCCGGCGAGATAGCGGTTGTGCAGACGCGATGGAAGCGGGGCGTCGATCAGCACGACATCGTAACTGCGAAATACCGCAAGCAACTGCGCGAGGCTCTTGCGCACCAGCCGATCGGCGGCTTTCGTCGATGCACCGCCGGCCATCAGCACATCGAGCTTGGGATTGCCAGTCTGCGTCACCGCGTCGCGGATGGGAATGGCGCCGGCGAGAACGCCAAGCAGCCCCGGCCGATCGGGCAAAGACAACGCGCGGGCAAAGGCCGGCTGCTGCAGGTCGCATTCCACCGCAAGCACGCGGCAGCCCGCGGCGGCGGCGTGATGGGCCAGCGCCAGCGTCGCCAGCGTGCGGCCTTCGCCAGATGCCGCCGACGTCACGACAATGCGACGGCCCGGCTCACCCTCCCCGATCCGCAAGCCCTGCATGAGCTCGCCCAGCGCCTTACGGAAGCCTCCATTGCCCTCCGCGAGATCGAGCGTCTGCGCAAGCGTCAGCGGCACGTGATCCTGCATGATGGCGCCGACCAGCGAGAGCGGTTGCACCCGCCGCAGGCGCGGCAGCCGGGCGAGGATCGGCGCTGCTGCGCTCGATGTCGCCGCGCGCTGCGGCTTGCGCTGCACAGGCCCTGCAGCTATCGCCCTGATCTTCCGCAGCGCGCTCAACGAGGCGGCGGCCTTCGCGTGCGCGGCTTCAACCTCCTTGTGCGCGGCTTGCGGCGTCGTTACCGTGCCATTCTGCGGGGGTGGATAGAGCTGGTCGGCCAGCAATGCCGCGGCAATGCCGAGGATCAGCGCCAGCGTGCCGCCAGCGGCCAGGAACGGCAGCTTCTTCGGAAAGAACGGCCTGTTCGGCAGCTCGGCCAGGCTCACCAGGCGCGTCGAGCCCAACATGACGCGGCGCTCGGTCTCGAGCTCGCTCGCCTTCTTGTAGAGCTCGGCATATTGCTGCCGCTTGACGTCGGTGTCGCGCACCATGCTCTCGATGGAGGCCTCGTCCACGGTGGCCGACCCCGCGTCGGCTTTCGCGCCATCCATCTGCTTCTTCAGCGAAGCGACCAGCGCGTCATTGGCATCGAACGTCTTCTGGGCGCTGTTGGCGATATTCTGCATTTCGGCGGCAAGCCGCTGCTGGATCAGCTCCTGCTCATGGGTCAGGGCCAGGATGGAGGGATGCTTCGGCCCGAGCACGCTGGTCGCACTGGCGAGCTGGGCGCTCACCGTCGTCAATTGCTGCTTGAGGTCGGCGACGGTGCGGCTGGACAGGACGGACGGCGCATCGGTCGGCCCGCGCGCCTGTTCGGATTTGATCTCATTGAGCCGCGCCAGCGCCTCCGCACGCGCCGCTTCGGCGGCGGCGAGCTGCTGGCCGATCGAGGTCAGCCGCTCGGAGGTGATCGGCGCATTGGCGCCACGCATCAGCCCCTTGTTGCGGCGAAATTCCTGGATCTTGGCATCCGCGGCGCGGATCTGGCCATCGAGCTGCTGCAGCTCCTGCCACAGCCAGGACGTCGCGACCTCGCGGCTGCTCACGCCTTCATTGCGCTGGTCATCAAGGAAGGCATTGGTCAGGGCATTGGCCAGCCGCTGCGCCACCTCCGGCAGCGGCGACTGATAGGAGATGTTGATCACGCGCGAGCGGCCGGCGGAGGCGACCGCATAACGCGTATCGACATATTCGATGAAGCTGGTGGGATCGCCCGGCAGCCGCTCGCAGCGCGCGGCGCCGCCGAACAGCTGGCCGCGCTGGCACTCCTCGACCACCGCCGGAACAACGCCCGGCGTGTTCATCACCTGGCGCAACAGCCGCGGCGAGCGGATCACGAGCAGCTGGCTTTCGAGGTCGGCAGGATCGCCGATCTTCTGCGCCCAGGCCGGCGAGGTGCTGGAAACGCCTGGCTCCGGCTCGGCGACGATGACGGAGGCGGTCGCCACGTAGCGCACCGGAAGCACGATCAGCGCGGCCACGGCCGCGGCGACGGTCGCGAGGAACACGGCAAGGAACACGCGCTTGTTGCGCCACAGCCTGTTGAACGCGTCCAGGCGGGACAAGGCCTCCGGTATGATCGCGTGCCTCATCGGTTCACTCTCAACTCATCACATGCCTCAGGCGATCAGACGCGGCAACGAGCGGCCCTGCCTGTTGGCATGGAAGCGCTCCAGCTCGTCGTTGACGGCCGAGACGAACTGCCTGCGGAAGCGTTCCGCGGAAAAGAAGGTCGCGCGCTGCCGGCAGTCGGCGCGCGAAATCAGCGGCTCGCGCGCCACGAACGACCGGACACAATCGGCGATGCTCGCGGGATCAGCGTTCTCGAAATACATGCCGGTGGCGTAGGGACCGGATGTCGCGATCGATTCGCGCGCGCCGCCGCGCCCAAGCGCCAGCACCGGCGCACCCTCCGACTGCGCCTCGACCAGCACGATGCCGAAATCCTCTTCCGCCGCGAATACGAAAGCGCGCGCCGTCGCCATCAGCTCGCGCAGATGCTTGTCGGAGACAAAGCCCGCGAAACTCACGTTGGGACCGGCGAGCTTCTTCAGCCGCGCGGCCTCCGGTCCGTCGCCTGCCACCACCAGCTTGAGGTCCGGCATGGAGTTGAAGGCGCGCACGATCGGCTCGATGCGCTTGTAGGGCACGAGCCGAGACGCTGCCAGAAAATGGTTGCCGGCCGGCAGCACGCTGTCGCGGCCGGACAGCGTCACCGGCGGATAGATCACCTTGGCGTCGCGGCCGTAGATCTTCTTCACCCGCCGCGCCACGAACTGCGAATTGGTGAAGATCGCATCCGGCCCGTGCGCGGTGCGCACGTCCCACAGCCGCATGCGGTGCAGGATCACGCGCGCAACCAGGCTCTTGACGCCGGAAGCGTAGCCGCTCTCCTTCAGATAGACATGCTGCAGATCCCAGGCATAGCGCATCGGCGAGTGCACATAGGCGACGTGCAGCTGATCGGGGCCGGTGATGACGCCCTTGGCCACCGCGTAGCTCGAGGAGATCACGAGATCGTAGCGCGAGAGGTCGAACTGCTCGATCGCGATCGGCATGAGCGGCAGATAGGCGCGGTGATGCCTGGCCAGCCACGGCATCTTCTGCAGGAAGCTCGTGTGCGACTTTTCGAAGCCGAGCTTGTTGCGCTCGTCGGGCGTGAACAGATCGAACAGCGTAAAAACGTCAGCGTCGGGATAGCATTTAAGTATTTCGCGCAGGACTTGCTCGGCTCCGCCGATCGTATAGAGCCAGTCGTGAACGACAGCGACACGCATTACAACAGTCCCCATTTTCCAGGGTAATTTAATCAAACCCTTAAGGGACGCATGGGTACGCACAACCAAATCCTAAATTCCTAGTTAACGTACCCTGGATGCAATCGCGGAATTTTCACCCTGTTTTGCAAGGGTCGAAGCTGTCATTCTCGCGCGTACCGACCGAGCCGTTCTCAACGCAACCGGGCGCAGCCAAACGAGAAAAGCGCCGCACCCGAGGCCATGCCCGGCCTTGAGAGATGATAAACTTTCTTGGTTAAGAGTATCTTGCGGCAATCGAGACAGTTGATCGCAACGCTCGGCCGCATCAGTTAACGAAGCGTGGCAGCAATCCGCAATTTGGGTCGCGCAAAGGCCGTCTGGGCGGAATACGAAAGAGCCCACCGCTGCGGGCGATGAGCTCGTCGAAAACCTGCAAGGATCGCTGGCTTACAGCGGCCTGATCTCGACCTTGCGGAACTTCACGGTGCCTGAGCCATATTGCAAGGCGAAGTGCCCGCTCGAATGTTTGGAGTCGTCGACATCGGCCGTCTTCTGGCCATTGAGCACGACAGTGAGATGCGGCCCCTTCGCGGTGATCTCGTAGGTGTTCCACTTGCCGGCCGCCTTCGGCATCGGGTCGACCTTGGCGACATCGACGATGGCGCCGGTGCCGTAGCTCGGATCAGGCCGCTTGTCGAAGATGTTCACCTCATAGCAGATCTTGGAGTCGATCTTCTCGGCCTGGTCGCAGCGGATGAAGATGCCGCTGTTGGCTTCCTCGTCGACCCAGAACTCCGCGCGGATCTGGAAATCCTTGTAGGAGTCCTTGCTGACCAGATAGGACAGCTCCTTGCCGTCGAGTTTGTCGGCGGTCATGGCGCCATCCTTCATGGCCCAGTTGGCCTTGCCGACCTCGGTCCACTCGCCTTTGTTGCTGGAGTCGAGCAGCGTGATCCAGCCGCCGCTTTCGCCTGAGGCAGCCGTTGCGAATTGCATGGTCGCGGCGCCGAGAACCGCCGCGGCGAGCAGCATTGAGTGCTTCATCAGTTGATCCTCCCCTGTTGGCTTGGGGCGTTCGAGCCCGCTTTTGCAGCGGCAACCTAGCATCATTGCAGGCGGCGTAAACGGCCCTGTCATGCTGAGTTGAGCATTGGCGCTGCGGCCGAGCTCAATCCGGCCGCAGTCACCTACAAGCTGCCCGACCAGGTTCCCAACCTCGCGCCTCAGGATGACGGGTCACGGCTGGCGACGCTCGGATGGTGGTGCAGTCGGCGCCTACTGCACTTTCGCCCGCCCCGCCGCTCCGGCGACGGGCTGCAACGGCGGCGACGTCACGCGCGCGGCGGATTGCACGAAGGTCGCCAGCTCCTCCGCCACGACCGGGCGGCTGAACAGGAAGCCCTGCATCTCGTCACAACCGAGCACGCGGAGGAAAGCCTGCTGCGCTGCGGTTTCCACACCCTCGGCGACGATCATCAGATCGAGCGCCTTGGCCATGCTGATGATCGCCTGCACGATGGCACAATCCTCCGAATCGGCCGGCAGGTCGCGCACGAAGGAACGGTCGACCTTGATGGTGTCGATCGGGAGCTGCTTGAGCAGCGACATCGACGAATAGCCGGTGCCGAAATCGTCGATCGCAAGGCGCACGCCGCGGTTTCTGATCGCATCCATCACCTTCACCGCGCGCGAGACGTTGCGCATAACCATACTCTCGGTGACCTCGAGCTGCAGAAGCTGTGGCGAGAGCCCGCTTCGCTCCAGCGCCCCGTCGATATCATCAAGGAGATGTTCGTCGGCGAACTGGCGCGGCGACAGGTTGACTGCGACGGACAACGGATGCAGGCCGCGATCCTGCCAGCGCATTGCCTGCGCGCAGGCTTCGTGCAGCACCCAGCGCCCGATCGACACGATCAGCCCGGTCTCCTCGGCCAGCGGAATGAATTGCGCGGGCGAGACCGCGCCGAACTCCGGATGGCTCCAGCGCAGCAGCGCCTCGACGCCGGTGACGCCTTCGCCGGCCATGCCGATCTTCGGCTGGTAGTGCAGCGAGAGCTGGCTGCGCTCCAGCGCGCGCCGCAGCGCCGCCTCGAGCTGCAGGCTCTCGACCGACAGGTTTGTCGTGCCCTTGGTGAAGAAGCGGAAGCCGTTCTTGCCGTCCTCCTTGGCGAGATACATCGCCATGTCGGCATTCTTGGTCAGCGTCTGCACGTCCAACCCGTCGGCGGGATACATGGCGATGCCGATGCTTGCGGTGGTCTCCCACTCATGGCCGGAGACCTGCAACGGCTGGCTCAGCACCGACAACAGATTGTGCGCGATGCGCTCGACATCGCTCGCCTGCTCGGCTTCACCAAGGATCACCACGAACTCGTCGCCGCCGAGGCGAGCCACCACGTCGCTGGCGCGCAGCGAGCGCTTGAGGCGGCCGGCCAGCTCCACCAGCAGCGCATCGCCGGCCTGATGTCCCAGCGAATCGTTGATGACCTTGAAACGGTCGAGATCGATGAACAGCACCGCGAAACGTCGCTGGTGACGCTGCGCGGTCTCGATCGAATGGCGCAGCAGCGCGTTGAACATCTCGCGGTTCGGCAGCCGGGTCAGGCTGTCATGGGAGGCGAGATATTCGATGCGCTCATCGGCCTTGGTCTTCTCGTCGACGCGATCGAAATTCTCCAGCGCAAAGGAGACGTTGGCGGCGAGCCGCTGCAACAGCTCGGAAAATTCGAAGGTGAACGTGTCGCTCTCGGTGGCGATGAACAGCATCACGCCAACGGTGCGGCCGCGCACCTGAAGCGGGAAGGCTGCGGCTGCATGCGCGCCGTCGCTGCGCAGCACGCCGTGGAAGGCGGCGAAGGCCTGCACGGAGAAATAGTCGTTGCAGATACAGGGCTGACCGGAGCGGAAGGCGGTGCCGCACACGCCACGTCCCTCGGCATGCGCCTCGCTGACGGAAACCCTGACCTTGCGGCTGTTCTCGGCGGTCGGCCCGGCCACTCCGACCATGTCCATGAAATCGGAATCTGGCCTTGCCAGGGAAATGCTGGTCGAGGTGAACCTGCCGCCGGCGGCCGCCGCCTCGCACACCAATTCGAACAGCTCGGCGCGCGAGCCCGAGCGCATGATCGCCTCATTGGTCGATGACAGCGCCGCAAACATCCGCGCCAGTCGTTCCTTCTGCTGCTCGGCCCTCACCTTCTCCTCGGCGCGGTCGAAATTATCCAGCGCAAACGAGACGTTCTCCGCAAGCCGCGCCAATAGCTCCACCAGATCCGGCGTGAAGGCGTCCTTCTCCGGCGCGAGGAACAACAGGATGCCGACCGGCTTGTCACCGTTCTGCAGCAGCGGAAAGCTGGCACAGGCCAGACTCTGGTCGCCACGCGCCTGCGCATGCCAATGCGCACTGCGGGGATCGTTGAGATAGTCGTTCATGATGCAGGGCTCGCGGGTGCGGAACGAGGTTCCGATCACGCCGCGGCTCTCGGGGTGATCTTCCGCGAGCGAGCACCGACGGTCGAGCATGCGCTCGCTATACCGGCCCTTGGCCGCAACGACCCGCAGGCTCGCGCCATCCGGCTCGAGCAAGCCGATACTGGTGGAATTGAACATGCCGCCGAGCACCGCCGCCTCGCAGACCACATCGAGCAATTCGCCGCGGCTCTTCACCCGGATGATCGCCTCATTGGTGGCGCTGATCGCCGCAAACATCCGGTTGAGCCGGCGCATCTCCTGCTCGTTGCGCTGGCGGGCGGCCTCGCGCTCAAAATTGTCGAGCGCATAGGAGATGTTGGCGGTCATGCGCTCGAGCAGCGAGACGATCTCGTCGGTGATCGAGCCCGCGTCGCGCCGCGTCACCATCAGCACGCCGACACTGCGGCCGCCGCAAATCAAGGGCAGCGCCGCCGCCGCGCCGACCTTGGCCTTGGCGGCGCCTTCGCGCCAGGCCAGCGAGTGCGACTGGCGGAGGAAATCATTGCTGACGCAAAGCGCCTTGCTGCGGAACGCGTTGCCGCCGACGCCTTCGCCCTGGGGCGTGCCCGCAATGGATGAAATCTCGATACTGCGCAGGCGCGCGACATCCTCGCCGAAACCTTCGACGCAGCGCAACAGCCCGCTTGTCTCCTCCAGCAGGAACACCGCAACCGCCAGGAAGCCGCCGCTCGAGAACGCGGCCTCGCAGACCTTGCGGTAGAGTTCCTCGGGGGATTTTGCGTACAGGATGGCTTCGTTGGTCACGCTCAACGCCGCCAATGTCCGCGCGCTATCCGAGTTCACGGCAATCCATCCCCTTCGCAATTGCCGGTTTATGGCTTGGCGCGGCCTAAATGCGGGTTATTGAACACAGCAAACCCAATTCAGGGTGAACGCCCCGCCAACCCCGCAGTGAAAATGCCATGAGAACTACGGAGCTGCGCCAGCACGCGCGCAAGCAAATGCTAACCTTGAGCTCGCAGGCGGTTGCATCGCACCTATGACAGCGGTGCGAGCGCGGCTCCTCCGAATACCGTTGCAGGGGCCGCCGCTCTTTGCGACGATGGTGCGACCAGAACAAGCAAGACCCGCCTTTCCTCAAGCGCGGGCGAGCAGGGTTGAAGGGAAACGCCATGCCGGTCGTCAAAGCCGATCGCCTGATGCGTATTGGCGCGGCGCTGCTCAAGGCCGCCGGCGCATCGGAGGAGGAAGCGGAGGCGGTCTCGACCGGCTGCGTCAACGCCAACCTCGCCGGCCATGATTCCCACGGTATCATTGCGGTGCCGACCTATATCGACCGCATCAAGGCCGGTCATATCGTCCCTGGCGCGCCCTTCACCATTGTGCAGCAATCGCCAACAACCACCGTGATCGACGGCAATTGGGGCTTTGGCTTTCATGTCAATGCCAAGGCGATGGCGCTGACCATCGAGAAGGCGAAGACCGCAAATGTCGCGGCATGCACCGTGTTCCGGCAGAGCCATGTCGGCCGTCTCGCAGCCTATCCGCTGATGGCAGCGAAAGCCGGCATGATCGGCCTTGCTACCGCCGACTCCGGCCGCTCGCCCAAGCATGTCGCCCCCTTTGGCGGCCGCGAGGCGCGGCTTGGCACCAACCCGATCGCCATCGCCGTGCCCTCCGACCTGGAGGCACCGTTTTATCTCGACATGGCGACCTCAGCGGTTGCCGCCGGCAAGGTCGCGCTCGCGGTGGCGCGCGGCGAAGCGATTCCGCAGGGCTGGATCATCGATGCCGAGGGGCGGCACAGCACTGATCCCCGCGATTATCGCAAGGGCGGCGCGCTGCTGCCGCTCGGCGGCACCGAGGGCTACAAAGGCAGCGGCCTCGCCGCCATGGTCGAAGTGCTGTGCGGCCTGCTCACGGGCTTGGGCTTTGGCGTGGAGCCGACCGGCCGGCACAATGACGGCTGCTTCATGGCCGTGTTCAATGTCGCGGCGTTTCGTCCGCTCGACAGGTTCAAGCAGGAGGTCGCCGAGTTCGCGCGCTATCTGAAATCGACGCCGCCGTCGCAAGGCTCGCACGGCGTATTCTATCCGGGCGAGATCGAATTTTTGCGCGAGCAAGAGCGGCAGACAAACGGCATCGAAATCGAGGACGCGACCTGGGCCAAGCTGCGCGCGCTGGCGCAGGAGTATGGGCTGGCGACCGAACTCGATCTGACATGAATGGCCGACCAGGGGAGAAAAACATGACACGGCAAATGGCGATGGTCGGGTTTCTGCAGGCGCAGAATTGCACCAACTTGCCGAGCTCATGGCGTCATCCAGACTCGCGCGATGATTCGATGTCGGCGGACTACTACCAGGAGATCGCGCGCATTCTCGAAGCCGGCAAGTTTCACATGGCCTTCTTCGACGATCGGCTCGCAATGCCCGACCGCTACGGCAATGATCACGCCCACACGGTCGAATACGGTATCCGCTGTGTGAAGATGGATCCCGTGATCGTGCTGACCACCATGGGCATGGTGACGGACAGGCTCGGCCTCGCCTCGACCTGCTCCACGACCTATTTCGAGCCGTTCGACGTGGCGCGGCGCTTTGCGACGCTGGATCTCATGACCGGCGGCCGGGCGGCGTGGAACGTGGTGACGTCTGTGAACGACGGCGAAGCGCTCAACATGGGCAAGGAGAGCCATCTCGAACATGACCTGCGCTACGACCGCGCCGACGAGTTCATGGAGGTCGTGCTCGGCCACTGGGACAGCTGGGACGACGATGCGCTGATCATCGACAAAAAGAGCGGCCGCTTTGCCGATCCGACAAAGGTCAAGCGGCTCGACCATCAGGGGCCGTTCTTCAAGTCGCGCGGCCCCTTCACCGTGCCACGCTCGCCGCAGGGCCATCCCGTGGTGATCCAGGCCGGCGCGTCCGGGCGCGGCCAGCGCTTTGCCGGCCGCTGGGGCGAGGTCATCTTCACCGCGGCGCGCAACCTGGCCACTGCAAAACAAGGCTACGACGCCATCCGCAACGAGGCGGCCAAGGCCGGCCGCGACCCGGACCAGATGTTCCTCTGCAACCTGGTGACACCGGTCTGCGGCGCGAGCCAGGCCGAGGCCGAGGACAAAATGGCGCTGATCGAGAGGCTGCCGCTCGAGATCGACGCGCTGTCGCTGTTGGCCGAGGGCCTGAATTTCGACTTCGCCGCCAAACCGATCGACGAGCCGCTGACGTCAGCGGAATTGCAGGGCATGCAAGGCATGCTCGGCATCCGCGACGGCGTGCTGCGCACCTCCGGCAAGACCAATCCGTCGACGCGCGACTTCATCACCTACTCCGGCCGCGGCCAGGTGCAGGACGTCATCGTCGGCGGCCCCAAGGAGATCGCGGACAAGCTCGAGGACATGTTCGTCAACCGCGGCTGCGACGGCTTTGTCGTGGCGGCGACCTATGTGCCTGGCTCCTACGCCGATTTCGTTCGGCATGTGGTGCCGGAACTGCAGCGACGCGGGCTATTTCACAAGGATTATGCCGGCAAGACCCTGCGGGAAAACCTCGGGCTCAAGCGCCCTCGCGCCGGCGCCTGGAAGCCACAACCGCAGGCAGCGGCCGAATAAGGAATATCAGATGCGTTGGCTCAAATTCACCGCCGCGGGCGAAACCTCCTGGGGCATCATCGAAGGCGACCGCGTCGTCGCCGTCAGCGGCGATCCCTTTGGCGAGTGGCAGCGAGCTGCGCGAACTCATGCGCTCAGGGACGTCAAGATCGAGCTGCCGCTGATCCCGCGCACCTTCTACTGCGTCGGGCTGAACTACCTGAAGCACCTGAAGGAAGCCGCCGATAAGCGCGGCGAAGTGCCGAACATCCCCGAGCGCCCCGAGATCGGCTATCGCGCCCAGAACGCCCTGATCGGCCATGACGAGGACGTGGTGATCCCGGCCACCGCGACCGAGAAAATTCATTACGAAGGCGAGCTCGTCGTCGTCATCGGCAAGAAGGCCAAGCATCTGATCGAGAACAACGCGATGGATTGCGTGTTCGGCTACACCATCGGCAATGATGTCAGCGAGCGCAGCTGGCAGAAAGCCGACCGCGGCCTGTGGCGCGCCAAGAACTGCGACACCTTCAAGCCGATGGGGCCATGGATCGAGACCGATGTCGATCTCGACAAGATGGAGACCGTCATCCGCGTCAACGGCCGCGAAACCGGCCGCTTCCGCACCAACGACATGATCTTCGGCATCGTCCCGTTCATCGTCGAGCTGACCAAATATTTTACGCTATGGCCCGGCGACGTCATCTGGATGGGCACCGACGGCGCCTCGCCGGACCTGAAGGCGGGCGACGTGGTCGAGATCGACATCACCGGCATCGGCACCCTGCGCAACAGGTTCGTGAAAGAGACGCGGTGATTTGCCCGACGGGCGGCGGTCGCAACTCCCTGTCAATCCCCGCCTGAAAAAATATTTCGCTTTTCCGAATTTCTGATTTGCCGTATGGTACGCGCCATCCCGCCTCGACACAAGGGGCGTATCGCGATCGTCACGAAACGTGAGGCGGGGATGCGGTGGCTGCGGATGTGCTGTTGACGAGCGGTGCGGACGCGGCGGCGAAATCGTGTGGTCCTGGCGCCCCAAAGGCTGGCGCTCAAGCCCATGCGAAGCTGACAAGCTTCGCAAAGGGCGACGGTGGCAATCGGCAAGGTTCACCGAGGAGATCACGTATAAGCCGTAAAACCACTGCGCAGGGAAGGCCGGTGTGATCACCGCCTGTACCTGTGGTTCTTGCGCTTGCGCAAATTCCTTTTGCGCAAGGCCCCGGGTGCAGCGGCCACCCGGCCTTCCCTGTGCCCTCTGACATTCAAGAGGGTGATGAACGATGCAGGACTCGGGCGCAACGCGTCGCGGGAACGCGGAGTTGTATGCGCAGCGTCATTGCGAGGAGCAAAGCGACGAAGCAATCCAGAGTCTCACGCGCGGTCCTGGATTGCTTTGCTTCGCTTGCAATGACGGAGTGTGCTGTTTGAAATTCGAATCTAAACATCGCCAAAATCGTCGTTCTGGCGTTCGCCGAGATGACGGCAGATTTATTCGCCGCAACTCCCCTCACCTCCGCTTCGCCTTCCCTGGAAACGGCAGCGCCACCCCGGTCTTGATCTCCTTCAAGATCATGTTGGTGCGGACGTGGCGGATGCCCGGCAGGCGGAACATGAAGGTGTCGAGGAAATCGTTGTAGGCCTGCATGTCCCGCACCACGACGCGCAGATGGTAGTCGGCATCGCCCGTCGTCGCGAAACATTCCAGCACCTCGCTGCACCTACTCACTTGCGCGACGAACTGATCGACGAAGGTCGCATCATGCCGCTCCAGCGAGACATGCAGGATGGCCGAGGTGGCAAAGCCTGCCTTTTCGCGATCGAGCAGCGCGGAATAGCCGCGGATGATGCCCTCCTGCTCCAGCGCGCGCACGCGCCGCCAGCAGGCCGAGGTCGACATCCCCACCGCATCGGCCAGCTGCTGGTTGGTGGCGCGGCCATCCTTCTGCAGCTCGGCAAGAATCCGCTGGTCCTGCTCCTCAACCATGAATCCTATCCATCTTGGTAGATTTTACCAAATCAGAGCGAATCATGAAAGCTCCTACCGTTATTTGCTCCCCCGGGCAATAGATAGGAAAGACCTGCCACCTTCAAGGGATTAGCGTTGTCGCGAAGCGAAGCGCTGTTGCGCCGGAGACCGGCCATGGACGACAGACCCTCCCTCGACATCTACCAGCTTGCCGACCGCTATGAACGCGAGCATGGCCGCGTATTCCTCACGGGAACGCAGGCGATCGTGCGCATCGTGCTCGACCAGGCGCGGCGCGATCGCGCGGCGGGCCTGAACACCGCCGGCTTCATCTCCGGCTATCGCGGCTCGCCGCTCGGCGGCGTCGATCTGGAGCTCTGGCGCATCAAGCAGCAGCTGAAGGCGCAGCGCATCGAATTCCTGCCGGCCGTGAACGAGGACCTCGCCGCGACCGCCGTGCTCGGCTCACAGCAGGTGGAGACGCAAGCTGATCGCGAGGTCGATGGCGTGTTCGGCCTCTGGTACGGCAAGGGCCCCGGCATCGACCGTTCCGGCGATGCGCTCAAGCATGGCAATGCCTACGGCTCCTCGCCGCATGGCGGCGTGCTGGTCGTCGCGGGCGACGACCATGGCTGCGTGTCATCATCGATGCCGCACCAGTCCGACGTCGCGTTCATGAGTTGGTTCATGCCGACGCTGCATCCGGCAAGCGTGGCCGAATATCTCGCCTTCGGCGAATACGGCTATGCACTGAGCCGCTTCTCGGGCATGTGGGTCGGCTTCAAGGCGATCTCGGAAATCGTGGAGTCCGGCGCCTCCGTCGCCCTGCAGCCGCAGCGCCGATTCATCGCGCCGGAATTCACTGCCCCGCCCGGCGGGCTGCACTATCGCTGGCCTGATCTGCCGGGTCCACAGATCGAGGAGCGGTTGGAGGCGAAGAAGCACGCGGTCTACGCCTTTGCAAAAGCCAATCCAATCGACCGACGCATCTACGATATCCCCGATGCCACCTACGGCATCGTCACCACGGGCAAGGCGCATCTCGACCTGATGGAGGGGCTGCGGCTGATCGGCCTTGACGAGAGAGCCTGCCGCAGCCTTGGCATCGACATCTACAAGGTCGGCATGGTCTGGCCTTTGGCCTTGCATGATGCGATGGCCTTCGTCACGGGCAAGCGCGAGATCCTGGTGGTGGAGGAAAAGCGCGGCATCATCGAGAGCCAGTTCAAGGAATATTTTTACGATTACCCGGGATCAAAGCCCGAGCGCATGGTCGGCAAGCATGACGAGACCGGCGCGCGATTGATCTCCTGGATCGGCGAATTGTCGCCCCGCGCGCTGGTCGACGTGCTGGCGCGCCGGCTCGATCCACTGTTTCCCGAATTGAAGCTGAAGCAGCGCGCAGCAGCGCTGGTACCGGATGCGCAGCGCATGATCACGGTTGCGGGCGCCACCCGCACGCCGTACTTCTGCTCGGGCTGCCCGCACAACACCTCGACAAGAGTCCCGCAGGGATCGAAGGCGCTCGCCGGCATCGGCTGTCACTTCATGGCGAGCTGGATGGACCGCGAGACCTCCTCGTTGATCCAGATGGGCGGCGAAGGCGTCAACTGGGCGGCCTCCTCGCGCTTCACCGGCCGCAAGCACATCTTCCAGAATCTTGGCGAAGGCACTTATTATCACTCCGGCTCGATGGCGATTCGCCAGGCGATCGCGGCCAAGGCCAATATCACCTACAAGATCCTGTTCAACGACGCCGTCGCGATGACCGGCGGCCAGCCGGTCGATGGCCCGGTCAGCGTGCACGCCATCGCCCACAGCGTCCGCGCCGAGGGCGTCTCGCGCATCGCGCTGGTCTCGGACCATCCGGAACAATTCGAGGCGAGGGATTTCCCGGCAGGCGTCACCATCCATCCGCGCGACGAGCTCGATGCCGTGCAGCGCGAGCTGCGCGAGATCGAAGGCGTCACGGTGCTGATTTACGAGCAGACCTGTGCCACCGAAAAGCGGCGCCGCCGCAAGCGCGGCCAGATGGCTGACCCCGCGCGGTTTGCCTACATCAACGATCTCGTCTGCGAAGGCTGCGGCGACTGCTCGGTGGAATCGAACTGTCTGAGTGTCGAGCCGAAGGAGACCCCGTTCGGGCGCAAGCGCAAGATCAATCTCTCCACCTGCAACAAGGATTTTTCCTGTCTCAACGGCTTCTGCCCGAGTTTTGTGACCGTCGAAGGCGGCAAGCGCCGCGCCAAGGCTGCATCCGACATTGATCCGCTCACCCGCTCCGCGACTCTGCCTTTGCCTGCACCGGCGATGCTCGACCGTCCCTACGATCTCCTGGTCACCGGCGTCGGCGGCACCGGCGTCATCACCGTCGGCGCGCTGATCGCCATGGCGGCGCATCTGGAGGGCCGCGGCGTCTCGGTGCTGGACTTCACCGGCTTCGCGCAAAAATTCGGCCCAGTGCTGAGCTATCTGCGGCTCGCCGCCACACCGGACCAGTTGCATCAGGTGCGGATCGACCAGGGCTCGGCGGACGCGCTGATCGGCTGTGATCTCGTGGTCAGCTCATCGGCCAAGGCCTCCGGCACCTACCGCAACGGCACGCGCGCCGCCGTCAACACTGCGGAAATGCCAACCGGCGACGTGGTGCGCTTCCGTGATGCAGACCTCGCCAGCAGCGCGCGCGTGGCTGCGATCGCACGCGTTGTCGGCGCCGATCATCTCACAACGATCAATGCAAATACGCTGGCCGAGGAGCTGCTCGGCGATTCCGTCTACGCCAACATGCTGATGCTCGGCTTCGCCTGGCAGCAGGGGCTGGCGCCGGTCTCGCTTGCGGCGATCGAGCGCGCAATCGAGCTCAACGGCGTCGCTGTCATCAGCAACAAGCAGGCCTTTGCGTGGGGCCGCATCGCTTGTGCAGATCCGGCCTTTCTGCCCAAGGGACCGCGCAGCGAGCCTGCAGCCGAGACGCTTGATCAGATGATCGCGCGGCGCAGCGCATTCCTGGCGCAGTATCAAGACCGCGCCTATGCTGCACGTTACGAGGCGACAATTGCGCGGGTGCGGAGCGCGGAAGCGGCGTTCGGCAGTGAAAAGCTGACCGACGCGGTCGCACGATCGCTGTTCAAGCTCATGGCCTACAAGGACGAGTATGAGGTGGCGCGGCTGCACATGGAAAGCGGCTTCCTGGATGAACTGAAGCGGCAGTTCGAGGGCGAATTCAAGGTGACCTACCATCTCGCTCCGCCGCTGCTGGCTTCGAGCAAGGACGCGCGCGGCAGGCCGCGCAAGCGCGCGTTCGGGCCCTGGCTGCAGGCGCCGATGAAGTTGTTGGCGCGATTGAAATTCCTGCGCGGCACGGCATTCGATCCATTCGGCTACACCGCCGAGCGGCGTGGCGAGCGCGAATTGATCCGCTGGTATGAGCGCGAGATCGACATGGTCCTGGCAAAGCTCAGTGCCAGGACCCTCCCCGATCTGGTCGCGATCGCTCGCGCGCCCCTGGAGATCCGCGGCTATGGTCCGGTGAAGGAGGCCGCGATCCCCAGGGCGAAGGCGGAGGTTGAGCGACTGAAGGAGCGTCTCGCGTGATCTTGCTCGGATCGCACCGCAACGCTGCGACCCGCGGCTTGCGCGATCCATGCCGCCGCGCAAGCAGCGGGGTCCGGCGCAGCGATCGAGCGATCCCCATCTCACCGCTTTGGCTGCACGAGCCGTTCTTCCAGGGCGGCAAAACCTGTCATCACGAATATGGATTGATGAGCTTCTGCTGCTCGGAACTGTGATGCACCAGCATGTCGATGAAAGTTCTGACCTTGGCCGACAAATGGTGGCGATGCTGATAGACCGCGTTCATCGAGAGCTCGACCGTCCGGTATTCCGGCAAGAGCCGCACCAGACGGCCGGTCTCCAGATCGTCCTGGACCAGAAAGCCCGCGGCGAGGCAAATGCCGACACCGTGAAGCGCGGCGATGCGCAGCGCCTCGCCGCTGTTGGTGACGAGCCGGCCGCCGACCCGCACCGAGGCCGGCGCGCCCTTGCGGTCCACGAACTGCCAATCGTCGCCGAACGGGTACAGGACGTGACGAATGCAATCGCGGTCGGCGAGATCGGCGAGCTGCTCGGGCCTGCCATGCTTGTCCAGATAGCCATGCGAGCAGCACAGCACGTGGCGCCAGGTCGCGAGCTTGCGGACGATCAGGCTGGAGTCCGGCGGCGGCGTCATCCGAAGCGCGATGTCGAGCCCCTCCTCGATCAGATCGACGTTGGCTTCGCCCATGCGAAGGTCGACCTTAACCTCGGGATAGCTTGCCAGGAACTGCGCAACCACCGGCGCGATCAACGGCACCATATGCGTCGCGGTGTGAACCCGCAGCGTCCCGCGCGGGGTCGATTGCTGGGCGGTGGCGATATCGTCGGCTTGTTCGAGGTCGGCGAGGATCTGCGTGGCGCGGTCGTAATAGGCGCGGCCGATCTCGGTCACGCTGACCTTGCGCGTGGTGCGGTTGAGCAGCCGCACCCCGAGCCGCTCCTCCAGCGCCTGGATGTGGTTGCTCACCATGGTGGTGGACATGTTGAGCTTGCGACCGGCGGCCGAAAAGCCGCCGGCGTCAACAACCTGGACAAACGCTGTGAGGCTGGTCAGCCGATCCATTGGCGCCGCTCCGATTATTCTCTCTGCGTGGATAATGTATCCATTTTTTGGGAGATTATCAGTTGAGGAAGGACATCGCATGTTGGCGCCCGAACGACGCCATGACCCGTCTTGGGCCGGCGTCCGAGGTGTTCGGAGGTTGCCATGTCGAGCCTGTCCTATGTCGCTGAACAACAAGAAAAAACCGGCTTGCGCCTGTCCCGGCGGGGGATCAAGCGCGCGGGCCTCGTGCTGGCGTTGACAGCCGGCATCGCGGTTGCCGCTGACCTCGGCTACGGCTACGTCACGACCGGCCGCTATCTCGAGACGACCGACGATGCCTATGTGAAGGCCGATTCCACCATCATCGCGCCGAAGGTCTCCGGCTACATCGCCGAAGTCGCGGTGACGGACAACCAGCCGGTCAAGGCCGGCCAGCTTCTGGCGCGCATCGACGACCGCGATTTCCGCACCGCGCTGGATCAGGCCCATGCCGATGTCGCGGCTTCGGAGGCCGCCGTGCACAACCTCGATGCCCAGATCGAGCTGCAGCAGCCGGTCATCGCGCAGCAGGCGGCCGAGGTCGAGGCGGCTGAGGCCAACCAGAAATTCGCCCAGCAGGAACGCACCCGTTATGACGATCTGATGAAGACCGGCTCCGGCACGGTCCAGCGTGCCCAGCAGACCGATGCGGCCTTGCGCGCCAGCGACGCACAATTGCAGCAGGGCAAGGCGGCATTGGTCGCGGCCCGCAAGAAGCTCGAGGTGCTCGACAGCCAGCGCGCGCAGGCGGTCGCCCAGCTTGCGCATGCACGTGCGGTCGAGCAGCAGGCGGCGCTGAACCTGTCCTACACCAGGATCACCGCGCCGGTCGACGGCACGGTCGGCGCGCGCACCTTGCGGGTCGGGCAGTATGTCCAGGCGGGCACGCAGCTGATGGCGGTGGTGCCGCTGGAGGCCGTGTACATCGTGGCAAACTACAAGGAGACCCAGCTCACCCATGTGCGCAACGGCCAGCCGGTCGAGCTCGTGGTCGACAGTTTCCCTGGACGCAAGCTGCACGGCCATGTCGACAGCCTGTCGCCGGCAAGCGGCCTCGAATTTGCGCTGCTGCCGCCCGATAACGCCACCGGCAATTTCACCAAGATCGTGCAGCGCGTGCCCGTGAAGATCGTGCTGGATGACCAAAGCCTGACCGGCCTGTTGCGTCCCGGCATGTCGGCCGAGCCGACCATCGACACCAAGGCTACCGTGCTTGCCGAGCGCGAGCACCACAGCCAGCTCGCCGCTGGTCCGGCGCTGACCGAGCACGGCAGCTGAGCTACAGCAGGGACTCCGGCGGCACATCTTCAATCGCCGCCGGATAATCCTTCCACTCTTCGTCCCATTATCAAAAGCATCGATCCCATTCATCTTCCTCGTGAGTACGAGAGGAGACACGCCGTGACTGCGCTCCAAGCGACCCTCGCAACATCCCGCCCAGCCGGCGCCACTCAGCCCGCGGCAGCCGAAACGGCCCCAAGCACTCAGGTCTCCGTCAAAACCTGGATCGCCGTGCTTGGCGCCACGCTCGGTGCGTTCATGGCGGTGCTCAACATCCAGATCGTGAATGCCTCGCTCGCCGACGTGCAGGGCGCCATCGGCGCGGGCATCGATGATGGCGGCTGGATCTCGACCTCCTATCTGATCGCCGAGATCGTCGTGATCCCCTTGAGCGGCTGGCTCGCCCAGGTGTTCTCGGTCCGCGTGTATCTCCTGACCAATGCCGTGCTGTTCCTGGTGTTCTCGGCGGCGTGTGCGCTGGCACAGGACCTGCCGCAGATGATCGCGATCCGCGCCGTGCAGGGGTTCACGGGCGGCGTGCTGATCCCGATGGCGTTCGTGCTGATCATCACGCTGCTGCCGAAGGCGAAGCAGCCGATCGGGCTTGCGCTGTTCGCGGTGTCGGCAACCTTTGCGCCCGCAATCGGCCCGACCATCGGCGGCTATCTGACCGAGAACTGGGGCTGGCAGTACATCTTCTATGTCAACCTCGCGCCCGGCGCGGTGATGGTCGCCATGCTGTTTGTCTCGCTGGAAGCAAAGCCGATGAAGCTCCATCTGCTGCGCGAAGGCGACTGGCCGGGCATCATCACCATGGCGATCGGTCTCTCCGCACTGCAGACCGTGCTGGAGGAAGGCAACAAGGACGATTGGTTCGGCTCGCCCTTCATCGTCCGCCTCTCGATCATCGCCACCGTCGCCCTCGCACTGTTTTTCGTGATCGAGCTGACGACGAAGAAGCCGCTGTTGAACCTGCGCCTGCTGGTGCGCCGCAATTTCGGCTTCGGCATGCTCGCCAATTTCCTGCTCGGGGTCGCGTTGTACGGCTCGGTTTTCATCCTGCCGCAATATCTGTCGCGCGTGCAGGGCTACAACGCCGAGCAGATCGGCATGGTGCTGGCCTGGACCGGCTTGCCGCAACTGCTGCTGATCCCGCTGGTGCCGCGGCTGATGCAGCGCTTCGACCCGCGCATCCTGATCGCGACAGGCTTTGCACTGTTCTCGGCGTCCAACTTCATGAACATTTTCATGACCGCCGACTACGGCACCGACCAGCTGTTCTGGCCCAACGTGGTGCGCGCGATCGGCCAGGCGCTGGTGATGACGCCGCTGTCTGCGGTGGCGACCGCCGGCATCGAAGCGGAGAATGCAGGTTCCGCCTCGGGCCTGTTCAACATGATGCGGAACCTCGGCGGTGCCGTCGGCATTGCGCTGCTGCAGACCTTCCTCACCAAGCGGGAACAGTATCACTCCAACGTGCTGATGCAGTCGGTGTCGCTGTTCGAACAGGCAACGCGCAGCCGGCTCGACCAGCTCACGCAATATTTCATGAACCACGGCGTTGCCAATCCTGCGGATGCCCTCAATCGCGCCTATGTTGCGGTCGGCCACGTCGTGCAGAAGCAGGCCTTCATCCTCGCCTTCAGCGACACCTTCTATCTCTTGGGCGTGGCGCTGATCGTCGCGCTGCTCGCATCCATGATGCTGAGGAAGCCAGATCATCTCGACGCCGGCGGCGCCCACTAATCCGTGTTCCCACCTGCCCACCAAAGGAGAACGACCATGAAGCCCCGCATGAACTTCTACCAGGCTGCTCCCGAAACCATGAAGGCGCTGATGGCGCTGGAGAACCAGATCCAGGCCTCCGGTCTCGAACAGTCGCTAATCGAGCTGGTCCGGACCCGCGCGTCGCAGATCAACGGTTGCGCCTTCTGCGTCAACATGCACACCCAGGACGCCCGCAAGCGCGGCGAAACCG
>DASREP010000034.1:0-88866 GCA_035652015.1 Bradyrhizobium sp. | reverse complement strand
TGCACCCGGGGCCCTCGCGCAGAAAAAAACTGCGCAAGCGCGAGTCCACAGGTACAGGCGGTGATCACACCGGCCTTCCCTGCGCGATGGTTTACGGCTTATAGGCGCTCTCCTCGGTGAACCCTCTCGTTTGCCACCGTCGTCGGCGTGATACGCTTGCGCATCCTCGCCAACTTGACGCCAGAGCTTTGGGGCGCCAGGACCACACCACTTCGCCGTCCGTGACCAGTCGCTGCTCGTCGGACAGCGCGTTCACGTCCACCGCGTCCCCGCCTCACGTCTCGTGACGACCGCGATCCGTCCCTCTGTTAACCGAGGCGGGATGTGGCGCTTATACGGCAAATCCGAATTTCGGTAAATAGGAATATTTTCGTGCGCCGGGCTTGACAGGTTTCTGCACCGCCCGCCCGCCGGGCAAATCAGTTGCGGGCTGGCGCCACGACGTCGAGGATGGTGGTCCGCTTCACAACAGAGCTCACGTCAACCTCGACGGCAAATCAGGCGCCATGTGGCCTCGCCGAGCAAATTGAATGTTTATTTCATGCTTTCCGACCAATAGTCTCCTCGAGGAGCGCCTATCGGCGCTGAGAGATTTGGGGGGAGTCCGTTGGCTGCGCGACTGCTATTGACGAACGCTGGTTACGCTCCGAGCAACAATCTGGCCCGCAGCTTGCGCGCAGGGTCCGAGCCCGTCTTCATCGTCGGTTGCAACGACGACCGGTTCACCTTGAAGAGGTCGGACGCGGACAAAAACTATGTCGTGCCTCCCGCGGACCATCCTGAATGGGGCCACGCGCTGCGATGGATTGTGGACACGGAAGACCTGGACCTGGTTCTTCCTACCCTCGACTCTGATCCGGACAGCCTTTCGCGCGTTCGCAAGTATTTGGGCGGACACCTGTTCCTGCCACCGGCGTCCGTGCTCGAACTCTGCCGTGACAAATATCGTCTCATCGCGCTCTTGCGCGAGAACGGCATCGAGGCCCCGGCAAGCTATAGGGTGACTAGCTTGAGGGAAATCACCAATATCTTCCGGGAATTAAGAGGCAGACCGCTCTGGTGCCGCGTCCGAGGCGGGGCCGGCTCGCTGGGAGCCCTGCCGGTCCGGACGCCCGAGCACGCGCGCAATTGGATACGCTACTGGAAAGAGATGCGCGAGGTGCCCGTTTCCTCTTTTATGCTTTCAGAATACCTGCCGGGCCGGGATTTCGGGTGTCAAAGTCTTTGGCAAGACGGCGAGTTGGTGCTGATCAAGAGTTATGAACGGCTTTCTTATCTGGGCACGGGCAATCAAGCCGCGCAGGTCTCCTCAACGGCAGCGCTGGCCAAGACGGTGTTCGCACCGCAGGTGGTTGACACCTGTATTCGGGCAATCCGATTGCTTGATCCTAAAATATCCGGCGTTTTCAGCGTGGACCTCAAAGAGAACGCGCGGGGCGTGCCTTGTATCACCGAGATCAATGCCGGTCGGTTTTCGTCGGCTACCAACATTTTTGATCTGGTTGGGAATTACAACATGGCCGAGACGCTCGTAAGGCTCGCGCTGGACTTGGCGGTCAACGTTGATGAGCATTACGATGCCGCACCGGATTGGTATATGCTACGCGACCTCGATGGAGCGCCGCGGATATTCCACGCCTCGCAGTTCTCCGATAACATCATCGATACTTGGAAGCAGGGAGGCTCTCGTCTGAGCCGATTTAAAGGGGCAAAAGCAAATGGCGTACATTCAAGTCTTCAAAAGGGTAAGCAAAGGTCGAACTTATATTCGCGTGGAGGTCACACCCAAAAGCGCGGAGGGGCGGGCGTTGCTTCGTGAATTTCAGGCCGGAGTGAAGGATTTTGAGAAGAGATGGAAAGCGACCAAGGCTGCGCAAAAGGATCGCGCCGAAAGAGCCGCAAAAGCCAGGAAAGCAAAGAAGAAAAAGGCAGCCAAGTAGCGGGGCTGGAGACCGCAGTCTCGTTACAATGACGATCGGCGGGGACCTGAATAGCCACGAGCTCGAGACGATCAAGCTCCAGCTGCAAGCTCTGGCCCGGTCTTGCGGGCTGGAGGTCAGCAGCGTTGAGGTCGAGACATCGAAGCGCGGTTAGTCCGGCCGGAGAACAGGAGAGCAATCCGAACGACGTGCCACGAACGCGAGCCGGCTATTTGGCTCGACCATCGCACGAGGAATGCTGGTCGATCACTAATGTAGTGAAAGCGTGACCGTGACGGCTAGAGCCATCGGGCTTCAGTCCGAGTAGGTGCCGCAGGGCGCGTGATCCTCAAGCGAGAATTGCATGCCGAGCTCGCCGAACAGGGTGCTTGCCGCGGCTAGATGTCGCTCGGCGCTCGCCTGCTGGCCGGTGTGCCGGTAATGTTTTCCAAGCCCGACATGACATTGCGCCACAAGCGGGCGCAGGTCGAGCTCTTCCGCCCTTTGGAGCGCCTGGAGGAGATGCGATTCGCTCTCATTCGGCTGATGCGGCTCTGTGATGTCTAGCTCACCCAGCAATCGGAGCGCGTAGGCCTCGTGGCCTCGCTCCCCATGCTTGCGGGAGAGACTGAGCGCATGCCGGGCGCATCGCTCTGCGTCGGCGATGCGCGACTTGCGAAGATATGCTTCTCCGAGCCGGACTACGATCATTGCAAGTCCCCCCAGGCGGTGCATCGCGCTCGACTCGCGTTCGGTTTCTTCCAGCAGGCTGATCGCTTTATCGACGCGGTCGGCCAGGCGGTAGGCGTATCCGAGCGAGGTGCCGATCAGCGGCAGCATCAATGGAAGAATCCATGAGCTGCAAATTTCGCGGCTCTGTTCGAGGGCAGTGATGCTTTTGGACACGTCGCCCTGAAACGCGAGCACGGTTCCGAGGCAATAATGGGAAAACGCCAAACTATAGACCTGGTTGGCTGCTCGGGCGATTTCCACGCCCTCTTCCGCACAGCCGAGCGCTCGACCGAACTCGCCGAGTTCGGCCAGCGAACAGGCGAGATATCCACGCATGAACACTCCGAGAACCCCGGGAGTGCCCATCGTGGCGGTGGCGAGGTCGCCGCGAAGGAGGTCCACGGCCACACGCAATACTTCGGATGCGCGATGATGATCTCCCGCCGCCGCATAAGTCGCGCCGATGTGTCCGCTGACGATCATGCGAAGCGAAACGTCATCCAATTCGGCCGCAATGGCCATGGCGCTTTCGCCCGCTTCAATCGCCGGGCCCAACTCACCGAGCAGCCGATAGTACTGGCATATGAATGATGAAGCCTGGCCTAGTCTTCGCCTATCGCCGAGCTCTATCGCCTCCGCCTGCACCCGCTGCAGTTGGCTCAGGCATTTCTCGAGGTGGCCCAGCGGATGAAGAGCATTGCGGAGATCAAAGCGAATATCGATGGAAAGCTCGATATTCTCCCTGGTTTCGGGCAGCTTCTCGAGAATCGCAAGCGCCTGTTCGAACCAGACTCGCCCGTTCTCGAGCGCCGACCGCGACAACGCCTTCAGTCCGGCCTGACGCAGGTACCGAACCGCCTTGTCCGGCAGATCGCCGCGAACGGCGTGTTGGGCGAGACGCTCGATGTGCTCGCCGATCCGGTCCCGATACAGGGTCTCGATCGTGTCGACCAGTCGGGCGTGCAGCGCGCGCCGCCGCGCCCTCAACAATCCATCGTATGTCACCTTCTGGGTGAGGGCATGGACGAATGAGTATTCGACGTCCGGAAAGAACCCGGACTCGTAGAGAAAGCCGGCGGCCTGCAGCCGGTCGAGCGCGTCAGTCAGCGAGTCGTCGGTCAGGTCGGCCATTGGCCGGAGCACGGCCCGCGGGATCTCACGGCCTACGACGGAAGCGATTTGCAGCAGGTTCTTGTCGCCGGGAAGAAGACGATCTATTCGCGCCGCCAAAATAGCCTGGACGTTGGGGGGAATGTCGATCGTTCCGGTCGGACGCAGCAATCGATAGTGACCGCGTGCTCCGGCGAGGTACTGAGTCTCGACCAGGGAGCGCACTGTTTCCTCGATGAAAAAGGGATTGCCTCCCCGCGCGGTCAAGAGCTGCTTGAGCGGAGTGAGCTCGGGCGCATTGCCAAGCAGGGCCTCCAACAGGTAACCAGTGTCGCGGGTCGGCAACGCGCTCAACCGGATCTGATGGTAGTTTTCCTTGCTTCCCCAGTTGTGCTGGTAGCCGGGGCGATAGCTGACGAGCAGCATGAGGCGAGCTGAACCCAGCACACTCACCAGGGCGTCGAGCAGCTCCTGCGTTTCGTTGTCCACCCAATGAAGGTCCTCGAAGATCAAGAGCACCGGCTGTTTGCGCGCTTCCCGCAGCAACAGGCTCTTGACGGCTTCGATGTGGCGCCGCCGGCGCTGAATGGGATCGAGCGCGCGCCAGCCCGGGTCGTCGACGGGGATATCGAGCAGGGCCAACAGGGCGGGAAGGATCGGCTCGAGTCTTTCGTCGAGCGCGTGGGTTTTCTCGACCACCTTTCGGCGGGCCTCGTGAAGCTCGTCCCGGTCCTGAATTCCGAAGTAGCTCTTGAGAAGCGCGATCACCGGCAAATAACTGGTCGCCCTTCCGTGCGAGATCGACGTGCTCTCGAGCACCAGCCAGCCAAGCAGGCCCGGGAGTCGATTCGTGTGGGTAAACTCATAGACAAGACGTGACTTGCCGATTCCGGCCTCGCCAATGACCGCCACGGACTGGCCCGATCCCGCATCGACCTGCAGCTGCGCGCGGCGCAGCCCATCGAGCTCCGCCTCGCGGCCAACGAACTGGGTCAGACCCTGAAGTGTTGCGGCCTGCAAACGGGTGCGTGCGGGACCCGCTCCGGTCAGCTCATAGAGCTCCTCGGGCTCCGCAAGCCCTTTGACCGGCAGCAAACCCAGCGAGCGCGCCGTGACGTATTGCTCGGTCAGTCGGACCGTCTTCTTCGTGGTCAGGATCGAGCCGGGCGATGCCATCTGCTCCATGCGCGCAGCCAGGTGCACAGCCTCGCCGACGACCGTGTACTCCATGTCAAATTCGTTGCTGATGGCACAAATCACGACCTCGCCGGAGTTGATTCCGACGCGGATCTTGAGCGGGACCTGATCCGGCTGATTGGAACGCTCCGCCAATCTGAGCACCGACTGCTGCATCAGCAGCGCGGCGTAACACGCGCGCACGGCGTGATCCTCGTGCGCAAGCGGCGCGCCAAAGATGGCCATGATGCCGTCTCCCAGCACCCTGTTGACGGTGCCCTCATATTGGTGGACCGCGCCGATCATTTCCGCGAGCACGGGGTTGAGGATCGCCTGGGCGCTCTCCGGGTCCTGCCCTGATATCAGAGACAGCGAGCCCGTGATGTCCGCGAACAACACGGTCACCTGCTTTCGTTCGCCCACGACGTCGGAGGGATTCAGCGTATGCTCGACGGCGGGCTGGACGGTTTGTGGTCTCACCGCCTGAGAGCGCGCGGACAGATAGTTCGCGGCGCCCTGACCGATCGACTGGCCGCAATGCGAACAGTACCTGGCCGTTGGCGAGAGTTCAGTCCCGCAGCTTGTGCAAAGGCGTACCAGAGGCGAAGCGCATTGCTCGCAGAACCTCGCCGTCGGCCCGTTTTCGTGCTCGCAACTCGGACAAATCATCTAGATGCCTGAAAAATCCTGCCTACGGTACCGTCGAAGCCTATTCTCAACAAGCTGGTATTTTGGCGTCGCGGAGCCAACGATTCAGCACGCGCGTCGCGGCGGTTCGTCACGGCGTGTGGATCGTCCTTTTCGTGGCAGCTCCGCCGCATAAGGCCCTGGAGATTGGGCGTCCAAACGGCGGCCCCGGACAGATGCTTCGCCCCGCCTTTGTTCACGCCTCCGCCGGTCCGGATAGCGCTTTCCTGAGATATGAACCAGTTCACATCGGCCTGCCGCGCCACCGTGCGATGGGGCGGCTACAGGTTCTGTGGCTGGAGGCTCGAACGCAGCAGGGCGAGTACGCCTTGTTGCTGGGCTTGCTCGATGCGCCGATGATCCGGACCGAGCGCGGCATCGGCTACAGCTTTGCCCTGGCGGTCGAGCGATACTGGATCATGATTCGGTGACAGGGAATCGCAGCATGATCTCATCTGCTTTTTTGAGCATGATCTTTTCGGTAAAGAGGGCTTCCACTTTGCGCTGACGCGGCCCTTCGGGTCCGGATCATGCTTTGCATGATTAGTCGAAGGGAGAACCGACGTGAGCGCATAATTGCCAAACTCTCGGCGTAACCACGCGCCGTGCCGCGCAGCCGATGCGCAGCTCCTGGCAAATATACCCCTGGTCGCCACGGGGAGCGCGCCGATGGCAGACGTTCGACACAAGCGGCTTGAGCGATATGAAACCTGGGCTGCCGAATGCAGGGTCTTGGCGGGGGTCATGACGGACCCCGCCAAGCAAGAGCAGTACGAGCGCCTCGCCGCGCACTACGAGTACCTTGCCGCCAGCTTTCGCGAAGCCCTGGCAATGCACAAGGATGCGCTGTCCAAATTGACGCTGCACTAGAGCGTTTTCGAGCGAAGCAGACGCCGGTTCGCGTGAAGAAAACGCGTCAAAACAACAATCTAGAGCTTCGGTTCTGATTCGATCAGAACCGAAATTGCTCTAACCCGATCACGCGTGCGGCTCGCGGGCGGTCTTGCTCACCTCGCCGCAGCTGCACATGAAGATGCGGACGGTCTTGCCGGACTTGGGATCAAGCAGCTTGCAGATCAGGCGCGGCTTGTGTCCGCAGCTTCGGCAATTGGGTAGCTCGTCTTCAAGGTGTAGGGTCAGGAAGTTCATTGGAGCACGCTCCCTGCACGGCCAGGGGAGCAGCATCCGAGTTCGTGTGGGATCGGCCATGCCAAGCTCCACAAATACAAGCGTCACGCTTGTCATGCCTCGGGTGGACGGCAACGACGTTCATCGCCCGCTTCAGGCAGGTGGGCAGCTTGCTGACTGCCCACCTGCATGAAGGCGCACGTCGAGACGCCGCGATTGCAGCGCCGTCAACGTCCTCGCCGCTCTTGGTGCTACCCCATGGCGGATTGGCTCAGTTGGCGGGAGTGCCTTCCGCCATCCTCCGTTTGACGTCCTCGCAGGTCTTGCGGACGTCCTGGGTGAACATCGCGCAGTCTTCGATCCGCTTGAAGATTTTCTTGGCCTCCTCGCGGTAGGCGGACGCCGTGTCGCGCATATACGCGATTGCGTTATGCACCTCCGCCGTCATCGCTTCGCATCGCTTGGCGGCATCGATGAGCTCAGCGCCCATGGATTCGATCTCCTTGGCGGCTGCCTCATAGTCGCGCACCACGGCTTCGGCGCTGAGCGCCCCCACACGGGAGACGCCTTCCTGATGTTCCACGTAGTCCGGCAACTCGATCGAAGCTAACGAATTTCCTGGCCGAGCCGCAGCAATGTCGGTTTCGAGCTGGCTCAGGTTGACTTCAGTCCCTCTTTTAAGCTGTTCGATACTGCCCATCGGTCAATCCTCTTGATACGCATGTGGAAAGGCCCCAGACGGGACAAAGTTTATCAACAAAATATTCGGTGTAACTCACGTATGTTCCTTGACCGTCCAGCAATTGCCGTAATTACGAACTGACAGCATGACTTACCTATCGGCGCGCGGAGGGCCGGTTCGGCGCTTGTGGCAGAGACAGCAAGGAGGCTGCACCGGCGCAGCGGCACGCGGGTGTTTCAGCAGTTCCGCAATTATGGCGTCCGCAAAATTTCCGCCGCAAATGCCCGCGTGATCGGGCGGCCCAGCCGCAGGGCCTCGCGGTCGAGGCGGGCGACCGTGTCGCGCGCGGCCGCATAGGAGCGCTCGATGCGATTGGCGAGATAGCCGACCACGGTTTCGTCCACGCTGAGCTGCCGGTCGGCACAGAGTTTCACGATCAGCGCACGGAACAGCTGGTCGTCGGGCGGCAGCACGGATACCACGGGCAGCGCCCGCAGCCGTGAGCGCAGGTCCTTCAGCGCGATCTCGAAAGCGGTCGGCAGCTCGCGCGCGGTGATCAGCACAAAGGCGGCTTCTTCGCGGGCGAGATTGAGCAAATGGAACAGGGCGCGCTCGTCGAAATCGCCGGCGCGGAGGTCCTCCACGACCAGCGCGCCGGTTGCGAGCGCGCCGGGCACATTGGCGGCGTCAAGCGCATGCGCCGCGATGATGCGCGCCCCTGAAGCATCGGCCCAGATCGCGGCGAGGTGGCTCTTGCCCGCGCCGTCGGGACCGGCAAGCCACATCGTGCGGCCTGGCCATTCCGGCCAGGCCTCGATCAGGGCCAGCGCGGCCTCATTGGCGGGGCCTTCGAGAAAATTGTCGCGCGTGAGGCTCTCCTCGTGTGGCAACACAAAGGCCAGCTGACGCGGATGAACGGCCACGCAAGATCTCCCAGAAGCCCCATCAGCAGGGGCATTCGACTACCGGACGGGGTTCTTAGATCATTTCCCGTCGATGGTGCTCATGTGGCGTCCCCATTCCACCAGATAAAGCGAAACGGACGCCAGCGAAAACACCGTGACGATGCCCATCAGGATCGCATCATAGGGGCCGGGAGAAAAGCCGAAGGCGAGCGAGGCCAGCACCAGCGCGGCGAGCGCAACCTGCGCGACCGTGTTGATCTTCGACACCATCAGGGGCTTCATCGGGACCGGCTTGTCGAACAGCCACGACACGATCACGGCCGAGACGATCATGATGTCGCGCGACACCACGAGAATCACGAGCCAGCGCGGCACCGCGCCCCAGATCCCGAGCGCCATGTAGATCGACACCAGCAGCGCCTTGTCGGCGAGGGGATCGAGCATGGCGCCGAGCTCGCTCGCCATGTTGAAGCGCTTGGCCAGAAAGCCGTCGACCGCATCGCTGACGCCGGCGATCACGAACGCCGTGAAGGCGACTTCCATTTGGCTTGAGGCGATCGCCCAGACGACGATCGGGACCAGCAGGATGCGGCCCAGGGTAATGATATTCGGAATACTCACGCGGCGCTTCCCGGCAACCCGCCCGTACGACAGTGCGAAGCCGGCTCCCTTGCAACACCGAGCCGGTCGTTATCTACATAGTACACGCTTCCCCTGCTTGCGAGCCATTGCGCGGCGGCGAAATCCGACGTAACCCAGCCTAAAACCTGTTGGATTCACCATGACCGAGCGCAAGAACGGCCTCACTTACGCGGATTCGGGCGTCGACATCGATGCCGGGAACCGGCTGGTCGACCTTATCAAGCCGCTGGTGCGCGCCACTGCGCGCGCAGGGGCCGACGCCGAGATCGGGGGATTCGGCGGCCTGTTCGACCTGAAGGCGGCAGGCTTTAGCGATCCCGTGCTGGTCGCAGCGACCGACGGCGTCGGCACCAAGGTCAAGATCGCCATCGAGAGCGGCCTGCATTCGGGGATCGGCATCGACCTCGTCGCGATGAGCGTCAACGATCTCGTGGTGCAGGGCGCAGAGCCCTTGTTCTTTCTCGATTACTTCGCCTGCGGCAAGCTCGAGCCGGAGGCGACGGCTGCGATCGTCGCCGGTATCGCGGAAGGCTGCCGCGAATCGGGTTGCGCGCTGATCGGGGGCGAGACCGCGGAGATGCCGGGGCTCTACAAGGACGGCGATTACGATCTCGCCGGCTTTGCGGTCGGTGCGGCCGAGCGGGGCACGCTGTTGCCGAGCCGCGATATCGAGGTGGGCGATGCGGTGATTGGGCTTGCATCCTCCGGCGTCCATTCCAACGGCTTTTCGCTGGTGCGCAAGATCGTCGCGCAGTCAGGCGTCGCGCTCGATGCGCCGGCGCCGTTTGCGCCGGTGATGACGCTCGGTGGCGCGCTGCTCACCCCGACCAGGCTCTATGTCAAATCGTGCCTGCGCGCGATCCGCGAGACGGGTGCGGTGAAGGGCCTTGCGCATATCACCGGCGGCGGCTTCACCGACAACATCCCGCGGGTGCTGCCGAAGAATCTCGGCGTCGGCATCGATCTGGCCCGCGTGCCGGTGCTGCCTGTCTTCAAGTGGCTTGCGGAAGAGGGCGGCGTTGCCGAGCTCGAGCTGCTGCGAACCTTCAACTGCGGCATCGGCATGATTGCGATCGTCAGGCAGGATGCGGTCGAGGCGGTCAGCGACGTCTTCACGGCGAACGGCGAGACCGTCACGCTGCTGGGCGAGGTGATTGCGGCCGCGGGCGAGCATCGCGTCGTCTACAACGGCCATCTCGATTTGAGCCTGTAACGCCATGAAACCTGAGGCCAAGCGCCGCGTCGCGATCCTTATCTCCGGCCGCGGGTCGAACATGGCCGCGCTGCTCAAGGCCGCGGCGGATGCGGATTTCCCGGCCGAAATCGCCGTCGTGATTTCCAACCGCGCCGATGCGGCCGGGCTTGCGAAGGCGCAGGCAGCGGGCGCGCCTGTGGTCGTGGTCGAGAGCAAGCCGTTCGGCAAGGACCGCGCCGGCTTCGAAACCGCGCTGCAGGCGGCGCTCGATTCGCACGGCATCGAGCTGATCTGCCTTGCCGGCTTCATGCGGCTGTTCACGGCTGACTTCGTCGCGCGCTGGCATGGCCGGATGCTCAACATCCATCCCTCGCTGCTGCCGTCATTCCCCGGACTCGATCCGCACGGCCAGGCCCTGCGTGCCGGCGTCAAGATCTCCGGCGCCACCGTGCATTTCGTGATTCCCGAGACCGATGCCGGCCCGATCCTGATGCAGGGCGCGGTCTCCGTCAGCGATCACGACACGCCCGACACGCTGTCGGAGCGCATTCTCGAGGTCGAGCACCGTATCTATCCGGATGCGCTGAGGCTGCTCGCCAGCGGCCAGGTGCAGATCGAAGGCGAGGTCTGCAAGACCACGGCAAGCGCCGCCTCCGGCAATTTCCTGATCTCGCCGGTGGTTGAGCTGGAATGAAAAGTCCCGGCAAGAGGCCGGGGTCGAAGCTTCGAGCTTCTCTGCTCAGGAGACCTTGAGGTTTTCCGCCGACGTCTTGCCGCGGTTTTCCACGAGATCATATTCCACAGTCTGGTTTTCGTTCAGCGTCGTGAGGCCCGCACGCTCGACCGCCGAGATGTGCACGAACACGTCCCTGTCGCCGCCGTTCGGCTTGATGAAGCCGTAGCCCTTGGTCGGGTTGAACCACTTGACGGTGCCTTTTTGCATCGTCGTCTCCTGTTTCCTCGTCTAGACAAAAAAAGACGCGGCCACGCGGATCACGCGTGCCACGCCACAAGCGGGCTTGCCCCAGGATCTGCTCGATCTAGATCTGCTCGATTTTCCAAGGTTCGCAAAACGCACGAGACCAACGGCCAATTCCGGTTGCAATGGAATTGCAACACGAATTTGGCGCGTTAGCAAGCCTCTGGCATCTCAAGCGAAATCCTCGCTCTGGCCAAACCAGTCCGGCCATCGCCTGTGGCAGAGGGAGCACAGGGGTGGCAATCCCCGCGTGCCCGCAAGCAACACGCATTGACCCACGGCGGGAAACTGGGGCAAATCGAGCTCAGCCGGCGGCATTTCATGCGTCTTTTGGGGCTGGCGCGCTGTGGAAACGGAATTGATGCGCTGCGCTTCGCGGGCAAAGGAGTCCGGGGCTGGTCGGGGTCGTGCGAGAGCTTGTCTCGCCGCCATCGTGCTGGCGCTGGCGGTTTGCTGCATCGTACCGCAGGCGCATGCGCAAATCGGGCCAACATCGGTGCCAAGCCCGACACCGACGCCAAGCCCAACCCCTTCGCCAACGCCGAGCGTTGTCAATAACAAGATCTCCACGCAGAACCAGGTCGTCAACCTCGGCGCGAGCTTCCTGGAGCGATTGCTCAATCAGACGACCAACGGGGTCACCCGCGACCAGCGCAACAACCCGGGCGGCGGCGGTGCGTCCGAAGCTACCGCAGACGGGCTGCGCTTCCGCAGCTGGACCGAGCTATACGGGGTCTACATGACCACGTCGGCGCAAGGCAATTTTGTCGGCGACAGGCGAACCACTGCGGGCGGGGTCGCTGGGCTCGGGGTCACCCTGATGCCCGGCGTCAATATCGGCTTCTCCGTCGACCAGAGCCACACCGATATCGACGTGCCGCTCGCATTGCAGTCGGCCTCGCTCGATCTCACCCAGTTCGGCTTCAATGCCTCGGTCGACAAGGGCCCCTGGACGTGGGCGATTGCGGTGGTGCACGGTTTTGGCAATATCAATGCCAGCCGCGACACCGGCTTTGGCATCGCAAGCTCCGGCTATGAGGCGCAGCTCGACGGTGTGCTGACCGAGATCGACTACTACTGGACCATGGGCCAGAGCCGCATCGTGCCGAAGGCGGGGCTGGAATATGTGCATTCGACCACCAGCGCCTTCCAGGAGATCGGCGGCCTCGATCCGGTCATGGTGAGCGCGGCGACGGTGGAGCGCTCGCGCCTTTTGCTCGGCGCCGAGGTCGGCCACTATTTCATCTTCGGCCAGAAGATCCTCGACGTGTCGGCGTATGGCAAATTCGTCGACAACTTTGCGCAGGACTTCGGCTCGGTGCTGGTCAGCCTCGGCCCGCAAAGCATCTCGGTCGCCGGCATCGGCGAGAGCCAGTATGGCGCCGATGCGGGAGCCGCGGCTTCCCTCAGCCTGACCAACACCGCGCGGCTCTACCTCAACTATGACGGCAAGTTCCGATCCAACCTGCAGTCCCACCAGGCGACGCTCGGGTTCGAATACAAGTGGTGACGGCACTGCACGCCGCCTCACGCGCGATGAGATAAGTGCTTGTATCATGGCCCGAGTGCCTGCCGCCCGCTTTTGGCGGATACTATCGCTGCGCGGTTGCTATGCCTTACTTGACCTGGTCGGCGATTGCGGCGACGCCGGCTGCGGCGCACTCCTCGTCCTTGTCACCGCCGGGCGATCCACCGACACCGAGGCCGGCGACGATCTCGGATCCGCGCTTGATCGCCACTGCGCCGGGGAGGGCGACGACATTCGGCGCGCTGGCGAGCTGCGCACCCGTGCCGTTCGGATATTTCGCGACAAGCTGAACGAACGCGCTGGTCCGATCGAGGCCGAAGATCGGTCCCATGGTCACAATGGTATAGGCCTTGCGGAACGCCGAATCCTTGGTGTGAACGGTCGCATGATCGCCGCGGAGCTGAACGACAACCAGGCCTGATGTATCCACGACGAAGGCATTCACGAAGTAGCCGTGCGCGGAGCAGGTCTGCACGGCGACCTGAGCCGCCTTGGTGGCGAGGTCTAGCGGCATATAATATCCGCTCGTGGCGACCTGCGCGAATGCCGCGGGGGCGCCGAGGAAAGCTGCGGATAGAGCTGCGAAGATGGCAACGCGTTTCATTGTTGATCTCTCTGATGCGTGTGATGGCTTGAGGGCGGCGCGCGCCCGTCGCCGGGTGGACAGCAGCGCGGAAAGGTTCGCCCCCGCCTACTGAATTCGTTTTGGTGGCAAGCTCGGGCCCCCACGCGCCCGATCAAGGCTCGCGTGGGCGGCCTGCTTGGTTAGATGTTGTGCTGAGCGAGGAAGTTGCGGATCACCATCGCCGCCTCGTCCACCTTCTCGTCGAGGGCGAAATGGCCGGCGTCGAGAACATGGACTTCCGCATCCGGGACGTCGCGCTTGTAGGCCTGCGCCTCCGGCAGAGCGAAGGATGGGTCATACTTGCCCCACAGGACAAGAAGGGCGGGATGGTGTTGTTTCAGCCATTGCTGCCAGGACGGATAGTTCGCGACATTGGTCTGATAGTCGTAGAACAGGTCCGACTGGATCTGCTGCTGCCCCGGCTGCGCCAGGTGAGCCGCTTCCCACTCCCACGCTTCCGGGTCGTAACGTTCGGGATGCGGGGACGAGCCCAGGTGCCGCATCTTCGATCCTGCCAGCGAGATGAAGCCTGGGATCACCTTCTCCTCGTAGGCAGCCCGGTCCTTCCAGAAGGCCTTGCGGATGTCCCACGCCGGTCCGAGTCCGTCTTCGTGGGCGACCGCGTTCTGGACGATGATCGCCCTGACGCGCTCAGGATGGGCGACCGCAAGGCGCATGCCGATGGGCCCGCCGTAATCCTGCTGGTAGAGGACGTAGCTCGTCAGTCCGAGCTGCTGGGTGAAGTGGTCGACGACCTCCGCCAGATGATCGAACGTGTAGTGAAACTGCGCGGCCGGCGGCGCGTCGCTCTCGCCGAATCCCGGATAATCCGGCGCCACGAGATGATAGCGATCGGCCAGCAGCGGAATCAGCGTGGCGAACATCCGAGAAGATGAAGGATAGCCATGCAGCAAGAGGATGGTCGGCGCGTCTTTCGGCCCCGCCTCGCGGTAGAAGATCTTCAGCCCGTCGACCGTGACCGTATGGTAGGTGGTGGTCGAGGAGATCGACGGGACTGTTTGCGCGTGAGTGACCCCGATCGGGGATGAGAGCGCTGTGGTCGCCGCGAGAACCGCGGCTGCAAGAAACTGCTTCACGATAGCAACGCCTGTTTGATGTCATGGGAGTCGAGGAGGCAGGCGCCAGGTGGCGCCGGCCGGTTCGGGTGACGGATCAGACGGAGAAAACGGTCTTGATCTCGGCGGCGACCTGGGGGGCGTTTTCGTCGAGGACGAAGTGGCCGGCGTCGAGCCAGACCAGCTTGGCATCCGGCAGATCGTTCAGGTAGGCGCGCGCGCCCGGCGGAATGAAGAACGGGTCGTTCTTGCCCCAGACGATCAGCGTCTTCGGCTTGTGCACACGGAAGGCGGCCTGCCACTCCGGATAGAGGCCGATATTGGTCTTGTAATTCTCCAGCAGGTCGACCTGGTAGTCCAGCACGCCCGGCCGATCGAGCAGGGCCTGGTCGAGCACCCAATTGTCCGGATTGATCGCCTCGGGGTCCTTGGCGCCGACCAGCCAGTGGAATTTGGTGCCCTCCAGGCTGACGAAATCGCGGGCGGGCTTCTCCGTCTCCGGCGTGCGCTTCTCCCACAACGGCCCGATGGCCTGCTTGGGCGCGTCGCCGACGCCTTCCATGTAGGCGTTGGCGTTCTGGACGATGAAGCCCTTCACGCGCTCCGGACGCTGCGTGAACAGGCGGAAGCCGATCGGGCCGCCGTAGTCCTGCATATAGAGGATGTAGTCCTTCAGCCCGAGCACATCGACCAGGCCCGACACATGAGCCGCCAGGTTATCGAATGTGTAGGTGAATTCGTTGCGCAGCGGCGCATCGGAATGGCCGAAGCCGATATAATCCGGCGCGATCAGGTGGAAGCGATCCGCCAGCATCGGCATCAGATCACGGAACATCTGGCTGCTGGTGGGAAGGCCGTGCAGCAGCAGGATGGTCGGGGCCGCGCGATCGCCGGCCTCGCGGAAGAAAACGTTGCGGCCATTCACCTTGGCCGTCCGATGACAGATGCGCGTCATGAGTGCCTCCTTCCGGATGTCCCAGCTTCGCCCGGTCCGGCAAGATGCCTACCGTCGGGTTGGTCGCCCCGTTGTGGGACCTTTCACGCTCGCGCGGCAGCCGATAAGATCGAGAGACGACCTCTCGTTTGGTGGAAGACCCGTTGGATCGCCTGGACGCTATGCACGTGCTGCTCACCGCGGTAGAGAGCGGCAGCCTGTCAAAAGCCAGCCGCGCGCTGCGGCAGCCGCTCGCCACCGTCTCCCGCAAGGTGGCCGAGCTCGAGACCCATCTGAACGCCACCTTGCTGATCCGGTCAGCGAAAGGGCTGGAATTGACCCCGGCGGGGCGATCCTACGTCACCGCCGCGAAGGCCATCCTCGAACAGTTGTCTGAAGCGGAGCGTGCTGCAGCGGGCGAATACACCGAACCCAAAGGGGATCTCACGGTCACGGCTCCGATCATGTTCGGGCGTTTGCACGGGCTGCCCGTGGTGACGCGGTTCCTCGCGGCATTTCCGGATGTGGCTGTCCAGTTGCTGCTGACCGACCGGGTCGCCCATTTTCTCGATGATCAGGTGGATGTCGCGCTTCGCATTGGGGCGTTGCCGGACAGCGCGCTGACCGTCACGCGGTTGGGCTCAGTCCGGCGACTCCTCTGCGCGAGTCCCGAGTATCTGGCCGCGAACGGCACTCCTGCCACCCCGGATGATCTGGCTCGGCATAGCGTCATCTCCTTCGAGAGCGTCTCCTCGTCCACCACGTGGACGTTCGAATCCAACGGAACTGCGATTGCCGCGTCCTTCCGCTCGCGCCTCAGCGTCAATACCATTGATGCGGCGATTGACGCTGGCCTGTCGGGCGCCGGGTTGATCCGGACCAATTCCTACCAGGTCGTCGATCATGTTCGCAGTGGCCGGCTGGCGATCGTCCTGCAGGACTTCGAACCCGAGCCGCGGCCTGTCCATCTTGTCTACGACAAGCAGAGCCGGCTGCCGCTGAAGTTGCGCGCCTTTGTCGATTTCGTGGTCCCGCGTCTGCGCGAACGGCTGGTGCAGGCGGCCCTTTGAAGCCGAGCCTCCTGACATTGCACGTTTGCGGCGTTCGACCCGGAATTTCTCGTGCTTGTGTCCTTTGCACAGCCGATTGAAGCCGTACATCGGATCGCGCTCTACAGCGGCTTTGGTGCAACGTAACCCTTGAGCCCGAAATTCTCCCGCGCGGCCGCCATCAGCGGCACCAGATCGAGCGGGTGAATGAACTCGTCGCGGAAACAGGGATGCAGCTTGGGATCGAAAATGCGCTTCAGCCAGTCGATGACGAGCTTGTGGCGATCGGAGTTGCGGAATTCCTTGTGATAGGTGAGCCACAGATCCATGTGGTAGTTGACGCCGAGATCGATCGGCACCAGCGGCGCGCCGAGCGCGATCGTCGAGGTCGGCAGGAAGCCGATGCCGGCGCCGCGCTCGATCGCATAGAGCACCGCGACGCTGGAATTGGTGGAGATCCCGACAATGCCCTCCAGCGATTCCAGGCCCAGAATGCGCGCATAGCCGCTCTCATCGAGTTGCACGCCATGCTGCTTGATGATGCGGTGGCTCGCGAGCTCGGCAAGCGATCGCGGCAGGCCGTACGCATCGCGATAGGCTTCCGAGGCGAAGGTGTAGATGTGCAGCCGCCCGAGCCTGGTGACGATCTGGTCCGGACTGGTCGGCCGCTCGAATTGGACCGATATGTCGGCCTCCAGCCGCGACACGTCGGCCTGCTCCATGGCGCAGCGCAGGTCGACCGTGATCTTGCGATAGGTCTTCTGGAAGTCGATCAGCCGCGGCAGGACCCAAAAGTTGCCGGGACCCTCGGTCACGGCGACACGGACGCTGCCGCGCGTATCAGTCGAGAGCGAGGCGCGGCGCAGGATGTTGAAGCTCAGCCGTTCCATTTCTTCGACATCGAACAGGAGCGCGCGGCCTTCGTCGCTCAAGGACAGGCCCGAGGGGTCGCGAATGAACAGCTTGAAACCGAGCTCCTCCTCGAGCCGGTCGATCTTGCGCATTAAGGTTGTTCCGGTCAGCCCGAGTGCTTCGGCGGCATGCCGGAAGCTCCGGTGACGCGCGCAGACGAGATAGGCGCGCAGGTCTTCCCACGATGCGTTGAGCGGCTCGTCGGGCCGCCGGTGCTGCATCAAAGCAGCACGGTGTTGCAAATGTTCCGGCATACCCGACCACCCCGTCACAGGTATGATTGATTTTGGTCTAACGGGGACATTAGATGCAGATTGCAACCCGAGGAAGCGGGGATTATTCCGCGCGCCACGAGCTCGATTGGCTGCCACCAAGCAACGCGGTCGAGGCGGGACCTGCGCGGCTGGACGAACTCGATCAACTCGCTGCGATCGCCAAGCGCGAGATACCTGGTGTCAACGCCTCCGCAGGTCTTGCGCAATGCCTGCGCGCCGATCCGGAGTCGATCTTTTCGTTCCGCCGGGCGGGGAAGGTTCTCGGTGGTATCGCGTTCCTTCATCTCAATGACAGCGGTCATGACGCGCTCCTGCTCGACGCCATCGACCTGAAACATCCGGAAAGCCGCTACCTGGCGCGAGCGGACGAGGGCGTCGCCGCGATCTATGTGTGGGCGCTCGCGGGCTATGGGCGCGCAGTGCTGGGCCTCGGCAGCGTCGCTGCGCATCTGCGCTCATCGCGCTTCATGGATGCCGATTACTATGCGCAACCCTCGAGCAAGGACGGCCGCGAGCTCCTGATCGCGCTGGGCTTCCGTCCGACGCAAAGCTTCCAACCTGATCTGTGGTGGTACCAAAGGCCGTGGCACCGCTGGCCGGCATTTGGCGCAATCAAGCTTGCAACCGAAAGGACGATCGATGTACGGCACTGACTGCGCGCGGACCGCGAAGCCGGATTCACGCGCCATTACCATCCGGATCGCGCGGGACCCCAATGATCTGATGCTGGTGACGGCAATCCGCTCGGCGGTCTATCTCGCCGAACAGGATTGTCCGTTGGAGGAGGAGTTCGACGGCAACGACCTGGTCGCCGCGCATTTCATCGGATTTGTCGGCCGCGAGCCGGCGGGCTGCCTGCGCGTGCGCTTCTTCGGCGAGTTCGCCAAGGTCGAGCGGTTGGCGGTGCGCCACCAGTACCGGCGCTCGCGGGTCTCGTTCAAGCTGGTGCAGGCCAGCGTCGATTATGTCAGGCGCAAGGGCTTCAGGAAGATCTACGGCCAGGCGCAGGACCGGCTGGTCGATTTCTGGGCGCATTTCGGCGCCAAGCCGCTCGGCCACAACCGCAAGATCACCTTCTCGGATTTTTCCTATACGGAGATGGTGCTGGAGATCGAGCCGGCGGCCGACGCCATCACCCTCGACAGCGACCCCTACGTGATCATTCGCCCTGAAGGCGATTGGGACAGACCGGGCGTGCTCGATCTCTCGGCAAGCCGAGCGGCGACATCGCCCTTGCGGAATACGGCGCTGTCACAGGCTAGAGCATGATCCGGACAAGTGTGAAGCGGCTTTTCCGAAAAGATCATGCTCAATCAAAGAGCTAAAGCGCGATGACGATTCATCCTGATCTGATCGCGGTTTAGGCCGTCGACACCAACAAGAATCCAAGGGCGGTGCCATGTTCGACAATCCGCCGATCCTGGTTTGCGCGGATTTGCAGACCGAGTATCTAACGGAGGGACGAAGCCACGTGATCAGCGATGCGGAGGCGATCATGTCGTGCTGTCTCGGCCTGATCGCTCATTGGCGCGACAATCTCTGGCCGGTGCTGCATTTGAAGCGGATCGCGCAGGCCGCCTGGTTCAATCCGGCCTGCAATCTCACGAACTGGGTCACCGAGTTCAAGCCGCAGCCCGGCGAGCTGCATTTTGAGCATCCGCTGCCCTCGGCCTACAGCTCGACGCGCTTTGCCGAGTATATGGCGAACATCCGCAATCACAATTGCGTGCTCGCGGGCTTCTCGCTGGACGAGACGATCCTTGCCACGGTGATCGAAGGATTCCACCGCAGCCATCGCTATCTCGTGATCCCTGATGCGGTCGCATGCCGCCGCGCCGGCGTCGGAGACGCGGCTGCTTACAAGCATGCGATCATCAATGTGATCAGCCATTTCGCGCGCGTCCGCACCAGCGGCGAGCTGATCGGCGCCGACGGCAGGATCACGGTGTGAGCTGCATCAGCTGCGATCGACGCTGACGACGCGGCCGCGCTCGATCGCGAGCGCAAGCTGGCCGCGCTTCAGCGCAAGGGCCGATTCGCCGAACAGCTCGCGGCGCCAGCCCTGCAGCGCGGCGACCTCGGCCTCGTCGTCGGCCGCGATCTCCTCGAGATCGTCGACAGTGGCGATCACCTTGCTGGCGACGCCATAGCGCTCCGAGGTCATGCGCAGCAGCACCTTCAGCAGTTCGACAATGGCCGCGCCGTTGGAGTTGTTGCGCGGCTTTTCCAGCTTGGGAAGCGTTGCAAGATCGCGGTCAAGTCCGCGCTGCACGGCGGCGATGATATCGGCGCCCCATTTCGAGCGCTCAAAACCCTTTGGCAGCGAGCGCAGCTGGCCGAGCTTTTCCAGCGTGGTCGGCGCATGGGTTGCGATATCGGCGACCGCCTCGTCCTTGAGCACGCGGCCGCGCGGCACGTCGCGGCTTTGCGCCTCTTGCTCGCGCCAGGCCGCGACCTCCATCAGGACCGCGAGCTCGCGCGGCTTGCGCACCCGCGTCTTCAGCCGCTCCCAGGCGCGCTCGGGATGGAAATCATAGGTCTTGGGCGAGGTCAGGATGTCCATTTCAATGCTGACCCAATCGCTGCGGCCGCGCTTCTTCAGGTCGGCGTCGAGCGCGGTGAACACGTCGCGCAGATGGGTGACATCGGAGACCGCGTAGTGCAGCTGCTCCTTGGAGAGCGGCCGGCGCGACCAGTCGGTGAAGCGGTGGGTCTTGTCCGGCCGGTGACCGGTGATGCGCTGCACCAGCTGGTCATAGGCGATGGAATCGCCATAGCCCAGCACCATCGCCGCCACCTGGGTGTCGAAGATCGGATGCGGCAGGATCCCGGCGCGGTGCCAGACGATTTCGATATCCTGGCGGGCGGCATGGAATACCTTCAAGACCCGCTCATTGCTCATCAGCTCAAAAAACGGCTTGAGATCAATGCCGGCGGCCAGCGCGTCGACGACGATGGCCTCCTCGGGGCTCGCCAGCTGGACGACGCAGAGCAGGGGATAATACGTGGTTTCCCGCAGGAACTCGGTATCCACGGTAATGACGGGATGCCGGGCGAGACGGTCGCAGGCGGCTGCGAGCTCCGAGGTGGTGGCAATGACTTCCATAAACTGAGGCGTTCTGCCGAAAGTGCTGATCTGTCAAGGGTGTCGGGATGGATTCGAGGCCGGCATTTAAGCCTGCCCGAAAGCGTCTGGGAAGCAGGTTCCTGGAAAGGCTGCGCAGCCTTTTGGCAGCCTTAAGGCAGGGGAAAGACGGGAATTGGGTCCTAGTAGTCCCGGATGCGGCGGGCGGGGCGAGCGCCCGACGGCACCGCCAGCACGACCACGCAAAGGGCGAGCATCACCAGCCCCATGAACTCGAACACCAACGCATCCACGGCAAATATCCCCCAACAAACACGCTCAATTTGTTGGGGCCGCGTTGAGCGTTTCTTAACGGATGGGGGATGGCTGTCCAAATGGTGGACGAGGGGTTAACGCCCCACGCACCGTCATTCCGGGGCGATGCGAAGCATCGAACCCGGAATCTCGAGATTCCCAGGTGCGCAATTGCGCACCATAGTTCGCGCTTTCAGCGCGCCCCGGAATGACGGTGTGTGTGGCAAGACGACGGGTTTTGCTGCGCCGTCCTACTTCTTCGCTGCGCTCTCACGTCCCGCAGAAGGTCTGGCACACCCGCTCCTCGGGGCGCGGGGGCTCGGTGTAGGCGGCGAACTCCGGCCGGTCTTCGTAGGGCTTCGACAGCACGGTGAGTAGCTCCTCGAACGGGCGGTAATCGTCTCGATCCACCGCCGCCCTGATCACGGCTTCGACGCGGTGGTTGCGCGGGATGAAGGCCGGGTTGACGGCGCGCATTGCTGCCTGCCGCTCGGCAGGTGATTGCGGCTCGAGGCCGATGCGCATCCGCCAATGCTCGGCCCAGGCGTCGTAGGCCTCCGGCTCGCTGAAGAGCTGCCGCACATTCTGGTCCGAGGTGGGATCGCCCGCGGCATCGCTCAGGCGCCGGAAGGTGAGGGTGAAGTCGGCTGCGCCCTTGGCCATTTCGTCGAGCAGGGCCTGCGCCAGCGCCTGGTCGTCCTCGCGTTCGGTGAACAGCCCGAGCTTGGCGCGCAGACCCGCTTTGTAGGCGACGTTGAATTCCTCCCCGAACGCCAGCAGCAGGGTCTGGGCCTCCTCGACGGCCTTGTCCTTGTCGTCCGAGAACAGCGGCAACAGGCACTCGGCGAGCCGGGTCAGATTCCACAGCGCGATGCGCGGCTGGTTGGCATAGGCATAGCGGCCGAGCTCGTCGATGGAGCTGAAGACCTGGGCGGGATCGTAAGCATCCATGAAGGCGCAGGGACCGTAGTCGATGGTTTCGCCCGAGATCGAGGTGTTGTCGGTATTCATCACGCCATGGATGAAGCCGACCAGCAGCCAGCACGCGACGAGGCTTGCCTGCCGCGCAATCACGGCCGAGAGCAGGCCATGGTATGGCCGCTCGCTTCCAATCAGCTCCGGATAGTGGCGCGCGATGACATGATCGGCGAGGGACTTCAGCGCTTCGACATCGCCGCGCGCGGCAAAATACTGAAAGGTGCCGACCCGGATATGGCTCGAGGCCACCCGCGTCAACACCGCGCCGGGCAGCGCCGTCTCGCGCATCACGAGCTCGCCGGTGATGGTGGCCGCAAGCGCGCGGGTGGTGGGAATGCCGAGCGCGGCCATGGCCTCGCTGACCACATATTCGCGGAGCACCGGTCCAAGCGCCGCACGGCCGTCGCCGCGGCGGGAAAAGGGCGTCGGGCCCGAGCCCTTGAGCTGGATGTCGCGGCGGATGCCATCCTTGTCGATGACCTCGCCGAGCAGGATGGCGCGGCCGTCACCGAGCTGAGGCACGAAATGGCCGAACTGGTGGCCGGCATAGGCCATGGCGATCGGCTCGGCGCCCGCGGGCAGGGCCTTGCCGGAGAGGACTTCGGCGCCCTCAGGCGTCTCCAGCAGGTCAGGATCGAGCCCGAGCTGGAGCGCAAGCGGCCGGTTCAGCTTGATCAGCCGGGGGGAGGCGACCGGCGTCGGGGCCACGCGGGCGAAAAAATTCGCCGGCAGCGCCGCATAGGAGTTCTGGAAGGGGAAATGCACGGTCATGAGCCCAAGATAGGCAGAGCAGCCGGCTTTTTCGAGCCCAATTGCCCGATGCATTCGGTTGCCGGGCGGAAAAGGCTCGGCTAAACCCTCCCGCAATTCGGGAAGAGGGTCCAACGGCCCTCCGATTCGATTCCTCCGACATCGCTTTGGACGTTCCATGCACCGTTACCGCACCCATACCTGCGGCCAGCTCCGCGAGACCAATATCGGCGAAACCGTTCGCCTGTCCGGCTGGTGCCATCGCATCCGCGACCATGGCGGGGTGCTGTTCGTTGATCTCCGCGACCATTACGGCATCACCCAATGCGTTGTTGACCCGGACTCGCCGGCCTTTGCCGCGGCCGAGAAGCTGCGCTCGGAATGGGTGGTGCGGATGGAGGGCAAGGTGCGCCGCCGCCCCGAGGGCACCGACAATGCGGACCTGCCGACCGGCCAGGTCGAGCTCTATGTCGCCGATATCGAGGTCTTGGGCCCGGCCGGCGAATTGCCGCTGCCGGTGTTCGGCGAGCAGGAATACCCCGAGGATATCCGCCTGAAATACCGGTTCCTCGACCTGCGCCGCGACAAGCTGCACCAGAACATCATGACCCGCGGTGGCATCATCGATTCGATGCGCCGGCGGATGAAGGAGGCTGGGTTCTTCGAGTTCCAGACCCCGATCCTGACCGCGTCCTCGCCGGAAGGCGCCCGCGACTTCCTGGTGCCGTCGCGCATCCATCCCGGCAAGTTCTATGCACTGCCGCAGGCGCCGCAGCAGTACAAGCAGCTGCTCATGATGTCGGGCTTCGACCGCTACTTCCAGATCGCGCCCTGTTTCCGCGACGAGGACCCGCGCGCCGACCGCCTGCCCGGCGAGTTCTACCAGCTCGATGTCGAGATGAGCTTTGTCACCCAGGACGACGTGTTCGCGGCGATGGAGCCGGTGATCACGGGCGTGTTCGAGGAATTCGCCAAGGGCAAGCCGGTGACCAAAGGCTGGCCGCGGATTCCCTTTGCCGAAGCGATCCGCAAATACGGCAGCGACAAGCCGGACCTGCGCAACCCGATTGTGATGCAGGACGTCTCCGAGCACTTCCGCGGCTCCGGCTTCAAGGTGTTCGCGCGCATGCTCGAAGACCCCAAGAACCAGGTCTGGGCGATCCCGGGCAAAGGCGGCGGCAGCCGCGCCTTCTGCGACCGCATGAACTCGTGGGCGCAAGGCGAGGGCCAGCCCGGCCTCGGCTACATCATGTGGCGCGAAGGCAATGAGGGCGCGGGTCCGCTGGCCAACAACATCGGTCCTGAGCGCACCGCGGCGATCCGCGAGCAGCTAGCATTGAAGGAGGGCGATGCGGCGTTCTTCGTTGCCGGCGATCCCGACAAGTTCTGGAAGTTCGCAGGTCTTGCACGCACCAAGGTGGGCGAGGAGTTGAACCTCATCGACAAGGAGCGCTTCGAGCTCGCCTGGATCGTCGACTTCCCGATGTACGAGTATGACGAGGAGAACAAGAAGGTCGACTTCTCCCACAACCCGTTCTCGATGCCGCAGGGCGGACTGGAGGCGCTCGAGAGGCAGGAGCCGTTGTCGATCAAGGCGTTCCAGTACGACATCTGCTGCAACGGCTACGAGATCGCCTCCGGCGGGATCCGCAACCATCGTCCCGAGGCGATGGTGAAGGCGTTCGAGATCGCGGGCTATGGCGAGCAGGAAGTGGTCGACCGCTTCGGCGGCATGTACCGCGCCTTCCAGTACGGCGCCCCGCCGCATGGCGGCATGGCCGCAGGCGTCGACCGCATCGTCATGCTGCTCTGTGGCACCACGAACCTGCGCGAGATCTCGCTGTTCCCGATGAACCAGCAGGCCATGGACTTGCTGATGGGCGCACCGTCAGATGTGACGCAGAAGCAGCTGCGCGAGCTGCATATCCGGCTCAACCTGCCGCAGAAGTAGCCTTCAGGCGCGCGTTATTGTGCCCTCGCCCATCGCAACCGGGGTTTACCCCGGTTGCGCATCGTTAAATGCGCAAGTCGGGCAGGCCCGACTTGCGGTGGAAGAGGGCAGCTCCGCACGAGGACAAGGGCTCCCTTGGGTGAGGGGTTGCTGCCGCGGAGGACTCCGTCGCCATAGAATTCGCGGAGGCAGACCCCTCACCCGAACGAGTTCGTGTCTGCCGTCGGATTAGCCCTCTCCCACAAGGGGCGAGGGCACAATAACTCGCAGTTCGCTCACGGCCCGCAGCTTGAGCCGGTCGCCTACGTGGCTTGAGCGGGCCCCACGCTGGTTATCTTACAGCCCCGTCGACGACTCGATCTTGAACTGCGCGAGCGCTGCCATCGGATCGCTCTTGAGCAGCTGAAATAACTGCACCGTCGGCAGCTTTCCGATCGGCGTCAGCTTGATGACCAGCGTCTGCTGCGGGGTTTCGACGAAGCGGCCGATTGCGGCCACCGCCGCGGCGGCATCGGGGCTGGTGCCGGCCGCCTGCGCGCCGTTGGTCTTGATGGCCTCCAGGATGGCGCTGCGCGCGGCATCGCGGCTGACGTTCTGGGTGCGGGCATATTGGCTGACCAGGATGTCGACGCCGCCGCTGTCGTGCAAGGTGAGCTCCAGCGCGCCGGTTTCGATCTGGGCCGCGGTCGATGCGGCCTTCAGTGGCTCCGCAAACATGGCGCGCGGGACATTGGCAAGAACGACGCGGGCCTGCGCCTTGCCAAGGCCTTCGATCTCGATCCTCACCGGCTCAAGCGCGAAGGAGCCGGAGGATTCGGTCCAGCCGGCAACGAGCTCGGCGTCGATGTTGGCCGTCTTGCCGACCATAAGCAGCGGCAGCAACGCGGTATAGGTGGTTCCTGTCGAGATCGGAATGCTCATCTTGGCGGCGAGATGGGTTTGAGTTGGCATCGGTCCGACAAACTGACCCCAGCCGATATTGATGCTGTCGACGTTGAGCGAGCCGCTCTTGTCCGGGTAGGGCGCCACAAAGTCCTTCACCTCGGCGCCCTGCACAATCTGGAAAAGCGCCAGCGCAAGCTCGGGCGACGGCTTCTGGCCTGATGACTGCATCGTGGCGGACAGGTGCATCAGCTTCGAAAAGTCGATCGACTTCAGGGCGAAATGACCGGCCTTGAGCGGCCCCTGCGGCGTCCTCGCATCAAGCCCCTCGATGCCGAAATCGCTCTTGCCGTTGTCCAGGGAGAAATGCGCAGCCGCGAGCTTGACCGGGCCCTGCGGCGTATCGACGGTGATGCCGTTGACGGCGAAATTGCCGAGATGAAGGCCCTCATAGATTTTCGCCATCTTCTCTATCATCTCGCGCGCTTGCGCGGGCGAAGGGGTCGTCCCGGCCGGCGGCAGAGCGGCGATCAGGGCGGGCAGCTGCAGCCGTGACGGTCGCACCGCGATATCGTCCATCTCGACGTGATCGAAGCGCATATTCAGGCCCTTCGCCGACTTGATGTCATAACCATCGATCGAGACCTGCCGGTACATGCGGTAGGACTGGTCGTCATTGGCCTTCTGCGGATCGAACATGGTGGCAGCGGCCATCGCGTCGAAATCGTGAGTGACCAGATTTGTGAAGGTGCCGTTGAACCCCTCGTTCTTGCCGGCTGTCTGCACGGTGTAGGCGAGTGCGCCTTTGTCGACCTTGGCCGTTGCGACCTTGCCATCCTTGACGCCCTCGATCGCGATACCGGAATAGCCGATATCGCCACCGGTCAGCCCGGCCGCATTGAATTTCACGCCCACCGAGAGATTCGGAATTGTCACCGATGCCGCGGCAAGGCGGCTGAATTGTTCAAGCCCGAACCGATACAGCTCGACGGTCGAGGAGCCCGCCGGAAGCTGCTCGACCTGCGAGGGCGCTGAACAGTCCGATGCGGTGAACTTGGGCAGCCTGTAGGTATATTGCAGTTGCGAGCCGCCGGCGGCGAGGGTGACGCCGACCTCGATGTCGGAAGCCTCGACAAGATTGGCTGCGACCCGGCCCTGCTCCGGCTCGCTCAGTCCCGACGCCGTCAGGCTGGCAATTTTGACGGTGGTCGGCGGCTGTGTCGCGGTCTCGGTGGCGATGTCGGCGATGCTGATGGTGCGCTTCCACAGGTCATAGGCGATCTTGCCGTGGCTCGCCTTTGCGCCGCTGCTCCGCATCCGTTCAAAAGCCGCGTCCACCGATGCGGTGGCCCGTGCCTGCGCATAATAGAGGAAGCCGAAATAGCCGCCCGCGGTGATCACGACGACGGCAACCAGGCCGATCAGGATCTTCTTCATTCGCGTCAACTCCGGATTGCGCAGAGGGGTATTGCGATATTCTCGGTCGAACGGCCGGAATAGGGAAGGGGCCATGCGGCGCCAACAACCCGCGAGATGCGGCACGCCGGGAAGTTTTGCCCCGTCCAGTTAATCGAATGTTGCATGCCGACCGTGACACGTGCTTCACATCCACCTCATTTTGCCCGAAAAAGCGGATGGCTCCCGGACTGGCAGTTGGGAGCCAGAAATGCGGGAGCATGCATGTCGTCCTATTCTGAAGACCTCCATTCCGCGGCGCTGGCCTATCACCGCCTGCCGCGACCGGGAAAACTGGAAATCCAGGCGATCAAGCCGCTGGCCAACCAGCGCGACCTCGCACTGGCCTATTCGCCGGGGGTCGCGGCGGCCTGCACCGAGATTGCCAAGGATCCCGCCCAGGCGGCCTCGCTGACCACACGGTCCAATCTCGTGGCGGTCGTCTCCAACGGCACGGCCGTGCTCGGGCTTGGCAATATCGGGCCGCTCGCCTCTAAGCCGGTGATGGAGGGCAAGGCGGTCCTGTTTAAGAAATTCGCCGGCATTGACGTCTTCGACATCGAGATCGCCGCCGACACCATCGAGCGGGTGGTGGAGACGGTGGCGGCGCTGGAGCCGACCTTCGGCGGCATCAATCTCGAGGACATCAAGGGGCCGGAATGTTTCGAGATCGAGGCGCGCCTCAAGGCGCGCATGAAGATCCCGGTCTTCCATGACGACCAGCATGGCACCGCGATCATCGTGGGCGCCGCCATCACCAACGCGCTCTTGCTCAACGGCAAGAAGCTCTCGGACGTCAAGATCGTGGCCTCGGGCGCGGGCGCGGCCGCGCTCGCCTGCCTCAATCTGCTGGTCTCGCTGGGCGCCCAGCGCAAGAACATCTGGGTCTGCGACATCGAAGGGCTGGTGTATGAGGGCCGCCCCGTGCTGATGGATCGCTGGAAGTCGGTCTATGCGCAACAGACCGACAAGCGGAAGCTGGCGGACGTGATCGGCGGCGCGGACATCTTCCTCGGCCTGTCGGCACCGAACGTGCTGACCCAAGACATGGTCAAGCAGATGGCGGACAAGCCGCTGGTGCTGGCGCTCGCCAATCCGAACCCGGAGATCATGCCCGACGAGGCGCGCGCGGCGCGGCCCGATGCCATGATCTGCACCGGCCGCTCGGACTTTCCAAATCAGGTCAACAACGTCCTCTGCTTCCCCTTCATCTTCCGCGGCGCGCTCGATGTCGGCGCCACCGCCATCAATGAGGAGATGAAGCATGCGGCGGTCGATGCGATCGCCCAGCTGGCGCGCGATGCGCCGTCGGATGTGGTGGCGCGCGGCTTCGACTCCACGGAAGTGCAGGGCTTCGGCCCGGGCTCGCTGATCCCGAGCCCGTTCGATCCGCGGCTGATCCAGCGCATCGCGCCCGCGGTGGCCAAGGCCGCCATGGACTCCGGCGTCGCGACGCGCCCGATCAAGAACTTCGACGAATATGCCGCTGGCCTCGAGCGCTTCTCCTTCCGCTCGGGCCTCGTCATGAAGCCGGTGTTTGCCAAGGCAAAGAGCCAGCCGGTTCGCGTCATCTATGCCGAAGGCGAGGACGAGCGCGTGCTGCGCGCGGTCCAGCAGGTGCTCGAGGAGAAACTGGCAAAACCGATCCTGGTCGGGCGTCCCTCCGTGGTCGAGACTCGCATCAAGCGGTTCGGCCTGTCGATCAAGCCCGGCAAGGACTTCGATCTTGTCAACCCCGAGGACGATCCGCGCTACCGCTCCTATGTGCAGTCCTACATCGAGGTCGCCGGCCGGCGCGGCGTCACGCCCGATGCGGCGCGCACCGTGGTGCGCACCAACAACACCGTGATCGCCGCGCTTGCGGTGATCCGGGGCGAGGCCGATGCCATGATCTGCGGCGTCGAGGGCCGCTACATGAGCCATCTACGCCATGTGCGCGAGATTGTCGGCTGCTGCGACGGCATCAGCGATTTTGCCGCGCTGGCGCTGCTGATCACCAGCAAGGGCGCCTATTTCATCGCGGATACCGAAGTGCGCTCCAACCCGAGCGCGGAGGAGCTGGCGGAGATCGCAGCACTCGCCTCCAGCCATGTGCAGCGCTTCAACCTGAAGCCCAAGATCGCCTTCCTGTCGCATTCGGATTTCGGCAGCTCCGACACCGATTCCTCGCGCAAGATGCGCCGTGCGACCGCGGTCCTGAAGCAGCATCATCCGGAGCTCGAGTCCGACGGCGAGATGCAGGGCGACACCGCGCTATCGGAGGCGGCGCGCAAGCTGATCCTGCCGCAGAGCCTGCTCGAGGGCGTCGCCAACATCCTGATCATGCCGAACCTCGACGCGGCCAACATCGCCTACCAGATGGTCAAGGTGCTGACGGACGCGGTCCCGGTCGGTCCGATCCTGATCGGGCCGTCGCGTCCGGCGCACATCCTGACGCCCTCGGTGACCGCGCGCGGCATTCTGAACATGACCGCGGTTGCCGCGGTCGAGGCGCAAGAAGGGGCAGGGCGGGCGCAGCCGACCCTGTTCACATAGGGCCTGTCAGGCCTGTTTCAGCTGAAGCGGTGACAGCTTTGCGCCGGGAATAGGTCGCAATTTGATGGTTTGAAAAGCGCCGGCGGAGCATTCATAATCCGCCTGCTTAACGGCGATCGATCCCGCTGCCGGTGCGTCTGACGAGGCCGACCCATGCCAGGTTTGATTACTTTCGGGCGAATTGTGTTCGCCGTCCTGTTCGTTTATCTCGGCGCGACCAAGCTGTTTGCCATTCAGCCCACCGCCGACTTCGTCGCCGCGAAGGTGACGATCCCTTCCCAGCTCGCGCCCTATGTCACGCAGCTCGAGAATGCGACGGGGATGACCATGCCCCAGCTGCTTGCGATCGGCGCCGGCGTGTTCGAAACCCTCGCAGGGCTGATGATTGCGCTCAATTTCGGGGTGCGGTTCTTTGCGATCATCCTGATCCTGTACATGGCCGCATCGACCTTCTACTTCCAGGATTTCTGGAATCAGAGCGCGCCGGAAAACGCCAGAACCGTGGTTGATGCCCTGAAGAACGTCGCGCTGATCGGCGCGCTATTCATGATCGCAGGCTATGGGCGAGGGCCGCGCGCGGCCGAGCCGGCCTATGGGGACGTGTGAGGGCTTAGAGCATGATCCGGAAAAGTGTGAAGCGGTTTTCCGAAAAGATCATGCTCAATCAGAGAGCTAAGGCGGGATAACGATTCGTCCTAATCTCATCGCGCTTTAGGCCCGCTCTTGGTGCTTCGGGACACCGCTCCCCGTCGGGGACAGGTGAACGAGCTTGCCACTCGATCTGTTCAAAACGACCGTCAGCAAGGGTAGGGTGGGCAAAGCGCAGCGTGCCCATCAGTTCGAATCGTATTCGTGATCGGTGGGCACGCTGCGCTTTGCCGACGCTACAAATCCCCGACTTTCAGTAAGTCACAGGCGCCGCCATGGCGTCACCGTGACGTCGTTCAGGGCATCCAGCACGTGCGGCTCGCCGGCCTTCAGCCCATGCGCGGCGAGGACTTGTTGTGGTGTCCGCGCCGGCACTCCGCCGAAGCAGGGTTCGCCGCCCGGCAGCCGCACATGCGGCGCCTGCGACAGCCAGAACGTGTCGTAGCGATCCATGAACAGATCGAAGACATCCGGGCCGCCGATGATCGCGATCTGACCCGATGTGACACCGGCGAAGTCGCAGGCTGCTTCAAAGCTGGTGCCGGCCGGATTCCACAGCACGGCTTTGGGATTGTCAGGGTCCGCGGCAAGCGAGGCGGTTTTTCGCGTCAGGATGATGCGCCGTCGCCGCGGCGAATTCGGATGATCCTCCTGCGAGTATCGTCCGTGCACGACAAGGTCGGCGCGGTCGAGCGCGGCCGAGAAGAAGGCCTTGTCGGCCTCGAATTTGAGCTCGGTCGGCATCACGCGATCGCCCTTGGAGAGCATGCCCTCCGCGGAGACGATGACATAACCTTCGATGCGGAAGCGCGGCGCCTCGGACATCGCCGCTCAAGTCCACTTCGCGCGGGTGCGATAGACCTCCACCGCCGGCTCGCATTCGCCAAAGATGTTCAGCTTGGTGATCGAGACCTGGCAGGCCTCGACGCGATCGTCCTCGAAGCACTTGTCGACGATCTCATCGAGCAGCGTCTCGAGCAGCGGCGTGTGCGGCCGCTCCGGGAAGGCCTTCAGGAAATTGCGGATGTGATCGTAGTCGATATAGCCGAAGCTTTCGAGCCTGCGATGCTCGAGCCTCGCGAACAGGCTGATGTCGATCGACAGCTTGTTGGGCCGCTCCGGGTACTGCTCCCACGGATGAATGCCGCAGCGCGTTTCCACGACCACGTTCTTCAGCCGTACGACCAGGTGATCCGATTGGGAGAAACTCATGCTCAGGGTCAAAAAAAGCCTCGGCCCATATTTTGGCCGAGGCCCCGCAGAAGCGTTGTCGATCGCTATTCCGAGACCGTGGTCACGACGCTGGAGACCGGGCGCTGGCTGACGGTCGGCAGCTTGACGTCCTCCTTCATCAGCTCCTGGTCATATTGCGGCAGGGATACCACCGGCGCCTTCGCGCGCATGGCGACCACCTTGTAGCCTTCCGTCTTCAACCGCTGCAGGAGCGCCGGCAGGGCTTCGGCGGTGTGCTTGTGGAAGTCGTGCATCAGGATGATGCCCTTGCCGAGCTTGTCCAGCTTCTTGAAGGTGACATCGATCACCTGCTGGGCGTTCTTGGCCTTGAAGTCGAAGGAGTCGAGATCGCAGGAGAAGATCGCGATGTTGCGGGTGCCAAGATACGTCACCATCTGCGGCGGATGCTGCAGCGCCGGGAAGCGGAAGAACGGCGCAGGCGAGACGCCGCCCAGCGCCCATTTCACGGCGCTGATGCCCTTCTCGATCTCGTCCTTGCGCTGGTCGTCGGTCAGCTTCTTGTTGTTGAGGTTCTCGTGCGACCAGGTGTGGCTGCCGATGGTGTGGCCGGCGGCGTAAACCTGCTTGAGGATCTCCGGATAGTATGTGGCGTGCTTGCCGATGGAGAAGAAGATGCCGGTCGTGCACTGATCGGCAAGTGCCTTCAGGACAGCAGGCGTGTTCTCAACCCAGGGACCGTCGTCAAAGGTCAGCACCACCTCATGGTCGCGGAGGAAGTCGAGTTCCTTGAAGTGCTCGAAACCGAAGCCGGGGCCGCCTGTCGTATCAATCTCGACGGTGCGGGCGACGCCAAGCGCGTCGGGATTGGTGCAGGGCGCGCGTGCTGGCTGGGTCTGGCTCGGGGCCGCAGCCGCTTGTTGCGGCGCCGCTTGCGCCGCAGGCGCTGCCGGAGCGGGCGCGGTCTGGGCGGCGACGGGAGCCGCCTTGGGCGCGCTCTGCGACCATGCGACGCCGGGAGCACATAGCGAAACCGCGAAGATCAATCCTGCCGCAACACGCATATCTCGTTTCCCTCGATTGCCGTAGAGCCGCCCAAGCGGCGCGCGAAGCCGTCTACACCCCGAAACATCATAGTCCCGCCGCCGATCAAAGCAATGATTCAAGGTGGTTAGGGGCGATTTGTCCCGTGGCAGGTGAAGTATAGGGCTGCATCGGCGTCAGCCAAGCGCCCGCGCGATCGCGGTTTTGATCCTCGTATCGGTCGGCTCGACCGCGGACGCGAACACGTCAGCAATGTAGCCGTCGCGACCAACGAGGTATTTATGGAAGTTCCAGCGTGGAACATCCTTCGGCCGCGCCTCCGCGGCCCATTTGTAGAACGGATGCGCATTGGGGCCGACGACCACGGCTTTGGCCGCGATTGGGAAGGTAACGGCATATTGATGCTGCGCGGTCTCCGCGATCTCGCCAGCGCCGCCGGGCTCCTGACTGCCGAAATCGTTGGAGGGCACGCCGATCATGCCGAACCCGCGCTCGCCGAACTCGGTCCACAGCTGCTGCAGCCCGGCATATTGCGGGGTGTAGCCGCACAGCGAGGCGGTGTTGACCACGAGCAGCGGCCGACCGCTGTAATCGGCGAGCCGAATCTCGCCCTCCGACAGCGCCGGAAAGGAGAAGACGTAGGCCGTGATTCGGCTTGCGGCAGGCTCTGCCTGCGCTGTTCCGGTCGCCGCGGCGGCAAGCGCGCCAGCAATGACGGATCTGCGGTCGATCATGGTGCCCTCCCGGCGTTTCATCGCGCAAAGATGATAGCCGAGTAGGCCGTTCGCGGCCGCTCAACAGCGCGTTATGACGGGCACCAGGGTAACGGCAGCAGCGGCATGTAATAGCCGTTCCATTCGCAGACTGATTGCGGTCCGGTGCGCTTGAAGGCGTACTTGATCGGCTCGGACTGGCCGACCGCGACGTGCAGCGCGATCAGCGTCAGTCCGATCGGATAGGCCAATTTGTGGAAGCGCAGATCGCGCAGGCGGTCGAGCAGCACCGCGCCTGCAAGGATGATGAGCGGGTCGGTGAAGATGAAATATTCGCTCTTGAGCCCGCGCCTGACGCCAAGGGTATCGATGGCGATCGCCGCTCCCATCAGCGCCAATGCCTGCAGCGCAGCGCGCGGCTCGCCGCGGCGCCATGCCAGGACGATGCCGGGGATGATCAGCCAGGTCAGGAACACGGTCGGCCGCGCCGAGGAATGCAGCACGAAGGTGTAGCGCGCCAGCACCGATCCCAGTCCCTGCAGCAGCAGGACGATTGCGCCCAGCCCCGAGCCGTGCGCGGCATCGGCCGTGCCGGGATCGGCGAAAGTGAGCATCTTCTCCAGCGGATTGAATACGGCGATCACATTGTTGGTCGCATAGGCGAGATCGAGCAACAGCAGCGCAAGCGCGGCACCGGCCACCAGCGCGCCGATCGAGGCGAGCGTCTCCGCGACGGCGATGCGCCACAGCGCGGCATAGGCGATCATCGCAGCCAGGATGAACCCGATCAGCGCGAGCTGATAGATGCCGTAGCGGCCGAGCAGCAGCGGATGAAATCCGGCGGCATCGAGCAAATGACGATCGAAGCCGGTCATCGCAAGCGGCCAGGCAGCCCAGCTGGCTGCGGCGGCGATGAGGGCGGCTGCGATCACGACAAGCCAGCTTTGCCCGGTGTTCTGCCAGAAGGTGACGCTTGCGCTCCGGATACTGCCGAACGGCAGGATGACGATCGGCACGAGGGCGATCAGCAGGATCGCCTGCACCTTGTTCTCGAGGCCAATCACACACAGCGCGGCAGCCGCGGCGATCGCCAGCGGACGCCAGCGGCTGGCGCGGCGCCCGACGACCATCAGGATCATCAGCGCGAAGATCACCGGACACGCCGCGATCAATTCGCTGCGCAGGATCCGCGAATGCACCGCGATGCCGCCGGATAGCGCAAAGGCCAGCACGGACAACATGGCGACGCGCCAGTCGCGCACGATTCCACGGATAAGCCCGGCGAAGATCAAGACACAGCCGGCTGCGATCAGGAACGCCAACACGCGGCCGGCGCGGACGGCCTCTGTCATCGCCGCATCGAAGGCGGCCGTGTCGCTCGGTTTTGGAATGGCCGGCAGTGTCCATGCGTCGAGCAGGCCCATGCCGTGCAGCAAGGAGAACCAGGATTTGACGGTCAGGATGGTCAGATAGGCGGTGTGATCGAAGAAGTGCTGCGGCTTGCCGTCATTCATGACAAGTGCGTTGTAGATCACCATGAAATCCATATCGGCGTTGCGCCAATAGACGGTCGCATAGCCGAACAGGAGGAAGGAGGCGGCAAGGCCGGCGATGATCGCAACAAGCCCCTTGCGCCAGGGGAGGCGGATAAGCCGGTCGAAAGCGTCGTCGGTGATGGCACGGCGCGGTGCCCTGGCCTTGGCGGGCGCGGAAAGCTCACTCATGCGCGGCTTTTAGCCGACCCGGCGGACGGCGTCACGTTGCCCGAAGCTAACGCAGCAACATGGCTCTAGCGCAGTGACACGATGAAATCCGTGCCTTCGCCGGTTTCGCCCTGGTTGATGCCCTGGTCGGACACGATGATCGAACTGCCCGTGGTCAGGGCTTCGGTGATCCGTGTCATCACGTTAGCAGGAATGGTGACGCGATCCAGCGCCTCCGCGGGGCTGTCGATCGCAGGCACAGAGCGTGCTTCGACAGGCTCCGCTTTTGCGCCCTTCCGATGCATCGCGCTGCGCCGCTCATCCTCATGGACCAGGCCGCGCGCCGACACCGGCAAGGTCATCACCGACCAGTGCACGAGATTGGGATCGGTCTTATCGATCTCGGCGGTGAACACATGCGTGCCGAGCGGCCGGTCGGAGGGAGCGATGGTTACGGGCGAGTCGAACAGCGGCTCAAAATTCTGCCGCGCATAGAGCTTGGAATCCTTCCGGCTGATGAAGATCGAAATCGGGCCGGCTCGCCTGGCGGCCTCGGCCTTCGCGGCCGCGGCCTTGGCGATGTCGGGCTGGCGGGTCTCGTCCTTGGCGGGATCGGCCGCCGCATCGGTCTTCACGGCAGACTTCTGTGCATCGAAGGGCTGGGCGGGCTCGGTCGGCTTGGTCTCGTTCTTTGCGTCGGCAGGCTTGGATGCATCGGGCTTGGATCCATCGGGCGTGGATACATTGGGCTTGGACGCATCGGCGTTGACCGCGGCCTTCGCGGGACTGGCTTTTGCATCATTGCCCGCCGCGGCTTTCGGACCGGCGAGATCGACGGTGGCCTCGTCCCTGGCCGCCAACGAGGCGTCGGACATGGTTGCTGGCTTATCGGCGGGCAGGTCACCGGCAGCGTCTGCGGTGCGGGTCTTCTCGGCGGTCGAGTCAGCATCGGGCGAGGTGGCGTCGCCATGGCCGACGGAGGGGCGCAGATCAAGCCTGGTCTCGATGACCTCAGGCGTTTTGTCGGCAGCACCCTTGTCAGCCTTCATCCCTTGCGGCGCGGCACGCTCGTCCGCCGAAACCTGAGGTGGCGGAGCGACCTTCATGCCTGGAAGCAGAGGATGGGCAAAGCTTGCGGGCGCCGACATCTCGCCCGGCGTGACCACCACGCGCGCGCCCATCCGCGTCCAGCCGTACATCTTGATCGCGAAGGCTTCGGGCATGCGAATGCAGCCGTGCGAGGCCGGATAGCCCGGCAGCACGCCAGCATGCATGGCGATGCCGGACCAGGTGATGCGCTGCATGTAGGGCATCGGCGCGCCGCTATAGATATTGGAGCGATGCCATTTTTGCTTCTGGATCACGCTGAACACGCCCATCGGCGTGGGATGGCCCTTCATGCCGGTCGATACCGGCGCTTCGGCGAAGAAGCCGTTGGTGTCGTAGATCTTGAGCTGCTGCCGATTGATGGAGATTGCGATGATCACGGCGCCTTGCGGTTTGGTGCTGGCTTCCTTTCTCTCCGCGGCGGCATCCTTTTTCTTCTCGCTCCGCCGCACCACAGGCCGTCGCGGCTGGTAAACGGGCTCGGGCCGATAGTCGGGCCGATAATAGGTCGGATTGGACTCCGTCCAATAGTAATAGGCCGCGTCGGCGCGGGAGACGGTGCTGATCGCGCCGACTGCAGCGAGGGCCGCAACCCGCCAAAATCTTTGGCCTGCAATGTCGGCCGTCAAAATACGCTGAAAAGCCAAGTGGAGTACCTTCAAGATTCCGATCGACAATGCCCGTTGGTTGTCGCAGACGTAAAACTCGTTCACCAGCGCAGCGGTTCGAATCTTTATAGATTTCGCGCTCAGCGTAGCAAAAAAGCCTCACATTCCGTTAAGCGCCTGCGACCGTCGGCCTTCCGCCCAAGGCTTCGCGCGCCTACATGGCGAAAGCGCGGCCGGCTGCCCTGTTCGTGATATCTGAAAGGGGCAGGCAAAGAAGCGAGCCAAGTTCAGACGTCACCGGCAATAATGCAGCCAAATCCATGATTTCAGTGCCGCTTTTCGGTTTCCGGTTGGAAGCGCGAATGGTTCGCGCGCGGCGCTTTCGGAGAGTTTTATGACAGCAGTCACCGCAATCACACGCACCGGATGGGCAGCTCTTTTCCTGTTGCCGCTGGTCCTGCTCACGTTTTCGTTTTCGCGCGCCTTTGCGGGCGACGAGCCGGACCTGATCTTCCGCCGCTCGACCGTGTTCAAGCTGATGAGCCCGAACGACAAGCTCGCCACTTACGGCATCGACGATCCCGAGGTCGAGGGAGTCGCCTGCCATTTCACCGTGCCGGAAAAGGGCGGCTATGCCGGTTGGCTGGGGCTTGCCGAGCAGGTCTCCGACATTTCGCTCGCCTGCCGGCAGATCGGGCCGATCCGCTTCAAGCACAAGCTGGAGCAGGGCGAGGACATGTTCCGGCAGCGCCGCTCGATGTTCTTCAAGCGGATGCAGATCGTGCGCGGCTGCGACGCCAAGCGTAACGTGCTGGTCTACATGGTCTATTCGGACAAGCTGATCGAGGGCTCGCCGAAGAATTCGACATCCAGCGTGCCGATCATGCCCTGGGGCGCCGCGGACGGCGCGATACAGAAATGCGGCGATTTCATCCAGTGAACGGTTCGCGCGGGCTTGCCGTGCCCGCTCAGGTTGACGCTGGGCGGGCGGATGGTTTTGCCGGTGCTTTCAGCCGCTCTCCTAGCGTATTGAAATGACGCGTCTTCGCGCGACGGTTTCGTCGGAACCGCCGCGACGAAACAATTGCCGCGCCGACGAAACCATTTTGCCGTCGTTGCGCAGAATTGGCGAAACCAAGCATGGTTAATCAGCTGCCATCACCAGGGGGCGATCACAAGCCGCCGGCGATAGCGGAGACTGTCAAATGCGGACGTTGAAATACCTGCTCGCCTGCGCCTTCGTGCTGGCTGGTTCGTCCATGGCCGGCACGGTGGATGGGGGCCTGCCGGGTGTTGGCACGTTCGCCTATAGCGGCCCCGCCATCGTGTCGCCCGTGGTGCTCGCTGTGAACGAGAAGTAGCGGTTGATCATGCTGTTTCGTGTTGGCGCCGTAACGCTCATCGCAACTCTGTCTTTCGCCGCCTCAGCCCAGGCCCAGTCCCGCGCGCCGGTCAGGCTGCCCGATCCGCGCGCCGATTTCGTGCGTCAGTGCGCGCCGCATATGCTCGGGCGCTGGGCCCATCCGGAGGAAGTGTGCGGCTGCCTGCACGATCATGCAGCCGCCGTCGTCGAGGACAATGATTTGCGCGAGGCGCTGCTGCGCGGCATCAGCGAGACCGGCGTGCCGACCATCGAGAACGCGTGGGTGCCGGTCACAAAGCAGTCGGAAATCGGCCCGACCTTCACCAAGATCGCCAAGCCGACATTGCAATGCATGTTCGATCCCGCGAAATAGCGCGGCTCTTGCCGATCTACTTCCCCGATTTTTTAGGCAGCCGCGGCACGCATTTGCGCGCCGGCACGACGCCCAGTGGCGACATCTTCGAGCCGGAGACTTCCTTCACCTGGCCGGCGGGGCAGGTGCCGTCATCGACCAGGACCCGCTGCCCGAGCCGCAGATTGGCGATGTCCTGCTCGCGCCCGACATATTGGGCATGCGCAAGCGAGGTGAGGGCGGAAACCGCAAGGGCGGCCACGGTCGCATGAAAAAAGCAGTGGCGTAAAGGGATCAGCATCGGTCTTCGCCGCATATCTCGTTTGAGCTTGGGACTGTAAGGACGGACTTGCGATTCTGAAAGACAGCCGAAATGCTGATGCTGTCTCAATGCTCGGGCCGTCGCGGGCGCTCGCGTCGGATGGCAACAGGAAGAATGGTGCAGATGAACAGCGATACCACCCGGCGGATCCTCGATGCCGTCGATCTTGCCTTCGACGTACAGCTGGCGACCACCCGTGATTTTGTCGCGATCCCCTCGACCCGCGGCGCGGAGGGGCCGTGTCAGGACATGATGGGCGATCTCTTGCGCGCGCGCGGCTATGAGGTCGACGACTGGCAGGTCGATCTCGATGCTCTCAAGGATTTGCGCGGCTTCGGACCGGTCGAGACGGATTTTTCCCGGGCGCGTTCCGTGGTCGGGACCTACCGTCCGTCCACCACGGCGGGCAGATCGCTCATCCTGCAGGGCCATTGCGACGTGGTCCCGGCGGGGCCGCTCGAGATGTGGGAGACGCCGCCATTCTCACCGGTCATTCGCGACGGCAAGATGTATGGCCGCGGCGCCTGCGACATGAAGTCGGGGACCATCGGCGCGCTCTATGCGCTGGATGCGATCAAGGCCGCGGGCCTCAAGCCGACCGCGCGGATTCATTTTCAATCCGTGATCGAGGAGGAGAGCACCGGCGTCGGCGCGCTGTCGACCCTGCAGCGCGGCTACCGGGCGGACGCCTGCTTCATCCCGGAGCCGACCAACGGCAAGATGGTGCGCGCGCAGGTCGGGGTGATCTGGTTTCGCCTCAAGGTGCGCGGCCATCCCGTGCATGTGTTCGAGGCCGGCAGCGGCGCCAACGCCATCACCGCCGCCTATCACCTGATCGGCGCGTTGCAGCAGCTCGAGGCCAGATGGAACGAGCGTGCCAAGTCCGACCGCTACTTCAAGGCGCTCAATAATGCCATCAACTTCAATCCCGGCATCATCAAGGGCGGCGATTGGGCCTCCAGCGTGCCGGCCTGGTGCGACGTCGATTGCCGGATCGCGATCCTGCCGGGCTGGTCGGTATCGGAAGCGCAAGCCGAGATCAGCGCCTGCGTTGCGGCGGCCGCGCGCGACCATCGCTTCCTCTCCAACAATCCGCCTGTGCTGGAATGGTCGGGATTCTTGTCGGAAGGTTATGAGCTGAAGGACAGCGCCGAGGCGGAAAGCGCCTTCGGCAAGGCCTATGGCGCGATCTATGGCGGCGAGGTGCAGGACCTCGTCTTCACCGCGCTGACCGATACGCGCTTCTATGGATTGAATTACAACATTCCGAGCCTGTGCTTCGGGGCGAGCGGCGGGGCCATGCACGGCTTCAACGAATATGTCGAGGTGGAGTCGTTGCGTAAATTCACCAAGGCCACCGCGCTGTTCGTCGCGGAATGGTGCGGGGTGGAAAACGTGTAAGGGCGGAGTGAGTCCAGTAGGGTGGACAAAGGCGCACTCGCGCCGTGCCCACCCTTCTCGACCAAAGCACGAGTGTCGGTGGGCACGCTCCGCTTTGCCCACCCGACATTCCGCGGCATCACCACCGCCATGACCTCCGACGTCATTGCCTGGGTTACCCGGCCGCTCTTATTCTCGCGTCAAAGCCGAAACGGGAGGCCGCATGACGCCGCTGGAAAAAATCCAATTCTTCAAGATGCCCTTTGCCGAGCTGAAGGGCGTCACCTTCACCGAGGCGAGCCAGGACAAGGTGGTGGCGCAGATGAAGGTGCGGGCCGACCTTTGCACCCTCGGTGGCATCCTTCACGGCGGTGCGGTCATGGCGCTGGCCGATTCCGTCGGTGCGGCCGCGACCGTGATCAATCTGCCGGAGGACGCCAAGGGCACCACCACGCTCGAAAGCAAGACCAACTTCATCGGTCCGGCGAAGGAGGGGATGACCGTGATCGCCACGGCAACGCCAATCCACCGCGGGCGGCGCACCCAGGTCTGGCAGACGCGGCTGGAAACGGCGGAAGGCAAACTGGTCGCGGTCGTCACCCAGACCCAGATGGTGCTGGTATGAAGGTAACGGCGGCGCGCCGCTAGCGGTCGCCAGGCCCCCGCATCTTACGGTGACGCGGGGTCTTGAATTTCATGGTGCGATGCACAACATGAGTTGTGCTAGGGATTCGACGCTTCCTCGAGGGCTATCCACGAGGAGTTTTGACGTGCCATACGAAGATACCTATCGCCCGCGACCGGGCTTTGGCTATGTGCGGACGCTGAGCCAACGGGAAGAATTGCCGCTGCTGCGCGATCACCTGCTGCGGCTGGATGCAGAAAGCCGGCATGACCGGTTCAACGGCTATCTCGATGACAGTTTCATCGAGCGTTACGCCGAAAAATGCGCTGACGACGGCACGCTGATCGTTGCCTACATGGAAAGCGGCATCGTTCGCGGCGCGGCCGAGCTGCACCCGCCGGAGCAGTCCGAAGACGGGCTCCCGGAGGTTGCCTTCAGCGTCGAGAAGTGCGTCCGGCGCCAGGGCGTCGGCAGCATCCTGTTCAAGCGCCTGATCTCGGAAGCGCAGTGGAAGGGCTACGATCGCCTGCGCATCACCACCGGCGCGCAGAACAGTGCCATGCGGGCGCTTGCCGCCAAGTTCGGCGCGCGCCTCGTCTTCCGCCGCGGGGAATCCACCGGTACCATCGACGTGCCGCCGCAGCCGCAGGCGGAGCTTGCCAAGCTCGCCATCGACACGCCGCTGGTTGCGGCGCGCGCCATGATGAATTTGAATCGCGCGTGCTGGAAGCTGTTTTCGAAGATGTACGATTCAGGGCACGCGGCGTAAGACGCTTCGCGCCGTCCAGCAAAAGCAAAAGCGCGGTGGCGGGCAGCCATCGCGCTTTTGCTTGTCTTGCAATTTTGCTCTTGCAATTTGCCGCGTGACCTTGCGGCGGGGCGGCCCCGATTTACGCGGTGCGCTTCGCGGCCGTCGGGATGCGCCTGACGACGCGGCGCTCGACCACGACCGAGCGCTGCGCACCCTGTTCGCCCGCGATCACGCGCGTCACGCCACCGCTGCGAGCCGCGACGCGGCTCTGCTTCTTGACCTCGGCCTGCACCACGTCGAGCGGCATTCCCATCAGCGCCGCAGCGATCTCGGCCTGCGCGTCCAGATCCTCGGTGATTCCGGCCGCCGCGAAGATCGCCTCTTCAAGGGTGGGCGGATCGCGCCGGACGCGTCGCGGTCCGTATTTGGTATTCCAGTCTTCGCTCATGGCAGGCCTCTCGTCTGATCCGGGATACCTAGGGCCCATTATGTTGCATTGCAATATGAAATTGCTATGGCAATTCAGCCATGCAATGGCGGATTTCCCCAAGATTTGATTGCTGCGAATCAAGATTCTCGTTCTTGGCAGACGGGATCACGGCGCGGCGTCCGCGGCTGCGGCTGACCGCGGCACATGCTCTGGCCAGCGTTTGAGCGCGGCGCGTCCGGCATCGGTCAGGACATAGACACCGCGCTCGGCGCGGTCGAACCAGCCATAGACATTGCTCAGCAGGATCTTCGGCGCATCTGGAATCTGCGGCTTGAGATCGCGGACACGGCGGGGGCCGTGCGACAGCGCCGAGGCGCACGCCAGCGCCTGCTGACGGTATGCGGTCATGATGGGCGCCCGGGTCGAGCCGCCCTGCACGGGGTCACCCTGCCTGCGCTGGTGTTCGGTGATCAGGCGCGAACGCTTTTTCGGATCGCGCCGGGGCGCCGTGGTCGGCGGCTTCACCAGCACCTCGACCTCGCCGCGCGCGGTGACCCCGAGCATGCCGAAGCCGAGTCTGCGGCAGAGGTTGCGGTAGCGCGCGTCGCTCTCGCGGCCCTTGCCGCGCGCCGACATCCGCGCCGCAAGCCAGACTTCGTCGCAGGCCGAGGCGCGATCGACGGCCTGAAGGATGAGCTCGAGATTGAAGCTCAGCTTCAACTCGCCGATCACGACAACAGGCGGATCCGCGTCCTTGAGCCCAACCAGGTCGCAGCCGCCGATCTCGCCCTTGACCGTGAAGCCGAGCTTTTCGAGGAAGCGTTTGACGGGAAGATAAAGCGCGGTTTCCAAGCTAGCCCCGCATCCATTGGCTCGCGACTCAGTTGGGCGAATCTAACAGCTGGGCGGCTAGCACGAGGGGCGGGTTTCGTCTTGCACGCCAGCGAAAGCGGCTACATGCGGCCCGCGACCGGGATCAGGGCACCGGTGACCGCGCTTGCGGCGTCGCTTGCCAGGAACAGGATCACCTCGGCGAGCTCGAGCGGGCGGACCCATTTGGTAAAGTCCGCCTTCGGCATGCTGGCGCGGTTTGCGGCGGTATCGATGGTCGAGGGCAGCACGGCGTTGACGGTGACCTTGCCCTTCCACTCCGCCGCCAGCGCCTCGGTCAGGCGATGCACGCCGGCCTTGGACGCTGCATAGGGACCCATGCCGGCACCGGCCTGCAGCGCGCCCATGGCGCCGATATTGACGATGCGCCCGTTGCCTTCGCTGGCAAGATGCGGCAACGCCGCGTGCGAGGTGTTGAGCGCGGTCAACACATTCATCGCGTGCATGCGCTGCCAGCTCTTGTCGGTCCCGTCGGCAACCGTCTCAAACACGAAGCCGCCGGCGATATTGATCAGCGCATCAAGCCGGCCGAAATGGGCCGCCGCCGCATCGATTGCTTTTTTCGCCTGTGCCGCGTCGGTGAGATCAACGCCCCCAAGCTCGATCCGCGTCCGTGTCGGAGGGCTTTGCGACGGCGCATGATCGATGCCCGCCACGCGCGCACCGCGCGCTTCGGCCGTATCCGCGACGACCTTGCCAAGCGCGCCCAGCGCGCCGGTTATGACCAGGACCTTTCCGTTCATTTGGATCTCCGAAACTCGCCGGGCGAGGGATTATCCTAACGTGATCCGCGCAATCCGGCGAGAGTTGAGCCATGGACGTGGCGAGCATCCGTCATTCGGTAAAATTTTCTCAACCTTTGTAAGTGAATGGCCAGAACCCTGCTCTTATCCTGAGCGCTCGTGCAATTCGGGGCTCCAGCTCATGATGCGATCTTTACCTGACCACGGCCTGCCGCTCATCCAGCTCAAGGAGCAGCGGCGCGATCTCGTCATCGCCTTGCAGAACCGCAATGGCCCGATCAGCGGCTGGGAGCTGATGCAGATCGCCGCCATCCAGCAGGCGATCACGGCTTTCGAGGAGGTCATCGCCGATCTCGACGCCGAAGCCGAAATGGACGCCGCCGCGTAATCCCCGATCCCTCTTTGCGCCGTTTCGCCTGCGCCGCTATAGGATCGCGCAATGCGCTGACCAGAACAACGGTCAGGCTTCCAGATAGCGCGCCTTCAACTCAGTGCGCTCGCGCTCGCCGAGCTTCAGCCCATCCCGGAAATAGGTTTCAAGATCGCCATAATCGGCACGGACCGCGTCGAAGCCGGCGGCGAGGAAGGAGTCATCCACCGTGCCGATCGCCTCTCTGACGTCGTCGGGCAGGTCGGTCGCGGCGGCGGGATCGCGCCGGTAGAAGCGATTGGTCAACAGATAGTCCTCTGCGATCACCTCCTCGGGCACGTCGAGGGCGTGCAGGATCAGCGCGCAGGCAAAGCCGGTGCGGTCCTTGCCCGCCGTGCAATGAATGACCAGGGGCGCATGGTCTTCGATAAGACGGTTGAACAGCGCGCGGAAGCTGTGGGTGTTGTGACGGACATAGTTGCGGTAGGACTCGCGCATGATCTCGCGCGCCACCTGCGCAGACAGCGAGCCTGCAGCGAGGGCGGCGCGTAGCGCGGCAACCACTGTCGGTTCGATCGGGAGCGAGTGAACCACGATCTCGGCAACTCCGCAGGCCGCGCCCCCGCGCTCCTCGATGCCGCGAAAATCGAAGGCGTTCCTCACGCCTAGCCCACGCACGATCTCGATATCGGCGGCGGTGAGATGGCCGAGATGATTGGAGCGGAACATCCGTCGCCAGCGCAGGCTGCGGCCATCGCGCGTGAGATAGCCGCCGAGATCGCGAAAATTGCTGGCGCCTTGCAGCTTGAGATGGCGGGAGGGGACGTCGGGCATCGCTCTCACTTGCACCGCGGCTTGGCGCGGTCTCATGACGGTCGGTTCATGCTGCCGTTGGAACCGGCTCTGGTCTATAGTCGGGCTTTCAGGAGGCAATATGAAGCGGGCAAGGATTTTTTTGAAGATGTTGGTCGCAGCGATGGTTGTCGGCACGGCGGCAGCGCGTTTCGGCATCGCGCCGGCTGATGCGCAGAGCTTCCAGACCTATCATTGCACGGACGGATCGGAATTCGTGGTTGGATTTTATCCCTATGATCCGCGCGCCTTCGTGCAGATCGATGGGCGGGCCGTCACCCTGGCGCGGCGGTTGACGTTGTCGGGCACGCGCTATTCCGGCGGCGATGTCACGTTGAGGATGAGGCGGGATGGCGCCACGACGATCAGGCATGCCAGGCGGCGCGAGACGGTCTGTGCGCTGTATTGAATGAAAAAGGCCGAAACCTCGTTGTTTCGGCCGTCTTCAGCTCTCAATATTCGGGCGTTTGTTGTCGCCATACGTCGGAAGAACCACCATCAGTGGTCCCATCCAGGCTTTGGTTCGGACCGGGATTCCTGGATCGCCTCTTCATGGTACCAGCTGCCGCTGCAGATGGTCTCGTTCACATGCGGGGGCGTCTGGGCAGGAGTCTCGCCATAGCGCCGTCCCAGCAGGCCCGCGCGGCCGCCGACCGGGAACTGGTAGATCTTCGCGGACCCGTCACTCAAACTGCTCTTCATAAGCATTCTCCTTTGGCCGGCGCGCTAACCTCAATCCTGCGCCCGACTCGTTCGCTTGTGGTTACCGATTCCGATATCGGCCGCTGCTCCGGTCGATGCAATGTGACCAATTCGAAATCAGTAAGCGCCTAATCTGTGAGCAGATTTGCTGTTGCCCTCGGGGAGGGCGGGCTGCGTGTGACTAACGCTTGGGCCCTTGCAAAGGTTGCTGGGCAGCCCGTCCGGCTTTTCGAATATTGCCGGCCGCTGCCGCAGCGGTAATCGTGAGTGAAAGCCCCGGCACCCGCTGCCGCGAAAACAGGCGAAAAATCAGACACTAATGCTGACATTTTGCCGAACCCGTAGAAGTCCGGGCGCGCTCCTATGACGCACCCTGACGGCCTCGACCAGACTGTCATGCCGCGGCCCGCCGCCCGCGGACCAGCGCCGGTTGCCCGCCTCGTTGATTGGCACGCAAAATGCTTCAAGAGAGCCCGGCCGATCGTGGCCGGGTACGCGTGGGGCAATTTCCTTTCGGTCCCCACCTTCGAGATGATTCAACAGAGAGGCTCAATGACGAAGTACAAGCTCGAGTACATATGGCTCGACGGTTACACGCCGACACCGAATTTGCGCGGCAAGACCCAGATCAAGGAATTTGCCTCATTCCCGACTTTGGAACAGCTCCCGCTCTGGGGTTTTGACGGCTCCTCGACCAATCAGGCCGAAGGCCACAGCTCCGATTGCGTGCTCAAGCCCGTTGCCGTTTTTCCCGACGCCGCGCGTACCAACGGCGTGCTCGTGATGTGCGAAGTCATGATGCCCGATGGCAAGACGCCGCATCCGTCGAACAAGCGTGCCACCATCCTCGACGATCCCGACGCGTGGTTCGGCTTCGAGCAGGAGTATTTCTTCTACAAGGACGGCCGTCCGCTGGGCTTCCCGGAACATGGCTATCCCGCCCCGCAGGGTCCGTATTACACGGGCGTCGGCTACAAGTATGTCGGCGACGTCGCCCGCAAGCTGGTCGAAGAGCATCTCGATCTCTGCCTCGCGGCCGGCATCAACCACGAAGGCATCAACGCGGAAGTCGCCAAGGGCCAGTGGGAGTTCCAGATTTTCGGCAAGGGTTCGAAGACCTGCGCCGACCAGATGTGGATCGCCCGCTACCTGTTGCTGCGCCTGACCGAGAAGTACGGCATCGACATCGAGTTCCACTGCAAGCCGCTCGGCGACACCGACTGGAACGGCTCCGGCATGCACTGCAACTTCTCGACCAAGTACATGCGCGAAGTCGGCGGCAAGGAGTACTTCGAGAAGCTGATGGCGGCCTTCGACAAGAATCTCATGGATCACATTGCCGTCTACGGTCCGGATAATGACAAGCGCCTGACCGGCAAGCACGAGACCGCTCCCTGGAACAAGTTCAGCTATGGTGTGGCTGACCGCGGCGCTTCGATCCGCGTGCCGCACTCTTTCATCAACAATGGCTACAAGGGCTATCTCGAAGACCGCCGTCCGAACTCGCAGGGCGACCCCTACCAGATCGCATCCCAGGTGCTGAAGACCATCGCAACCGTGCCGACCGACGCCAAGGCTGCTGCATAAAGGACGCAGCACAAGGCTTGCACGACCGGGCCAATGCGTCCGGATCGCAAACAGGGCCCGTTGGCGTGCAGAGCGCGCCGGCGGGCCTTGCTTTTTCGACGGCCCTTTTATCACCACAAGCAAGGCGCATTTCCCCGGCGATCGAACTGCGATAGACAGCGGGCGCAATGAGAGCCGGGGGCATCCGTGTTCGGGGGGTTCTACACCGTCAGGTTCCAGCTCGGCCAGGCGCAGGGCCGCAGCGTGATGTATGTGGGCGACGGCAAGATGCTCGGCGGCAACTCCGCCTTCGCCCATATCGGCGCCTATGAGGAGATCGGTGACGAGATCGCGATTGTGATCGACACGGTTCGTCACAACCCCGATCCGAACTATCCGGCCATGGCCGGCACTGACGATGCGACATTGCTCGCACGCGGCCGACGCGAGGGCGAGTTGATTCGCTTTGAAGGAGCGTTGCGCGAGCTGCCCGGCGTGCCCTTTCAGTCTGTCATGACGCCGATCGAGGACCAGCCATTGCCGATCGCGGGTGGGGTCGGCGAGGGCTCCATCCGCAATGGACTCTATTCCATCCACATTCGCACGCTTGATGGTGTGGAGGGCGGCCTGACCGGCGTGATGCTGCTCAATGACGGCCGCATCCTCGGCGGCGACGCGTTCTTCTATTATCTCGGCACCTACACCTCCGAGGGCGGCCGCTGGAAAGGCCAGATCCTCAACCAGGAGCACACGCCAGCCAAGGGCGACAATCCGATCTTCGGCGGCCATGAGGTCGGCATCGGCTTTTCCGGCGCATGCGATGCCGGGGGTGCGTCCTGGGAGGCCTCGGCCCTGGTTGGCAGGCGCAGCCTGCGGCTCAAGGCGGTGTTGAAGCTGATGCGCCCGCTCTGAGGCTTTTGACAAGGGATCACCATGGCGGATGATGCGATCCGGCTGCTCTCGACGCTTGCATTGCAGGGCGCGCTCATGCGGCTTGCCCCACAATTCGAGGCCGCGACCGGCATTCGCATTGATGCGGAGTTCGCGCCGACCGTCGGCCTGTTGCCGCGGCTGCGCGGCGGCGAGGCCGCCGACCTCGTCATTCTCACCCGCGAAGGGCTTGATGAACTCGCTGCCGAGGGACGCCTGATTGCCGACAGCCGCACCGATCTCGCTCGCTCCCATGTCGGCGTAGCCGTCAAGGCCGGCGCGCCGCATCCCAACATCGCTGGCCCGGCGGCGCTACGGACGGCGCTGCTTGCCGCGCGCTCGGTGGCCTATTCCAGGATCGGCGCGAGCGGCATTTACTTTGCGCAGCTGATCGAGCAACTCGGTATCGCCACCGAGATCAACGCGAAGGCGACCATTGTTGCCTCGGGCTTCACCGCGGAGCGGCTCGTTTCAGGTGAAGCAGATCTGGCGATCCAGCAGATCAGCGAACTGAAGCAGGTGAGCGGCATCGAGGTGGTCGGCCCAATTCCGCCCGAACTGCAGACGCCAGGGCTGTTCTCGGCCGGCATGATGGCGAATGTGACGCGGCGGAGCGAGGCGGACCGGCTGCTGCGCTTCCTGGCGTCACCAGAAGTCGCACCGGTGTTGCGCGAGACCGGGCTCGAGCCTTGAGTTCGCAGCCTTGAATTTGCGGGTCTTGAATTTGTGATCTTGAATTTGCCGGCACGACACAGCAATTTCGCCCTCATGAACAAAATGCGTTTCGGGATCGGCTTGATCGCAATGGTGGCGGCCTGCGCGCCCTCGCTGGCGCTTGCGCAATCGGCCGATCTTGTCCTGTGCGACCGCATCGCCGCCGATCCTTCCGATCCGGACAAGCCGGCCGACATCAAGGGCGTCACCGAGGTTGCGGCCTCCGATGTCGCGACCGCGATCAAATTCTGCAAGACGGCGGCTGCGAGCTCGCGCCGCGCGATGTACGAGCTTGGCCGCGCCTTTGCGGCGAGCCAGAAGACGGCGGACGCCATTGCGGCCTGGCGCAAGGCGGCCGACAAGGGCTCGACGTCCGCGATGGTCGAGCTCGGCGTGCTCTACGCCACCGGCTCAGGTGTCGCAAAGGACGAAGCAGAGGCGCGAAAACTGTTCGAGCGGGCCGCCCAGGCCGGCAATCCGCGCGGCGTCTCCAATCTCGCAGCGCTCGGCGGCGCCAGCACGCCAGCCGATCCCGCCCGTTCTCGCGAACTGCTGGCAAAGACCGCCGAAACCAACGCGGAAGCGCAATACCAGCTCGGCCTGATGCTGGCCGAGGGCACGGGCGGCCCGAAAGATGATGCCGGCGCGCGCGCCCTGTTCGAAAAGGCGGCGGCGCAAAACCATCCCGGCGCACTCGAGCAGATGGGGGCTTTTGCCGAGGCCGGCCGCGGCGGACCGAAAGACGTGGAGGCCGCCAAGGCCTACTACCAGCGCGCCGCCGACCTCGGTGATGAGAATGCCAAGGCGGCGCTGAAGCGGATGCAGTGCCCATTCGCGATCAAGGACAAGCGCGGCAACCTCGTCACCAATCTCTGCTTCTAGAGGCGCATTGTCTGGTCCGAACCGCCGATGCGTTGATCGAACGCAAATGCGTGGCATGGGCGGGCGCTAGGATCAGAATCGGCCGCAAGGCCGCCGTCCGCTTGCAACGCGCAACACGAAGAAGGTTGGAGAGTTGAATGAGATTTCGCAAACTGCTGCTCGTCGCGGCGCTGGCTTGTTTCGCCGGATCTTCGGCGATCGCCCAGTCCGCTCCGGATGTCTCGGTTGAGCCCTATGTGCCGCGGCTCGCCGACATCATGAACGCACTGCAATTGCGCCACCTGAAGCTCTATTTCGCCGCGCGTGCGCAGAACTGGGAGCTCGCCGACTTTGAGCTGCGTCAGGCCAAAGCGGGCCTTACGCAAGCCGCTCTGCTGTATTCTGGCCTTCCCGTGACCAATATCACGACGCTTGCGACCCCGGTGGAGGCGCTCTCCGACGCGGTCAAGGCCAAGGACCAGCGCAAGTTCATGGATGCGTTTGGCCAGCTCACCAATGGCTGCAACGCCTGTCATCAAACAATGGATCGCAAATTCATCGTGATCGCACAGCCGACAGCGCAGCCTTTCACCAATCAGGTCTTCGCCCCCGGGGCAAAGAAATAGGGCATGCGGGTTGCGGGAACCGGCCTGCGCATATCCGGTTGGAAGATCAGGCTGCAAGGAGAAGAGCATGATCAGAAAGCTGCGATCCGGCGAGTACCGGCTGTATTCCCGCAAGATCAATCCGAGGACCGGCAAGCGGCGCAATCTCGGCACCTTCAGGTCGCGCGCCGCGGCGGAGAAGCATGAGCGCGAGGTGCAGTACTTCAAACGACACTAGCTTGCCTGGTACCTGAAGGTGCCGGGTCGAGGAGGACCTCAGGCTGAGCCGCGAAAACGGCGCGCGGCGGCTCTCCGATGGAGAAAGCGCACGCGGCAAAAGGCCGAGCGAAACCGCGAACACGCGAATTGCACGAGCCTTTGATGCTCTACGGGACGTGAACGGCGATCTGCGCGTGCCGCATGCGGCGCGCTTGAAGCGCGCCCGCGCGCCCGATAGGCTTTCCCGAAAAGCATGGGAGGACACCATGAAGCAGATCAGGCTCGGCGATGTCACCATCGATGCCGTCATCGAGCGCGAAGGGCCGTGGCGGCGGCCGCAGGATTTCTTTCCGGCCTATGACAGTGCTGTATTCCGGCATCATTTGCAGACCATGGAGCCGGAGGTGTTTGATCCCTCGCTCGGCATGATGCTGATCACCTATCAAACCTTCGTGGTTCGCACCTCGCGCTACACCATCCTGGTCGACACCTGCACCGGCGAGGACAAGGGCCATCCGCCGCCGTTCGATTTTCCCGGCAAGGAGCGCTGGCGCAAGGAGCTGTTCGCGCTCGGCATTGGCTTCGAGATGATCGATTACGTGTTCTGCACGCATCTCCACATCGATCACTGCGGCTGGAACACCGTCTTGCGCGACGGCCGTTGGGTGCCGACCTTTCCGAACGCCAAGTATGTCTTCCACAAGCGCGAATATGCGGCCTGGGAGGCCGAGCACAACAAGGGCAACAACCCGCCGGGCACAGTCTTTCGCGACAATTGCCTGCCCATCGTCGAGGCCGGGCAGGCGCTGCTCGTCGACGACGACTACGCACTCGATGACACCATTACCTTGACGCCGACGCCGGGACACTCGCCCTGCCATTGCTGTGTGAACATCCACTCGCGCGGCCAACGCGCGGTGGTGGCGGGCGACCTGATGCATCACGTGATCCAGTGCCGCGAGCCGGACTGGTCGGCAAAGCCCGATTGGGACCCCAGGCAGTCCGCGGCCTCGCGGCGAAAATTCTTTGCTGCGGTCGCGGACACCGATATTTTGATCCTGCCTATACATTTTCCCCGGCCGACGGCAGGCCTGATCAAGGCCCTTGGCGCCGGATTCGATTATCGGTTCAAACGGGAGTAGGGATGGCCGGTGTTTTGCGGTTGGCGGAGACCTCGGGCGCTCCGGTGAATGCGGCTTCGAAAGCGGTCTCGCGGGTGGCGATTGCCGGACTTGGCGCGATCGGCACCAGTGTGGCCAAGGCGATCGATGCCGGGATCGAGGGGGTCGTCTTGAGCGCGGTGTCGGCGCAGTCGATCGACAAGCATCGCGACTGGCTGTCACAGCTAAAGTCCGCGCCGGCCATCTTGCCGATCGAGCAATTGGCTGATGTCGCAGATATCATCATCGAATGCGCGCCAAGCAGGCTGGTCCGCTCGATCGTGGCCCCCGTGGTCTCGCGTGGCAAGACCGCAATCGTGCTCTCGGCCGGCGCGCTGCTCGACAACGACGATCTGATCGCGCTTGCGCGCAAGCATGGCGGACAGATCGTGGTGCCAACCGGCGCGCTGATTGGGCTTGACGCCGTGACCGCGGCCGCGGTCGGAACCATTCATTCCGCGCGCATGGTCTCGCGCAAGCCACCGCGGGGATTTGCCGGCGCACCGCATGTGGTCGACAACAACATCGACCTTGAGGCAATTACGGCTCCGCGGAAGATCTTCGAGGGCAATGCGCGTGCGGCGGCAAAGGGCTTTCCGGCCAATATCAACGTGTCGGTGGCGCTGTCGCTGGCCGGCATCGGCCCGGATCTCACCACGGTCGAGATCTGGGCCGATCCGACGGTGACGCGGAATGTGCATCGCATCGAGGTCGATGCGGATTCCGCGCGGTTCTCGATGACGATCGAGAACATTCCGTCGGAAAATCCCAAGACCGGCCGGATCACCGCGCTGTCCGTGATCGCCTACCTGCGCAAGCTGCATGCGCCCTTGCGGGTCGGGACCTGAATCAAAACGGGCGGCTCCGTGGCCGCCCGTTCGTCTGAAATCTGCAGGGCTTACGCGCCCTTTTCGCACTTCTTCATGAAGCTGGTCTTCGCCGCGCCGGCGAGCGGCTTGCCGTCGGAGCCGACCGCCTTGGCCGCGCAGGCATCCGCCATGCACTTCTTCATGAACGAGGTCTTTGCCGCACCTGCGAGCGGCTTGCCATCCTTGCCGACCGCCTTGCTGTCGCAGGACGCATCCTGCGCGAATGCTGAACCTGCCGCGAACGTGGCGATGATAGCAGCCAGTACAATTTTCTTCATCCGTTGTCTCCCTTAACCAACCAAGTCTGGAGATAGGAACCCCAAAATCGGACGCGATCAAGCAAGAACATGCTTTGGATCGCGAAAATACCAGTTCGTCGGCTTCGTTGAGCTGGTCGTCGCTGCCGAACTTTTCGGATGACAGCGGTGTCAATTCGTGTATTTAGTTCGCGTGCGAAATAATTAGGGTGCCGCCGGGTGACCGCGCAGAAGGACCATCGGCTGATCTATCTTCTGAACGTGGCGCAGCGGCGCGTGCAGCGCGCGCTGGTTTCGCGTTCGCCGGACTCGGTTCCGCCGGCGCAGGCCGGGCTGCTGTTCGTGCTTGGCAGGCAGGATGGCGTTCTGATGAACGAAGCAGGGACCGCGCTTGATTTGGGACCTGCCGGGATCAGTGGGCTGGTTGACCGGATGACCGCTGCAGGCCTTGTCGAGCGGCGCGCCGACGTAAGCGATGCGCGCGCCTCGCGCATTTTTCTCACGCAAAAGGGTCGGAAGACGCTGCTGCGCGCCAAGGAGGTTGCCCATGAGACGAATGCGCGCCTGATGGAAGGCTTCAGCACCAAAGAGATCGACATCATTGCGCGATGGCTGAGCGAAATCAGAAACAAATTTCCCAAAGGAGATGGCGAATGACCGAGCAGGTTGAGATCAAGAACGAGAGCGGCATCCTGACGCTGACACTCAAGCGCCCCGACAAGAAGAACGCGCTGACGAACGAGATGTACGGCGCGCTGGCCGACGCCATCGAAGGCGCCGAAGCCAACAACGCCGTGCGTGTGATCCTGATCCGGGGCGAGGGGGATTCGTTCACCGCCGGCAATGACCTTGGCGAGTTCGCGGCCGTTGCCGCGGGCAAGGCCAGCGGCGAGCGTCACGTGACGCGCTTCATCCATTCGCTGGGACGTGCGACCAAGCCGCTCGTTGCCGCGGTGCAGGGGCGCGCGGTCGGGGTCGGCACCACCATGCTCCTGCACTGCGACCTCGTTGTGCTCGCGGAGAACGCGCTGCTGTCGACGCCCTTCATCAGCCTGGCGCTGGTGCCTGAGGCCGCATCGAGCATCCTGATGCCGCAACGTATCGGCTATGCGCGTGCTTTCGAGCTGTTCGCGCTCGGCGAGCCGGTCGCCGCCGATGTCGCGCTGCAATGGGGGCTTGCGAACCGCGTGGTGCCGCTGCAGAGGCTTGATGCCGAGGCGACCGCACTCGCGCAGCGCCTCGCCAGGCAGCCGTTGGGGTCGCTGATTGCGACCAAGAAGCTGATGCGCAATGGCGAGATGCTGGTGAAGCAGATGCAGGCCGAAGGCGAGCATTTCGAGGCGCGGCTGAAATCAGCCGAGGCACGCGAGGCGTTCCAGGCCTTTGCCGAGCGCCGCGCGCCGGATTTCGCGAAGGTCGCGTAAATCACGCCCATGTGAGGCGGGAACAAATCTTTCGACACGGAGCGTGCCAGACAAGATTTTTCCTGCCTCGCGCTCTGCCGCGAAAGCATCCTTGCTATTTCGCAAGCGCACTTGTCCCGCAGCGAGCGCCCTCAAACATCCAATCGACCGCATACGTTCGGGAGATTGGCCATGGGCCTGCAGGAAACAAAAATCGAATCGCTTCCTTTCGTCAAAGCCGAGCTGAACTATCTGGCGCCGGTCGCGGGCAAGCCGCGCACCTACGCCTTCGATCCGCCGCCGGGCGAGCCGAAATCGACCGCGCTGCCCGAGCCGCACGTCGTTCCGATTTTCGACGGACGCCTGATCGCAAGGAATTTCTCGCTCGATCGCGAAGGATTTCAGCTGGTGCGGCATCCGACCGTCGTGCGCAATTTCTACGACGATGAGGAGGTAAAGCGCGTCTACTACCCGGCGGTCGAAGCCTTTCTGAAGGCCACACTGAAGGCCGATCGTGTCGTCATCTTTGATCACACGGTGCGCAAGCGGGTCGAAGGCGCTCCCGATCTGCGTGGCGCTGGACCGCGGCAACCAGCGACGCGGGTGCATGTCGACCAGACCGTGACCTCAGGCGCAAATCGCGTTCGCGAGCACGTGCCTGATGAAGCCGAGGAGCTCCTGAAAGGGCGCGTGCAGGTGATCAATCTGTGGCGACCGATCCGCGGACCGCTGCGCGACTCGCCGCTGGCGATGCTGGACGGGAGCTCGGTGAAGGAGAGCGATCTCGTCCCATCCGACCTGATCTATCCGAACCGGCGCGGCGAGACCTATTCGGTGACCTATAGTCCCGATCATCGCTGGTTCTATTTCCCGGAGATGACGCCGGACGAGGCGATCCTGCTCAAGTGCTATGATTCCGCAACCGACGGCCGCACCCGCTTCGGGCCGCACACCGCCTTCGTCGACCCGACCACACCGGCCGATGCGCCGCCGCGCGAGAGCATCGAGCTGAGGACGCTGGTGTTCCATAAGCCCGGGACGACATAGGTCTGCATGGCGCTGGTTCGGTACATCACCGCGTGATCCACACGGTCATTCCGGGCTCCAGGCCGGCCACATTGCCTCGCGGGTCGAGCCGCAGCCGTAGCGTGTTGCGGTCGTGATCGCCGATCACCCGCTCGGCCTGCCAGGTCGCGAACACGCCAAGCGGGCGCATCTCCGTGACGACGGCCTTGATCGGCGCAGCGGCGCCGCTCCTGGTGACCTCGACCGTGTCGCCGACGGCGAGGCCGCGGAGATGGTCCTCACGCGCATTGAACGACAGAAACTGCTCGCCGGTCTCTTCAATCACCAGGATCGGCTGGCCGGCGCGCACATTCTCGCCGATCCCGGCGGCGATGACGCTGACGACGCCGTCCGCCGGAGCGCGCAGGATGGTCTTGTCCAGATGGCGCTCGAGCACCGCGAGTGCGGCCTGGGCCGCCCCGACTTCGGCATCGGCGATCCCGCGTTCCTCCTTGGTCGGGCCGGCGATGGCGGCATCGTAATTGGCCTGGGCGGCCGTGACGTCGGCGCGGGCGCCGGCGGCATCGTTCTCCGCCTGGTCCAGCGTCTGCTGGGACTCGAAGTTCTGACCGGCCAGCGTCGACGCCCTGGTCAGCTGCAGCTCGAGAAAGTCGCGCCGCGCGACAGCCTTGGCGATCTCGTTCTTCAAGGACTCGACCTGTTCGCGCCGCACGCCGGCATAGACGTTGTTGCGGTTTGCGGTCGCTGCCGCGAGCGCAGCCCGGGCCTGCGCGACCTGGGCGGTCAGCTCGACGGCGGAAAGCTTGGCAACGATGTCACCGGCATGCACCTGCGCGCCTTTCTCGACGCTGACGGAGACAAGCTGGCCGGTGACTTCGGGCTGGACCTGGACCTCGGTGGCGCGGACCACCCCGACCAGCGGGGCGGCGGCCGAGGATTCGCGTCCGAAAAAGGTCACGATGGTCGCGACCAGGACGAGGCTGACGGCAATGACGGCGATAGCCTTAGGGCTGCGCATGCAGCTGCCTCCGTTTGATTGATCGTGCGGAGATGATCGCCAGCACGAAATAGATCACCAGGAGCAACCACAGTCCGGCCCAGTTGCGCGACACGTCCCAGATATTGGCGCCGAGCTGGTTGATACGGACGATGCCGTCGATGGCGAAGTCGGCGGGGAAGACGCGGCCGAGTGCGGTCGCGACGGGCGGGATTGCTTCGCGCGGCCAGGCGAAGCCCATGGTGAAGAATTGCGGCAGGCTCGTTGCGATCAGCACCAGGGTCGCGTTTTCCGGCTTGGTGAACCAGGCCCCGATCGCCTGTCCGAGGAAGCTCGTCGCGAGCAGGAAGACGAACGCCAGCGCAAACGATTGGCCCACGGATCCAAGCATCGAAAAGCCGTACACATGCGGCAGCACGACGAGGTAGAGCGCGAGCGCCGGCAGATAGATTGTGAGATGCGCGACGCCACGGCCGAACACGGCGGCGGCCGTGCTGCCGCGCTGTTGAAGAGTCGCGCCTCGCGTCAGCATCGCCGACCCGATCAGGAGGGTCTGCTGCAGGATCAGGAGGAATGCGGCCGGGACGACGTAGCTCGCATAGCCGCCGACCGGATTGAACACCGGCTGCAGCAGAACGTCGGCCGGGCTCAGGCTCGCCAGTCTCGCTTGCGCGAGGCTGCCGTCGGAGCGGGCACCGCGGGAGACCAGCTCCGATGTCAGCGTGCCGACGGCGGTTGCGATGCCGCTTGCGGTCGAGCGCAGGATGAACATGTAGGTGGCATCCGCGTAGATCGGCACGTGCACGGTGAGGCCCTTGAGCATGTCCCGCTCGGCGCCGGGCGGGATTTCGACCGCGGCATAGGCCTCGCGGCGGTCGATGGCAGCTTTCGCTTCGACCAGCGTGCGGGCGCGAACCGCAACGTCGACCGCGTTGCTCGCATCGAGCGTGTCGACGATCCGCCGGCTCAGCTCGGTCAGGTCGTTGTCGACAACCGCGATCGGCATTTTGCGCAGGATCTGGTTGAGATAGGGCTGTGGATAATAGACGCCGTAGATCAGGGGGGCCAGGAACAACAGGCTGAAGGCGCTGCGGGTGGAGAGCACCCGCCGCCACTCGCCCGCAAAGGCGCCGCCGACGCCCGGAGCAGGCGAAGGGGGCGCGGCGTCCTCGGCCGGCGGGGCCCCATCAAATCGCCGATGTCGCTGCAGCGCGCTCATGCGAAGCAAAGCGAGCGAGCCATAGAGCAGGGTGAGCCCCGCGAGCGCGGCAAAGGGCAGTGCGGAGTCGCTGGGCGGCAGTCCGCGCGCCGCCTGTCCAAACAGCACCGCCATGTACCAGCGGATCGGCAGGATCGCGCTCCAGCCTTGGGCAAAGGCGTTCATGCCGAGCGTCGGAAAGCCGACCCCCGCATAACCGAAGGCAGGCGAGACGACGATGCCGGCCAGACCAAGCCCGGTCGCAAGGTCAAGCGTGACAAGCTGCAGGAGGGCGCCGACCGACAGGTGTGCGATGATCAGGAGCGAAGCTGCCGCGATCATCATCGGCACGTCGCCCCTGAAGGGGATCTGCAGGACCCCTTCGAGCGCAAACGGCTCGGCCAGCATGAGGAGGAAAGACACGACAAACAGCGGCGCCAGCTTGCCGGTCAGCGCAACGACCGGGTTGCCGCCGGCGGCCTCCAGCCACTCCCTGGCGTTGCGGCGGCGAAATTCGGAGCCGACCGAATAGCCCGCCGCGAGCGTGATGACGACATGGATGATCATCGGCAGCAGCGCACGAAGCAGGAATTGCGCGTAATTCTTCTGCGGATTGACCAGCACAATGGTTTCGCCGGCGAGCTTTCCGATGCCCACAGCCGCCGGCGCGGCGTGGCTGGCGGGCGCCGCAACGGCGGCAGCTGCCGTCAACGTGTCGCTCAGCCCCGATGATGCGATGCCGGCCGGCGTGAGATATTGCTGGTTGTAGAAGCCGACGACCTGCGGCCGGCGATCGGCCTTCAAATCCCGCTCGAAATCAGCCGGGATGTAGATCGCGGCGATCGCCTTGCCGGAGCGGATGTCGCGCACCGCCGACGAGAGATCATCCGCGCGATCCACAATATGCAGGCTCGGCGATGTCGCGACGTACTCGACCAGCGCGCGCGAGGAATCCGACCTGTCCTCGTCGACCACCGCGACGCCAAGCCCGCGGATCACGGGATGACTGAACACCGTGGTAAGCACGACAAAGGCGAACAGCGGCACGCCGAAGATCAGGATCAGCGCCACGCGGTCATGCACCAGCCACTGGACCTCGCGCTTGGCGACGCGCCAAAATCCGGGATTGGACCCCAAACTCATTGCCGCGACCGCCAGTCGAGATAGGCGCTCATGCCCGGCCGCAGCTCCGGCACGGGCGTGACGGGATAGGCGCGGATCGAGAACGTCCGCAAATCGAAATCGCCGGTCGCGCGCGTTGCGCGCCAGCTTGCATATTCGCCCTTGGTCGCGATCAGCTTGACCTCGACCGTGACGCGACGGTCGTCGAGTGCGGGAATGCGCACGTCGAAGCGGTCACCGACCTTCAATGATTTCACCAGATCCTCGCGCAGATCGAAATGGATCCAGACGTCATTCAGGTCGATCAGCGTGACCAGCGGCACGCCGGGTGATACGTATTCCCCTGGCTCCACATTGCGCTGATAGACCTGGGCGGCGACGGGGGCATGGATCGTCATCTGGTCGATGATGGATTGAACCGTGTCGATATCGGCGCTCGCCTTCTCGACATTGGTCTTGGCGATCTCCCGCTCTTCCCTGGTGTAGCCGTTGACCGCCTGATCATAGGCGGACTTGGCCTGGTCGACCGCGCGTTGGGCCTCATGCAGGGAATCGGTCGCCTGATCGAGGCGGGCTTGCGGCGCGTTGCCTTGGCCGGCGAGGGTCGCGGTGCGGTCGAAAGTCTTTTGCGCGAGCACCTCGGCCGCCTCTGCGCGCTCGAGCGCAGCCTTCTTGGCGGCAATGACCTCCACCCGCGTTCCGACCATGATATTGGCCAGCTGCGCCTCGGCGACCGCCTTGGCCGCCGCCATCTGAGCGTGTTTGGCGAGGGTTTCCGGATTATCGATGCGCACGAGCACCGCGTCCTTGGCGACATTCTGACCGCGCTCGACCGGAATGGACTGGACGCGCCCATCGACGCGCGCGGCAATGTCGAGCCGCGTTGCATCGACCTCACCCTGCACGAGGAGGGGTTCGGGGCGCAGCAGGTAGAAGACGGAGAGCCCGGCGACGATCAGGGCAACGACGGCGACGATGATGGAAGGAACGCGCGTCGCCGACTTGCTGTCCTTCAGCGCAATGTCCTCTGGCGTCGGTTGAAAGCGCGCTTGCGGCGGTGCTTCGGGCCCGGTTTGAGTTTCGCCACCAGGGTCCGACATATTATGCCTCGTTGCACTATCAGGGAACGCGGGAATAATCCTGCCACGTTCGCAGTGCAGCGTCCACTTTCGGCTGAGGTTCGCAAGGCAAAAGAATTCCAATCAGAGAGATCAAATATTCACATGTGCGGCTGACGAGGCGCGTCCGGACTGAGCCAATATTTATGTGCGATCGGCATGACAATCCGGTAGGCCCTGAGCCGCGGCTCTTGCCAGGACGCAAGGATGGCGCCGCAGAGCGTGCAGCGACCTTCGCCCGGATGACCGGCCATGGTGACGGCTTCCGCGACCTCGTAGCAGGCCGCGCAGCAAGGGCACACAGTGCCCGAGATTCTCATGAAATCCGCATGATTTTTTTCCCCGGCGGTTCATTTGAAAGGATCAATGCGATGCAAAAGAGGCCGGGGCGGGAATGCTTTGCGGCGTCGCGCGCATTAGCCAGTCCACGCAAGCCTCCAACAATCAAATGCGTTATCGAATGCGTTGCTGACAACACGGGCGCCAGGCGATAGCCTGCTGTCAAATAAAAACAAGCAAAATGCACGGGAGGAATGCCATGCCGGATGCAGTGGTTGCACGTGCCTCGAACGCAAACGATTCCAGCACAACCCAACAGGTCGACGTCGCGGTGATCGGGGCCGGCTTTGCCGGCCTTTATGCTTTGCATCGCCTGCGCAAGGCGGGTTTCACGGCCGTGGGTCTCGATGAGGCCGGGGACGTCGGAGGCACCTGGTACTGGAACCGCTATCCCGGCGCCCGCTGCGACATCCAGACCATCGATTACAGCTACACCTTCGATCCGGAGTTGGAGCGGGCGTGGACCTGGTCGGAGAAATACGCCACACAACCGGAGATCCTGCGCTATCTCGGCTTCGTCGCCGACCGCTATGACCTGCGCCGTGACATTCGCTTCAACACCAAGGTAACCGCCGCGACCTGGGACGAGGCGGCCGAACGCTGGCTGCTCACCACAAACAACGGCCCAGGCATCTCCTGCCGCTACTACATCATGGCCACCGGCTGTCTTTCCGCGCCAAAGCCGCCGGAGATCGACGGTGTCAGGGATTTCAGGGGCGAGGTCTATTTCACCGGCCGCTGGCCGCATGAGGGCGTCGACCTCAAGGGCAAGCGCGTGGCGGTGATCGGCACGGGCTCATCGGGCATTCAGGCGATCCCTTTGATCGCCGAACAGGCAGCAGAGCTGACCGTGTTTCAGCGCACGCCGAACTTTGCCCTGCCGGCCCACAACGGTCCCGCGCCTGAGGATCGCCTGGCCTTGCTGGAAGGCGATCGCGCGAGCTACCGGGAGCAGGCACGCTGGTCGATGGCCGGCGTGCCCTGGCCGCAGCAGACCGCGGTGAGCTGGCAGCTCAGTGACGCCGAGCGCCGCGAGCGGTTTGAAACCGCATGGGGCAAGGGCGATCTGGTCTATATCCTGACCCAGCTCTGGGCCGACCAGGGCGTCGACGTCGAGGGCAATGCCCGTGTTGCCGATCTGATCGGCGAGAAGATCCGCGGCATCGTCAAGGATCCCGAGACGGCGGCGGCGCTGACGCCGCATGACCATCCGTTCGGAGCAAAACGTCCCTGCCTCGATACCAATTATTACGCCACCTATAACCGGCCCAATGTGACGCTGGTGAATCTGCGGCAGGAGCCGATCAAGGCGATCACTGCGTCCGGCATCTCCACCGAGAAACGCAGCTTCGATGTCGATGTCATCGTGTTCGCGACTGGCTTCGATGCCATGACCGGCGCGATCCTTGCCGTGCATCCAATCACGGGCCGCGGCGGCAAGGCGTTGTCGGAGGTCTGGGCGAGCGGACCGCAGACCTATCTTGGACTGACGGTCGCGGGATTCCCGAATCTGTTCATGATCACGGGGCCCGGCAGTCCCTCGGTGCTCTCGAACATGGCGGTGTCGATCGAGCAGCATATTGACTGGGTCGTCGACCGGCTGATCGACCTGCGTCAGGCCGGCTTCACCACCATCGAGGCGACCGAGACGGCGCAACAAGGCTGGGCGCGGCACATGGCCGATTGCTCCACGCTGACGCTGCATCGGCTGGCCAACACCTGGTACACGGGCGCCAATGTCCCGGGCAAGGCCTGGGGGGTGATGCCGTACACCGGCGGCGTCGGTCCTTACCGCAGCATCTGCAACGAGGTGGTCGACCGCGGCATGCTCGGCTTTAGGCTAACCGGCCCCGGTGGCGCCGAGCAATGCAATGACGGCGAGATCGTTCGCTTGCAGCCGGATGTGCGGCTGGTGTTGAATATGCTCGCCGAGATGAACCTGCCGCCGATCGAGTCCATGGGCGCAGAAGGCGCGCGCGCTTTCGTCGCCGAGTTCAACAAGGCAAGGCCAGCAGGGCGGCCGGTCGGCGAAACCGGCGAAGGCGTGCTGCAGGGCGCCGATGGCCTGTTGCCCTATCGCGTGTACCGGCCGGCCACGCCGGGACCGCATCCGATCGTGGTCTATTTCCATGGTGGCGGTTGGGTGCTGGGCGACGAACTGTCCGACGATCCGTTCTGCCGCGACATGTGCCGGCGCACCGACATGATCTTCGTCAGCGTCGGCTATCGCCATGCACCCGAGCACCGCTTCCCGGCCGCCGCCGAGGATGGATATGCGGCGACGCGCTGGATCGCCGAACATGCGGCCGAGCTCGGAGGTCGGGCCGGACCGGTGCTGGTGGCAGGCTGGAGTGCCGGCGGCAATATCGCCGCTGTCACCTGCCAGCTTGCCAAAGCCCGCGGTGGTCCCGCCATCGCCGGTCAGCTTCTGGTGTGCCCAGTCACCGACTGCGCGTTCGATCGTCCGTCGTACACGGAGAATGCGGCGGGCTATTTCCTGACCCGCGGCCTGATGTTCTGGTTCTGGGACATCTACTGCTCGCCTGCCGACCGCACCGATCCGCGCGTCTCGCCCCTCCGTGGCGAACTGGCAGGCCTGCCGCCGGCGTTCATCGTCACCTGCGAATTCGATCCGCTGCGCGATGAGGGCGTCGCCTATGCCGAAGCCTTGGCGACGGCTGGCGTACCAGTCGAGCAGCTCAAGGCGGCCGGCCACTTCCACTCGTCGTTCACCATGGTCGATGTGGTGATCACGGGCGCAGGCGGCCGCGCCAAGATGGCCGAAGCGCTGCGTGGCTTCGCCGGGCTGCCCAAGCAGCGCGACGAGAGCGCGCGACCAGCGCAGCCGGCCGCGCCGATCGAGGTGAACGCGGCGGCTGGATAAGAAGGTAACCAAGATACTCTCTCAAGCCGGCACAATCGGCGGTGTCCAAATGGCTGGGCAGCCGCCGATTCTGTTTTCCGACCTCTTCCAAAAATGAATCAGATGATGCGTACTATTTCGCTTTCTTGGCTAGCGGCGCATGCGTGAGCCATCATAAATTTTCCGACCAGAGGTATTTTTATGAGCCGTCAAAATTATTTCACGACCATGCAATTGCTCGGGGCAATTGCGCTCGCTGTTCTCGCTATTCCGCCAGCTGTTCAGGGGCAGCAAGTGGAGAAGGTGGTGCGCCGGCTCGCCTGGCTGCAGACCGCCCCATCATCCGCTGTGTTCTATCAGGATTTCCTGCAGGCGCTGCATGAGCTCGGTTATGAGGAAGGCAGGAATATCGAGATCGTCACACGCTCGGCGAACGGTCAACTCGACCGTCTGCCCGCGCTGGCCCGTGAGCTGGTCAGCCTCCATCCGGACGCCTTGTTCACCGGCGCGGACCAGGGATTGCGGGCGGCCAAGGACGCCACTGACTCCATTCCCATCGTGGTCGTGGTCTGCGATCCCCTGGACGCTCTTGTCGCGAGCATTGCTCGGCCGGGCGGCAAGGCGACCGGGCTCACCTGCATTTCGTCCGAGCTAGCCGGAAAAAGACTGCAATTGCTGAAGGAGCTGGTGCCGGGCCCCGGGCCCGTCGCTGTGCTCTACAATCCCGGAGACCACAACAAGGTCGAGGAATACAAGCAGATGCAGGACGCCGCACAGAGATTGGACATCGCGCTTGCGGCGTTTGAAGCGCGTTCGGCGGAGGAGATCGACAAGGCTTTCGCCGACATGGGCGCGGGACACTTCCGGGCGCTCGTCATCCTCACCGACGCGCTGATGGTCATTCAGGAAAAGAAGCTCGCCGATCTCGCGCTGGAGAAGAAGCTTCCCGCCGTGTTCGGGTTCCGGGAGTTTGCCGATGGCGGCGGCCTCGTCTCCTACGGGGCGAGCCTGCACGATACCTATCGTCGCGCCGCCATTTATGTCGACAAGGTCCTGCATGGCGCGGATCCCGGCGGCATTCCGATCGAGCAGCCGACGCGGTTCGAGATGGTGATCAACCAGAAGACCGCCAAGTCGCTGGGGCTTGTCATCCCGCCGTCGCTGCTGTCCCTTGCGGACGAAGTGATCGAGTAGCCGCCTGGCGCCCAAAGCTTCGATTGACATCCGAGCTTGATCTCATCGCGTTACTCGGGATCCAGCCGATATTGTTCGAGCGTCAGTTTGGAGGTCGAGATGAGAAGGCGCGAGTTCATGATGGGCTTGGCGGGCGCGGCTTTCGCGACGCGTGATGTCAGCGCTGCTCAAGCGCACATTCCGGTCATCGGAGTTTTGTGGCACGCAGGAAGTCCCGAGGCTGAACAACCCTATTTCGACGCGCTGATGCGGGGCTTTCGGGACCTCGATTATGTCGAAGGCCGGAACGTCAAATTCGAGCATCGGTTTCCGAACGAAAATCCGGATCGGTTCCAAGGCATGGCAGAAGAACTGGTTGCATTGAGGGTGGATGTCATCGTTGCGGTTGGCAGCGTCACGGCTCCCTACGCCAAGGCGGCGACGGCGGATATTCCGATCGTGTTTCTTTTTGCGGCCAATCCCGTTGGTTCGGCGCTGGTTGAGAGTCTTGCCAGGCCCGGTGGAAACATCACCGGATTGACGCAAGTCGGTACCGACCTGACGGCCAAGCGTTTTGAACTTTTGCGGGAGGTCATCCCGTCAATATCGCGCGTGGCGCTGCTGATGAACCCGGCGGAACCGTCGGCTTCCAAATACCTGAAGGAGAGCGCAGCTGCTGCGGTCCAGCTCGGGCTTGCGGTGCTGCCATTCGACTTGCCATCGCTCGATCAGATCGAGGCGGTTTTCGAAAAGATGAAGCAGGCGCAAGTGCAAGCTGTGGCGTTCGCGCCGGGCGGCCTTTTGTTTCAGGGGAGGGATGAGCTCCACAAGACGGCGCTGGCGTACAAGATGCCGAGCTGTGGATGGTCGCGCGAGGTCGCGGCGTCAGGTCACCTGCTGTCCTATGGAGCCGACCAGATCGAGATGGCGCACCACGTCTCGGTTGTCGTCGACAAGATCCTGCGCGGGACCAAACCGGCCGACATTGCGGTGGAGCAGCCGACGCGGTTTCAGCTCATCGTCAACTTGAGGATCGCCAAGGCGCTCGAGTTGAAGATTCCTGAAACCTTTTTGGCGCGCGCCGACGAGGTCATCGAATAGCAATGCTGACGCGGGCGAACGAAATCGGTGATCGCTCTTGGTCCTCGCCACAATCCGGCGCTCACCTCGACCAACATCCACGCCCGCGGGTTCACGCGCTGCCAAAGCGAATGCCCATCGTCGACGCCGCCCGCCGGTCTTGCGCATGGCGGCAGCCGAAGAAGCGCAGCAAGCGTTCGTGATCAGCGCGTCTGGGCTTCGCTCACGCCGCCATGCCCGCTGGATTTCCGCGGCGCCGGCGCGCCCGCCTCCTGGCAGGGTTGCTGGTGCCACGTGCCATCTGGCCCCATCTCATAGGCGTGGCATGGCGACGAAACGGCGGCTTCTTCAGCCGGCTTCTGGGCATCGGAATGTTTGGCCAAAGCGGGCGTTGCAAGCGCCAGCGCGCCGGCAACCGAGCCCGCGACGATCACTTTCGCGATCCGCATGTTGAGGCTCTCCTTCTGAGGTGTGCTCTATTCGTAAAAGAATTTTGGCGGCTTTTGGGCGGTCGGGAGCAGCTCCGGCAGGTTGCTTAATGATTTCGAAAAGCACCTCATGGGGGTTCATCGGCCGCTCATTCTAAAGTAGCATGCACCTGCCATGAGCCATCGCATTCTCGTCTTCTACGGTTCCTACCGCTCCGACCGGATGGGCATCCGGCTTGCGCATTTTGTCGTCGAGGGTTTTCGGGCCGGCGGCAACGACGTCGAATTCATCGATGCCAAGGCCCTCGACCTGCCCATCATTGATCGCATGTACAAGGAATATCCCAAGGGATCAGCGCCCGAAGCGCTGGAGCGGCTAGCCGGCCAGATCCGCAACGCCGACGGCTTCGTCTTCATCACCGGCGAATATAATTGGGGCGTGCAGCCGGGCCTGAAAAACCTCACAGATCATTTCCTCGAGGAATGGTTCTGGCGTCCGGCCGCGATCGCGAGCTATTCGGCCGGCCGCTTTGCCGGTGCCCGCGCCGCCACCGCCTGGCACGGCACGCTGTCGGAGATGGGCATGGTGGTGGTGTCGAGCACGATTGCGGTCGGCCCGATCGCGCAGGCGCTGTCGGCCGAGGGTAAGCCGATCGGCGAGGGCGGCAAGGCGTTGGAGCATGCCTTCCCACGCTTTGCGGAGGATTTTTCCTGGTGGGTTGAGGCCGCCAAGACGCAGCGGGCGAGGAGGCAGCCGCCTTATTGAAATTTACGCAGCCTTGATGCGCATCATGCCGCGCAGGCTGGTGGTCCAGGCCGCGCCGCCTCCCGCTTGCGGCGTTTCTTGATGAATTCGATAAAGACCTTCAACGGCACCGGCACCTGCCGGCGGCTCGGATAGTACAGGAACACCCCGGGCAGCACGCCGCTGCACCAATCCTCCAACAGCGTGACCAGCCGTCCCGCCGCGAGATAGGGCGCGGCCACCGCCTCCGGCAGATAGGCGATACCGATGCCGTCGAGCGCGGCGCTGACCAGGAGATCGATGTCGTTGACCGTCAGCGAGCCGCTGACGGAAATTTCGCGTTGCTGGCGGCCGCGGCCGAACGTCCAGGGCATGATCGCGCCGTCCCACGGCGCGCGGTAGCGCAGGCAGTTGTGGTTGAGCAGGTCGCGCGGCGCCTGTGGCATTGGATGTTGCTCCAGATAGCCTGGCGCGGCGACAGGGAGCAGCCTGAAATCATCGCCGAGCCGCAGCGCCGTCATGTCACGTTCGACCATTCGGCCAACCCGGATGCCGGCATCGAAGCGGCCGGAGACGATATCGCCCGATGAATCGTCGACCGAGATCTCGAGACGGATCGAGGGATATTCGGCCAGGAACGGCTGGATCAGCGGTGCCAGCCGCCGCATGGCGCTCGGCCGCGACACGGCAATCCGCAACGTGCCGATCGGCGTGTCGCGAAACAGGTTGACGCTCTCCAGCGCGTGATCGAGCCCTGCAATAATCGGCTGGATCTCGGCGAGCAGCCGCTCACCGGCTTCGGTGATCGCAACGCTTCGGGTGGTGCGGTTGAACAGGCGCACGCCGAGCCGGTCCTCCAGCGAGCGGATGGTCTGACTCATGGTCGGCAGCGCGATGTCGAGCTGATGCGCCGCCTTGGTGAAGCTCAAATGCTCGGCGACCGCCACGAAGGCCGTCAGCTCGGCAAGCTGGATGCGGGACATTCCGGGCGCACTCGATTATTTGCCAAATCCAAACAAGCTATTCGCTTTCTTTCTTATTATCAAAATGCGTCCCGCCCCTCAAGTAGGTCGGCGGGCGGCAGGTTCCGCACGTCCGTGACTTACAGACAGGGGAATAACCATGAAGTCGATCCAGAAACTGATGACCGCAGCGGCTGCGTTTTCGGCCCTCGCGGTGGTGGCATTTGCGGCACCGGCTGCGCAGGCTGGCGAGTTTTGCACCCTCAATAGCGGGGGCATGCGCGGCTGCGGCTATGACACGATGGACCAGTGCAAGGCCACGCTGTCCGGTCACGATGGCATGTGCATTCGCGACCCGTTCTATCAGGATCCGAAGGCGGCGATGGCCTCCTACCATCCGAAGCATGGCCATCGGCATCTCGCCAAGCCGCACGCCGAGTAGGTCGAAGCGAACGAAGAAAATGGCGTCGGAGCATGTCCGGCGCCATTCGACCTGTGTAACATCCATCGCAGTCCAGCGGCGGGTTTTCCGTATCGGGGCCGTCGGGCGCGGCGGCGGGGCGGGGGTGGCTGCGCCAAGATCGGCATTTGAGACGGCTTCTCTGTCTCGAATCCGCCTTACTTTCGGTGCCCCATGAAATGCGCTAGACTGGGATTCCCTTGATCGGGGGATCGGGGAAAGGTTGGGCTTGGGGTTTCGGACTTTGGGGACTTGATGGCTTTCGAGGTCGCGGAGGCTGACAGGCTGCTGTCGCGCAGCGCGTTCGGGCGGTCCGAAAAGGGCCTGCTTGCCCTCGCGGCTGTTGCGCTTGCGCTCGGCGTGGCCGCCTGGATCACAGACGCCGGGCAGGGCCCCCTGGCCTCGGCGGCGCTACCCGCCGCGCAGGATGGCGCCCAAGATCAGGTTCAGGTTCAGGTTCAGGAGCAGGCGTCCTTCCGTGACCGTTTCCTTGGTGCGCCAGTGCGCGCCGGCGAGGCGGTTGGTTCTACTCTGCAGGCGCTCGACCGCGCCGCGATCAATAATCTCGAAGGCAAGCTGTGGGATGCCAAGGCGCTGCTGGCGCGGCAGCTGATGTATAGCAACTGGCGCACCGCAGCCGTCGAAAATATCAGGCCATCTCTCTCCGTGGATGATGCGCGGGCAACCGCGTCGGCGGACGATCTGCGCCCTGCGACGGCCGCTGCGACCGGTATCCCGCTGCCGCGTCCGCGGCCGACCCTGGCCAGCGCGGATCCTCAAGATCTGCAAGTGCCGCAGTCTATGGCTCAGGTCCAGGCCGCGACAACGGCGGACAACCGGACCCTGATGCAAAAGCTGTCCGACCTGTTGCCGGGCAAGGTGACGCTGGCGTCGCTGACCCCGGATGGCGGGCTTTTCCGCAAGGAGGGTCCTGATCTTGCGGCGCTTGGCTTTCAGCCGCAGACCGCGGTCTACGACCTGTCCGCGCACGCGGTTTACCTGCCGAATGGCATGGTCCTCGAGGCCCATTCGGGGATGGGCAGCCTGCGCGACGATCCTGACCATGTCGACCGCCGCATGGTCGGCGCAACCCCGCCGGCCTCTTACGACCTGAAGCCACGCGAAGCGCTGTTTCATGGCGTGGCGGCCTTGCGCATGACCCCCACCGGCGGCGCGTCCATTTTCGGCCGTGCCGGGCTGCTCGTGCATCCCTACATGTTGGGACCGCTCGGCGACTCCAATGGCTGCGTTTCGGTCAGGAATTACGAGCGCTTCCTGAAGGCCTACAATGACGGCGAGGTCACGCGTCTTGTGGTCGTGCCCAGCCTGAATGGCGCCACCGCGACGTCCCAGCGCGCTGCCGCGCAATCGTCACCGTCATAATGCTGAGTTGCGCAATGCGCTGCGGCCTGCGCGTCCCCGTTTGACCGTGCGAGCTCCCAATCAGGTGACGTCGCCCAAGGCCACGGCGAGGGCAGCTTCGTCCGAGACGCCGTTGCGGACGACCTTCCGGATCAGGCTCAACGGTGCGACGGTTGCGATCGCGACCGTCGGCCAGGCCTATCGTTTTCTCACCGAATACTCCTCCATCGAATGGATGGAGTTCCGCTCGCTGCATGGGGAGGCCATGGCGCTCCTGGAGCGCGCCGCCGATAACGCAATGCTGACGGTGCAGGCCACCGACGCCGTGCGCGCGCTCTTCGTCTCCACCAAGCTGTTGTGATCTTCGCCGCAGACTTGATGATTTCTCGCCATCATTTCAGCGCGATTGCAGCCGCAAATTGCAACCTGCTGGCGCTTCGGAGGGCGAGCGGTGTCAAGGCTGGGCGGGAAGCTTGGACGCGCGGTAGGGTTCACGGCGGCACTGCTGCTGACGGGCTGCATGCAGGCGACGCTTGCGCCATCCTCGACTGCCAATCTGACGCCGCGGGATCGTCAGCTGCTGGCTCATCCACCCTATGCGCGGGCGAGCGTTCCCGAAGAATTCCAGCGCCACGTTGTCGACTTTGCCGGCAAAGAAGCGCCCGGCACGATCCTGGTCGATACGGATGCGCGTTTTCTCTACTACGTGATGCCGGGCGGCAAGGCGATCCGCTATGGCGTTGCCGTGGGCGAGGAGGCGATGGCCTTCTCGGGCACGGCAACCATCGGGCGGATGTCGGAATGGCCGGACTGGGTTCCCACTCCTGAGATTCAGGCGCGGCTTGGTCCTTACCCCGCGCGCGTTGCCGGCGGCCCGGCCAATCCGCTCGGTGCCCGGGCGCTCTACCTCTATGCCGGCACCAAGGACACGCTTTACCGCATCCACGGCACCAACCAGCCCGAATATATCGGTCAGGCGATCTCCTCCGGCTGCATTCGCATGACCAACGAAGACGTCATCGATCTCTATGACCGGGTGAAGCCGGGCGCGACCGTGATCGTGCTGCCACCCCGACAGAGCGCCTTCGCCGTCCCCTCGGTGGGGCCTCGGACCTGACGCTGATCGGTGCGCAGGCGGGCTTACGCACAGGCAAGCGGTGCCTTGAGCCGCAATCTTATCCCACTTTTCAACTAGCGCTCGCATAATTGAGTGCTGCGCCGATTCGGCGGGGTCGCCGCGCATTCGCCAAACGGGATTTCACGAAAGGGAATATTGCCATGGCGTTTTTCAAGCGGGACCTCGGCCCGGTCGAGCGCTTCGAGGCGGCGCTGAAGTCGAAGCAGGCCGAGCGCGTCAAGCTCGCAGATCGCCTGAGCCTCGCCGAATCCGTGCTGGGCGAAAAGCGGGCCGCGGCTGAGCGGCTCGCGGTGGCCGGGGCCACCAACTTCAAGCTCGAACGCGCGGACGCCAAGCTGCGCAGCGTGGAGGATCGCGCCAAGATGTTGCGCGCCGCGCTCGCCGAGCTTGACGCGCAGATCGCCTCGAATGAGCACGCGCTGTTCGAAGCGCGGGCTCAGCGTGAGCGCGAGATGCGTGCCGACCAGATCGAGCGGCTGGCCGCGGGAATCGAGCAGGCGCTGCCCGGCTTTGCCGGAGGTGCCGCCGCACTCGTCGACGCCGTCAATGGGAGCGCAGTGACGGTTGCTGAAGCGGCGGGTTTTTCGGCGAGCGTGGATGCGGTGCGACGCGAGGTGCTTTCGGCCGCGGATCTCGTCTGCTGGGAGTTGCGGGCCCTTGCCGTGCGCACGCGCGCGGGCAATGCCAACGTGGCCCTTTTGGCCCCGCCGGTGAGCGAGGCGCCGCGTCCGCCCGAGATCGAGCGGCAATCGATCTACACGTTGAGTGCGCTGTTGTGGCGCGAGGGCACCGTGGTGCGCAAGGCCCCGGCCTTCGCACCCGTTGAACTGCCAAAGGCCCTGCTGCCGGTCGCACTGCGCCATCAGCATGTCGACCATCTCAACGCCCGGCGCGTGCAGACCTTGATGCATGTCCACGGCAGCGATGCGATTGAAAAGAACGGCGAGCCGGACGAGGCGCAATGCGTCGATCTCGACGCGCTGGCTGCGGACGAGCGATCAACCACGCGCGCCGACGTTGCCTGACGCGCGATCGATCCGAGGCCCAGAGATGCAAACGCCAGCCATCATCAAATGGCCGGCGCAACAAACATAGAATAACCGGAGAACAGATGCTGGACACTGATACACCACCGGGGAGGTTAGGGGCCTTGCCTCACTGATGCGGCCCGCTAAACCTTCGCCCGGTGTGCCGTTCGCGGATTTGGCCGCTATGCGGTAGTCCGAACGTATACCGCCGCACTATGCGGCTTGTCTCTTCGGAGGTGGCGTCATCAAAACCTCCTTTGCTCTTGGATTTGCCGCCGATGGCGACATATCTCATGGTCCTCCCATCGAGCGGCACTGTCAAGCCGGATCAGCGTTGGTTGGCTGCGGGGTCACAACTCCTGCTCGCCAACCGGAACTCTTGAGGAGAGCACCATGATATCCGAGCTGCAAATTCATACCATCGCACGGCAGATGCTTGAGAAGCATGGTTTCGAAGCGATTGCGCAGGCGGCGCAAAACGCGCAGAGTTGCGAGGCGAAAGGCGATGCCGACGAAGCCCGGGAATGGCGTCACATTGAAAGTGCGATGAAGATCATGCGCGGACCGCATCAGAGCTGACGTATCGTTTTTAGCGCTAGCAGCTTCAGGGCGGTGAGTGCAAAGCAACGAGGCCCGGCGTGCCTAGGAGACCGGGCCTCGTAACCGCAACGACCCTCCTGCCGGAATCGCGGTCGCCGCGTTGACGTGGCGCAAGCCGCCATCGGATTCAGGAGAGCCCGCCGCCGGCCGCGAAGAACACACCGACTGCGCGCAACATGCGCATCAGTCGTGCGGCAAGGCCGTGAACAAGCGGGCTTGCGGAAACCGGCCGCGCCGCCTGACGTTCACCATGCGCGATCTCTTGGTGGGGAAGCGGAAGCACACGTTCGTACATTGGGGTTTCTCCGCCGCAGGTCATTCAACGCGAACGTGCTGCATCATGTTTGCTTCGGACCGATTGATCAAGCGGCCTCTGAAGGATCTGGCTCGGTCGCGGAGATGGCAGCATCCATGCTGGATACAGCGTGCGGCGCAGCAAGGTTGATATTAGTCAAGATGTCAGCTCAAAATCGGCGTTTGCTTCTAAAAAATGGTTGAGGAAACCGCCAAGGAAAAACGCATGAGTGAAATCACTCAGTTCATTGCCATGCCCGTCGACCAGACTGAGCAAGGCTTCGTCGCGGGCGAACCCTTCAAATGTGCAAGCCCTGCATCGGCGATCGAGCGCGCAAGGGGCTTCTGGAAAGTGTTCGGCCATGCCGGCGCGGTCGCCTTGGTTCGCACCGGCTATCCCGATACCGAGACCACGGTGCTCAGGCGATTTGGCAGCGTGCCGGACGAGTTGAGCTTCTGACATCTGCCGATCATCATCGCGGCTTCGTGACCGGCCGGCGCGCCATACTGTCTTGCCCCTGCATGCGGTTGGCGCTTTTTTTAAGGACGGCAGCGGGGCAGTATACTTCCGTATTCTCCGGGATCGCCCCGTGTTGGTCTGTGCCGCCGAGATGGGCTATCTTGACGCGGCAATGAAGCGTCGAGAGCAGGCTGAGGAGGTTAACGGTTGGCGAAGCTGGGGCGGCGTCCATGATGACCTTACCGGAGCTGGCGGCAGACTCGCTGGAGGAGTTTCTCGGCGACTATATGCGCCGCCGCTACGGCGCGTCGCAGGGACATGTCGTGGAGGTTGTGACGAACGCGGCGCGCATGGCCATGGAATGCATCGGGACCAGCGACGCGCTCTATCACAACATCGAGCACACCATGCTGGTGACGTTGGCCGGACATGACATCCTGCGCGGACGGGGGCTGTACACGCAATACTCGGCGAATGACTACGCGCATATTGTCATTGCCTGTCTGTTCCACGATATCGGCTATGTGCGCGGCCTGTTCCAGGAAGACGGCGAGGACGGCTTCGTGATTGATGCGACAGGCAAGAGGGTGACGCTGCCGCGGGGCTCCTCGGATGCCTCCTTGATGCCGTATCACGTCGACCGCGCCAAGCTTTTTCTGGCACGGCGCATCGACCACACCGTGCCGCTCGACAAGGAGCGCATCCTGCAGGCGATCGAAGGCACGCGGTTTCCGCCGCTTGAAGGCCAGCAATATGACGAGGAGGCCTCGATCGTTCGTGCCGCCGATTTCATCGGCCAGCTTGGCGACCCCAACTATATCCGCAAGGCCAATGCGCTCTATTGCGAGTTCGAGGAGGTCGGCATCAACCGCCAGCTCGGTTATGAGTCACCCGCCGATATTGTCGAGCAGTATCCGCAATTCTATTGGAACAGCGTCGCGCCCCAGATCCAGACCGAGATCGGCTATCTCAACAGAACCTCCAGCGGCCGGCAGTGGATAGCCAATCTTTATTCCAATGTGTTCCGCGCCGAGCGCGAGATATCGCTGTCCGGACCACAGCAATAGGCTCATGAAAATCGGTCAACAGGGTCGCCTTTGCCTCTCTTGATGGGCGAGGCATGGGACAGTGTCGGCTGACTTACGGCACCGGCTTCGGCGGCCGCAATCCGCCGGGCACCTGATCCTCGGGCTGCACCTGGGCCGGCGGTGCGATGGTCTGCGGCGGCGGCAGTGTCGATACCGGCGGTGGTGCCGGCAGTGGTCTGCGGGCCGCGGTGACGAGCGGAGGTTTGGGAGACGCGGGCAGTGACGGCCTCGGATGCATGCTCGCCTCGGAGGCCCGGGCCACGACGCGGCTCATCTGCTCCTGGCTCGCCTTGAGCTGCTCGGCGAGCCTGGCGTTGTCGCGGGCCATCTGCTCCTGGCCGGCCTTAAGCTGGTCGATGCCTTGCTGGAGGCTCGCAATGTCGCGCGCCATGCTTTGCAGCATTTGCCCGACATCCGCCGACGTCGGCGCAGCCGGAGCGGCTGGAGCCGAAGTCGCCGCAGCTGGTGCCGCGGTCGGCTGTGCCACGGCCGCTTGTTCAGCAGGCGTATCAGCCGTTGCGCTCTGTGCGGTCGGCGCGCCTTGCTCGCCGCTCAGTCCCAGCTTTTCCGAAAGCGCCGCCCAGGTCGCACTGATCTGTGGCGTGAAACTCTCGATCAACGGCTTCACGTCCTCGCCATAGGCGGTCCAGGCCGCCCCAGCGCCCACGATGATGCCCGCGACCAGCAACCCGACCAGAACACGCGCCAGGCCGCGTCTTGACGAGGGCGGTGCGATCGCATCATCGCCGCCATTGACCTCGGCGGCGCGAAATGCCGTGATGTTGGCGTCGAGCTTGTTGGCGTCGGAGCTGCTCGCCTCAAATCCATTGGGAGCAATCTTCACCTCCGGCGGAGCGGCGGCCATGCCGACCGGTGCCAGTTGTGAGAGCCGTTCCTGAACACGCGCGAGCTCCTCGCGCACCACCCGCTCGTACTCACCATTCGGCTGTGTGTTGTCGGCACGCGCAAGCAGCAGATCCTCTGCCCCCGCCGGGGCCGGCTTCGCTGTGGAATCCATCGGCGCTCCTAATCTGTCCCCAATTACCCAAGCACCCTACTTAAGCACCTTTACCAAGCACCCAATATCAAAGGGACCGCGCTGTCCCAAACCACGGGGGCGTTGACGGGCTGTCCCCGCCGTCAACGTACGGCCCCAGACTCATTGCGGTTTTGACCAAAGCAAGGCGCTGGGGTGAAAAGTGTGGGGCCGCCTGTGGAGCGCTATTCGGGGAACCGGGCCCCGAAAGCCGCGCGGCGGGCGCGCGGACGTGGTACATTGTGCCGTCTTGCGGAACCAAATCCTGCCGCGGCGCCTTGTGCCACGAGCGCGAAACCGGGAGAGGCCGATGAAGACAGCAAATCTCATCTTGATGACAGTTGCGGCCCTCGGCGTGTGGGGCTCGGCGCTCGCCCAGCAGCAGGGGAGTGCGGGGACGATCACCGGCATCAACCGCTTGACCGGTACGGTCGCGATCACGCCGACGCAGGATGCCACGGTCGGGTCAAACGGACCCGCTTCCGCGCCTGCGCCGTCCGAGCAGTTCAAGGTCAAGGACGGCGCGATGCTCGATGCTGTGCATGCCGGCGACCGTGTGACCTACAGCGTCGCCGAGGCAGGTGGCGTGAAGACGATCACCAAGCTCGACAGACAGAAATAGGCATGCATATCCGTTTCGACGGCCATAGATGGCTGGCATGAGCAGAGCATTCGTCAACGAAGACAGCTTCATCGATGAGTTGCCGGACCGACCGATCTCGGAGCATCCGAACCTCGTGACCGCGCGGGGGCTCGCGCTGATCGAACAGGCGCTGGAGACGGCGCGCCGGGAGTATGGCGAAGCCCAACACGCGGCCGAGCGCGAGAGTCTTTCGAGGGCTGGACGCGACCTGCGTTACTGGAGCGCGCGTCGCGCCACGGCGCAGTTGCGCGCGCCGCAGCCGGGGGCCGACGTCGTGCAATTCGGCCACGCCGTGACCATTATGCGCAATGATGGACGACAGCAGACGTTCCGCATCGTCGGCGAGGACGAGGCCGATCCGACCAGAGGATCGATCTCCTATGTCTCGCCGCTCGCCCAGGCGCTGCTCGGGAAGCGCATCGGCGACACCTTACGCGCCGGCAAGGACGAGGCGGAAATCACGGCGGTCGCATAGCGCATTTTCGCTTGACCAATGCATAACCGGCTGGTTATGCATGCATCTATAACCGTGGGGTTATAGATGTGACGCCAAATGTCCATGATGTTCTATTCAGAACGCTCGCTGATCCGACCCGGCGGGCCATCTTCGAGCGATTGTGCCGCGGAGGAGAGCAGACCGTTGCCGCATTGACGGCGCAGGCTGGGGTCTCGCAACCGGCCGTCTCCAAGCATCTTGGCGTTCTCAAGCAGGCTGGGCTGGTGCGCGACCGCCACGAAGGTCGCCAGACGCACTATAGCGCGCAACTCGGCGCGCTCGCCCCACTGATCGACTGGACCAGCCAAATGGCCGGCTTCTGGGAGAGCCGGTTCGATCACCTCGAAGATCTGCTTAAAAGGATGGACCAATGACTGAAGCCGCGACCGAAACCAACTCCGTTGTCATCGAACGGGAGATCGCCTTTCCACCCGAAAAGATCTGGCGCGCGCTGACGCAGCCGCACCTGATCGAGGAGTGGCTGATGAAGAACGACTTCAAGCTTGCGGTCGATCATCGATTCAATCTTCGCGGAGACTGGGGCGCGGTCGATTGCCAGGTCCTGGCAATCGAACCGAACAAGATGCTGTCCTACACATGGGCCGCCATGGGTCTTGAGAGTGTCGTCACCTGGACTCTGACCCCGACCGGCACGGGAACCCATTTGCGGATGGAGCAAACCGGCTTCCGGCCGGATCAGAAGCAGGCCTTCCATGGCGCGAGGTACGGCTGGCAGCAGTTCTTTGCCAAGCTGGAGCAGGTGCTGGCACGGTAGGCGAGAAGACGGCGCGTTCTAGGGCAGGATCCGGAAAAGTATAGAAGCGGCTTTCCGAAAAGATCATGCTCAAACAATACATTAAAGCCCGATGCGATTCATCCAAATCGCATCGCGCTTAGGCAGCACAGACGATTTCAGCCGAGCAGTCTGCCATACTCGGCATGAGAGCCAATCCAGATCCAAAGATATCCCTCGTCGATCTCGACGGCGAGGGCTCCGCAGACCTACCCGCACTGACCAGTAGTTTCCGACCTTCTTGAATTGCAGCGATGGATGGCGTGGATCGCGTCTGAGCAGTGCGTAGTTCTCGCTAGCGAGTTTCTGCACCGAGGCGGGCAATGCATTGTAAGCTGTCCAAATCCTTAGCCCGGCAAAATGCTTCACAGCTCACGCGAACGCCCTGCCCGGTGCTCCGCAAGTGCTTCGTCCGCGAGCTTGTCAAGCTTACTGGAACGCGCGTCACGCTCGACTGCCGCATCGAACTGAGCAGCTTCGAATTCCTCGAACCAAGCGCGAAAACGCGCAAGTTCTTTGGGGGGAGTTGTTGGACCGCTCTTTCAATTTCTTCCGCAGTGGTCATCTCAGCAATATATCAACTGCTGCAGCTCTCCCGAAAGGACGCTGGGAGGGCGCCCGAGAATCTAACAGTGCCCGATCGGGCGTTTGCTGATGCCAGCTTCGGTCGTGATCGTTAGCCCTTGCTGCGAATGAAGCCGGCGAGGGCGGACTTCTGGGTTTCGCACCAGGTGGGCATGCCCAGCCGTTTCTGGTCCATGTCCGTCGACTGCACGGCGATGGCGATCTCCTGCATCAGCTCGTCATTGCCGCGTTCGCCCATCTTGCCGCCGGTCAGCATGTAGGCGATGGCCTTCCGCACCGTTTCGGTGGTGCCGTCCGGCTGCTGCATCTGCTGGGCCTTCTGCACGAGGTCCTGGTAGACGACATCCGTGTTGGGGCAGTCCACCTTGGCAGCGAAGGCCTGCAGGACCAGCGTCACATAGGCTGAGCGCGGCTCTGAGTGAGCCGGGACCGAAAGGGCCACCGCCCCGAGCGTGAGCAGGATGTAGGCGCCGGGGCGCATGGTCGTCTCCCTGGAGTTTTCGCGTCTTTGTTCGAAAGCTAGCGCTGACGGCGCGCGGGGCGCAAGAGGCCTTGCGACCGGCTCATGCGCGGCCTAGTTGTGGCCATCTCGCCACACTCAACCCGAATTCGTCACGCTATCGCCGTAGCCGGCCGCAAGCGGCCACGGTTCTGCCCCCATTCGCTGCGGAGCTTACGGCGCTGGAGGCTGGTACTTTGAGGGGGACGGCATGTCGTCCGGTTGTGCCAGAATGGTGCATGTCACGAGTGGCGTACACTGCGTTGCTTCGCGTGAGGCTGTTGCTTCGCGCTCTCGCGTGCTTGGCAGGTTGGCTGCGGTGACATTGGCCGCAGGCTGTCTTGCGGCGTGCGCACAGTCTTCGGTTGTTTCCAACCGAACCGCCTTTAGGCCGTGGCCATCCCCAAACAGGCAGGCCGCACTGCATCACCATCGCGTCATACATGCCGCGGCGCGCGAGCCGGTGAGCGTCGTGCGGCGCCAGGCTGCGGTCGAACCCGAGGCGTCAGGTGGGACGACGTCGCGGGTGTCGCAGGGGATTGCCTCTTTCTACTCGCAGGACTCGCAAACCGCGAGCGGCGAAAAATTCGATGCCAATGAGCTCACCGCTGCGCATCCGAGCCTGCCGTTCGGCACCCGCCTGCGTGTCACCAATGTCAACACAGGCAAGTCGGTGACGGTGCGCGTCAACGACCGGGGCCCATATGTGCGCGGGCGCGTGGTCGACGTCTCCTATTCGGCGGCGCAGGCGCTCGGCATGGTGGGGCAGGGCGTCGCCAAGGTGAAGCTGGACGTGGTGCAGTAGCGCGGTCTTGGTCACGCGATCACACGCGTGACGTCCTGTTGTCGCGCAGCGACGCGGCGGGTCAGCGCTGCGCATCGATCGGGCGCGGTCATCGGCAGCATGTGGCCGCCGTCCATAAGCTCGAGATCGAGCGCCGGGCACGTCGTCTTCATCGCTTCACCCTGCGCGCGATAGTCGAGCAGACGATCGCCTCTGGCGAACAGCATGCCCATGGGCAGGGCAAGCGAGCCGTACCGAGCGACATAGTTTGGCAGCACATATTCGGCGAGCACCGCGTCCGATGATGCCGAACAGAACGCTTTCGGGCGCAGTCCCAGCAGCCCGCCGGCGCGGATCGGAAAATCGGCCGGCGCGGGCTCGGGTCCGAACACTTCGTTCAGCGCCTGTTCGCCGCGCAAGATCCCGAGCGGCGTTGCCAGCGTCCAGGCGATGACCTTGCGCAAGGTCGGTGAGCGGATGATGAGACCCTTGAACACGTCGGGTACCTTGTCCGGCACATGCGTCAGCGGCGCGATCAGCGCCAGCCCGCCGGCGCAATCAGGATGGTCGAGCGCAATCGCAAGCGACAGCGCGCCGCCGAGCGAATGGCCGACGAGCATCGGCTGTTTCAGCCCAAGCGCGCGGATGAATTTTGCAAGCGTGGCGGCCTGGGCCTTCAGGTCGGCCGGTGCGCCATCGGGACGCTCCGAATAGCCGCAACCGGGTCGATCGACGATGATCACGCGAAAATCGCCGGAGAGTTTGTCGGCCAGCGCGTAGGTGAAGTGCATGAGGTTGCCCGCCAAGCCGTGAATCATGACGAGCGCCGGACCGGCGCCGCCGCGATCGAGATAATGGATGCGTTCGTCACCGATCTGCACGAACGTGCCGCGCGGCGGCAGCGCGGCTTCGACCTTGCGCGCGGTCCGTGCCGTGAAGACCACGAGACCCAGGATTGCTATGGCGAGGATAACGACCAACGCGATGAGCATGCTCATGACGGTTTCCCTTTGTCGGCGTCGGCCGAGCGGCGGAGCAGGGGACCCAGAATATTCCAATAGGAAACCGGCGCCAGCCGCTCCAACAGTGCCATCATCTTGGCGTCGCGGCCGACCAGCACCCGCGGCGCGCCGCGTTCCACCGCCTTCACAATGATCTCGCCGGCCTGCGCCGGCGGCATGGTGAGCACCCGGCGGGCCCGCTCGATCTGCTCGTTGACTTCTGCATTGCTGGTGCCGGCGGGCCGGCGCGCGTTATCGACGATCCTGGTCGCAACGCCCCCAGGATGCACCACCGTGACACCGACATTGCTGCCTTCGAGCTCGTAGCGTAGCGCGTTGGAGAAGCCCCGCACCGCGAATTTGCTGGCCGCATAGGCGGTCTGGCCCGGCGGCGAGATCAGCCCGAACAGGCTCGAGAGATTGACAAGCCGCGCTTCGTCATTCGCCTTGAGGAGCGGCATGAAGGCGCGCGTCAGCCGCACCACCGCCCAGAAATTGATCTCGAACAGCCATTCGAAATCGCGCTCGCTGACCTGATCGAAGGTTCCGGAGACAGCGACGCCGGCATTGTTGAACAGCAGCGCCGCGCCGCCATGCGCGGCGGCAACGGCGTCGGGGAATGCGGCGACAGCGTCGCGATCGGCGACGTCGAGCTTGTGACTGGTGACACGGACACTCGCGCCGTTGAGGAGCCCGATGGTCTCGGCAAGGCCCGCCTCACTGATATCGGCAAGCGCGAGGTGACAGCCGCGCTGCGCCAGCGATTTTGCGATCGCGCGGCCAATACCGGAGCCCGCCCCGGTGACGACGGCGGTACGGTCCTTCAGCCTCATGCGCGCTTGTCCGCGCGCTGCGGAAGCTTCGAGAAAACCAGCGTGCCGTCGTCGATCGTGCCGAAACGCAGCGCCAGCATGTCCTTGGCGTAGTTCTGGTACAGTTTCCACGGACGCTTCGAGCCTTGTTTGGGCATCACGTCCTTGCCCCGCTGCATATAGCCTGATGATAGCGGCGGCGTCGCGTCCGGCGTAACCGTGGGATCGGTATTGTGCGGTGTGCAGTAGGCGTAGCCGCCGCGGTCCATTTTGTTCAGGATGCGGCAGAGATATTCCGCGGTCAGGTCCGCCTTCAGCGTCCAGGAGGCGTTGGTGTAGCCGAAGGTGGAGGCAAGGTTCGGCACGTCCGAGAACATCATGCCTTTGTAGCTCATGCTGGCGCCGGGGTTGACGCTTCTGCCGTCGACCACGAGCTGCATGCCGCCCATCAGCCGCATCACGAGACCGGTCGCGGTGACGATGATGTCGGCCGCGAGCTCCTTGCCGGAGCGAAGCTTCAGACCCGTCTCGGTGAACGTGTCGATCTCGTCGGTGACGACTTCAGCCTTGCCGGCGCGGATCGCCTTGAACAGGTCGCCGTCGGGCACCAGGCAAAGCCGCTGATCCCACGGATTGTAGCGCGGCGTGAAGTGCTTCGTCATATCGATGCCGGGGCCGAGCTCGGCCTTGGCCATGGCGATGATGCGCTGCTTGGCACCTTCCGGATTTTTGCGCGCGGCATTGTAGAAATACATCGAGAGCAGGATATTCTTCCAGCGCGCGACGGTGTGGGCGAGGCCCTCGGGCAATTTGGCATAGAGCCAGTTGGCGATCGCATCCTTGGCTGGACGCGCCACGATATAGGTCGGCGAGCGCTGCAGCATGGTGACATGCGCGGCCTTGTCCGTCATCGCCGGCACCAGCGTCACTGCGGTCGCGCCGCTGCCGATCACGACCACCCGCTTGTCCGTGTAGTCGAGACTTTCCGGCCATTTCTGCGGATGAATGATCTCGCCCTGGAAGCGCTCCATGCCGGGCCAGCCCGGCATGTATCCGGCGTCGTAATCATAATAGCCGGAGCACATCTGCAGGAAGTTGCAGCTATAGGTGACCTCGTTGCCCTCGGGGCCTTCGACGTCGAGGGTCCAGCGCGCCTCCGTCGACGACCAGGATGCGCGCTTTACCTTGTGCTGGTAACGGATCTTACGGTCGATGCCGTAGTCCCGCGCGGTCTCGTTGAGATAATCGAGGATCGAAGGCCCATCGGCGATCGCCTTCTCGCCGCGCCAGGGCCGGAACCGGTAGCCGAGCGTGTGCATGTCGGAATCGGAGCGAATGCCGGGATAACGGAACAGATCCCAGGTGCCGCCGAGCGCTTCGCGCCCTTCCAGAATGATGAAGGACTTTTTCGGACAGTCGCGCTGCAGGTGATAGGCAACGCCAATCCCGGAGAGGCCGGCACCGACGATGATGACGTCGAAATCCGTCTGCTCAGGTTTGGGCTTGAACGCTGTGACATTGGCCGCTGTGGCTGCCGATCCAGCCATTACCGCTGGTGCAGCGCCGACGTCAGCGCCGCGCGCGAAGACCTGCTCTGGCATTCCGTTCTCCCCGGTCCGATGTCTTGGCACCGCGCATCTGTTTTCTTTTTCTGACATGCGCTATTGTCAGAATTAAGCATCTGACAATGTGGCATGTCAAGTAGGTTAAGATGGCGGAGACGGCGGGACAGCGGCACTATGGCGGGCATTCCACCGAGCAGCGGCGGCTGGCGCGGCGGGAGCGGCTGATCGAGGCGGCGACCCGGGTCTATGGCGAGGTCGGCTATCGCAATGCCACGGTGAAGGCGGTCTGCGAGGCGGCGGGGCTGACGGAGCGCTATTTCTACGAGTCCTTCGCCAACAGCGAGGCGCTGCTGATCGCTGCCTTCGATACCGTCTCGCACCGGCTGATCGATTGCCTTGAGACCATTCGCAGGGAACACGCAGGCACCGCCGACGAGCGCGGCCATGCCGTGCTGCGCGCCTATTACCAGGTGCTGAAGGACGATCCCGTCGGTGCGCAGTTGTTCGTCGTCGAGATCGCCAGGGTGGGGCCAGCCGTCGACGAAGTCGGCGCGGCGTTGCTGCGCGAATTCGGCGAACTGTTGGCGCGCACGCTAGCGCCGGAGACGAACGCAAGGCTCAAGAGCACGGAGCTCGTCCGGGCAGGGGCCGTCGGTGCCATGATCCAGATCGCGAAGGCCTGGATCCGAAGCGGCTACGCCAAGAGCGTCGACGCGGTTGCCGCCGACGCCCTCAAGATTTGCCGCGTGCTGACTGAGTGATCCCGGCCCGTCTGGAACCGAACGCGGTGGTCGCCGTTGGTGCATCGGACAAAGCGCAAGCAATGAACAAGTCTCAGTGGAGGGGCGTATGCCGGAGATCGGCTTGGCGCCGCCAATGGTGCCGTACGGGGCGGATCAGACGATCTATCTCGTCGTGGACTGCATCGGCGCTCCCGGCTCCAGCCGCGAGACCGAAGTGGAGCGGTCTGATTTTGAAACTGTGATTGCGGACTTGCTCGGCGGCCGCTTCAACGCGCCCGTTCGCATCGTCGCCTTCAACACGCTGGAGCACTGGAGCAGGGATATTTCCAGGGAGGTCGCCGAGGAAATCGGTATGCGCTGCGATATCGAAGGTATTGCGGTGCCCGACTATATTGGCGACTTCGTCGAGCATTATACCGCACAAACGCCGCAGCTCGCGACGTAGCCAAACTCGAGATATTGACTGAACGTTTTGCTTCGTTGCGCCGCGGAAGGAGCAAAAGCTCCTGTTCGCGCTTCGCCAAGGGGCTTGTCAACAAGCCGATTCTTGCCGCTAAAATAGCTGGTGGGGGAGAGGCGATCGTGATGAGGCTGCTCAATCATGCTTGCATGCGACGCATCGGGCTTTTGCTCGCCATCGCCTTGGTCGTTGGCGCCTGTTCGCAGCAGGAACCCGAGTCCACCGGCTCGGTCGATGATTGCGCGCGCAAGCTGTTTCCAGCGTACAATCCGAAGATCTATGACCAATGTGTCGCCGTCTGCAAACAATGCCAACGGGGCGTCGCCACCACCTGCACCACGTCCTGCAGTTTGAAGGGCGCGCGGTAGGGTTCGTCGCGGCGCTCGTCTTCGGGCTGCTGCTCAGTTGGCCCCCGATGGGCCGCGCGGAGCAAGCGCCAGCCGCGACGGATCATCTCTATCGCGCGCAAACCATCGTCACCGGACAGGGCGAGGCCAACCGTCTGACCGGCTTTGCCGCGTGTCTTCAGGACGTTCTGATCAAGGTTGCAGCCGCGGGCCGGCTTGCGGACGATCCCCGGCTCGAGGCCGCCAAGGCGAATGCGCGCGACTATGTGAAAGGCTTCTCTTATCACGATCAGATGTCGGGCACACCGACCCGCGACGAGCAGGGCACGCGCGACCGGCCCTATGATCTCACTGTTGATTTCGACCAGGCGAAGATCGGCAGCCTGCTCGCAACGCTTGGCCTCAAGCCTTGGTCGTCGCATCGGCCGGTGCTTGCGGTGTTTGTCGAGATGGAGCAGGGCGCGCGGCAATTCATGGTGGCGTCGGACTTGCGGCAATCCGACCTCCAAAGGGATTCGCTTTTGGCCGCGGCCGAGAAGCGCGGCATGCCTATTGTGCTGCCGACCGCTGCGGTGCTCGCGAAATGGACGATCACGGCGGCTGCGCTGCCGGCTGCGACGTTCGCGGCTGCTGCCGCCGACGAGGGCGGCGATGTCCCCTTGGTCGGGCACCTCGCCTGGAGCGACGGGGATCTCGGATGGGTCACCGATTGGCGGCTGGAGTGGGAGGGGCAGTCGCACCTCTGGCGCGTGCGCGGCGTCACATTCGACGAGGCCTTCCGCCGCGGCATTGCAGGTGCGGCGCAGATTCTGGCTGGTAACGGTAATCCTGAATAGCTGTGGGCTCGATCTGCTGGGCCGTAAAGTCCCGGATAGCGCTTGCGCTTACCCGCTCTGCAAGATGCGTCCTCGTCAGCTTGCTCTCATGCGCGCCCGGGCCGGCTCGCTTCTTCACAACTTGCGGCTTGCCACCGCTTTTGTCCCGGTTGGCACCGGCCTTGCAGCACCGAGCGCAAGCCTTTTTGCGACCATCGGGGGCTGCGAACTCATGAACGGGACTGAACGAACGAAGCTACGTTTACGCAACTGGGTGATCACCACAACGGTGGTTTTCTCGACCGCCGTGGCGGCCCATCTTCTTGCACCAGATGCAGCGGTCGCCCGCGATCTCGACGGCCGCTATGCGAATTCGCCGCTCAAGGGTTGGTTCGAGAGCCTGCATTCGAGTAAGGGCGCCTGCTGCTCGGATGCCGACGGCACGGCGCTGGCGGATGTCGATTGGGAATCAAGGGACGGCCATTATCGCGTCCGCATCCAGGGGCAATGGTGGGACGTTCCTGAGGAGGCCGTGATCACAGAGCCGAACCGCGCGGGACGGACGATGGTGTGGCCGATCTATCATTGGGCGGTCGGCGCCCCACTCCGTCTCGAGATCCGCTGCTTCATGCCGGGCAGCATGACGTAAGCGCGAGCGGTTCGCTTCATCGCTCACCGGACAGATATTCTCCGCTCAGCCAGCGTCGCCCGCGTTCATAGAGCGCCTCGACCTCCGCTCCCTTCAGGCCGGGCATATCGCGCTTCACGGGATAGCCGATTTGCGACTGCAGATAGGCGAGGTGGCGGTAGCCGCTCGGAAATTGCGCCAGCAGATTGCTGTCGAGCTTGAGGCTCGCACTGGGATCGACCGGATCCATGCGGTCCTTCTCATAGATCGGTTGACGCTCGACCAGGCCCCAGCGGCCCTGCCGCTTCTCAAGGAAGTCATAGAAGCGGCCGGTGCAGACCACATCGCAGAGCACGCCATGGACCTCGCCGCGCTGGGAGATCGTCATCTTGGTTTGGGCGATGGCGCGGGTCGCCTCGAGATCGATCGACATCCCGCCCAGGAAATGCAGGATGCTGACACCGCGATTCCAGCCCTCGATCGAGGCCTTGATGAACTCCTCGGCAGTGCCCTGTTTCCAGGTGGCGTTCATCCGGCCATCGGCGTGCCAGACGGTGCGAAAGCGCTCCCAGTCGCCCGCATCGCGCCAGACGGCCCAATTCTCGATCAGGTCGCGAATGACAACCCTGTCCCGCTCTTGCTCTGAATAGTCCACCGCGTTCCTGTTCATCGTTCCCACACTTGGTAGCAAATCTGTTTCGTCGGCGTCGCCGGCGAGCCCGCCATTTCCGCGCGCGCCTCCTGCCTTGTCAATCCATGATCGCGCCCGCACTGTCGCGATCCCATAGGCATGGTAGATTGGGCGCCTGCATTGAGCCGGCCAGGGGCCGGAAGGGAGTTTTTGGAATGAACAAGCGCAGAGAGCTTGCGATTGCGACATTTGCCGTCTGGGCGGTGGTGATGGGGCTTGCGCCGGATGTTCAGGCGGCGCAGTGCGGCAACGGGCCGGGCGGCTTCGAAGCCTGGAAGCGGGAGTTCGCGGCCGAGGCGCAGGCCAAGGGTATTGGTAGCGCGGGCATCGCCGCGCTTGAGCAGACGAATTATGCCAGCGCGACCATCGCCGCCGACCGCAGCCTGCACAGTTTCAAGCTGTCGCTGGATGCGTTCATGGTCAAACGCGGCGCTGCTGCCATCGTGGCGCGTGGCCGCAGCATGAAGCAGCGGAACGCAGCGTTGTTCGCATCCATCGAGCAGCGCTACGGCGTTCCCGCAGGGCCTCTGATCGCGATCTGGGGCATGGAGACAGGCTTCGGCAGCCAGCATGGCAACCAGAACATGCTGTCCTCGATTGCAACGCTGGCCTATGACTGCCGGCGGCCGGAGTATTTCACCGACCAGCTCTACGCCGCGCTCAAGCTGATCGATCGCGGCACATTGTCGGCGAGCCAGCGTGGCTCGATGCATGGTGAGATCGGACAGACTCAGTTCCTGCCCAAGACGATGCTGGAATATGGCGTTGGCAATCTCGAGACGGCTTCCGGCGCATTGTCCTCGACCGCCAATTTCCTGAAAGCGCACGGCTGGCGCCCCGGCGCCGGCTACCAGCCGGGCGAGCCGAACTTCGCGGCGATCGAGGCGTGGAACGCGGCAACCGTTTATGAGCAGGCCATCGCGATCATGGGCAGGCAGATCGACGGCGGCGGCTAGGTGACGCGCGCCTGCGTCCGATGCCCTCGCATCATTGCCGCAGGCGACGCTCCTGTTCCTGGAGCAGGCTGTCCAGCTCATCATTGTATTGCGCAAGTCGATCGGCGTTGCGGTCCTCGTCCGCGGCGCCTGATTGCGAGGCGGCCTGCTCGGTGATCTGGCGGATGTTGTCGCGCAGTATGGCGATGCGGGCGGCGAGCTCCGGAGATGACAATGAACTGAAATCGGCCATGGCGTTTTCCCCCGTGGTTCCTTTTCAATGACCTCTTTCAGTTAATACATTCCTCACCTGTTTGCGTCCATTTTTCGCGTCCCATCAATCAGAGAGTGACCATGTCTGACATCACCATTCCGGGCGGACGCATTCGTTCATTCGTGGAGCGGGTCGAGACTATCGATGCCGAGCTTGCTGAGTTGAACGAGCAGAAAAAGGAGGTCTTCGCCGAGGCCAAGGCCGAAGGGTTCGACGTCAAAATCCTCAAGGAGATCATCAAGCTGCGCAAGCAGGACAAGGATGAGCGCGACGAGCGGGATACGCTGCTCGATCTCTATATGCGCGCGATGGAGACGTCGGAGGCCGAGCCGAAGGCCAAGGCGGCTTGACCGCTCGCGTGAGGAAGGCGGGCTCTCGATCGCGCTGGCCCGCCGCTCTCGCTCACTGCTGCTCCGACAGCCGCACCACCTGGCGGCCGCTGTTGAGCTCCTTCAGCTCGTTGACGTAGTTCTCAGGGCGCGTCCAGCGCGACGGCGTCTTCAGGCCCATGTACTCGGCGATCTCGCCGACGAAGCCAGTGCAGTTGGTCGTGTAGGCGTTCCACACCTTTGACGTCGCCTGCAGATGCTTGATGAAGGCGAACACGCGCTTGGCGTCGGCTTCGTTCAGGTAGACCTTGTAATGCGCAGTCAGGTATTCCGGGTCGAGATCGCCGTAGCTGGCGCCGGTCTCTGATGGCACCCAGGTGAGATAGCCCAGCATGTAAGCGCCGACATCTCCGGCTGGCGTCAGACCCGCGACGTCAACCGCGCGCTCGCTTGTCTTGCCGTACCACACGAAGGTGTGTCCCCAGCTCGCCGCCGTGCGCGCGCGGAAGTCGACATAATAGGGGCCTTTGGCCGTGGACGACATCGGCTTCCGCGTCGCCGCATGCGCAGGCGTGACGTCGCCGCCCGTGTCGGCAGAAGCGAGTGCTTTCGCATCGCTCGCACGCGCCGTGCTCTCGTTGGCGGTAGCCGGCTGAATTGCGTGTGCACCCAGTCCCGCGAGCAGGCATAGCGCCAAGCGGTTCAGTTTGTTTGCCATGCCTGCTCCATTTCCAGACCGTATTTCCAGACGGTACGCAGTTCACAGGGCGGGTCCGCGCAACGCAGCCCGCCCTCGTCGTCATTCTCCGCTTGAGTGGGTAACGCGCTAGCGGCTAACCCACCCTGCGGATCTCACTTCGATCAGTAGCGGGCCGTGACCGGCGCCTTGCCGATCGGGGCCTTGCCGACAGGTGACTTGCCAATCGGCATCTTGCCGATCGGGGCCGCGGGATAGGCGGGCACGGGCTGCGGGCGAGGCAGGTCGGCGGCGGACGCGGCCGTCACCAGAGCAAGCACGGCACCGGTTGCGATCAGAATTTTCACCACGGAACTTCTCCTTAAAGTTTGCAGGAACGTGCAGTTTTCTGCCGCAGCTCCCATCCGTTGCGTTGCGAGGATGACCAGCGGAATGGGTTCAGAATACGGCAGATTCCGCAGGCTTTGGCCGGCGCCCCGCGCTGCTGTCACGATTTCGCCGGAGTGTTGCGCCTGCGCCGCAGTTGCAGGTTCCCTCAGTTTCGTCGCGACTGCTGCATGCGGGATTGCGCGGCTTTCGCGGCCTTTTCCAGCGTGCTCAAATCCCATCCCGCGCGCGCAGCAAGGATGTCCGAGAGCTTCACCGCGAGCGCGCGAAGCTCGGCATTGGCCTTGAGCAGCGCCATGATGTTGTCAACGCTGCGTTGGCGCCATTCATCGTCGGATAAGGCCTTGTCCTCGCGAAGGGGCGAGGTCAGCACGTCATTGAAGTCGTGATCACAAGCGGGTGATCTTGGCTGTGATTTCCGTTCCCGGCGCATCCGGTCAGCATCCTGCAATGACACGACAAGCTGCGGCTTGTCGTGCGACGGATCTTCGCTATTCATCCTAAGCCCCCAACTCGATTTGCGCCCCAGTCGCAACGAGGAGCCTTGATTGAGTCCAAGGCGGATTTGAGTCCGGAACTGGGAGCGACGTGGGCGCGTTGGGGACGCTTGTTGATTCTTTTCACGGACCTGAGGTGACGATGGGCAGCCTGGCCCAGTCGGACGGCGAGGGCGCGCTTTGCAAGCGGTCTCGTTCTCGCGGCGCGTTTCGCCCGAGTTTTGCTTTGGCATTGGCCCCTCCTGAAAATCGGAGGGAGCAGGGAGAGCCGGGTGGCCGCTGCACCCGGGGGCCCGCGCGGAAAAAGTGCGCGAAGCGCGAAGACCACAGGTACAGGCGGTAGCAACCGGCCCTCCCTGCGCAGTGGTTTACGGCTTATACGTGATCTTGTGTCTGCAAAATCTGCCAGAATGTGCGAACGGGCGGTTCTAACCAACCGCCCGTCGCTGGATCTGAGCCCGTACGTGCTCAAAGGCCGCAAGAGCCTGACGGGGAGCTAGGGACA